>NZ_WBOL01000004.1 GCF_008973715.1 Nitrincola schmidtii
CTATGGCTTCCTTCAGACCCTGCCGTTGGCCAGCAACGCCCTTGCCATTCGGATTGTCTTCCCCTTAGTCAGGGTGACTCAGGTTTCTTTCAACCTGACGGGTTTACCAGCTTCGCTGGGCAAACAAGAAAGCCCGGAACTAGCCGGGCTTAATAGAGGGGAACAAGCTACTGTTTATGCAGCGACTTCATCTTCTACTGATGAGCGGATTAGGTAGTCAAACGCACCTAATGCAGCGGTTGAGCCATGTCCCATCGCAATGATAATTTGCTTGTAAGGAATGTTCGTCACGTCACCGGCTGCAAATACACCAGGAATGTTGGTTTCGCCATGGCTGTTGACTTCGATTTCACCGAAGCGGCTCAACTCCATATCACCTTTTAACCATTCAGTGTTGGGGATAAGACCGATCTGAACAAAGATACCCGCAACATCGACATCAACCATCTCATTGGTCTTGCGATCTTTGTACGTCAAACCAACGACCTTGTTACCATCACCACGCACTTCTGTGGTTTGCGCCATTTTGATGATGTTGATGTTTTTCATTGAAGAGGCTTTACGCTGCAGAACCGCATCGGCACGCAGGGTATCACTGAACTCTAGCACAGTGACATGCTCGACAATGCCAGCAAGGTCGATCGCGGCTTCAATGCCTGAGTTACCACCGCCGATGACAGCAACGCGCTTGCCTTTGAATAAAGGACCATCGCAGTGTGGGCAGTAGGCAACACCCTTACCACGGTACTCTTGCTCACCGGGTACGTTCATCTCTTTCCAACGTGCACCTGTCGCAAGGATAACGGCTTTACTTTTCAGCGTTGCACCATTTTCCAGATCAATTTCAACCAGCTTTTCACGGCGTAATTTCTTCGCACGCTGGTTATCCATCACATCGACTTCATATTCTTTGACATGTTGCTCTAAGCTAGCAACCAGCTTAGGACCTTCGGTGTAGTTAACAGAGATAAAGTTCTCGATACCAACGGTGTCCATCACTTGACCACCAAAACGCTCGGCAACGATACCCGTACGGATCCCTTTACGAGCTGCATAAATTGCAGCTGCGGCTCCCGCAGGACCACCACCAACAATCAATACGTCATAGGGTTCTTTTTCATTCAAAACAGCGGCTTCACGCTTCGCTGCGCCTGAGTCTACTTTTCCTAAAATCTCTTTTAAGGTCATACGACCCTGACCGAAAGGCTTGCCATTCAATAATACCGTTGGCACCGCCATGATTTGGCGCTCGTTGACTTCCTCTTGGAACAACGCACCATCAATCATCACACTGGTAACGTTGGGGTTCAGAATGGCCATCAGGTTCAGTGCTTGAACAACGTCCGGGCAGTTCTGACATGACAAAGAGATGTAGGTTTCAAAATGAAACTCACCCTGCAACTGGCGCGCTTGCTCGATTAGCTCAGCGTCGGCCTTTGAAGGGTATCCACCAGACTGAAGCAATGCCAGCACCAGTGATGTAAATTCATGCCCCATCGGGATGCCAGCAAAACGCACACGAGGTTTTTCACCTACGGGAGCGATGGCCATACTTGGAGTTCTTTCACTACCATCGGTCAGCGTTTTCAAGCTGATTTTTTCACTAAGACCAGCGATTTCCTGACACAGATTGAGTAGTTCTTTTGCTTTTGCTGATTCGTCAACGGACACAGTAATCTCAATCGGATTAACGATGTTCTGCAAATAGGTGTCCAGTTGCTTCTTGATATTCGCGTCCAGCATGAGACCGTCCTTTAACGATTAGGCTAATAAAAAATTCTAAGGGTGTTAAAACCGACCCCGAACGGGGCCGGCTATATCAGCTATCTAACGTAAATTAGATTTTGCCAACTAGATCTAGTGAAGGAGATAGAGTCTCTTCACCTGGCTGCCAAGAAGCTGGGCAAACTTCACCGTCGTGAGAAGCAACATATTGAGCTGCTTGGATCTTACGAACCAATTCTTTAGCAGAACGGCCAATGCCTAGATCGTGAATTTCAGCAACTTTGATCTGACCTTCTGGGTTGATCACGAAAGTACCACGTAGCGCTAGGCCTTCTTCTTCAATCATCACTTCGAAGCTGCGTGAAATTTTACCAGTTGGATCAGCAACCATTGGGAAGTTGATCTTCTTGATAGTATCAGAAGCATCGTGCCATGCTTTGTGGGTGAAGTGAGTATCAGTAGAAACTGAGTAGACTTCAACGCCCATTTCTTGCAGTTTTGGATAGAAATCAGCAAGATCACCCAGCTCAGTTGGGCAAACAAAAGTAAAGTCTGCTGGGTAGAAGAATACGACTGACCACTTTCCTTTCAGGTCTGCATCAGACACCTGAACGAACTCACCATTGTGGTAAGCAGTTGCATTAAACGGTTTAATTTCAGTATTAATCAATGACATTTCGTTCTCCTGTAGGGATTGTCGTTATTCAACAGGAGCCATGTTAGTCAAAAAGTATGACATTTGGAAATTAATATAGATTAACTATTCGATTAGTTTTTTCTATCAAGAGACAGGAATCAATCGATCAACCATTAATTGAAGCGTTGTTCGACCTCTGAAAACATTCTTCGAAAGACGATATACTAACCTAACCTGTTGAATAGCTTCACTAGGCCATACTTCGGTATCGATATTGAAAGCAATCGCATCCAAAGCCAGTTGTCCACCAACCGGCATCACCACCATCTTTAAATGACGATATCCGACAATACGCTGCTGCAATAACCGGAACTCACCGTCAAATAACGGCTCAGGAAATTGATGCCCCCAGGGACCCGCTTCTTGCAATACTTCAGCAAGCTCTAAGGTAAACTCACTTTCGGATAGTTCGCCATCAGTAAACACCACTCTTTGTAAATCATCTTGATTCAAGCGAAGGCGCACTTCTTCATCAAAGGCGGCACGAAAAGCCTCTAAATCATCCATTGCTATCGACATCCCGGCCGCCATAGCATGACCACCAAACTTACGAAGAAGACTAGGATGTTTGGCTGCGATAGCATCTAAGCCATCTCTAACATGAAAGCCTTCAATCGAACGTGCTGAACCCTTTAACTCATCACCCTCTCCGGGCGCAAAGGCGATCACTGGGCGATGCATACGCTCTTTGATGCGAGAAGCTAAGATGCCTATCACACCTTGATGCCAATTAGGATCGAAAAGACAAACACCCCAAGGCATCTCATCGGCATCCAACTCTAAACTTTCAAGTAGTTCATGTGCATCCTGTTGCATTTGTCGCTCTATCGAGCGACGTTCTACATTCAAGTTATTGAGTTGCTGAGCGAATTGCTGTGCCTGATCAGCATCGTCACACAGCAAGCATTCTATGCCAATCGACATATCTTCTAAGCGGCCCGCCGCATTTAAACGTGGCGCAATCGCAAAGCCTAAGTCTGCCGCCATCAGATTTTCACGTTGACGGCCCGCCACGTCGAGTAACGCTAAAATACCTGGGCGTGCTTGTCCTGCTCGAATGCGCAACAATCCTTGATGAACCAGTGTCCTGTTATTGTGCTCAAATGCCACAACATCTGCGACGGTGCCTAAAGCAACTAGATCAAGCAGGTTGGCTAGGTTAGGTACCTCAATACCCTGACGCTGGAAATAGCCAGACGCTATTAAGGCTCGACGCAAGGCGATCATCACATAAAAGATGACTCCCACACCGCAGGTGGATTTGGCGATAAACTCACACCCCTGCTGATTGGGATTAACAATGGCTACAGCATCAGGTAGATGATCACCCGGAAGGTGGTGATCCGTAATCAGAACATCGACTCCTCTTGCTTGCGCACGAGCAACACCTTCAACACTGGAAATACCGTTGTCTACCGTAACGATTAAGTCTGGCGGTTTTGGCAAGGCTAAGGCGACATCGACTATCTCTGGGCTAAGTCCATAACCAAACTCAAAGCGATTAGGAACCAAGTAGTCAACCTGCTCCACCTTCATCATGCGCAAGGCCAGTACGGCCACCGCTGTGCTGGTAGCCCCATCACAATCAAAATCACCAACAATTAGGATTGACTGTCGCTGCTCTAAAGCAATGACTAAACGCTGTACCGCTGCATCCATTCCTTTGAGTTCAGAATCTGGAAGTAACTCTTTAAGACTCCGTCCAATATGGCTGGGATCTTTGATACCTCTGGCAGCATAGACACGCGCTAACACAGGGTGCAAACCAGATAGGCTATCAGGATCGATGAGCGGAGAACGGCGTTTTATGATTGGAGCAGACATGAATGAAGACTAGGCCCAACAGAAAGAACAGAGGCTCTCATTGATGAGAGCCTCTGATAGATAGACATTAATCGCGATGAACCTTGGAGGCAATAAACGTTTGAACTTCCGTCATGCTCTTTGGCAACACGGTGAAGCGCTCTTCACGGGTCATTAGATCACTTAAGCGCTCGGGTAGCTCTGGCGCATGTAAACCGGCTTTCACCACAGGTTCAGGGAATTTCACCGGATGAGCGGTTGCTAACGTAATCATCGGGGTGGCTTTATTACGCCAGCACTCACGAGCTGCTTTCAAACCTATGGCGGTATGGGGATCCAGCAAATATCCCGTTTCAGCATGACATTCAGCAATCACTTGGCAAGTGGTTTCATCATCGACGGCATAGCTATCAAAGAGTTCACGGACACTTTCCCACTGCTCACTATCTAGCTTGACTGATTCAGTCTTAAAGCGTTTCATCAGATCCGCAATCGCAGCACCATCACGACCATAAACATCGAACAACAGGCGCTCGAAGTTAGAAGAGACCATAATATCCATCGACGGAGACAAGGTATGTTCTAAGGTGCCTCTAGACATATCATTACCGGAAATAACTCGGTGAAGAATGTCATTGCGGTTAGTCGCGACGACTAACTGCTCAATCGGCAAGCCCATTTGTTTAGCCAGGTAACCCGCAAAAATATCACCAAAGTTACCAGTCGGTACCGAGAAAGAAACGGGACGATGTGGACCACCCACAGCCAAAGCTGATGAGAAGTAATAAACGATCTGAGCCATAATGCGAGCCCAGTTGATCGAGTTAACCGCGCCTAATCTCAACCCTTTCAGGAAGCTTTGATCAGCAAAGCTATCTTTAACCATCTCCTGACAGTCATCAAAATTACCTTCTAAGGCAATATTGAACACATTATCAGCCAGAATAGTGGTCATTTGACGACGCTGAACTTCTGATACACGGTTGTAGGGATGCATGATAAAAATATCGAGGTGCTCACTGTGGCGGCAACCTTCGATAGCGGCAGAACCGGTATCACCAGAGGTAGCGCCCATGATAACTAAACGCTCACCGCGCTCAGCTAACACATGATCCATCAAACGACCCAGTAACTGCAGAGCAAAATCTTTAAAGGCCAAGGTGGGTCCATGAAAGAGTTCTAAAATCCATTCATTCGAACCCAACTGAACTAAAGGTGCAACTCCACGATGCTCAAACACGGCATAGGTTTCATCAACCATACGCTTAAGATCAGCATCATTAATGCAATCAGCCACAAACGGCTTAATCACCTTAAATGCTAGCTCGTTATAAGGTAAACCTACCCAAGAAGCGATCTCTTCGTGGCTAAATTTAGGCAAGGTCTCTGGCACATAAAGGCCACCGTCATCGGCCAAGCCAGCTAATAGAACATCGGAAAAACTCAATACCGGAGCTTTACCACGCGTTGAAATATACTTCATCTTTTAACCTCAACCTTCCAGATGATCGATACGGATGCGGATCACATCACCAAGAATATCGGGAAGCGCTTCAATTTCACGTATCGCTTCATTCATCATGCGCTCTTCAACACGCTGCGTTAGCATGATGACCGGCACTTGTGCTTCACGCGTTTCTTTCTGCACGATCGCTTCGATGTTAATACCTTTTTCACCAAGAATACGCGTGACATGAGCCAATACCCCAGGACGCTCCACTGCTTGAAGGCGCAAATAGTAACCACTCACTGTCTGTTCAACAGGCAACACTGGAAGTTCAGACAACTCATCAGACTGGAAGGCCAATGGGGGTACGCGACTTTGCGCATCGGTATCTAATAAACGGGCAACATCGATCAGATCTGCAATGACAGCGGATGCGGTTGGCTCTGCTCCGGCACCGGGTCCGTAGTAGAGTGTTTGACCCACTGCATCACCTGATACCAACACAGCATTCATCACGCCATTGACGTTAGCTAACAAAGCAGACTTAGGAATTAGGGTTGGATGCACGCGCAGTTCAATACCTTGATCAGTACGACGACTGATGCCCAAGTGTTTGATTCGATAACCTAACTCTTCAGCATACTGAACATCATCAGGGGTAATTTTACTGATTCCTTCGGTATAGCTTTTATCGAACTGCAAAGGAATACCATAGGCGATGGATGCCAAAATGGTCAACTTATGTGCGGCATCGATGCCTTCAACATCAAAGGTAGGATCTGCTTCCGCATAACCCAGCGCTTGGGCTTCTGCTAAAACATCGTTAAAAGCACGACCTTTTTCACGCATTTCAGTCATGATGAAATTGCCAGTACCATTAATGATACCTGCTAGCCAGTTAATCTGGTTAGCCGCAAGACCTTCACGAATGGCTTTAATGATGGGAATACCACCCGCTACAGCCGCTTCAAAAGCTACCACGACATTTTTAGCGCGCGCAGCCGCAAAAATCTCATTACCATGCACCGCGATCAAGGCTTTGTTGGCTGTAACCACGTGTTTGCCATGCTCAATCGCCGTCATCACCAGTTCTTTGGCAACATCATAACCACCGATCAACTCAACAATCACATCGATGTTGGGGTCACGTGCTAATGCCATGACATCGCTTTGAAGGGTATAACTGCTGGTGTTGCAAGCTGGATTGTCGTGACGAGAGGCAATGGCGGTCACCTCGATCGTACGACCCGCACGGCGAGCAATTTCACCTGCATTCCTTGTCAGCACATTGAATGTACCGCCACCGACAGTACCCAGCCCACAGATCCCGACTCTAACCGGCTTCAAAACACACCTCACAGATATAGTTCGCTAGATAATTCCACACAAGTGGATAAAAAATGGGCTCTAGTATAACGAAAACGGGGGCGATGCACTATGCACGCCCCCGTCCTTTGAGACCTTATTTGACTTAATTAGTTAATGCCTAGCATCTGCGCAATACGTGCAGCTGGCATGTAACCCGGAATGATAGAACCATCTTCCAAGACCATTGCTGGTGTACCAGAAACACCCATTTTCTGTCCAAGAACCAATTGATCAAAAACCGGATTTTCACAGCTTTTCTCTGACACTTTCGCGCCGGATTTAACTCGATCCATCAATTTCACACGCTCATCCGCTGTTTCTCCACACCAGATCGACACCATGGTTTTATAGGTCGCGGTATTTGGACCGCCACGTGGAAAGGCCAAATAAGAGACTTCAACACCCATTTCATTTAACGCAGCGACTTCATCATGCAACTGGCGACAGTAAGGACAATCCACATCGGTGTATACATGGATGGTAGTCTTGCGCTCACCCTTAGCTGGATAGGTAATTTTCTGCTCTGCTGGAACCGCAGCTAAAGCTTCGGTGCGCATTTCATTTTGCGTTTGCTCAGTAACATTGACTATGCCTTGTTGGTCATCTATTCGAAACAGGTGGCCAACAATAAAGTATTCTCCTGATTCATGGGCATACAAAATCTCTCCACTTTCAAGCGCAACTTCATAAACACTGGGCATATCAGTCGACTGAACACTTTTCACAGGGATTCTAGCATCCGCTTTTAGTAACTGCTCGCGGATAGTGTCACGCGGATCTGCCATAGCCTGTGTTGATATCAATAATGCAGCGATTAAACTAACCCACAACGTGGATATTTTCATAGTTACCTCAGTATTTTTAATTGCTTTCACGTTTAACTCTCTTCTCTCTGATAATGCAGCTCAATAAAAGTTCACCTTCTCATCCTCGCGGGTGATGAGTTTGATGCAATAACTGTAAACGATGCGTGGCTACATGAGTATATATCTGAGTCGTTGACAGATCTGAATGCCCTAATAACATCTGCACAACTCTCAAATCCGCGCCATGATTTAATAAATGGGTTGCAAACGCATGCCTTAACACATGAGGTGAAATAGGCTTTTCAATACCTGCTGTCATTGCGTGTTGACGAATACGATGCCAAAAAGTTTGGCGAGTCATTTGTGTACCACGCTGACTTAAAAAAACCACCTCTTGATCCGCATGTATAGATAATAAAGGCCTAGCCTGCTTAAAATAGAGTCGAAGCCAATCCAAAGCCTCATCGCCCACGGGAACTAATCTTTCTTTGTTACCCTTACCGACAATCCGCATTACTCCTTGCTGAAGACTGATCTGCTGTAAACTAAGGGTAACTAACTCTGTCACTCGCAAACCGGCCGCATAGAGCAGTTCAAGCATTGTTCTATCTCTTAACCCTAGCGTATCGGATGTATCGGGGGCAGCTAACAGGGCTTCAACATCACTTTCGCTAAGCGTTTTGGGTAATGGTCGACCGGGTTTAGGGCTTAATATATTCAGTGTTGGGTCGTGTTGAATCTGACCTTCTCGAAGCAAATAACGAAAAAACCCCCTTAAACAAGATAATACTCGGGAAGTCGACACTGCCTTAAAGGTTTGTGTAACGCGCCAATCTAAATATCGTTGAAGATCAGCACGCTGGGCTTGATCGATTGAGATACCTTGTTGATTTAACCAGGCGGCAAAATGGTTCAAATCTCGCTGATAAGACTGTTGCGTATTTTTACTTAAGCCCTTTTCAAGCCATGCAAGCCGAATAAACTCTTCGATAATACGCTGGTCTTTTTCTGTGGGTCGCAGGGCATTAAAACGACGATCAACACTCAACGATAAACCTCTGTTCCCTGAATCGTGTCTAATTCAACCGGGTACTGGGCGACACCATGCTGAACACGTTCAGCAACTCGGACAGTTGAACCTTCTACACTTACCAATACACCATCAACACGCTTACCAAAAGAGGTAAAGAATCTTACCGGATGCCCAACATAGTTCACTAAATCTTCTGGTGATGTTTGTTGATATCGTCTAGGCACTGCTGATTGCACAGTTTGAGCAGGAGGAGAGGCGACACCCGGCATACTTCTTGGCAAGGAGGGATCTACTTCAACTGGCTCTGATACATCCTCTGAAGACAACACCACCGGTTGCTGAATCAACGCCAACATCAAATTAGCACTCTCTGCATCGATCACTTGAACTTGATTATTAATCGTAACACTTAACTGCTGACTTAAACGTTCAAATAATTGATCTGGTGACAACAAATCAGATTGATTAAGACCTTCGGTATTCAACTGGATAGAAAAGCTTGCACCTGGCTCAGCTAATTGATGATAAGCAGAAATTAAATTTTCGGGCACCGGTATCATAGTTTGTGCTACCCAATCATTCACTAAGCTTTGGTGCTCTTGACGATACTCAGCCAGTGATAATCCAGATTGCATGGAGCAGAATTGGTTTCTTCGCTGGTTAAAACCTGTGTCACGCAAACTAAAACTTACGCGTTGTAAACTAGGTGCAGCAGTTAGATTTCCCAATCCAACATTCCCACCAACGTCAACATCAAGCAACAACTCGCCCCAACCTTGCATGTTGGTGAGAAGTTGAAGATTCAGAGGCCCCATATCGCGACCGCGAAGATTGAGGAAGAAATCAAAGCGACCCTGACGCATGCCCATCATACGAAGTGCGGACATATCAAATTGAGTGACTCGTCCACAACCTAAAGCTGCTAACTGAACCCCTTCACTATCATTCGTAGCGAATTGCTCCATCATCAAGAACAAGGGCATATTAAAATCGACGTTGAGTCCTTCTATAGCCAAGGTCAAAGAGTCTGGCCAATCGCCCTGATTCACTCGGGATTCAAACTGCAAAAAGAAAAGAGGATCAGATTTCAGGCTGATACTATCAATGATAATACCCGATTGACCCATGAGGTTAACGGCAACGGTATTGAGGGTAATCTCGCCTAGTGGATTCACATAAAGCGAATCATATTGAGCATCTACGAAGGGGCCCATCTCTTGTAGTTGACGATCAACGGATCTTTTAACCTGATAGTAATAAAGACCATAGAGCGCCAACGCAAGGATCAACAGTAAAAAAAGTGCTTTTGATAGGTGCTTAAGTATTCGCATTCAGACCATTTAACCCCGCTCCCCATGTATATGTCCATTCTAGGCAGATTTTAGTAGTTTGGCGAACCCCTTTTAACTAAAAAACGGCCCTTAGGCCGTTTTTAGTGGAAGATTTGAAACAATCAACCCAATTTTTCTTTGATACGCGCAGATTTACCACTACGCTCACGCAAGTAGTAAAGTTTCGCTTGACGCACATCACCACGACGCTTGACGCTGATGCTGTCAATGACTGGGCTGTAAGTCTGGAAAGTACGCTCTACACCCACGCCGTGAGAGATTTTACGTACAGTAAACGCAGAGTTTAAACCGCGGTTACGAATACCAATCACAACACCTTCGAAAGACTGAAGACGGCTACGATCGCCCTCAACTACTTTTACTTGAACGACAACAGTGTCGCCAGGTGCAAATGAAGGCACCTCTTTATTCATTTGTTCAGCTTCGATCTGCTGAATAATATTACTTTTGCTGCTCATCGCTCGCTCCTGTTTTTTTCAACCGCACGCCTGTTCGGCTTCGCGGATATATTCGCTTAACAACGCCTGCTGTTCGGGGTTAAGTTCAATCTTATCCAGTAGATCTGGTCGTCGCTGCCAGGTTCTTCCTAACTGCTGTTTTAAGCGCCAGCGCTTAATTTCAGCATGGTTACCACCTAACAACACACTTGGAACCTGCTTACCATCAAGCTCTTCAGGTCGCGTGTAGTGAGGGCAATCTAACAAACCCTCTGCAAATGAGTCTTCCGCTGCTGAATCCTCATGCCCCAATACTCCGGGTAACATTCTAGATATCGCATCGACCATCACCATGGCCGGCAACTCACCACCACTGAGAACAAAGTCACCCAGCGACCATTCTTCGTCTATTTCTGCTTCAATCAGACGTTCATCAATCCCTTCGTAACGCCCTGCGACTAAAATCAGACTATCCGCTTGCGCTAACTCCAATATCCCAGCTTGTGTTAAACGTTTCCCCTGAGGAGAAAGGTAAATCACTCTGGGCTTACCGGGCGCTTCAGCTTTAACAGCCTGAATTGCATCTCGTAATGGCTGCACCTTCATCAGCATTCCAGGACCACCGCCATAAGGTCGGTCATCCACTGTGCGATGCTTATCGAGTGTAAAATCTCTTGGATTCCAACACTCAACACTCAGCAAACCATTTCGAACCGCACGTCCTGTGATGCCATAACCAGTGACGGCTGTAAACATCTCAGGAAATAGACTAACGATTCCAAACCACATCTAGAACTCCGGGTCCCAATCAACCCGCATCGTTCCTGCTTTAAGATCTATCTCTTTAATCACCTGATCCGGCAAATAGGGAATCAGACGTTCAGCCTGATCCAAACTCTCATCGGTTGCATGAACAACCAACACATCGTTAGAACCGGTTTCAATCAGGTGATCTACCCGCCCCAGCAATTCGCCGGATTCGGTAAATACCAAAAGATTTTCAAGCTGACTCCAGTAATAGTCACCCGGTTCGAGTGCAGGTAATTGATCCATGGAGACGTAAATTTCCACGCCAGTCCACTCTTTTACCTGTTCAGGGGTTTCTATACCTGCCAACTTGGCAATCAAGCCTTTTCCGTGCGGCTTACCTGATTCGAGTTTAATCGAAACCATTTTGCCATCACGTTTTATCTGCCAGGGTTTGTAAGTAAAGACGTTTTCAATCGGGTCGGTGTAGGAATAAACCTTCACCCAGCCTTTCACTCCATAAGGAGCGGCTAACTTGCCGATCAAAGTGAGCTCATTCGCTGCGTCTTTCTCCATGCCTGTCAGATCCGCCAAACTTATTGTGCGGCTGCTTTGCGTGCATCTTTCAGCAACTGAGCAACGCGCTCAGAGGTCTGTGCACCTTTGCTGACCCAATAGTCAACACGCTCTAGGTCGACGCGCAGACGCTCTTCCTGACCCCGGGCTACAGGGTTAAAAAAGCCTACCCGCTCAATAAAGCGGCCATCACGAGCAAAGCGTGAATCGGCAACGGTGATTTGATAAAACGGACGCTTTTTGGCGCCGCCGCGAGACAAACGAATAGTGACCATGCGCTGGACCCCTTTATTTCGCAAGGATGGGTTTTAGGATCGCCCATCGTTAAAAATCCCCGCCCCTTCGCTGCTTAAGCCGACAAGACGGGGGCCATTCTTAAAAAACAAGGCGCGAATTGTACGCCAAACAACCAATAAATAAAAGCATTGATACCGTTAGAAGCGAGGAAAACCACCGCCACCGCCCATACCAGAAGGCAACATACCCTTCATTCCTCGAGCGAGCTTGGTCATACCAGACTTGCTTCCAAACTTTTTCATCATCTTAGCCATCTGCTTATGCTGTTTTAGCAAACGGTTTACATCTTGAATTTGTGTTCCAGAACCGAGGGCAATACGACGTTTTCTTGAGCCAGAGATAATATCCGGGTTACGACGCTCTTTCGGTGTCATAGAATTGATAATCACTTCAAACTGCTTCATCCCTTTTTCAGCTTGAGCAGCTTGGGCCGCTTGGGCCATCTGCCCCATACCCGGTAATTTTTCCAGCATTCCCATCATGCCGCCCATATTACTCATCTGCTGAATCTGTTCACGGAAATCTTCTAGATCAAAGCCTTTACCCTTGGTGATTTTCTTCGCTAACTTTTCGGCTTTAACCTTATCGATCTTTTGCTCAGCTTCTTCAATTAAGCTCAGCACATCTCCCATTCCAAGGATACGTGAAGCAACACGATCAGGATGGAAAGCCTCTAAGGCATCGGTTTTTTCACCCACACCGAGGAATTTAATTGGCTTACCGGTAATATGACGTACCGAAAGCGCAGCACCACCACGCGCATCACCATCGGTTTTGGTTAGGATCACACCAGTGAGTGGCAGTACTTCGTTGAAAGCACGCGCAGTATTCGCCGCATCTTGCCCCGTCATGGCATCAACCACAAATAGGGTTTCAACAGGATTGACCGCGGCATGCAGGTCACGAATTTCCGCCATCATAGCATCATCAATCGCCAAACGACCTGCAGTATCGACTATCAGTACATCGTGATGTTGAAGACGGGCATGACGGATCGCCGAATTGACGATATCAATTGGCTTCTGACTGATATCCGAGGGGAAGAAATCAACCCCAACATCGGCTGCCAGAGTTTCTAACTGACGGATAGCTGCCGGACGATAAACGTCAGCAGACACCACCAATACTTTCTTCTTTTTTCGCTCTTTCAAAAAGCGTGACAGTTTAGCAACCGAGGTCGTTTTACCCGCACCTTGCAAACCTGCCATCATGACAACAGCGGGAGGGGTGGTGCTTAGGTTTAGCTCGGAGTTAGCTTCGCCCATCACTTTAATCAGTTCTTCATTAACAATCTTAACGAATACCTGACCAGGACTCAGACTTTTACTAACTTCTTGACCGACTGCACGCTCTTTGACGCTATCGATAAACGCTTTGACAACTGGCAGCGCTACGTCAGCTTCCAAAAGCGCCATACGAACTTCACGAAGCGTACTTTTGATATTCTCTTCGGTCAGACGGGCTTGTCCCGTGACACTTCGTAAGGTTTGTGTTAATCGTTGTGTAAGATTGTCAAACATGCTGTGCCTCTATAATGAGTCTTTTACCCCCAACAGAACTCAATAGATAACGTCTGTTGTGATAATCAATCTAAATTACTGCGTATTATACAGATCCCCGTCACTTCACGGCACCCTATATTTCTTCTTTAACAACTTTATGCCAAACTTGTGCGCTTGATAGGAGATTCATTGGATGCTGATTTTCATCTCATTAACTGCAGCCATTAGTTACGCTATCGCATCATGGATGCAATGGCAGCGTGCAACAGGTCGTAAAATAAACGTTAGACCGACAGTTATACTGTTCGGAATAGCTGGCTTTGCGTTGCATGGTGTTTCTGTCTATCACACACTTCATCATCCAACTGGTATTGATCTTGGGCTTTTCAGCATGGGGTCTTTGATCAGTTGGCTAGTGACTGCACTAGTCATTGGTAGCAGCTTACGTCAAAAAATAGATAACCTGTTTATTGGTGTATTTCCTATGGCAGCCATCACGGTGCTACTTGCCAGCCTAATGCCAGCTTCTGATGTACTAAAACCCTATGGCAGTGGACTTTTTTTACATATTTTACTATCCGTTTTAGCCTACAGTATCTTCACCTTAGCGGCTTTACAGGCAGTTCTTTTATGGCGCCAGCAACAAGCTCTGAAACAGCACCACACACGCGGGTTAGTTGCCAGCCTACCTCCTTTGCAAATTATGGAAAAACTACTTTTTGAAATGCTGTGGGTAGGCTTCATTCTGCTAAGCATCTCATTGATTAGTGGCTGGTTGTTTGTGGATAACTTGTTTGCACAACACCTAGCACATAAGACAATACTGTCTATAGCAGCATGGCTGATTTATGCCACGCTATTAGGCGGCAGACAAATACTTGGCTGGCGTGGTATAACTGCAGTCCGCTGGACTATTGGCGGCTTTTTACTATTAATGCTGGGTTACTTTGGCTCCAAACTGGTGCTTGAATTCATTCTTTAATGGACTACTTCGCTATTGACAGGGCCGCTCTCTACTCTGAAAATGGCGTTCAACTTTTTTAACATGGACCCTACATTTTGGAAGACGCGTCGATAAGCTCATTGCTGATCCTGCTTGGTTTTCTGATTATCCTGTCAGCTTTTTTCTCTAGCTCCGAAACCTCTATGATGGCGCTTAACCGTTATCGACTTCGGCACCTTGTCAAAAAGAACCACCGCGCTGCTATCAATGCCAGTTCGCTTTTAGAACGACCTGATCGCCTAATCGGTGTCATTCTGATCGGCAACAACTTTGTCAACATACTTGCTTCAGCGATTGCTACAATCATTGCTGTTAAGCTTTGGGGTGACGCCGGCATCGCCATTGCAACCATTGCCTTAACCCTGATTATTTTGATTTTTGCAGAAGTCACACCCAAAACGCTTGCTGCACTTCATCCGGAAAAGATCGCCTTTCCAGCAAGTTATGTCTTAAAGATTTTGCTGAAAGTATTCTATCCTCTGGTTTGGCTCGTGGGTGCCATCACTAACAACTTACTTCGACTTTTCGGTGTTCGTCCCGGCGAACACGGCAACGACCATTTAAGCACAGAAGAGCTACGTACCTTGGTTCACGAAGCGGGAGCGCTGCTGCCTAAGCGCAACCAATCAATGCTACTCGGGGTACTGGAACTGGAAGAAGTCACCGTTAACGACATCATGATTCCACGCAACGAAGTGGAAGGGATAGACTTAGATCAGTCTATCGAGCAGATATTAGAGCAGCTATCGACGACCCAGCACACTCGCTTACCCATTTATCATGGTGATATTAACCATGTGGTGGGTCTATTGCACATGCGTAATTTGGCACAACTCATACAGCGCGGTGAAGTCACTAAAGACAGTATTTTAACCGTATCTAGAGAGCCTTACTTCGTTCCTGAAAGCACTCCTCTACAAACACAACTGCTGAATTTCCAAAAGCAGAGCCGTCGTATTGGTATTGTGGTAGACGAGTATGGCGATGTTGAAGGTATCGTGACGCTTGAAGATATTCTTGAAGAGATCGTTGGTGAGCTTTCCGAGGAAAATAATGACTTAGTGGAGGATATCCATCCTCAAGATGATGGAAGTTATTTTATCGATGGCGGTGCTTATGTTCGTGATATCAATCGCGCTTTACATTGGCAACTACCAACCGATGGCCCAAAAACACTGAATGGTCTAATAACCGAAACACTGGAATCCCTACCTGACGCCAATATCTGTATGGTGATTGGTGAATACCGGCTGGAAACCCTGCAAATTCAAGATAAGTTTATCAAAACGGTTAGAATGATTTCGATTAAGAAAGATCGTATCGGCTAATTATGCAGAAGACCCCATGCCGCGCTCAGGTCTAGTGGGCATCGGCATGGGCATTTTGAACCCCACCGTCAACAATTCGCAGATAATATACGCGGTTAGCCCCCAAATATGTTCGCCTTGATAGTCCCAGTAGGGTAATTCCCAAATCTGACCCTCAACACTCAATCGTTGTAGCTTGGGTGCTCCTTGTTCTAAAAAATAGCGTATAGGTACATTGAATACTCGAGCTATCTCTTCGGGATTCGGATGTAAAGGGAGTTGCGGAGGTATTAACCCAACCCAAGGTGTGACATGTAAATGATGTTTTGAAACTACCTGCCCAAGCGCACCGCAGAGTTCAATATCTTTCGATTGAATACCCAACTCCTCTTCGGTTTCACGCAGGGCGGTTTGCTTCAATTGAAGATCATCAGGATCTCGTTTACCACCGGGAAAACAGACTTCACCCTGATGGGTATTTAAGGTAGAAGAGCGAACGGTAAGAATAATCTCGGGATGTTCTTCTGAGTGAGTGATCGGTATGAGGACAGCAGCCTCACGCCCTTTGCGACGTAACGACCATGGACGGTGATGTTGAATTCGATGAATAGCTTGACTGAGCATGAGTCCCCCTAGTGAAAATAATCATAGCCTTAAATAAACGGGTCGACTAGCCCTATTGGATCTGTCTACAATGAAGGTTCAGGCAAGAAGGAAGCAAAGATGAAATACTGTTCAAACTGTGGTGCTGTGGTAGAGCAGAAAATACCTGCAGGTGATAACCGTCACCGATACGTCTGCAATAACTGCCACACGGTTCATTATGAGAACCCTTGCATTATTGCAGGATGTTTACCCGTTTATCAGGATCAAGTATTGCTTTGCAAACGCGCCATAGAGCCTCGCTATGGGCTTTGGACCTTGCCGGCCGGCTTTATGGAAAATGGCGAATCGACTGAACAAGCCGCTATGCGTGAAACACTTGAAGAAGCGAATGCCTCAGTTAATATACTCAGTCTTTACACCGTAACCTCGATCCTACATGTCGATCAAGTTCAGATGATTTATCTTGCGGAAATGCCTGAACCTGACTTTTCCATTAGTGAAGAGTCATTAGAAGTTAGACTCTTTACAGAAGACGAAATACCTTGGAATGAACTGGCATTTCCTACCATCAAGAACGCTTTACAATTCTTCTTTAGTGATCGCAAAGAAGGAAAATTCCCTCTTCGACACATTGCACTCAGTAGAGGACCGGAAGGCGAGCTATGCTGTGAAATGGGCACCCATCAATGATGAGGTGCCGATAAGGCTTCAATCTCCTGCCATAAGCGCTGATATTCTGGGCTATCCTGTCGGGTGTAATTAAGATTTCTTAATAAACCGGTTAGGTGAACAAAGTGCTTACGTACAGCTTCTTTAGTGCTCAGTGCTGGCATGCCCTCTAGGCTTCTAACCAATAAACGAAATAGATCTCGTTGACGATCGATCGGTGTGGAGATATCCACAGGATCAAACGCATCCTGCTGTAGATAGACCTGATCAAGACACTGAGATTTTTGCCAAACAATATAGTCTTCTAAGGTGACGCCTTCTTCACCGGTCACCTGCATCATTTGTTGAACCTCTTCACCCTGCCTTAGTAGTTTGAGCATTTCACGTACTTGAGGTACCCAGTCGACATCCAGATGGGTGTTAAACCAACTTTCTAGTTGAGCTAAATAACGTGACCAAGAAATGAGCGGGTCTACTGCAGGATAGGCACGCTTATAGGCCCTATCAGCACTTAATCCTAGAAAGGTTTTCACCGTTCTGAGGGTTGACTGAGTCACCGGCTCTTCAAAGTTACCCCCGGCAGGCGAAACGGTTCCTATCAGCGTCAAACTACCTAAAGAACCATCGTTAGTACGCACTAAGCCAGCACGCTCGTAAAGCGCTCGTACGGCAGAGTCAAGATAGGCAGGAAAAGCCTCTTCACCAGGGATCTCCTCTAAGCGACCTGAGGTTTCACGCATCGCTTGTGCCCAACGAGATGTCGAGTCAGCAATCAGCAACACGTTATAACCCATTTGACGGTAGTACTCACTGATCGTGATACCTGTGTATATGGAGGCTTCTCGCGCGGCAACCGGCATCGACGAAGTGTTGCAAATAATAACCGTTCGATCCATCAAGGTGCCGCCTTTGGGATCAGCCGTTTTTGGAAACTCGGTAATGGTTTCAACCACCTCACCCGCTCGCTCACCACAGGCAACGATGACCACAATATCGACATCGGAATAACGAGAGATCAAGCTTTGCAGTACCGTTTTACCCGCACCGAAAGGCCCAGGAATACAGGCAGTTCCCCCTTTTGCTACAGGGAAAAAAGTATCGATCAAACGAATAGTCGTTAACATGGGCTGATCTGGATACAAGCGCTCGCTCGAACCTGTTCGCAGTAAATCTCGGTTAACCGGAACACGAACGGGCCAGAACTGACGCATGGTAATTTCATGTTCTTCACCGTTCACGTCTTTTAGACGAACAATAGGCGTAGTTACGGTAAAGCTTCCTTCTTGAATCCAGGTTACTTCCAGATCACCACGCAGCTTGAAGGGTGTCATGATTTTGTGAGTAAAGCGTCTTTCTTGGACTTTTCCAAGCGGGTCACCGGCACGCACTTTTGCGCCGATTTTAACAGTTGGCTGAAAGGCCCACAGATGCTGATTATCTATGCCATCGACGTCTAAGCCTCTGGGTAGAAAAAAGCCATGCTGAGAAGCAATGAGCTCAAGGGGATTTTGCAAACCATCATAAATCTGCCCTAATAATCCTGGACCTAATGCCACTGACAGTAAGCGATCACTTTGCTCAACACGATCGCCTATTGAGACGCCACGTGTATTCTCAAACACTTGTACATCCGCTTCACCGTGACGAACGCGCAGCACTTCAGCCTGTAAACGCTCTTGACGCTGATCTACAGGACGTCTTTCCGGACAGATATACACCACTTCATTTTTTATCAGCGGATAATATTCACCATGCTCATCTTTCATCAAGCGAATGGTCACTATGTCATCCCGTACCCCGGCAACTCGGGCTGTAATCGGCGTTCCATTCATCTGTTCATGTCCTCAAACAAGCTATTCAATTGCTGTTGGATACCACTACTATGTAGGAGCGTATCACTCAGGGTATGAAAGTCGGCCAACGCAGTCTCGGCATCACTTTTCAGGCGACGTTCTGCAATACCCCAGCGCAGCACAAAACTCACCACTGTCTCGATGGTAAAATGATGACTACGCTCTACGGCAAGCAACTGCTGCCAAAAATATCGATCCAGCTGCGACTGTAAATCACCGCTATGTTCAGAGCTAAATAGCTCTCCCCACTGCTCTAAAGGGTCTATTTGTGTTTCTAGTGCAAATAGAGGCTCTTTCCAGTGGTTTTTTATCCACTCGGTCAAACGACCATAACCATAAAAGTGTTCGGCAGAGGTATTAGGGCGCTTTCGGTAACGCAAAGCTGCCATTAAGGTTTGTATTTCTAAACGCTGTGTGACCAACTCTTGCAGTACAGAAGATGGCAGTTCAGCGATCTGTTTTTGCCACTGCTGAACTCGCTCGCGATCAGGTTGCACCTCGGTCACTGACGGGTGATAAAGTGCTTCAGCAATAGCAAGGCTTTGCTGATCCTCTGGACTTAACAGCGTTAGACGCCGGTTAAGCGCAATACGTGATAGAGGAAGCTGTGTGCACTTTTCCATCTGCTCAGGTAACCACGGCAGACAGGTGACCAGCGTATAGTAGTTCGCCACTAGCGAATCACCCCTTCTAACAAGGCCCGAAAACGAGGTTGTAAGTGCTTCAACAGCACCTCTGCAATCGAGGACTCGGTCAAATCTATCTCTATCTCTTTACCCACCAAACGTATCCGCAGCCCACGTCCCGTGTGTGAATCCAAACGGACGCCTTCTCGCAATAGATCAGCTGACAGGGATTGAACAAATTGGCTTAACTGACCTTGACGATATTCATGCGCATTACGACGCAACTCATCTAAGCCTATAAATTCATCAGGTAATAAAATTTCAATCTCATGATGGGTCATTTGAGATTGATCGCGCACTTTGCCTGCCAACTCAAGAATAAGACGACGCATAAATTCTTGATTGTCCATCTGTTGTTCAACCAAGCGCTCAACTTGATCAGCAAAACTCAACGCCATGGTTTCTTTTAAGGTCAACAACAGGTCTCTAGCAGCCATTTTTAGCGCATCTTCACCCGCTTTTCGGGTTTGCTCCGCTTCTTTCTTCGCTTGCAGAAGCAATACATCCGCTTCGTGACGGGCATCTTCAAGAATTTGATTCGCTTTTTGCCGTGCATCTTTTAATAGTTGCTCAGCCTCGTCACGACCACGTTGAACACCTTGATCTCGCAGTTGCTCGATTAAGGCTTCAACACCTGAAGAGGGATGATGTTTTTCATGATGATTCATCATCCACTCCTAGGCTGGAACACCAGCGCTAATAACCAAAGCAAAAATAAACGCGAACACGGCGAAGCCCTCTACAATCGCGGCTGGTGCTAACGACATACCAAAAATTTCAGGACGAATTTTGGAGACATTGATCGCCGATGCACAGCTACGACCCTGATAGATCGCACTGAACATTAACGCCAATCCACAGAGTAAACCGATGCCCGCTAGGCCCGCAGCATTTTCCGGAGTCACTTCACGGTTGAGTGCAAACATAACCACGATGCCGTAGATAGACTGGGATGACGGCATCGCCGATATCCCGATGTATCTACCGTGTCCTGTTTCTGTTTCTAGAAGAGCACCGGCTGCCGCTTGACCTGCCAAAGAACAGCCGATCATACTGCCAATTGCGCCAAGTGCCATCGGGCCGTAAAGGCCTGCCCAGCCTAATGCCATAATCAGGTTGTCCAAGGTGTAACCTCCTGCTTTGAGAAAGGACGGAAGGCATAGCCTTCATCCGCCAAACTCCAGTTGTAAAATTCAATTAAGTTAAGACGCAAACCATGAATAACCCCACTGACGACTGTCAGCACGAAATTCAATAGATGCCCCGTCAGTAAGATGAGTAATTGTAAGAAAACACCAATTCCAGGTAATGCATTGGCAACATCCACGGAAAGTTGATTGAACGTAATCGCCAAAGAAGCACTGGCAAGACCCAGCGCAAACAAACGCAGATAACTTAAAATATCACCAAATAGCTTGGTAATATTGGTCAAGGCTAAGGCTCCCCAAATCACATTGCGTAATTGCCATTGCTGTTGTTGATTTGACATCAACACGACAGTCGCTACACCCGCGCCAAACACCAGCCAATGTATTAGATGGAAACCTTGTAACCAACCGGCCAGTGCTGACAGGATCGTCACAGTCCAACCGACTGAAGCCCAAGCTTCAAGCCGGGTTCGCCTAACCCAAGCCATCATTAAGTTAGCCAAAACTAGATGCAAAGCGCCAAAGGTGATGGAAAAGCGCATCATTGCATCAAAGTCTTGTAAATCCAGTATTTTCAGCTTCGCAAGGAACTCAACCGGTGCCTCTGCACCGAAGTAACTACCAACCAACACACCCCAGACCAAACTGGTGCCCGTCAAAGTGACAGCTAATGAACGTAAGCGACGTGATGTCTCACTTGCAGCCATGTCTTTCCAGTAATATGCCAAAACCAATCCCATCAAGATGGCATAGCCAGCATCAGACATAATGATTGCGAAAAAGGCAGCAAAAGAGAAAAACACCACACGAGAAGGGTCCCAGCTTCGATATCCTGGCATTTGAAAAAAGCTAACCAACTCTTGTCCACCCTGAAGCTTTTCAGGGTTATCTAACAACGTGGGAGGTAGTTCATCAGGCTCTGGCTGCTCAATCAAAAGGACTAAATGATTTTCTTCTGCAAACTGTCTAATTTCTAATAGGTAGTTAGCAGCCACCCAACCCTGAATAGCGAAAATCTCTTCGTAATCGAGAGTTTGATCAGATACTTCAGCCAAGAAAGCTCGATCTTCTGTATCAGCAATACAGCGTTGCAATTGGTAGATCCATCGCGTCAAGGCTTCACGTTCGGCCTCAACTGCTTCTAACTCAATTTCTAAGTCTTCTAGATTTTGCTCTAACTGACTGAGTGGAATCGTACCCGTAAAGGTGCGCGTAACAGGCATTCGATTAGCGTCAGGTTCATGCTCGGAAAGCACGACGATATAAGCATGACGATTATCACGATGGACACAGTGCCAAGTTAAGCCAGAACGTTCAACGGCTGGCATCTTGTAGTTAGGTACTAAATAAAACCACAGCTTTTGACCCGCCAAATCATTTAGCGCTGGTAGAGCAAAATCTCCCCAAGGCGTTAAATCGGCAATACGTTTTTCAAGAAAATCTCGTCGAGACATTAAGTCTAATCGTTGCGAACGATTATGGTCGATGCGATCCAGCATCTCTGACAGGTTAAACTGTCTTAGGCGCACGACTTGGCGGCGCTTTTCCCGACTACTTAGCAGATACTGCAACGCTCTTTTCAAGCGTTCGGGATTAACGCTATCGTCCGCAGCTTGGCGCTGCTCAGCCTCCTGCAATGGAATAACATGCATCAAGCCTAACTGCTGCAGTGCATCCAGCAACCTTGGCTTTTGCTCAGTTAAGCCGACCAGAGAAATCTTATTAAGCTGCAAGATACTCATAGCGATACATCCAAACGCTTACGTTTTGCAATTTTGGCGCGAACAACACCTGCACGCTCTGCATCCGCCAGAGCGATCTGAATCTTACGGATATTTTTACGCGACTGAGGGATTAATACCTTGTCGAACAAATTTAATCGTTGTGTCGTTTTCTGTAACCCATAATTAAGGCATTCCAACTTTTTATGCAGCAGTTGTTGCTGCACTTGAAGCGTCACTTGCTGTTTCAACAATTTCGATAAATGATCAAGCCAATGTTCGGTTCCCAAACAGGAATAAGGCTCCAGTGTCACATCGAGTGACTTTAATTCGGGTAACCGAATACCGACGAGATTAATCTGCTCAATTTCTACTGAACGAATACTGATCAACTGATCAACCTTGCCTTCATAATTGGGCAGCATCGTCAGCTGAGCTTTTACCTGTTGTTCAATCTGTAACAGCTCATGTTGCTGCTGAAGCAAGGCTTGTTCAGCCGCCGCACGGGCAGCCAATAATTGTTTACGTTTTAAGTCTAGCGCTGGCACGAACTTTTGGTAGGCTTTAACTTTCCTACCTTCTTTGTTCAAGGTGCTTTTGTTGAGCGCTAATCGAGCCATGATTAACTCCGTTGAACACTAACAGGGAAATACTTATCCACTAAGTCCTGCTTCATCAACAACTCTTCTGCCTCAAAGCATTCTGCAAGAGTTTTCCAACAAAGATCTAAGGCTTTTTCTAAAGGAATGGTCACCCGTATATCCATAAAACGTTTACGGAACAGTTCGCCAAAACGTAATAAACGATGGTCATATTCAGTTAACTCAAACGACATGGCTTGTTTCTGTTGGGCATCCTGTGCGGAGGCATAAAAGCGCACCATGGTATTCATAATTTGACCGTGATCTTCCCGGGTAACTTTACCGATGACATGCTGCTTTAAGCGTGACAGCGATCCAAAGGGGTCCAAGACACCATCATGAAGGTAAAACTGACCTTCGGTAATATATCCGGTATTGTCGGGTACAGGGTGTGTGACATCGTCACCTGGCATAGTGGTTACTGATAAAATCGTGACAGAGCCAGCGCCTTTATAGTCACAGGCTTTCTCGTAACGGCGTGCCAACTGGGAATAAAGGTCGCCAATATATCCTCGGTTAGAGGGTACATGTTCCATTGCAACACCCACCTCTTTCAACGCATCGGCATAGGCGGTCATATCAGTTAGCAGTACCAAGACGCGTTTACCTTCATCGACTGCAAAACGTTCTGCAACAGCCAACGCCATATCTGGAACTAACAGCGCCTCTACAGTGGGGTCAGAACCTAAATGGACATACATAACGGTTTTAGCCAACACACCGGCATCTGCAAAGGCTGTTTTGAAGAAATGGTAATCGTCGAAAATCAGACCAATACCACCAAAAACAATAATATCTGCATCGGCATGTGCGCCTATTTGCGCTAAAAGCTGGTTATAAGGCTCGCCGGCTACGGAGAAGATAGGGATTTTCTGACTTTCAACCAAGGAGTTAAATATATCAATCATTGGCACGTCAGTTCGTATCATTCGCGAAGCTAGTACACGACGAGCCGGGTTAACCGTCGGTCCATCAATCTCAATATGAGGCTCTTCGTTTAAATCAGGACCCGAATCAATCGGCACACCGACGCCAGAAAAGGCTCTACCCAGTATATTGGTAGAGAAGGCGACCTGCATGGAGTGACCTAAAAAGCGGATACTGGCTTGGGTCGATAAGCCCTTTGTACCAGAAAAAACTTGCAAAGACACTTTGTCACGATCTATCTCTATCACCTGAGCAAGTGCCGGTAACTGGGAAGGATCATGAGGATTTTCAATAATGGCAAGATCGCCAAAACCAATATTGCCGGTGGAGTGTTTATCTGGCTCTGGAACATAGACCTTGACAAGGTCTCCTACTATTTCCAGTATTTTGGAATAGGATAAAAGCAACTGGGACACGGCTTACTTCCTGTTTAAATCGCTTATCAAGATTAAGCCATGCTAATGCAGGTTTTACAAGCACACTCAGCTGATAAGTTGATCTTCGACAACTGATGTATCCGCTACTTGTACTTTTCCGAAAACTCGAAACACTTTACAATTTCAACTTTTATTCCTGCCCAGAGTAGCGTTTTCTAAATGATTCAGAAAAATTTAATTAAAGCACTGTTAGGTTTAGTGATTTTTATCGTGCTTATAGTAACGCTTGGCATTCTTTTTGAAGAAGAAATGGCGCAGGCAACCAGCTGGGTCGTTGATAAAATTGGCTTTTGGGGTCTGGCTGCCATCTTAATGGTCACCGACACCTTAGTAACGCCTTTTCCGCCCGATATACTCTTAGTGATTATCTCGAAGACACATTTAGCTGAACGCTGGCCGTTTTTTGTGGGTATTTTAGGCTGTATATCAGTCGCTGCAGGCATGACGGGGTACAGCATTGGTCGCTGGCTAGGACATTTTCAGTGGTCAAGAAAACTGTTTGGTCAATTTGAGCAGGAACATCATGAATTCATTCAGAAATACGGCTTTTGGGCTGTAGCGATAGGATCAGTAACACCACTTCCCTATTCTGTTACCTGCTGGACTGCTGGAGTGTTGAACATTCGTTGGCACACGGTTTTGCTAGCGTCTATCCTGTTCCGCATACCCCGTATTTATGCCTACTATTGGTTGCTCACTTCAGCGAAGGGGCTGTTCAGTTAATAGAGAGATAGTAAGGAAGTGAGCTGAACAACTCACTTCCTTACTAAGATCACTTAAGATTCAACACATCCTGCATATCAAACAAGCCCTTCGGCTTATCCGCTAACCAAACCGCTGCACGCACAGCACCTTTAGCAAAGGTCATGCGACTAGAAGCTTTGTGAGTGATTTCGATACGCTCACCTTCAGTTGCGAAGAGTACGGTATGATCACCGACCACATCACCCGCACGAATGGTTTCAAAGCCAATCTCTTTGGCAGTACGAGGACCTGTTTGCCCTTCACGGCCGTAAACAGCGCACTTGCTTAGATCTCGACCTAGCGCATCAGCAACAACCTCGCCCATCCGCAACGCAGTTCCCGAAGGCGCATCCACTTTATGACGGTGATGTGCTTCAATAACTTCAATATCGTATCCACCGTCATCACCTAAGGCTTTTGCGGCTATTTCGAGTAACTTGAAGCACAGGTTCACACCGACACTCATGTTAGGAGCGAAGACTACAGCAGTCGTCACTGAGGCTTGCTGCAAACGCTGTTTCTGCTCTGCATTCAATCCAGTGGTACCGACAACGATTTTTTTGCCGTTAGCTTCACAAAATGCAAGATTTTGCATCGTCACTTCAGGAGCGGTGAAATCAATTAACAGATCAAAATCATCCGCAACGGATTCAAGCGATCCACTCAACTGCACACCTAGCTTCCCTTGCCCAGCGAGCTCACCTGCATCAGCACCGATTAAGCTACTGGTAGGTTCAACAATGGCGGCCGATAAGACCGCACCGTCCGCTTGATTGATTGCTTCAATCAGTGTTTTTCCCATGCGGCCTGCCGCACCTGTGACTGCAATTCTCAGCATCTGACACCTGCTTAATGACCCGATATTGATCAGGTCATATCTTCAAAAAATTTCTTAACGGAATCAAAGAAACCATGACGCTTAGGGCTATGCTTATGCTTACCCTCTTCAGTGGCCTCTTGAAACTCACGCAGTAACTCTTTTTGACGACTGTTAAGGCTAACGGGTGTTTCAACCGTCACTTTGACCATCAAGTCACCGACACTTCCACCTCTGACAGGGGCAATACCCTTACCACGAAGCCTGAAGAGTTTACCTGTTTGTGTTTCAGCCGGCACTTTCAGCTTCACACGACCATCTAAGGTCGGTACGTCTAGCTCGCCACCTAAAGCTGCATCGACAAAACTAATCGGCACTTCGCAATACAGATGCTTTCCATCACGTTGGAAAATAGGATGTTCACGCACATTGACCTGAACATACAAGTCACCTGAAGGCCCACCATGACTGCCTGCTTCGCCTTCACCCGATAAGCGAATACGATCACCCGTATCGACTCCAGCAGGAATTTTAACCTGTAGGGTTTTGACCTTCTCAACACGACCCTGTCCATGACACGCATTACAAGGGTCAGAAATGACTTTACCTTGACCATGACAGGTTGGGCAGGTTTGCTGCACGGAGAAAAAGCCCTGTTGCATACGCACTTGACCCATACCACCACAGGTACCACAGGTTTTTGCGCTAGTGCCAGGTTTTGCACCACTGCCATCACAGACTTCACAACCCACTAGAGTTGGAACGCGTAAGCTTTTTTCACAGCCACGCACCGCCTCTTCAAGTGTTAGGTCTAGGTTATAGCGAAGATCGGCGCCGCGCTGAACGCTGCTGCGACGTTTGCCACCTGCACCGCCACCGAAGATATCGCCAAACACATCACCAAAGATGTCAGAGAAGTTACCTTCGAAGCCGCCGTGGAAACCACCACCGCCCATGCCTTGACCGTCAACACCAGCATGACCAAATTGATCATATGCGGCCTTTTTCTGAGAGTCAGACAAGACTTCATAAGCTTCGCTAAGCTCTTTAAATTTATCTTCAGCCTGCTTGTCATCCGGATTACGATCAGGATGGTACTTCATCGCTAAGCGACGATAGGCTTTTTTAATATCGCGGTCTGAGGCATCGCGTGGGACACCCAGTAGTTCGTAATAGTCTTTTTTTGACATAGTCCGAATCTGATCCGGTTAACGATGACTCCTACGGGAGCCGGACACGACAACGCGGGCAGGTGCCCGCGTTGCCTTCAATTCAATGGGTTAAGCTAAGGTGCAAGGATTACTTCTTGTCATCCTTCACTTCTTCAAACTCAGCATCAACCACATCATCAGCGGGCTTTTCATTCGCCTGTTCACCCTGCGCACCTTCAGCTGCAGCCGCATCGGCATACATCTTCTGAGCAACAGCAGAAACTGCTTCGGTTAGGGCTTCCGTTTTGCTTTCAATCGCTTCTTTATCATCACCTTTCAGCACTTCTTCAAGATCGCTGATCGCCGCTTCAATTTTAGCTTTTTCATCATCAGTGACTTTATCCGCTGCATCTTTCAATGTTTTCTTAGCGGTGTGAACCATGGCATCGCCTTGGTTACGTGCCTGAGACAAGGCTTCAAACTTACGATCTTCCTCAGCATGCGCTTCAGCATCACGTACCATTTGTTCAACTTCTTCATCACTCAAACCAGAAGAGGCTTTGATAACGATAGATTGCTGCTTACCGGTTGCTTTGTCTTTCGCTGATACGTTCAAAATACCGTTGGCATCAATATCGAAAGTCACTTCGACTTGCGGCACACCACGTGGAGCAGGCGGAATATCAGCCAAATCAAAACGCCCTAGCGACTTGTTCTGATTCGCTTGCTTACGCTCACCCTGGACAACGTGAATGGTCACGGCAGTCTGGTTATCATCAGCAGTAGAGAACACCTGAGATTTCTTGGTAGGAATCGTGGTGTTCTTCTCAATCAATGGCGTAGCCACGCCACCCATGGTTTCAATACCGAGGGTCAGCGGAGTGACGTCAAGCAACAGAACGTCTTTCACATCACCAGACAGTACCGCACCCTGAATCGCAGCACCAATAGCAACCGCTTCGTCTGGGTTAACGTCTTTACGTGGCTCTTTACCGAAGAAATCAGTAACACGCTTTTGCACTAAAGGCATACGTGTTTGACCACCGACAAGAATCACTTCATCGACTTCAGAGGCTGAAAGACCTGCATCTTTCAAAGCAATCTTACATGGCTCAAGTGAGCGCTCAACCAGATCTTCAACTAACGACTCTAACTTAGCGCGAGTCAGCTTCACATTTAAATGCTTAGGACCCGATGCATCAGCCGTGATGTAAGGCAAGTTCACATCGGTCTGCTGTGAAGATGACAATTCAACTTTTGCTTTTTCAGCCGATTCTTTTAGACGCTGAAGCGCTAAAGGATCATTGTGCAGATCAATACCTGATTCTTTCTTGAACTGATCAGCCAAGTAATTGATGATCGCTAAGTCGAAATCTTCACCACCTAAGAAAGTGTCACCGTTGGTCGCCAACACTTCAAACTGGTGCTCGCCATCCACATCAGCAATCTCGATGATGGATACGTCGAAGGTACCACCACCTAGGTCAAAAACCGCAATAGTTTTATCGCCTTTAGACTGATCCATACCATAGGCTAATGCAGCAGCAGTTGGCTCGTTGATGATACGCTTAACTTCAAGACCAGCAATTTTACCCGCATCTTTCGTGGCTTGACGCTGTGAATCATTGAAGTACGCAGGTACCGTAATAACGGCAGCAGTCACAGGCTCACCTAGGTAGTCTTCAGCTGTTTTCTTCATCTTTTTCAAGATTTCAGCAGACACCTGTGGAGGAGCCATTTTATTGTCACGCACTTGAACCCAAGCATCGCCGTTATCTGCTTTAACGATTTTGTATGGCACCATTTTGATGTCTTTTTGCACAACATCATCTTCAAAACGACGACCAATCAGACGTTTGATAGCATATAAGGTGTTATCAGGGTTAGTCACTGCCTGACGTTTTGCAGACTGGCCGACCAAGGTTTCGCCATCATTAGTAAACGCAATGATGGATGGCGTAGTACGATCGCCTTCTGCATTTTCAATAACACGTGGTTTGTCGCCATCTAAAATAGCAACACATGAATTGGTTGTACCCAAGTCAATACCGATAATTCTTCCCATTTTACTCTCCGTAATCGTTAACCGCGTAGCGGTTGAATTCTGTGTTTTGCTGTTGATCCCTATATGGGGCTCAGTCAGATTATTTCAAGCGCATTTAGATGGATTAAATTACCCTTTTGCGACCATAACCATCGCAGGACGAACTAAACGTCCATTTAGGGTGTAGCCTTTTTGCATCACCGCAACAACGGAATTAGGTGCCGCATCGGGAGCATCGACCATTGACATCGCCTGATGCAATTCAGGGTCAAACGGCTGACCTGTTGGATCAACCACATCCAAATTGAACTTTGCAACACTGCTGATAAACAAGTTCAGGGTCATTTCCGCGCCTTCCCGTAGCGGCCGAACAACCTCATCTTCTGAAGAGCAAGCCTGAACGGTTCGCTCGAGGCTATCGATCACGGGCAACAATTCTTGCGCGAACTTATCCAAAGCAAACTTGTGTGCCTTCTCGACATCCTGCTCCGCACGACGACGAACATTTTGAATTTCAGCTTGTGCTCTTAACTGAGTATCCACCAGCGCTTGCTTCAAACGCTCAATCTCATCTTTAGCCAAGGCAAGCTGTGCTTGTTCATCATCGTTTAAAGACACATCCTCTTGGCTTTCTTGAGGAGCATCCTGTTGATCACCCGCTACATCAGTGGGCGCGTCATTCTGCTCACTTTCTGGGGTGACATCTTCAGCCGCACGCATCGACTCCGGGGTTTCCGGTGCTGTTTCCGAGTGTTTCTGCTGATCGTTAGCCATCCACTTTCTCCTGTCATTATCTGCAATAGCTTGAGAATGCCTGATTTATGGGGGCAATGTTTCACGATTCAAGCGTGTTTTTATAATTAATGACTCATTTTTTTATTAACTTAAGGTGCAACTATTGCAGCCAAGACAAAAATATCTTATACATAGTACTGTATAAATAACCATGCGTGACGATCATGCTGACACATCTATTGATTAATAATTTTGCGCTTGTAGACCAACTGGAACTAGAACTGAAAAACGGCATGACCGTCATCAGTGGTGAAACGGGTGCGGGCAAATCTATTATGCTTGATGCACTGGGGTTAACCCTAGGTGATCGAGCTGACAGTGATACAGTCCGCGAGGGAGAAGAGCGTGCTGAAATCACCGCAACCTTCGATATAAGTGAAATTCCCGAAGCAATAGAGTGGCTATCTCAGCACGATTTAGATCAAGACAATGAATGCCAAATACGCCGCATTGTTACACGTGAAGGCCGCAGTCGTAGCTATATTAATGGACAGCCCGCCCCACTAAACCAACTGAAAGAACTAGGTCAATTCCTAGTCGATATTCACGGTCAACATGAGCATCAACGCCTTCTTCATCGCGAATATCATCGCATTTTGTTAGATGACTTTGCCCAACAGCGACCTGTTGCAGAAAAGGTGCGCCAGCAATTTCAACGCTGGCAAAAACTTGAGCAAACCTTAAAAAAACTAACGGAAGATAGCGCAGAAAAAACAGCGCGCACCCAGCTACTAAGTTATCAACTGGAAGAGCTAAATCAACTTGCACTTCAAGAAGATGAACTTGAGGCCTTAGAGCAAGAGCAAAAGCTACTGGAAAATGCGGGCCAACTTCTCCAGTCTGGCCATCAGATAATGCAGATCATCTCAGAACATGATGAGCAGAACTGTATCAGCTTACTGAATCAAAGCCAGCAGCTGTTACAGCAGGTTAGCCGACATGCACCTGCACTGTCTCAAGTAGCAGAGATGCTGAATAATGCCCAGATTTTAGTCGATGAAGCCTCACATGAACTACGTTCCTACTTAGATAATGTCGAGCTCAGCCCAGAACGATTAAACGAAGTTGAAGAGCGCTTAACACTGATCTATGACGTTGCTCGCAAACATCGCGTTCAACCCGATCAACTAATGGAGCTTCGTAACACTCTTCAACTCGAGATGGACAGTCTTCACCAATCTGATGAAGCGCTGGATCAACTCCATCAGGATGTAACCAACGCCCGACAAGAATACCTAACATTAGCCAAAAAGCTGAGCCAGTCTCGACAAACACATGCGACCAAACTTGCCAAGGCAGTGGATATTCAACTGCACAGCTTAGGCATGACTGACGCTCGTTTTTCAGCACAACTAACACCGCTGGATGACAGTAAATGGAATGCAAACGGATTGGAGGAAGTTGAATTTTTGATCGCAGCCAATCGCGGACAAACGGCACGTCCCTTAGCAAAAGTAGCTTCTGGGGGTGAGTTATCACGCATTAGCCTGGCCATCCAGGTCATCACGGCACAAACATCCAGCACTCCGACTCTCGTATTCGATGAGGTCGATGTGGGTATCGGTGGTGCCATTGCAGAAGTGGTTGGCCGTCTATTAAGAGAACTGGGTGAACGCACACAGATCCTCTGCGTAACGCATCAACCACAAGTGGCTTCACAAGGTCATCAGCACTTATTTGTCAGCAAACGCAGTCAGAAGAATAAGACGCAAACTCAGATAGATCATTTAGATCAAAACGCACGCTTACAGGAAGTTGCGCGAATGTTGGGTGGCATACAACTAACTGACGCCACCTTAATGCACGCAAAAGAGATGCTAAAACACTGATCAGCAATTCGCCGATGCAACAACATCGGCGAAGTGAATTCGTTTAGCTCGCTTTATCGTCTTTAAATTTACCATAAAGATACAGTGTACGATCTGAAATCTCGAAACCATTGGTTTCTGCAATCTCATCCAGCAACTCATTCAAACGAGAATCGGTGAACTCACAAACACGTCCGGTCTTGATGCAGACCATATGATCATGATCATCATCACGTGCCAGCTCAAAAACAGAATGACCACCTTCAAAATGGTGACGAGAAACGAGGCCAGCAGATTCAAACTGCGTTAACACTCGATAAACGGTTGCTAAGCCAACATCATCACCCATTTCCATGAGCATTTTGTATATATCTTCAGCACTAAAATGTTCTCCCTCTCCAGCGCGCTCAAGCAACTGATAAATCTTTACCCTCGGCAAGGTGACTTTTAGTCCTGCTTTGCGAAGCTCTTGATTCTCTATAGCCATAATCTGTCTCTAATTACTATGCGGTTTGGGATCTGCAGTGGTAGACTTCATTATCAATGTTTACGCTTCAAAGTGGAAGTTATTTACCCATGCGAAAAATTCTAATTGTTTTGGCAACCTCTTTGTTTCTATCAGGTTGCTTCCCCGGAGTTTACAGAATAGACATTCCTCAAGGAAATGTCGTTACTCAAGAGATGGTAGATCAGCTCAGACCGGGTATGACCTATAACCAAGTCAGATTCATCATGGGAACTCCGCTCATCACGGATACCTTTTCAGGTGAGCGCTGGGACTACCTTTACAGCATTCAACGTGGCGGAGGTCCTCGCGAACAAGAGAGAATTTCGCTTTTCTTTGAAAATAGTCAACTCAGCCGCATAAGCGGTGACTTCAGACCCGGCGGCACATCAGAGTAGGCTCAGGCCTGCTCTTTTGCGGCTTTCTCCGCGGCTTTGCGCGCACGAATTTCCTTTGGATCAGCCAGTAATGGGCGATAGATTTCAATTCTATCTCCCTCTCTGACTTCAGTAGACTTAGGATCTTTCACTGCCTTGCCAAAAACACCGACAGGATCTGTTTCCACATTAATTTGTGGGAAAAAATCGTGGATTTTTGACTGAATGATTGCCTCGTAAATCGATGTCTCAGGGTGCACATTCAGCGCAATGATTTTTTGTTCGTCAGGTAAAGCATAAGCAACTTCAACACGAATCATCACATCATCCTCAACCATAAAGTTGATCGGCTCGCTCTACAAACACATCGACCATGGTCGACGCGACTCCTGCAAAGACCTTACTCATCGCCATATTGGCTAATTTTCCAGCAAAGTTATACTTCATCGTAAACTCGACTTTGCAGGCCTCATCACTTAAAGGAGTAATGTGCCACGCCGCGGTAAAGTCCGAGAAAGGTCCTTCGACAAGCTCCATATCCATATAGGTCGGTCGTCTTTTTCGGTTACGTGTCGTGAACTTATACTGTAAACCCGCCTTTGCAACATGCAGCGTAGCTTGGATTTCATCTTCTGACTCGTGCAGCACAACCGTTTTGGCACACCAAGGCACAAAACTAGGGTAATTGCCGACATCATTTATCAGATCAAACATCTGCTCTGCTGTGTGCAGCACCAGTGCACTTTTATGTATTTCTGTCATACAGATTCAATTGTTGTATTCAAAAACTGACATTATACAGATTTGTCACAAAAATAAGTCCAATCACAAAAGGAACAAGATACCTCAAGCATAAACGCCACAAATAATAGAAGGGTACACTCATAGACAACTCATCTTGAGTGATACGTCGCGTTAAGATCCAACCGGTAAAAATCATAGTGGCAAAGCCAATAACAGGAAGCAACACATAGGTAGTCAGAGCACCTAACTGCTCAAACACATTCATCTGCAACAACGTAAAGCCAGCAAAATAGCTAAACGAGAATAACACCACCAAACTGAGTACCCATGCACCTAACACCGCTAAGGTTGCCGCAGTAAAGCGTTTAAGACCCAACTGCTGCTCTATCCAAGCAGTAACTGGTTCCATCAAAGAGATTGCCGAAGTAACTGCAGCAACCCCAACAAACAGGAAAAATAATACACACAACACCTGACCCGCATGAAGCTGACCAAAGGCAACAGGCATGGTAATAAACAATAAACCCGGACCCGATACAGGCTCCATTTGCACCGACAACAATACTGGGAAAATAACCATACCGACCAATAAAGCCAGCACCGTATCCATTACACCAACACAAGCCACCGTTTGACCTATCGACTCTTTGCGACTGAGATAAGATCCATACGTCATAATCACACCCATTCCTAAAGAGAAGGTAAAAAACGCATGTCCTAAAGCAGAAAGCACCATGGTTGAAGTGATTTGCTCTGGACGAAAACTAAAAAGATGATGATACGCCTGAGCAAAATATCCTGTTTGCGTGGCGTAGACTAACAAGATCAACACCAGTAACAGCATCAATGGCATCAGATAACGAATTGCCCTATCTAATCCTCGGCGCACTCCCGCCCCAAGAATCAGCAAAACAATCAACATAAACAGAGTGTGACTGATAACCAGTGCATCTGGATTGATCAACATCTGTGTGAAAAAGGTGTTGGACTGATCTAATCCAACATCAACTAGCAATCCAGACGAAAGTGAGAATACGTAGTAAAAAATCCAAGCGGCAACGACTGCGTAAAAAGAAAAAATCAGTAAACCCGTTACGATAGCTAACACACCAACCCACTGCCAATTAGGAGATGCTCCTGTTTGCTGGCTTAAGATGCGCAGGGCTTGTACAGGATTGCTTCGCGTATGCCGTCCAATTAACACTTCTGCCGTCATCATCGGCACACCCACCAACAGCATGCAGATCAAATAGACAAGAATAAACGTACCCCCTCCCTGCTCGCTGATCAGGTGAGGAAATTTCCATATATTGCCAAGACCAATCGACGACCCCATTAGCGCAAGAATAAATACGCTCCGGTGCGACCATAACTCCTGTGCTTTTCGTTCTGCTTGCATACCCACCTTTTAAATTTGGCTAATCAGCCTGTTAAGTAAAACAGCTTTCAAAGCCCCTGTCTCGTCTATATAATTCGCGCATGTCAAAAAAGAAAGCAAAACCTACCAGCTCAACCATTTGCCAAAATAAAAAGGCACGCCATGAGTATAGCATCGAGCAAAAGTTCGAAGCGGGTCTCGTGCTGTCTGGTTGGGAAGTCAAAAGCCTACGTGCTGGCCGCGCGCAGCTGGTTGACTCTTATGTTGTTATAAAAGATGGCGAAGCTTGGCTCGTTGGAGCTCACTTCACACCAATTATTTCGACCTGCACACACACGCTTGCTGATCCTAGACGTGATCGAAAGCTGTTGTTGCACAAACGTGAAATTGACCGGCTTATTGGCGCAACTCAAGCCAAAGGCTATACCTGTGTTGCGTTGGCACTTTACTGGAAGCAAAGTAATGTCAAATGTGAAATCGCGCTGGTGAAAGGTAAAAAGCTGCATGACAAACGTGCAGCAGAGAAAGAAAAAGATTGGGATCGTCAAAAGCAGCGCATTATGGCGGCTACTTAAGGCTTCTGATTTGTACCAGCTTCCGCTATACTGGCGGAGATATCTGGGGGTGACATGGCTTCGACGCTGATTACGAACCCTTGGGTGCATGCCGAGAACGTGATGATTCTCGTAAATCCCTCATCACACAGTTATAGTTGCAAACGACGATAACTACGCTCTAGCCGCTTAAGTCGGCTAGCGCTGCACTCTAAGGTGTCTGTAACTCAGAGGTTCGCAGTGTCATATGAGACAGAATCGCCCGGATGCTTTGCTCTAAGCTGAAAGGTTAAAACTAAAAGAGCTCGCCCTAAACACCCTGGCTCTCGGGTCGTGCTGGGTTAACTAAATAGAGCAGCCTAAGCATGTAGATCTTAAGGCAGAGGATTGGCGGACGCGGGTTCGAAACCCGCCACCTCCACCAAATTGCAATAAATGATTGATTCGCAATCATTTTCTTTCCAAGAGAACATCCCCTACCCGATTGGTGACACTCACAGGTGACACTGGGGGTTCTCAATGAATTCGTCCCTACCCTACACATACCGTTCTGCAACAGGTAATTTCTTTGCCCGTTTTGTCGTGCCCAAAGACCTTCGCCAGTCTCTAAATATCCCTGAACGCGAAATTCGCTTCTCTCTTCAAACCAAAGACAGAAACACTGCAAAGCATAAAATATTCGAATATGCAAGTATTTTTCAAAAAAATATTGACGAATTAAGAACCCATCGCTATACTGTACATTCATCCAGTTTAATTGGCAGGATAAAACAATGTGTTATTCACAAAGAAATTTACAATTCAAATGTGTCAAGGAGCGATATTATGCAACGACAAGAACGCGAGGTTTCATTACCGAGAAATAGATCTAACGACCTATCTGATCTAACCAAGTACTTTTCCCCTTCTCAGATCAACTCATCTGATTCAATCCCAAAATCGTTTTTTGGGTCAACTTCATCTCTTTATTCCAATCACTCCCGATCAACACGCCCTTTAATGCGTGGAATCAATTATGCACATCAGCCCATGCTCAACCCCTACCAGTGGGACCCACTGAACAAGGTGACTGTTGAATTTGGTGTCGAGAAAATTACCTTTGATTCGGGCAACCACAACCTAGATAAAGAAGATGCAAATGAATGGCTAGAAAAACGCCGATCCACCGGCGGCGGTGGCGGTGGTGGCACGACCATCACAAACGCTAAAACCATTGCTGAGGTCATTGATTTATTTGTTAAGAGTAAAATCAAATCGGGTGATTGGTCAGATGAAAACACACGAAACCATGAACAATCGCGCATCAACTTTATGTTCACGATGATCGACACGTCAAAACCCTTTTCATCACTTACACGTGCTGATGCCCGCATGATGCGAGATAAGGTTTCGGAAATCCCTGACAGACGCTTCAAAGATGGTAATAAGGTCATTGTGGCGCAAACAGCCAAGAAGTATTTTGTTCTTTTCCAAGCGATCTGCCGTTTCGCCTTTGCTGAAGAACACCATCATATCAATATTTCCGATGGTGTTGAGTTCAAAGTTGCCAGCAAGACCCACACAAAACGCCAAGGTTTTACACAGGATGACCTGTCAAAATTACTCAGCGGATACCACTACACGCAAACACCTCTGAATCGAGTACGTGATCTTTATGCTTATCATTTCTGGGTCATCCTTATCGCCCTCCACTCAGGCGCTCGATTGAACGAGATTTGCCAGTTACGCATCTGTGATATCATCCAAACTCAAGGTTATTGGTGCTTTAATTTCCAAGAACAAGGCGAAGGACAGTCGGTTAAGACTGAGAACTCCATTCGTAAAGTCCCCATCCACAAGGCATTACTGAATCTTGGTTTTCTTGAATTTGTTCAATCACGAAAAAATGAATCACCCAGCAGTGATTTGCTGTTTATTGGTCTGAATTTCGACAAAAAGAACAAGTTCGGGAAGAAAGTCAGTGATTGGTTCAATGGCAATGACAAAATGTCTAGCTATCTGTCCCAGTGTAACCTCACCGATCCAGACGATAAGGTGTTTCACTCCACCCGCCATACCGTCATTCAATGTCTGGTAGACCAAGACGTTGAGGAAGTTCGGATTGCGTCAGTGGTTGGTCATGAACATGGTTCAACCACATCTCGCTATGGACGTGGTAGAGGGATTAAACAATTAGCCTCGACCGTGAACATGATTGATCACGATATCGATCTTTCCCACCTGAATTTTGATGCCTTTATGGAGTATGCGAGATGGCGAGGAAGACCCAATGTAGGTCGTCCTATCGACATCAAAGCAAATTGGGAAAGAAAGAAAAAGGCATTAGCTGCAAGGAAGAAAAAAGAAGCTGACAAACAATCTATTGTCAGCGATTGAGGGGTTTCAAGGGGTATCCCCTTGACCGACGTCTTACCCATCGACCGTAGGGAAAATGGGTAAGACATAGTCGGTCACTGGGTCTTAGACCCACGCTTTGAAAAAAAACTAAAACAAGGACTTATTTTATGAAAAGGATTTTATTATGGCAGGATATCAATTTGTTCATTACGAGGCTTATGCTCGAACAGGAAATGACAAAAAACGTAGTCTAATTTCGATTGCTAAAGAAGCAGATCGAGATAGTGGAAATCACCCACACGTCAACGCTCCGCAACCGCCCGAATTTTTATTGGGTACTTCTTTCGTAGAATCGGCTGAAGCCATCGTTGCCGCAGCAGATACCAGCAAAGTTCTCCATAGCGGCAAAAAACGCAATCTTCGTAAAGATGCAAATGTGGGCATTGGTCTTATCGCTAGCCATCCTCTATCTATAGAAGATATTAATGCGATGTCTGAGCCAGAACGAAATCAAAGAATTGCTGAAATCAAGGAATGGGCTGAAGATACCGTCACTTTCGCTGAAACGGAGTTTCCCAATCTGGTTAAAGTCGCTGCATTGCATTGGGACGAATCACACCCTCATATACACATACTTATCGGTAGCACTGAACCTAGCGAGGATTTCAATATTATCCACAAAGGGGAACAGGCTCGTAAAAAAGCGCAGGGTAATGACAGAACGGGTAAAGGAAAGAAACTAGGAAATGATGCCTATACAAAGGAGATGCGTCGTTTCCAAGATAAGTACCATGATGAAGTAGCAATCTATTACGGTCAGGCGAGACTTGGACCGAAACGCAGACGGAAGAGTCGCTCGGAATGGAAAAAAGAACAGGCTCAATTGGACTCTATTGCTGAATCCCTTCAAAGGGGGAAAAGTATTGACCAACTTATTGAGGTTGAGTTAGCCACGGCAGCAAGTCAGGCACAAATGATGATTGAGGCCACTCAAGAGGAAATTAATCGCCAGAAAAAATTAGCTGATGACCAAAAATCTCTAGCTGATGACCAGTTGGCTGAAGCTAAGCAACTTAAGGAGCAAGCTGACCTTGACGCCAGAGAAGCGGCTGAACTCAAGAAAGACGCTATTAAGTTAAAATCAACTCTAGATGACCGTATCCGCCAGATGTCAAAGTACGATGGTGTATTGGGTAAATTTCTTGGATGGTTTGGCATTACTCAACGGATTGAGAGGAAAGCTGAAGCTAGATTGAACGAGCAGCTATCCAAGCTACGCAGCAAGGTTGACGAACTCAACAGGCAAGTTGGTAAAGAAAAATCTATGCAACGTCAGCATCGTGTTACGGAAGATGCTCTAAAATCGCTTAAAAAGGCACTTTCTATCTCTGTTGAGGACTACCCTCATCTGAAAGAAAAAGGTGCACTAGAGAAGCATTTTGTGTACATTCAGAAAATAGTTGAATCGAATCAACCACCTGAAAAGATACAGGAACTGGTTGATAGTTACATGGAAAAGTTGGAAATGACGCTATTAAAGAGTGATGTGCCGTCGTCGGATACATATAGTATTTTAGAAGTTTAATTTAAAGATATGGAATATAAGCAAGCATGTATTAAAAAATTCTTGTCTATATTTTGCCGTCATAAGTTAAATCTGCTATTACTTGTTATGAGGTGAAATTCCTCATAACTTGCAAATCAGAACTTATAACGACTCGTGTATTGGGGAATCACTTGAAGCTAAAAGAAGCATTGGAAAAGCTAGGACGTGAAAATTCAATTACTCTAGCCAAGCGGATTGCAATACAACAAAATATAGCTTGGGACGGAGGCTTAGGTGTTGTTTTTAACGCCATAGTGAATGATTTTGATCGAGCACCCGCTAATATAGGAGGTAAAGATGATGATCAGGCTGCTGCCATCAAAAAATGGATTTTGAAATATCAAAGTGGCAAGGATGGAAGAGCAAGTCAAAGAATATCTAACCCTCCGGGTACGGTATCTGATCCTATTATTGAAAAAATAATAGGTGCAAGAATAACAAAACTTTCACCAAATGATCTTAAAAAAATCAACTATGGCCATCGCTTGGGCATGTCGGCAGAAAACATACTCGGTTTAATTTTAGAAGAATATTTAGCTGTTAATTTAGAAACTTATGGCTGGTATTGTGCATGGGGTGAAACAGTAAAATCAGTAGATTTTGTTCACAAAAACGGTCGACTTCTTCAAATCAAAAATCGAAGTAATTCTGAAAACAGTTCTAGTAGTGCAATTCGGCATGGTACTCAAATTGAAAAATGGTTCAGAATTAAAGCAGATAGAATCGAATATATGTGGGACTCCCTGAACATAATTTGTGGAACCACCAGTCTTTCAGAGCAATCATTTGCGAATTTTGTTAAATCCACACTCGCAAAAAATCCAAATTGTTTGGCTGTTGAAAAAGAAAATCCATGGATCTGAATTTTGATAACTGGGGTCAACCAAACCCCAGTTGTTGTTGCTCTACTTTTGACTTATGACCTTCTACAAGTTTTTTGAATTCATTTCTCCACTCTGTATCTGTAGTGGCTTTATAGCGCGAGTACTTAAAATCTTTATACTGAATCACGTTAATGCCACTTAGTAATTTCAAAACCAATTCTCCAACAGCACAACCTAAACTAACGGGTACTGCATTACCTACTTGTTTATACTGTTGAATTAGGGGCCCTGCCAACTCCCAGCTGTCAGGGAACTCTTGGATTCTCTTATATTCCTGAATAGATAAAGGTCTATCCTCTTCAGGATGAGCAAGATCAGTTGCAGGCATAGCTGGATGAGTAACTAGTGTAGGGGAAGGCTTCTCCCATGCTAACCGTCTAAGAAAACCAGTCTTACCACCACCGGAAAAGAACGATTTACCCATAGCTTCTTTTTGCAGATCAGCAGGCAGGTTTCTCCAGTTCTCACCAGACTTTAACAACCGATAATATTTTAGTCTTTTCTCTGGAAAAGTAAGGTGATCATGCTTTTCAATTTTCGAAATGCACTTTTTCAACGTATTCCATTTGGGTAATTCGTATTCTGAACTTTCAGAATGGGTGGGTATTAAAAATGGTGGCTTTATTCCATCACGAGAACAGACAATAATCACTCGCTCCCTTATTTGTGGAGTACCAAAATTCGCAGAATTATATAGGTTAAAAGAAAATCCATACCCTGACTTTTCAACCCTACTTATGATGAAGTTTAGAGCACCACCTTTTAGTTCATCTTCACTAAGGTCTGGATAGTCCTTTCCTCTCTGATCATGAGGTCTGTGCTCCATTGGGCATGACAAAAGCCCTCGAACATTTTCAATCACAAAGTACTTAGGTTTCAATTCAAGGCATAATTCCAAATACTTTAAAAAAACGTTGCCTCGCTCGTCATTGAAGCCTTTCCTATTACCCGCAGTACTAAACGCTTGACATGGTGGCCCTCCAACAATTAGATCAATTTCATCAGAACTGCTCAAGCCAGCTGCATTTCTGATATCATCCGCGTTGTAATTATTTATATCACTCAGTAGAGCTATATCAGGTTTATTTAAAGCAATAGTTTGCCTACAAAACTTATCTATTTCACATGCAAGGCGAACATCGAAACCCGCCTTCTCTATACCCAAGTCAAGTCCCATAGCACCTGAAAAGAAACTTAAAGCAATAGGTTTTGTACTACTCCTCACATATGCAGGATGGTCTTCCGCCACGTGATGTGCCGTTTTAAGACCGTATACTTTGAGACTTTTTGCGTCAATGACCCAAGAGTTACCTATTTTTCGGGCAACTAAAATACCTTGGCGACATAAAGTTCTAACTCTCTGCTCACTTACACCTAGTTGCAGAGCTGCTTCATTGATGGTAATTTCGGTACTCATTTTTAGTTTCCTTATCGAAACCTGTGATGAGTACCAATATAACTGTATAAAAAAACATGTCAAGTCAAAATAAAGCTTCGAACATAGAAAAACTTTATTTCAATTTCATTTATATCAAGAGTGTGAGATTTTTCCATCCTCAAGATTACATAAAAAATCATTCTCATAAGAACTATTTATAATAATCAAATAATTATACTTTAATGCATTATGCTCTACCCGCTCAGACGAGAAAATAACACACCATTTCAAATTTAATCACACTCTCCTAACGAATCAGCTAGGATCTCTTTTAAAGACTGCTCACTGAAACCATCAGCTTCAAAATTTCCACCTGCCGAAATAATTCCAGCAACCTCTTCATTGTTTTCAACCACCTGCACTTTGTAATTTGTATCTGTGATAATACAACCTGTTACCAAGTGATCACTGAAGAGTGAGTGGTTTGACATCACAAATAGGTGATCTTCATGCTCACCCCAGATGAAGTCGTCATAGCCAATAACCATGTATAGATGTTTAAATTCATCAGCAAAAGTTTTCGTACCAACCAATGCCAGTAAAGCAACCATTGCAACGAGTGCCAATTTTAGTTTTTTCACTCTTCACTTCCTCTTTGTAAGTTGAGAGCTCTTTATAATTCAGAATAACTAAAACATCAATTAATACAAGGTATTAGCATAAACGTTTAACAAGGACTAAAATCATCTAATTGAGGCTTTACATCATGATCTGATGTGGTCTATATTACATTCGCTGGTGCCATTCGAGTTGAAGATCGTTTTCAAAAGAATTGCAATTACAAGAGGTTAAGGGGCAACTTTAGGCACCCGCCACCTCCACCACCTTACTTAGCAACACTCCATTGAATAACGTCCTCTAGCATCACTACAAAACCTCTACCCATAAAAGTTGCCGCTATGGCAGACTAGACCCCTCAGATTACGATTTCTTTAATACTCTACTACTAAGAGTTATCAATCATGTCGAATTATCAATTAAGCCAACCTAAAGCTGACGATAAAGAGGACTGGCAAACACTTTTTAAAGCCTACGCAGATTTCTATAAAACCCAAATAGAACAAGACGCTATTGATCGCGTCTGGGCTTGGCTACAAGATCCTGATCATCAATTCGAAGGGTTATTGGTACGTAATGAATCCAAAAGAGTCATCGGATTTGTTCACTTTAGAGCCTGCCCACGTTCATTAAGTGGAGGTGAAATAGGCTTTGTAGATGATCTCTTCATTGCTCCTGATGTGCGAGGATCAGGAGCAGCGGATGCCGTTGTTGCTGAGCTACAATCCATTGCTATTCAAAGAGGTTGGTCATTGTTACGCTGGATCACACAGCACTTTAATGAGCGAGGCAGAGGCTTTTACGATAAATACACATCAGGTCCGAGTGACTTTATTGTTTATCAACTAAGTACAGCACCCAAATAATTTATGTAGCCTGACTTATCGCACATATCAAACTGGCTCGATTAAAAAGCAGATCAAATTAATTGATCTGCTTTTTACCCATAGCATCAAGGCAAATCAGTAATCGCACCCTGTGATGCCGACTGCACAGTACGTGCAAATTTAGCCAGCACACCTCTTTTGTATTTCGGTTCAGGCGCTTGCCATGTCTCAAGACGACGTGCAAGTTCCTGATCGGATACATCTAAGACAATTCGATTTTCAACCGCATCGATGGTAATCATATCGCCCTCTTCGACTAAGGCGATCGGTCCACCTTCCGCTGCTTCGGGTGTGATATGTCCCACCACAAAACCATGACTTCCACCGGAGAATCGGCCATCGGTAATCAAGGCCACATCACTCCCAAGACCTCTTCCCATAATAGCGGATGTTGGGCTGAGCATTTCTCGCATACCCGGCCCCCCTTTGGGTCCCTCGTAGCGAATCACCAACACGTCACCGGCAACGACTGAACCATCAAGGATGCGCTCTTGAGCTTCTTCTTCCGAATGGAAAACTCTTGCGCGACCGGTAAAGTGGGTACCTTCCTTACCGGTGATTTTTGCTACTGCGCCAGTAGGAGCAAGGTTGCCGTACAGAATACGTAAATGGCTATCAGCTTTGATGGGGTTATCAAAATCACGAATAATCTGCTGACCTTCTGGGTAAGGCGCAACATCTGCCAGATTCTCGGCTAGGGTTTTACCCGTCACGGTCATACAGTCGCCATGCAGCAATCCACGATCCAAAAGGCGTTTCATCAGCGGTTGAATACCACCAATAGCCACCAACTCAGACATCATATAGTGACCACTAGGGCGTAAGTCAGCGAGTACAGGTACACGCTTGCCGATTTCTGCAAAATCATCCAGCGTCAGCTCAACACCGATAGTATTGGCCATCGCAATCAGATGGAGCACTGCATTGGTTGATCCGCCTAGTGTAATGATCACAGTGATCGCATTCTCAAAGGCTTCACGAGTCATGATATCGGAGGGTTTAATATCCTTTTCAAGTAGATGAAGAACGGCAGCACCAGCAGCGCGACAATCCTCTAGCTTGTTATTGGAAACTGCATTTTGTGCAGAACTGCCGGGCAAACTCATTCCCATGGCTTCTATCGCCGAGGCCATGGTGTTAGCGGTATACATACCACCACAGGAACCCGCACCAGGAATGGCTTTTTCTTCAATCTGTTTAACTTCGATCAGATCCATTTTACCCTGAGCATGAGCGCCCACCGCTTCGAATACCGAAATTATATCGGTATGATTTTCACCCGGTAAAATGGTGCCACCGTACACAAAGACAGAAGGACGATTCAGACGCGCCAGCCCCATAATGCATCCCGGCATATTTTTATCGCAACCACCGATGGCTACCAATCCATCAAAACCCTCGCAACCAGCAACCGTCTCGATAGAGTCTGCAATCACCTCTCGCGACACTAAGGAATACTTCATTCCCTCGGTACCATTAGCGATGCCATCAGAGATGGTAATCGTATTGAATATAAGAGATTTACCGCCCGCTTCATCTGCTCCAGCAGCGGATTCTTCAGCCAAACGATTAATGTGCATATTGCAGGGAGTCAGATTACTCCAAGTAGAAGCGATGCCTACCTGAGGTTTTTTAAAATCTTCATCGGTAAAACCTACCGCTCTTAACATCGCTCTGCTAGCCGATTTACCAATTCCATCAACAACTTGTGACGAATACTGGCGACGCTTATCTTCAGACATAGGAACCTCTCACTGGATAATTTTTATTCACAGTAAATGATTTGCAATCCAAATACACCAGACAGAGCGTAAGACCTTTCGATCTATCTGCAGAATGATTAAAACGTTGTCACAAAATCAATATGGAGATTAACAATGAAAAAAATTAAAACTCTGGCAATCGCTATCGCAAGTTCTTTAGCATTGAGTGGTATGGCATTTGCTCACAATCATGGTGGTAACAAAGAATCATCCAGCTATGGTTACAGCAAAGAAGAAACTGCAGGCACCATTACAGAGATTGCAGTTGCCAATGGAAGCTTTGAAACCCTGGTTGCTGCGCTAAGTGCTGCTGAATTAGTAGAAGTATTAAGCGGTGAAGGTCCATTTACTGTATTCGCACCCACCGATGAAGCTTTCGCAGCCTTGCCAGAAGGTACAGTTGCGAGCCTTCTGGAGCCAGAAAATCGTGATCAACTGACTGCAATTCTGACTTATCATGTCATATCTGGTGTTGTGATGAGCGCCGATATTGCCGGAAAAGAACTTTCTGCTGAAACAGTGGAAGGCCGTTCTTTAAATGTTAACGCTACTGGCGACAGCGTCATGATTAACAACGCAACAGTAGTGATGGCAGATGTAAAAGCATCTAACGGTGTTATTCATGTGATCGATACGGTGTTGATTCCCGAATAAGTAGTTGCTCTAAAAATAGTGCCCTGTTTCCGTCCCCCGGCAGGGCACTATTCCTTGTACACCAGTCTCTTAATCTGCATCCATCTCTTTTTAGTTAAGCCAAGTTAACTTGCCAACCTGCGTCATACTTATAAATACATATCTTCCCTAGGGAATACTCTATATGGTGTGAATATAGCAGCAAATATTGTTGTTATTTATCACTCACGATAAAGGATTTCGTAATGAATGCTATTAAAATGATTGGCATCCTACTGATCGTCGCTGGAACCTTAGGTCTAGTTTATGGAAGCTTTAGTTATACATCTGAAACGCATGAAGCAAATTTAGGGCCTATCGAACTATCTGTTAAAGAAAAAAAGAACGTCAATGTTCCGATGTGGGCTGGCGTAGGGTCTATTTTACTTGGCGGGGCTCTTTTAGTTTTTAGAAGAAAACCTTAATTGTTCGAATAATCAACCGTTGATGTCATCGTTCATCGTTAAAGTCCCTCAGCAACCAAGCATGCCTGTGATAAACTATTGCCCTTAACAGCACGGAAACGGCTACTACTTAATTAAAAGGGCTTTAATACGATGACTGACCGCTTAACCCTGACTCGTCCCGATGATTGGCACCTTCATTTACGTGATGGAGAAGTGTTGCAACATGTTGTGCCTGCAACGGCTAGACAGATGCATCGCGCTATTGTGATGCCCAATCTCAAGCCACCTGTGACTAATGCTGAACAGGCTCTAGCTTATCGTGAACGTATTATGGCGCATGTTCCTGAAGGCGTTCAGTTTAACCCTTTGATGACGCTGTATCTCACTGATCACACAAGTGCCGAGATAATCGCTGAAGCGGGTAGGACCGAGTATGTGAAAGCGGTCAAGCTCTACCCTGCGGGTGCGACCACTAACTCCGATTCAGGCTTAACCGATTTAGGCAAACTGGATGATATCTGCGCTGCTTTAACTGAAGCCAATATGCCCTTATTGGTACACGGTGAAGTAACGCATAATCATGTTGATATTTTTGACCGTGAAAAAGAATTTCTGGATGAAATATTAGCACCCTTAGCAGCGCGCCATCCTAAAATGAGAATGGTGGTTGAACATATCACCACGAAAGAATCAGCCGAATTTGTCCTAGCGCATGGTGATAATGTTGGCGCAACGATTACGCCTCAACATCTAGCTTACAATCGTAACCACATGCTGGTCGGTGGCATTCGCCCTCACCTCTTCTGCTTACCCATCTTGAAACGCAATATTCATCAAAAAGCATTGCAGGATGTTGTGGTGAGCGGCAGCCATAAGTTTTTCTTAGGAACCGATTCTGCACCGCACGCCAAAGGTGCTAAAGAAAATGCGTGTGGATGCGCAGGCTGCTACAGCGCTTATGCAGCGATTGAGCTCTATGCAGAAATTTTTGAAGATCTAGGTGCTCTAGATAAGCTGGAAGGATTTGCAAGTTTCTACGGCGCGGATTTTTATGGCTTACCACGCAATCAAGAGCAAGTAACCTTACTCAAAGACGCGTGGCAAGTTCCAGATGAAATGCCTTTTGGAAATGACATCATCGTGCCACTTCGTGCAGGTGAAACACTTCGCTGGAAATTACACGCTTAAGCCCTAATCAGATCCTAACTATTCGCCAAGTAAAAAAACCTAACCTTTTGGGTTTTAACCTTGGCGAATCAGTTTTCCTGCTAATTTCTGAATCCGTGGACCACCCACCAAGATCAGAACAAATGCTACTGGCCAAGCCACTGCAAATGCTTTAAACCAGCGCAGCAAAAACCCATCAGCCATACCGGTATTCACCAAAGTAATCACAAATGTCATGATGGTGACCATATAAATGGACATTAAAAACGTAAAAACCAACTTCTGATGACGGGATGAAAACATGTTCAGGGGTCCTTTTATAGTTTCTAAAGTAATAGTTTCTAAAAATAATAGTTCCTAGAAACCACTAGTTAAGATAACTCTAATATATTCGATTTTTATCACGTTGTCACTCGACTTCCATACCGCTATGAAGAGCCTAGCTGCTCTTCAATCTGCTCTTCAGCTTTTTTCGATTTTTGTCGAGATTGCCACATTCCCCACATAAACAACACCAGTGCTGTCCAGATAATCACAAACGTCACTAATCGCTGTGGGGGAAAGTCCTCTTTAAAGATCAATACCGCAATTAAAAATTGCATGGTAGGGTTGATATACATAATAAAGCCAACGACTGATAAATCTAAGCGTTTCGCTGCCGCCGCAAAAAGTAACAACGGTACCGCAGTGACAATACCCGATGCCATCAGCAACAATGTCGTATTCACGTTTTCGCCAAACAATAAATTGTGTGCTGGACTCCAAAACTGCCAAAGCAACCAGGCCATGGCGATGGGAAATATCAACAAAGTCTCTACAGTTAAACCGGATAAGCCATCCACCGGATAACGTTTACGCACCAAACCATAAAAACCAAAGGTTATCGCTAGGGTTAAAGACACCCAGGGCAAGCTTCCTAAACTATACAACTCCCAAAATACCGCAATGGCAGCCAAAGCACCTGCAATCGCTTGCAACGGATGCAAGGATTCCTTAAGTAATATTCTCGCCAACAACAAGCTTACTAACGGCGTCATGTAGTAGCCTAAGCTGGCTTCCATAACGCGATGCTGAGCAACAGCCCAGATAAAGATCAACCAATTTGCCGAAATCAATAACGACGTTAAGGCTAGCCATTTCATCAACTGCGCGTTTTTAAGCAACGCAAATAACGTATCTCGCTTACCTAAAGCAAGGATCACTAAAAGTGTCGCCACCATCGACCAGATAATACGGTTAGCTAATACTTCGATAGAGGGAACGTGTGATAACAAATTGAAAAATAGCGGAAAGCAGCCCCATAAAATATAGGCTGCCAGTGCCATTAATAGACCCTGCATTACATTCTCCTAAGTTAATCGCAGAGCTTAACCTGTCGTCATGTAAATTTCAGCTCAATAACATTTATAGCTCGATAGGTTTTTTTATATTAGTAAAGCTTTATACTGGCTTCTAGACACTGACTAAAGATAGCTGCTATGAAATCACATCTCAAAACTTGGCTCCCTGCACTTCTCATCGGACTTATTTTAGGTGCAGGTGTTTTTTACATGAACAGCCAACCTGATACTGGCATGTATGTCACTTTCAAAAATGATGACAACGTTATGATCGACTCATTGCAGTTAAATTTTGGTAACGCCAATGGTCAATCTGACCTGTTATTACTGAGACTAGCCCCAGGGGAAGAGAGATTAGTGCTGTTGAATCATGACCCAGGCATGGGATTTAATGTTAAAGTGCACTATAGCGGTGGTGATGAACAAGAATTTTGCGCTAAACAATATGATGATCAACGAGTTACCACTGTTTCTCTACGTCGATAAATGAAGAGTGATGCATGGTACATAAACAGTCTGACTGGGTTGAAAATCTATATGAACGTCTAGCCGAAGATGATGAAGGAAGAGTCTGTAAGGATATTCCAGAAGAAGCTTGTAACGCTGCCCCCGAAAACTTTATCTACACCCTAATATCAAACACTTTTAGCAATTTAGCCGATAAACTCGCTAGCGCAAAAACAACCCTCCCTTGGCTGCTACTGCAACTAGGCGCTCCTGCATGGATGCTTAGTTTGTTGGTTCCTATTCGTGAATCAGGTTCAATGTTGCCTCAAATGCTGATCGGTGCTTGGGTAAGAAAGCAAGCCGTACGCAAATGGATCTGGGTGATTGGCGGCACGTTGCAGGGGCTATGTTTGATGCTAATGGGATTTGCTGCCTTAGCTTTTGAGGGCACCCTGAGTGGCATTGTCATTATTTCATTGCTAATCTTATTCAGCCTTGCTCGAGGCGCTTGTTCGGTTGCCTTTAAAGATGTTCAAGGTAAAACCGTTCCTAAAACTCGTCGAGGGCGCTTATCAGGTTGGATCAGCGCCATTTCTGGATTGGTTGCTTTAACTGTTGGACTTTTGTTAAGTCAACTATCACCAGATGCTTCAATTTGGTTGTATACCAGTTTGTTACTGTTTGCGGGACTTTGTTGGTTCGCCGCTGCTTGGTGGTTTAGCCGCATTATCGAGTTACCGGGTGCGACAGAAGGTGGAGCTAACGGCTTAGCTCATGCGATGGGAAAGCTAAGTTTACTCAAAGAAGATAAGCCTTTTCGTTTATTTGTCATCGCCAGAGCCTTAGCGATGGGCTCGGGACTTGCCGCACCTTTTTATATTGCTTTAGCTCGAGATGATCTGGGCAGTGCAATCAGTTTGCTCGGGCTTTTTATAGCGGTAGAAGGACTGGCTGGTTTGTTAAGTTCGCCTATTTGGGGCCGCTGGGCAGATAGATCCAGTCGTCAGGTGTTTGCGCTCGCTTGTGCTCTTGCAGGCGGCTTATCCATTCTGGTGGCGTTAATTTCATGGATACCTATCGCTACGACTGCCTTAATGCCTTTGTATCTAGCTGCATTTTTTGGACTCGGTGTGGCTCACTCAGGGATACGCTTAGGAAGAAAAACCTATTTGGTGGATATGGCATCAGGTAATCAACGGACTGACTATGTTGCGGTCAGTAACTCGGTGATTGGTGCATTACTGTTATTAACCGGCGCTATCGGCGCGTTGACTGCGCTTGTTTCAATTCAAGGTACATTAATCATTTTGGGGATCGCTGGGTTAGCTGGCGCGCTTTTAAGTCTTCGCTGGGTCGAGGTATCTGCCTAAGTTGCTGGTGAATTCAGCTTCATAGCGTTATAGTTTTGCATAACATAATTATGCATCTATGGATCATTAATCAAGGAATCAACACATGCCTCCAACGCTTCGATATAGTCTTTCAAGTTGTATTTTAGCTGCGATACTGATGACGGGTTGCAGCAGTACCGCTCCAGATGCCACTCAAGAAATAGGGCAAGAAGCGGTTCGCACCTCTGGAACGACCAGTATCAGTGGCAACCAAAGTTATTTTGGTATTTTACCCTGTGCAAACTGCCCAGGCATTGAAACTCAACTTGATCTTCTTGCTAATGGAACTTACTTTCTTACCCAAACGTATCAAGATCGCCCTGATAGCACCTTCAGTCGAATCGGTTTATGGGAAATAGAGGGTGATCGTTTAATGCTTCACCATACCAAGGAAGACAAACTGATCTACTTTGCGAATGAAGCCGGTGGTTGGTTACAAGCAGACACTCTCGGCAACCCCATCGTGTCGCAACTGAATTACACTCTCGATCCCAAAGGCTGGCAGCCAACTCAAGTGAAAAAAGAGATTGATGGAATGCTGACCTATATGGCTGACGCTCCCACTTTTGTTGAATGCCAAACAGGCTTGCGTTTTCCCATCGTCATGTCGCCTGAATGGCTTGAAGTCGAACGCGCCTATCTTGCCTCTAGCACTGTTGGAGGAAGTTATTTACATACCCTAGCCGACGTGACTTTAACTTGGGAAACTCCTGAAGAGGGACCTGCACGTCACCATTTACGCTTTACAGATCTAAAGCGCCTTCTTCCAGCGACTACCTGTGGCAGCCCAATTGCTGAGCTAGAACACCACGAATGGGATATCGTCGAGCTAGATGGCTTTTTTCCTTCAGATTTAGAAGAAATGTTAGTACGTCCTTACGTTCGTTTCAGCGGGCAGCAACTATCGGGGCACAGTGGCTGTAATGTCATGGCTGGCCCTATTCAGCTAGAAGGTGATCATCTCAGCTTTGGAGCTATCGCCAGCACTCGTATGTTCTGCCAAGATGCTGCAGAAATAGAGTCACGCTTTTTACAGCTTTTAGAAGAAACGGTCTATAGCAGTTTGGAAGGACAGCACTGGACGTGGTATGACGTAAATATGAATCGTTTAGCTTCATTTGAACGTAAACCCTTCGATCAATAATTTTATTAACTTACCTTTTATTAACTTAGCAATGGAAACACAGCTTTATGTATATGGCGTTTAAACATCTTCACTTAACCCTCGTAGCACTTACCGTGCTTATCTTCCTTGTTAGAGCGGTATTTGTTCTAGTGTGGCCGGCAGGGGTTCGTAAACGTTGGTTGAAGATAACCGCTCACGCGGTGGATGGTTTATTAATTTTATCGGCGATTGCACTTTTGGTCGTGATGCAAATGAACCCACTCCATGTTGGTTGGGTGTTAGCTAAGATTATTGCACTAGTGGCCTATATTGGTTTTTCAGTCTATGCCTTTAAAACCGCACCCACGCTGCCAACGCGTTTAGTCGGTGTGGTGCTCGCTGGTACAACACTGGCTTATATTGCTATGGTTGCCGTTCGTCGCACACCAACGTTAGGGCTTTTCTAAAACTACTCGCAATTTAATAGCGCACTTGGCCGTAGTACTCACGAATTAATCGTTGCAGTTCACTACGCCAAGGGCGCTGCCTGATACCAAATACATTCAAAATCTTGTTGCACTTCAATACAGACGTTGACGGACGTTCTGCTTCAGTAACAAAGTCTTTTGCTGCAACCGGTTTAATTTCGTCGACTTTTAAATCTTCATATTGTCTTGCGGCTGCAATGACGGCTTCACAAAACCCATAGCGCGTAGTCACTTCAGCACCGCAGTAATGATAGACTCCCCATGCTTCAGCGCCACAACTGAGTTGTTTGATCACCGCTATCACCACTCTTGCCAAATCAAATGCAGAGGTAGGACAGCCTCGTCGATCATCGACACCATACATTAGGTTATTTTCTCGAGCTTCTTCTAAGGTACGCAACATGAAGTTGTTGCCTCGATCACTGAACAACCAACTGGTTCTTATAATGATATGCCTAGGCATAAACTGCTGAACATTGAGTTCACCCTGTAGCTTGCTTTCACCATAAGCGCCCAGTGGACGGGTTTCATCTACTTCGGTATATCCACTGGCATAATGTCCGTCGAATACATAGTCTGTGGAGAGTTGAATCATAGGTATCGAGAGATCGCCGCAGGCTGCAGCAATATTTTTCGCAGCTTCCGCATTGAGCAGCATTGCCTTATGCGGCTCTCTTTCTGCCCGATCAGCAGAGTTCAACCCAGCGCAGTTAATCACATAGTCAGGTAGATACCTATCCAAAGCAGCAACAATTTTGTCAGGCTGAGTGACATCCAACTGCTTACGATTCAGCGGAATCACTTCAAAGAAACTATCTAATTCAGCGGTACGTGCGATCGCAGATCCCGATTGTCCATCGGCACCAGTGATTAATATTTTGACGGGGTCAAACTGCAACGACAGATCTCCGATTCAACAAATAAAAAAATCGACTTTTAACGTTTATTTTCTGCATCTAATTGGCGTTCTAACTCGCCAATCAGCCTATTAATTAGCTCAGCAGATTGGCCTGTATTTTCAGCCAACTCCTTTACGTGCTCGGCAACAACCGCAAAACCTCGCCCTGCTTCACCAGCTCGCGCTGCTTCAATACTGGCGTTTAAGCTAAGTAAGCGCAAGGATTTAAGCATATAGAGAATTTTTTGGGTTTCTTGAATGATGTTTCCACTGACGTCAGCAACTTGCTTCAAGTTTGAAGTTCGCTGATTTTCTTCCTCTTTGCGCTTGGAAACATCAACCACCACGCCCTCAAGATAATTCAACTCGCCCTGAGCATCAAATACGGCGCCACCATGTTCATTGACCCATTGAATCGCACCCGATGCCATACGAATACGGTAATCAACATCCCAATTCTTTTTCGCTTGAATACCCGCTTCTACTGCTGCATCAACTGCTGCAACATCGTCTGGATGAATAAGCGAAACATAAGATGCTTTGCGATTACCGAGCAGATCATTCAATGCATAGCCAGTGACTCTTTCAACACGCCCAGACATCACCAGCATGGTGTAGTGCTCATCATTGCGGCAACGATATAGAAAACCGTTCATGCGACTGGTGATACTGTCGTAGATCGCCTTAGTATCTTCGCCCCTGTCTCCATCTAGTTGATTCATCTATTCCTCGCAGTTTAAATACCTGAGCAAGTGGGGAAATCACGCAACTGCACATTAACTCTATTTTTTGCACGTTGTTGAACAAATGTAAAGCAAAAGCATTAAGAATTAAGGCAGTAACAGCAAAACCAGTTGTGGCTGCCAACTCAATAACACTAATGTCAGCAAGGTCATCAATAAAAAGGGAATTAATGCCTTGAATACTCGCATCGGTGATTCACCCGTCATCGCTGAGCTGATAAACAAACCCGCACCCACCGGTGGTGTTAGTAAGCCCATCACTAGGGTTAGACATACGACGACGCCAAATTGATAGGCACTAATTCCAAATTCAGTCTGTGCGACAGGAAGCAGAATCGGCACCACTAAAATCAACGCAGCAATACCATCCAATACCATGCCTACGAGCAACAGCGCAGCAATAACCATCAATAAAAATATAAAGGGATCAGAGGTTTGCTGAACAATCCACGCCGCTGCATTTTGAGGTATATGCTCGTAGACCAACACCCAGCCAAACACACCCGCAGCAGAGATCAGAATAATTACCATACCTGAATTCAGCGCAGTTCGCTTTAGCACTTCCGGTAACTGAGAAAAGCTAAATTCTTTATAGATAAATCGACCCACCAGCAATGCACCTAAGGATGCCAGTGCCGCAGATTCTGTCGGTGTCACTGCGCCTGTCAGTATGCCCCCGATGATCAACACCGGTATACCCAGCGCAGGCAAACCCATCAGTAGTGCCTGCCAAGCTTCTGCAAAACTTAACCAACGACCTCGTGGATACTCATGCACTAAACCTAGCAGGGCGATAGTGATAAAAAAGAGAAAGGATAGAATTAAACCTGGAATGATACCTGCTATAAACATATCGGCGATAGGCACTTGTGCCAATACACCAAAAAGAACAAACAACATGGATGGTGGAATAATCGGCGATAGCAATCCACCTGCTGCCGTAATTGCTGAAGCAAAGGGACGGCTATACCCCTCTTTTTCCATTTCTGGAACCATCGCACGGGACATGATCGCAATTTGCGAAGCAGCTGATCCCATAATCGCCGCCATCATCATATTCGCCACTAAGTTGATATAGGCCATCCCACCGCGAAAGCCTCCCACCAAAATTCTGGCCATATTGATTAAACGTCGTGTTAGCCCACCTTCATTCATCAACTCTCCGGCTAACATGAACAAAGGAATCGCTAAAAGGCCATAATTTTCAATGGAGGAAAATAATTGCTGCGTATACGAAGCAAATAGGACTGAATTGCCCGATGTCGCCATGTAAAAAGCAGCGGATAGAGCAAGCACCAACGCAATAGGGACTGCAGCGAATAATAAAATGAAGAATACAGCAGCTAGCATTCGTGTGATCCCTGCCGCTTAGCCGTTAACAGGTCCGTTGTGCTATCCCAGAGATTAACAGACGCATGCAAAACCAACGATAAAGCGACCCATGGCATAATCAACCAGACCCAAAACTTTTTAACCCCGAGGGTATTGGTAGATTCGGAATAGATGAAATTGAAGGTTTCCATCTGAAATGCACTGAATTCAAAACTAGATTTAATTAGCGTAATGGGTTGAAACCACAATAAACAAAAGTAAATTAACAGTCCGGCAAACAACAGAACCATCAAATCACTGAAAAGTATTAACCATTTTTTTGGTGTTGTAGGCAACAAATCCAGAACCAAGGTCACCGATAGTGTTTGGCGACGTTTTATGACTACCGTGGTCGCCAAAAACGTCATCCATACCATACAAAAAATAGCCAACTCATCAACCCAATAAATCGGCATACTCAGCGCTCGGGTGATGACATTGACTAAAATTAACAGCGTAAGTAAGCCGGCCAGCCCTGCAGCCAGCCAGCACTCAAACCAAGAAATACCTGCCGATAACCTTCGCAACATCAAAAAAGAACGTCAGCTATCAAGGTTGACGTATCTGTTCAACGGCTTCGCGAAGCTTACCTAGACTGCTACTCTTTTCAGACCAGATGGCTTCCCATTGAGCGACACTGTCAGCAAAATCGTCGCGATCTGCTTCAGTAATGGTGATATTCAAACTTCTGAGTTCCGCTTCCTGCTCAGCTTCTTGCAGTCTGAAGGTCTCGATTACCTGATCTAGTTCTGCTTTCATCAAATCAGTAATCATGGCTTGATCATCGGCTGAAAGATTTCGCCACACACGTGCGGATACCACACCAACCATTGGGAACATCATATGATTGGAGATCATCATATTTTCTGCGCGTTCATAGAAACGGAAGATTAGGATCGAATCAAAATCCATATCGATTGCATCGATTTGACGATTCGCTAAGGCATCATAGACAGCCGGTAATGGTAAAGGTGTTGGTGCTGTATTCAGTGCCGCATAGAAATCTCGGATGGGATCGAAAGGAGTAATTCGAACTTTCAAACCCGACAAGTCTGCGGGAGTATTCAACGTCGTACGGGCCATCATTTGACGCATACCGGCCATACCATAACCGATTCCTATCAAACCTGCCTGTTGTGGCAGCAACTCAAACATCGACTCGGCTGCTTCAGATTTCAACAAAGCTGCTGCTTCATCAATATTGTCTACTAGATAAGGAGCATACCACGCACCAAACTCAGGAACTCGGTTTGATACTTCAGCGACCGTCAGAAAGGCCATATCCAGCGCACCCGTTTGTAACTGCTGAACCATTTGTGCTTCATTTCCAAGCTGTGCTGCAGGAAATACTGATACACTATGCCGACCTTCGGACTGTTGATTCAGAGTTTCAGCAAATGATTGAGCGGCTTGAGTCCAATGATGGGACGGTGGCGTAATCAAACCTAAGCGAAAATCCTGCGACATGGCAGGAAGCGATAACAGGGTCAAACAAGACGCGACACTGGCAGTCGCCAGCAATTTACGCAGCGAAATCATAATCAACTCCTAAAAATGCAGATCAGCGTGAATGTTTCGTATTGTCTGAATTTAACCACACTTTTAAACCAATATGTTAGAGATGATCAAGTCAACTAAGCTGTTTACATGGTTCGAACAACGGATTTCCCCTTTCCCGCCTGAAGAACCCACACAACCTCCAAAAGGAGTCATCGCTTTTTGCGTGCATTTTTCACGTGATATTTGGCCCTGGCTGTTAGTTTCTGCGCTGATGATGGCCTGTGTTGCCGTCGTAGAGGTCTGGCTGTTTAGCTTTATGGGAAATCTGGTCAACTGGCTAGCAGAGCAAGACCGCTCGACCTTCTTGCAAACAGAAGGCTGGAAACTATTGGGAATGGCTTTGGTGATCATTACTCTTCCTTTATTAGTTTTACTGCATTCTTTGCTGAACTTTCAAGTACTCATGGGTACTTACCCGATGCGAATACGATGGAATATTCATCGTTATTTACTAAAGCAATCAATGCATTATTATCAAGAAGAGTTTGCAGGACGAATTGCCACTAAGCTGATGCAAACGGCGCTATCGGTTAGAGAATGTGTGATCAAACTGATCGATGTCTTGAATTATGTCAGTGTCTATTTTATTGGCACCCTGATCATCATGGGTAGTGCTGACCTGCGCTTAATGATCCCTTTGCTAGTGTGGTTAGCTAGCTATATTGTGATGCTTCGCTATTTCGTGCCATTGATGGGTAAGGTATCCCAGCTTCAAGCGAATGCGCGCTCGATCATGACCGGTCGTGTTGTTGATGCCTACACCAATATTCAAACCGTGAAACTCTTTTCTCACGCCAAACGCGAGTCAGATTATGCTCGTGAAGGAATGGATAACTTCTTAGAGACCGTTCATCAGCAGATGCGTTTGGTGACCATTTTTAATACCTGTTTGTATATATTGAACTCTTTGTTGTTACTGACCGTTTCAGCACTGAGTATCTGGCTATGGCTGGAAGAACTCATCAATATTGGCGCACTGGCAGTTGCACTGGGCTTAGTACTGCGCTTATCAGGTATGTCGCAATGGATAATGTGGGAAGTTTCCTCGTTATTTGAAAACATTGGCACGGTTCGTGATGGTATAGATTCAATCTCAGTTCCTCAAAATGTTCAAGATAAACCTAATGCACCGGTATTGATTGCCAATCAGGGACAGATTCAGTTTGACCATATCAGCTTTCATTATGGACAAGGTTCAGGGGTAATCGAAGATTTATCTTTGTCTATTAAAGCAGGTGAAAAGGTCGGTTTAGTCGGTCGCTCTGGTGCAGGTAAATCGACTCTAGTGAATTTGTTACTACGCTTCTATGATTTAGAAAAAGGCCAAATCAGTATTGATCATCAATCGATCAGCGACGTTCAACAAGAGTCTTTACGTGCAGCCATCGGCATGGTTAGCCAAGATACCTCTTTGCTGCATCGTTCGGTTCGAGAAAATATTGCCTATGGCCGACCCAACGCCAGCGAAGAGGAAATTATTCAAGCGGCTAAACGAGCTAAGGCACATGACTTTATTTTAGAGCTACGCGACTCTCAAGGTCGGACTGGCTATGATGCCCAAGTCGGCGAACGTGGCGTTAAACTCTCTGGGGGTCAACGCCAACGTATCGCCATCGCTCGAGTCATTCTGAAAGATGCGCCTATCTTGATTTTAGATGAAGCAACATCAGCGTTAGATTCTGAGGTTGAATCAGCGATTCAAGAAAATCTCTATCGCTTGATGGAAGGTAAAACCGTGATCGCGATCGCTCATCGACTATCGACCATTGCCGCCATGGATCGATTAGTGGTAATGGATAAAGGTGAAATAGTTGAATCCGGAAATCATACAGAACTACTGAATCATAAAGGTATTTATGCAGCTTTGTGGGCAAGACAATCGGGTGGATTTCTAGCTGAAGACATAGAGTAGTAAAAGGTTGTCTTGTAACCGTTAACCAATCATGTAAACCGATGATTAAAATAGAAGAAGGCGGAAATTCCGCCTTCTGCATTACATCTTAGAGATACTACTCACTAAAATGGTATGTCATCATCAAAATCATCAAATCCAGCGGCAGGCTGTGGTTGCTGCTGCGGTGGCTGATTTTGTGGGCGAGATTGTGGAGCCGCAGCAGGACGCGCTTGCTGTGCTGGAGGCTGACCATAACCCATGGGGTCTTGATTGCCAGCATATCCACCTTGACTACCCATATTGCTGTCGCCACCACGGCCATCTAGCATCTGCATTTCGCTAGCGACGATTTCTGTGGTGTAGCGGTCTTGTCCGCCTTGATCTTGCCATTTACGAGTACGTAGCGAACCTTCGACATAGACTTTTGAGCCTTTGCGTAGGTATTCACCGGCAATTTCTGCCAAGCGATTGAAGAAAACGACACGGTGCCACTCAGTACGTTCTTGAGGCTGGCCGGTCTGCTTATCTTTCCATGTATCGCTGGTTGCCAGAGTGATATTCGTCACTGCATTTCCAGAGGGCATGTATTTAACTTCCGGGTCTTGACCCAAGTTGCCGACTAGAATCACTTTGTTAATGCCGCGTGCCATGTTGTTCTCCAGATCTTCATATATTTTTTCAGCGGGTGCTCCCTGCGCCCAACTTTGCGTAGAAATAAGAGAATAACACAAGCTTAGGTTTAGGCTGAACAGCTAAAGGCTTATAATACTCGTTTTTGCACTGGAGTCAGCGCGGTAATGGATAAAATACTGGTCAGGGGCGCACGTACCCACAACCTGAAAAATATCGACCTAGAGATTCCCCGAGACAAGCTCATCGTCATCACCGGCTTGTCAGGCTCCGGTAAGTCATCGCTGGCGTTTGATACTCTCTATGCTGAGGGGCAACGTCGTTATGTTGAATCCCTGTCGACCTATGCTCGACAGTTTTTATCAATGATGGAAAAACCGGATGTCGATCATATCGAGGGTTTGTCCCCCGCTATCTCGATTGAACAGAAATCAACGTCACACAACCCTCGCTCTACCGTAGGTACCATTACCGAGATTTACGACTACCTGCGTCTTCTTTACGCTCGCGCAGGTGAACCACGCTGTCCCGATCATGACTTACCACTGGCTGCTCAAACTGTCTCGCAAATGGTTGATCAAGTCTTAGCTTTACCTGAAGGCAGCAAGCTGATGCTATTAGCACCGGTAGCACAGGGGAAAAAAGGTGAGCACTTACATACGATCAGTGAACTGAGATCGCAAGGTTTTGTCCGTGCTCGTATCAACGGCATTATTGTTGATTTGGACAGTGCGCCAGCGCTGGACAAGAATAAGAAGCACACCATTGAAGTGGTTATTGACCGTTTCAAAGTGCGTGATGATCTTCAGCTACGTTTATCCGAATCTTTTGAAACGGCCTTAAATCTGACCGACGGTATAGCCCGTGTTGCTTGGATGGATGAGGAAGAAGGAAAAGAAGATCTAATCTTTTCTGCCCGTTTCGCCTGCCCTGTCTGCGGTCACAGTATTCAGGAACAAGAACCGCGCATGTTCTCGTTCAACAACCCCCATGGCGCCTGTCCCACTTGCGATGGTTTAGGGGTAAAACAGTATTTTGATCCCGTAAAAGTGGTTCATGATCCTTCGCTGACCCTTTCAGAAGGAGCTATTCGCGGTTGGGATCGTCGTAGTCTGTATTACTTCCAACAATTAAAAGCGGTCGCTGATCACTATGGTTTTAACATGGATACGCCTTTCAGGGATATCAGCCTTGAACATCAAAAGGTGATCCTCAAGGGTAGTGATAACGAGAATATCGAATTCACTTATACCAATGATCGTGGCACTAAAGTCAGCAAGCACCATCCGTTTGAAGGTGTGTTGAACAACCTAGAGCGCCGCTACAAAGAAACCGAGTCAGATATGGTGCGTGAAGATCTGGCAAAGTACCTAAACATGCAGCCTTGTCCTTCTTGCCATGGCACACGCTTACGCCGCGAAGCTCGCCATGTCTATATTGATGAGCGAACCCTGCCTGAAATTGTGAGAATGCCCATCGGTGAAGCGAAAGCCTACTATGACCAACTCTCTTTAACAGGTAAACAGGGTGAGATTGCCGAAAAAATTCTAAAAGAAATTCGCCAGCGCTTATCTTTTTTGGTCAATGTCGGCTTAGATTATTTATCCCTAGAACGCAGTGCCGAAACGCTATCCGGTGGTGAAGCGCAGCGTATTCGTCTGGCAAGCCAGATAGGTGCGGGATTAGTAGGCGTTATGTATATCCTCGATGAACCGTCTATCGGCTTACACCAACGTGATAATGATCGCCTGCTAGAAACACTTCGCCATCTCCGTGATCTTGGTAACACTGTTATCGTCGTTGAACATGACGAAGATGCGGTTCGCATGGCGGATCATGTGATCGATATCGGACCCGGTGCCGGAGTTCATGGTGGACGTGTGATTGCCTCTGGTACACCGCAGGAAGTGATGGATAATCCTGCCTCCATCACCGGACAATATCTCTCGGGGGTCCGCTGTATAGAAGTACCCCAAAAACGCCATCCAGTCGATCCAACCAAGCTCCTGAAACTCAGTGGTGCTGTGGGTAATAACCTTAAAAATGTTACGCTCGAGATCCCCGTGGGTTTAATGACCTGTATCACGGGGGTGTCGGGTTCTGGCAAATCAACCTTGATCAACGCAACGCTTTATCCGATTGCCGCAACCGAATTGAATCATGCCACCACCCTAGAAGCGGCTGAATACAGCCATATTGAAGGTATTGATCATTTCGATAAAGTAATCGATATAGATCAAAGCCCTATTGGACGTACGCCCCGCTCTAACCCAGCGACCTATACCGGCATCTTCACACCTATTCGGGAACTCTTTGCTGGAACTCAGGAAGCTCGTTCACGTGGTTATAAACCCGGTCGCTTTAGCTTTAACGTTAAAGGTGGACGCTGTGAAGCTTGTCAGGGTGATGGTGTGATTAAGGTAGAAATGCACTTTTTACCTGATGTCTTCGTGCCTTGTGATGTCTGTCATGGTAAACGTTACAACCGTGAAACCTTGGAAGTTCGCTATAAAGGCAAAAGCATTGATGAAGTGCTCAGCATGACCGTTGAAGATGCCCGTGAGTTCTTCGATGCGATCCCTGCGCTAGCACGCAAACTACAAACTCTGATTGATGTCGGACTCAGCTATATTCGCTTAGGGCAAAGCGCCACTACCCTTTCAGGCGGTGAAGCACAGCGCGTCAAGCTTTCAAGAGAATTGTCTAAACGGGATACCGGAAAAACACTGTATATTCTGGATGAGCCGACAACAGGTTTGCACTTTTTTGATATTCAACAACTATTGAACGTACTAAACCGATTGCGTGATCACGGCAATACCATTGTGGTGATAGAGCACAATTTGGACGTGATCAAAACTGCTGACTGGATTGTCGATCTTGGCCCTGAAGGAGGTACGGGTGGCGGTGAGATTATTGCAACGGGAACACCGGAGGAAGTAGCGGAAGTTGAACGATCACATACCGGTCGATTCTTAAAGCCTTTGCTGTTAAAGCATCAGAAGGCTTAATCACCTTAGAAGGTTAATAAACTTAGCAGTCAGGTTTAACTGCTAAGTTACTAAAAAATCTAGAAGACACCCTTCACGTGCATCCATACAAACAAAAAAGCCGCTAAAGATAATCCTTAGCGGCTTTTTTTGTTATCTAATTCTTAAGCTGAAGGAATTAATCCAGCTCAGCTTGGCTACGAATTGGATAATGATCTGGCATCGGTAAACGCGCCACACCACTGTCAATCGCTGCTTGAGCCACCGCATAAGAGATGCGACCTAGCAAACGAGAGTCAGTCGCTTTAGGCAGAATGTAATCACGGCCGAATTCCAGGGACTGTAAACCATAGGCTGTCAGTACTTCTTCAGTAACCGGTTCACGAGTTAAACCCGCAAGTGCTTTTACTGCTGCGGCTTTCATCTCTTCATTAATAGCAGATGCACGAACATCAAGTGCTCCACGGAAGATGAATGGGAAGCCTAGTACATTGTTAACCTGGTTGGGGAAGTCAGAACGACCTGTCGCCATGATCACGTCAGAACGAGTCGCATTGGCAACTTCCGGACGAATTTCAGGATCAGGGTTGGCGCAGGCGAAAACAACAGGGTTATCTGCCATTTTCAATAGCTGTTCAGGTGACAGCAGGTCTGGACCAGACAGACCTAGGAAAACGTCTGCACCCTCGATGGCATCATCCAGAGTACGTTTATCTGTTTCAGTAGCGAACGCCGCTTTTTCGGCGGTCAGGTCATCACGACCAGAGTGGATCACACCCTTACGGTCGATCATATAGACATTCTCGACTTTCGCGCCCATGTTAATGAGCAACTTCATGCATGCACTGGCTGCAGCACCTGCACCTAAGCAGACGATTTGAGCTTCTTCTAGCGTTTTGCCAGCAAGCTCAAGCGCGTTGATCATACCGGCTGCGGTTACAATCGCAGTACCGTGTTGATCGTCATGGAATACAGGAATATTGCAACGCTCAATCAGCGTACGCTCTATTTCAAAGCATTCAGGCGCTTTAATGTCTTCTAGGTTGATGCCGCCAAAGGTTTCAGCAATACGGGCAACCGTATCAATGAACGCCTGTGGGCTTTCAGCGTCGACTTCAATATCGATCGAATCAATATTAGCGAAACGCTTAAACAGCAGTGCCTTGCCTTCCATGACAGGTTTTGACGCCAAAGGTCCAAGATCACCCAGACCTAAAATGGCAGTCCCGTTAGAAATAACGGCAACCAGATTACCTTTCGCTGTGTAACGATAGGCCGCATCAGGATCTTTGGCGATCTCGCGTACCGGCTCCGCCACACCTGGAGAATAGGCCAGAGAGAGATCTCTTGACGTCTCGGCAGACGTTGAGAGCTCAATGCTGATTTTACCCGGACGGGGGAACTCATGGTAATCAAGAGCCGCTTGCTTAAAATCTTGAGACATGGTTGCAGATTCCAACTAAGGTTGTAGTTAAACGGCCTTGCATCATAACCAAAAGTCATGCATACGACAACCGCCCTTTTACGGTGCAAATGCACCATTCTTTGCACAGCCTTGGGGCTGAAAAAACAAAAAGCACCCGAAGGATGCTTTTTGCAGAATCTGTCACATTGCGCAGAGTCGTTTTACTTCTTAAGTGAACGAGCACCAAAGCGCTTGTTGAAGCGATCCACACGACCACCAGAAGTCGCTTCTTTCTGCTTACCAGTGTAGAACGGGTGGCAGCTACTGCATACGTCGACCAGCATGCTGCTCTGACCTAGCGTGGATTTAGTTTCCATTACGTTACCGCAAGAACAGGTAATAGTAATGTCTGTGTAGTTAGGATGGATACCAGCTTTCATTATAAACCTCATGGGAGTTATGTGTGTGCCGCCACTTAGTCAATCTGTTTGCTAAGCACCGCACTAACAAGGATTGGACAGGATTCAGCGATATAAAAGGCTGACCCACCCGTGTCTTTAAATAAGGGCGAGGATTATACACTCAAGATAAAAGTGACACAATCCATTACGTGAGTATGAGCAGAAACTATTCCTACTCTAAGTGCATTTGTTAACTGCTACGTCTAAAAAATGCTAGTTGGGTACTACCGAACCATCATTGCTTGAAGGATTAGGTTGACCTTTTGACTTTGAAATTTGTTCTACATTCAGCGCAATAGATAAAACCAAAATCAGAGTTTCTTTGGCTAAAGACATCAATATAACTGAGAAATATCCAGAAATAAGAACCCCAATAGCGGCTGATATAGCACCCATGAACGACCAGCTAACTATGCTTAAAAAAGTACCTATTGCGATAAGAATAGAAACAAACCAAGCCAAGAAAATAGTGGCATCCCATAATGACTTGAACCACTCAAAAACAGGAAACTCTGAAGATTTTTCACTATCACTTTTAGGCGCAGTTCTTTTTTCAGAGAGTCGAAGCATTGCACCGTACCAAATATGCCAAGGTATAGTGAAAAGACGAACGATCGCAATTATTAGGGACTGTATTACAGCAGGAAGGATATGAGACTTGAACGAGTTTTGAGACATAATAACTCCTTTTTAAAATATTCCAATGACGCAGCAGCAACGAGAAAAATATATCACCAACACAGAAAAAATGAAACATTAAATATAAATTAAGTTGATTTTTTTCATGTACATGAAGAAAATAATCAATCAAACTACCATCAACACCACAGAAGACTTAATAACAAGAATCTAGGTTTTGGTAAAATTGGACTTTATATCTCAAATATAAGTAATAAGGACATGCAAATGAACATTACTAAGAGCTGTTTTTTCCCTTTCGCTATCGTTGGATCGTTATTGCTGACCGGCTGTATGCAGCAACTACCTGTTAGGCAATTAGGCCAGCAAGGACAACCTGTTTTCGTGCCTTCTGAACAACGACAACAAGATCCCTCCCCTGCGCAAACTAGACCCATTGTAACCGAACAACCTAAACAACAAACGCAGCCCACTCAAACTCAGCGAGTCTCAACGACTGCAACGCGCCCCACCACCACACGTACAACTGCACCAGCACCATCACCGATAAGAGATGAGCCAATGCTACGGACAGTGGAAGAGATCGATGTAAGCAGTGAACCGGTTAGAATTCGGGTCCACTAATTGAACATTTGAATACATCAAGCGCTTTGCTTAAGGAATGTAGCATGACCACATCAAATAGGAACGCTGAAAAAGCCAAAACCCTGGGCAGAGCGCCCTCTTCACTCTTTAAGATGTATATCGGATTAATAACGGTTTATCTACTTGCAGAGATAGCGTTTAACATCTCACTGCTCGATGTAGCCGGTGGTGGCGGCAGTAGTGACGAAGTAGATCGAATTGAAGTCATTGGTAGAACATTAAGCTCGTTTGGACTGGGTTTGGTTATTTGTCGTTTTTTATTTAAGCGGCAGCTCAAAAAGAAAGGTTCATACGGCGAGGTTAACTATGCACTACTGGGGATGTTCCTCCTTGCAATGACTTACGCATTTTACCATCTCCAGAACATGGCTATCGAAATGTACAGCGAATCACGATCCGCTCAGGATCGAAGCGACGCTTACTTACTGATGGCCGTTAAACAAGGTATTGCGAATAATGCTATCAGTATTGATGGCATGGAGTTTCTAAATAACAATTTAGATTCAACCGAGACGAAAACCGTACTAACCCTCTTTGGTCCACTGGTGTACTCATCAACCGAATTTAGACAACGATTGCATAGAAATCGAAATGCCTACATTACTACCATCGCTGAGCGTGAACATGAGAAGTATGTCCGTAGTGCTTATAATGCCTATGTCGAACTGTCCAATAGTCGTGGAAAGCTTGCCGATCTTTATGTCGAAGTAGACAGAACGGTTCGTACAGAGGCTCGAAAAAAAGCAAGTGAGATGTACGATAGTGTGATATCTGGCGTCAACAGAAGTAACGTCAGAGTCAATCGTCAAGGATATGCTAATCAGCGTGTTTATAATCAAATCGACCAAAATATTAGATCAGCCACAGGATTAAGAGGCCCTGGGCGGTTCAACTTGCGTGATCGAAACGATTTCATTAACAAAATGCTACCTCAAATGGTTACCCCTGATAAAATTAGGGAAGCAATGAACCGAGAGCTTAGAAAAGAAGGCTCACAATTTATCTTCGATCGTAATTTGAGAAGTGAAGATAATGTAAAGCCCAATCAAAGCCGGCAGCAGTTTCTTCAGTCACCGTTTTTGAATATCCATCTTTACTATCATTTAACGAAAGTATCTCCGAGCATGGAAATGTTTTTGTATCGTGGTGTTAGCGGTGGACTAGATAAGCTATTTTCTACCACTAACCGTGGTGCGGTCATCCGACTAGATGCGGAAGGTCTTGTTCCATGGGGACTTCAGTTCAACGATTTCAGCAGATTAACCCGAGGCAATTTAGTCTACAACACCCTTGACTCGATGAACGTTCGTCTTAAAAACATACAAGAATCGTCCAATTCAAGGACAGGATCGCAATACGTTAAAGCATTATGGGTTCCCGCTATCGCACTATCGCTTTCCCTGATGATGATTTTTGTGAATGCCATGAGCATGATCGCCACGATTGTCACGTACATGTTTAGTGGCAACCATCATATAGCCAGTAAACTAGCCGAACACTTAATTAAGTTTTCTATTATTGGTGTGTTTATGCTGCTTGTGGTGACTGTTCCCTATGCGGCTAACAGTGAAGTAACCGAAAGCAAGCCTTACAAGGCACTGATTGAGCGAACGTCACAAATTCAGCCGCATGCCGCTTGGTTAATTGACTGGACCGTCAGAACACAGCCTATTCTGGAACGTTATGCCAGACCTATTCAGCGAATGACTGGGTGGTCTGAATAGAATTACTGTCAAAGTAGAGATAACATCTATTGCTCTCTACTTTGACTTAACTAGCGGGCTCTGAAGAACAACTTAAGTAAAATTTAAAATATTTCAGGCCTGCTAGATATTCTTTTTACGGCTTTTGTATATAGACTATTTAATTTTATTGATCTGATAATCCATATCCAAACTAAATACACAAATGCTATTGGTATACCAATTACCGTGATCATGAGGCCAGCAAAAATCACATAAAACTTTTGATTGCTTACACTATTAGAAACTGACTTCATGATAGCAGCAATATCAGGTTCACAATCAATTCGTTACCGTTATCAATAGCTACTAAAAAGCAAGATTCATCGGATGAATCAGTTTTTTACAGATGCGAAATAAAAAATCGCTTAAGACCCCACTTGGAAATATGGCGACAAGCGACCAAATACCATAACACTACGTACGTGCATTGAATTTTCAAAAACCACTTCAGCATAATTATTCACGATTTCAAACTGAATTGATTTGCAATACTTTTTGCTATAACTTAGTACACAATAGACTTTTTATTGAGTATCTACTAAATAACGGTGTATTTTATCACCAATTAAAAGTGACTAGACTGTTAGCTTTTACAGATCAGATCGAGACATCTTGTGATTCTAAGAGTGGCATTGCCAACACCGCTATTTAAGCTGTTTGATTATCGCCTGCCTAAGGGCTTGAGAATACAACCACGTATCGGTTGTCGCGTGCGCGTGCCTTTCGGAAACCGCGAAATGATTGGTGTTTTAGTGGAATGCGCTGCGGACTCAGACTATCCAATAGATAAATTAAAATATGCCCTTGACGTACTCGATCAACAGCCCGCTTTAGATGAGATACAGTTCTACTTGGCTCAGTGGGCAGCCAATTACTATTTTTACCCTTTAGGCGAGGCCTTGAATCAAGCATTACCCACTTTATTAAGAAAAGGTGAAGCGGCTGAATTTGCTCATTCTACGTTATGGCGCGCAACCTCGGGAGCCGACATCAGCACTCTTTCGAAAACCGCTGTACGCCAACGAGAAGTGCTTGAATTACTGCTACGCAATCCTGATGGCGTCAGCACTGACCTGATGCGAGTGGAGTCCTTACCCGTTAATTTGCTCAAAACGCTTCAGGATAAAGGGTTAGCTGAGTCCTTTACACACCAGCCCACTCCTATTCATGCCAACGATCATGAAACAGGAGATTTGCTTCGCGAAGCACCCCTGACGCTCAATACTGAGCAACAACAAACCGTTCAACGAATTCAACAGAAAGCTGGTTTTAACACGCTATTATTGGAGGGTGTGACAGGCTCTGGTAAAACCGAAGTCTATCTTCAAGCGATTCAACAGGTATTGAGTCAGGGCAAACAAGCCTTAGTACTAGTGCCTGAAATCGGACTAACACCTCAAACACTGGTGCGGTTTAAAAGTCGCTTCCAAGTACCCATCATGGCGTTGCATTCAGGCCTTAATGATCGACAACGACTAGATGCTTGGCTGATGGCTCGTCAAGGCACTGCACGTATTTTAATTGGTACCCGATCAGCCATTTTTACACCGATGCGCAATCCTGGATTGATTATTATTGATGAAGAACATGACCTGTCTTTTAAACAACAGGATGGTTTTCGTTATTCCGCCAGAGATTTAGCGGTACTTAGAGCACGTAAAGAAAACATTCCATTGCTGTTAGGGAGCGCCACACCTTCTCTAGAAAGCCTTCACAACGCGAGAACTGGCCGTTACCAACACTTAACACTGACACAACGTGCAGGTAATGCCAAACCACCTACTTTTGAATTGATGGATATTCGTGGCGAAAACTTACATTCAGGCTTATCCGATAGCTTGCTGCAACGGATAGACAAACATCTAAAGAACAATACTCAAGTTCTTATCTTCTTAAACCGTCGCGGTTTTTCACCCTCACTGATCTGTCATCAGTGTGGCGCTGTAAATGAATGTACTCGCTGTGATGCACGCATGACGCTGCATCGATCTCCACCCCATATGCACTGCCATCACTGTGATAGACAAACACCTATCCCCAAAGCCTGTCATCAGTGTGGCAGTGAAGATTTACGACCTTCGGGCGCTGGCACGGAAAGAACAGAGGATTTTTTGGCGCATCATTTCCCAAAAATCCCGGTACTACGTATTGATCGTGACAGTACTTCTCGCAAAGATGCGATGAAACATTTAATGGAGCAGATCCACACAGGCAAGCCCTGCATTATGGTGGGTACGCAGATGTTAGCAAAAGGGCATCATTTTCCCATGGTAACCTTAGTGGCCGTTTTAGATGCAGATAGCGGTCTTTTTAGTGCTGATTTCCGGGGTATGGAAAAAACAGCCCAACTCATTCTCCAAGTTGCCGGAAGAGCAGGTCGAGCAGATCATCCAGGAGAGGTCGTCTTACAAACCCGTCATCCAGAACACCCGATGTTGAATGCACTGATCCGAGAAGGTTATGGAGCGTTTGCCGATTCAGAACTTCAAATGCGATCGGCAGCTCATTTGCCCCCTTTTAGTGCTCATGCCCTTGTTCGTGCGGAGGCTGCCCAATCAGGACGAGCGGAAGCTTTTTTAATGGATATTCGTCAGCAGATGGAAAGTCAAATTTTGCGCACTCAAGGTACTCACTGGTCTGGACCTTTCCCATCACAAATGGAAAAGCGCGCTGGCATGTATCGTGCTCAATTACTCTTACATAGCCATCAACGAGCAGATCTTCATCGATTGCTGACACAGGTATTAGGTTTCCTTAATCAACATACGGGGCGCAATCGAGTTCGCTGGTCGATCGATGTCGATCCTTTAGATAGCTATTAAGTTCATTTTTTAGTCGATTTGACGATTATTGACCAAACCAGCCTGTTATTGAGCTGTGATGTTGGCATTCCAGTGGAATGAGGAATTATAATGGCTCATTCGACCAGTTTCGGTCCGGTATCAGCCATCCAACGGAAGACGCATGAAAGAACACTTAGTCACACTGCTTAACCAAGCCATTCAAGCACTCATCAATCAAGGTACCCTGCCTGCAGAAACGCAGGCCGACATTCATATTGAGAATACCCGTGATAAAGCACACGGTGATTTGGCAACTAATCTTGCCATGACATTGGCTAAAGCAGCGCGAAGCAATCCTCGACAACTGGCTGATAAAATCTGTGCAGCACTACCTGCCTCGAACCAAGTGATCAAAACAGAGATCGCCGGCCCCGGATTCATTAACTTCTTTCTCAATCCTAATGCGATTTTTTCTGTCGTTAAAGAGATTCTAGAGCAAGGTAAAAGCTTCGGTCGTGCCATCCCTAACTCGGGTCCACGTGTACAGGTTGAGTTTGTATCCGCCAACCCAACGGGCCCTTTGCACGTCGGTCATGGTCGTGGGGCAGCCTATGGCGCCACCGTTGCAGACTTACTGGAAGCAGCGGGCTTTGAAATAGAACGCGAATACTATGTGAATGATGCTGGCCGCCAAATGAACATCTTAGCTGCCAGCGTTTGGTTGCGTTACTTAGAAGAGTTGGGTGCTGACTTAACTTTCCCAAGCAACGGCTATCAAGGCCATTACGTGCGTGATATTGCCCATCGTTTGGTCATTGACCATCAAAATCGCTTTGAGCAATCGATTGATGCGGTCTTTACCAATCTACCCGCCGATGAACCACAAGGTGGAGATAAAGATCAGTATATTGATGCAGTGATTGAACGCGCACAACAGCTTTTAGGTGATGACTATAACCTAGTATTTAATGCCGGTTTGGACTCTATTCTCGGCGATATTCGTGAAGATCTAAGTGAGTTTGGCGTGGATTACCAAGTATGGTTCTCTGAACGCTCACTGACGAGCAGTGGTGATGTCGATACAGCGCTCAATATTCTTGAGTCTAAAGGGCATTTATATGAGCAAGATGGCAATATCTGGTTCCGCTCTACCGCCTTTGGTGATGATAAAGACCGTGTAGTGAAGCGCGCCAATGGACAGACGACCTATTTTGCATCCGATATCGCTTATCACATGAACAAGTTCGACCGTGGTTTTGATCAAGTGATCAATGTCTGGGGTGCTGACCATCATGGTTACATCACTCGTGTTAAGGCGGCTATCTCTGCGCTTGGCTATGATCCTGAAAAACTGATCGTCAAACTGGTTCAGTTTGCTATTTTGTACCGTGGTGAAGAGCGTGTGCAGATGTCGACTCGCTCAGGCTCATTTGTGACGCTACGCGAACTGCGTGATGAGGTGGGTAAAGATGCCTGTCGTTTCTTCTACGTGACTCGTAAAGCAGAACAGCACATGGATTTTGACTTAGAGTTAGCGAAATCAGAATCTAAAGATAACCCGATCTACTATATTCAGTACGCTCATGCCCGCGTCTGCTCGGTTCTCCGTAAGCTGGAAGCTGACGGTATGCATTGGCATCAAGATGAAGGGATCGCGGCGCTAGAGTTACTGAATAGCGAAGCTGAAAAAGACCTTATTACTAAACTGTCTCGCTACCCTGAAATATTACAAAATGCTGCGATGAACTATGAACCTCACCAATTGGCGAACTATCTCCGTGAATTAGCGGGTGATTACCATACCTGGTACAACGGTCATAAAATGCTAATTGATGAAAGCGATCTTCGTAATGCTCGCTTGACGCTCAGTATCGCTGTGCGCCAAGTCATCGCTAATGGATTAGAACTTTTGGGAGCTTCTGCACCCGAGCAGATGTAACTTATGGCGCGACAGGATTACGCACAGAAACGACGACGCAGTAACTCTGCCAGTCGCACACCCGCCAAACGCCAGAGCAGCGCTCCGCCACCTCGTCGTAAAAAACCTTGGTGGCCTCGTGCGATACTGGCTGGCGTTGGTTTGTTTGGTTTGGTGTACCTGTTAAAATTACTGATCGCTACCGGTCCCTCTGATCTTCAAGATACTCGAGTGGAACCTCGTCAAGAACGAGTGGCACCTCGACAGCAACCCGCGCCTGCACCTCAAGCGCCAAGACAACAAGCTGTTCCACAGCCTGCTCCAGTTCCTGTTCAACCTCCCGCTCCCGTTGTTGTGCCAGCAGCTACAGAAGCTGTGCCAGAGCCACAGGTCGTTGAAATTCCACCACCACCTGAAGCGCCTGAAGCTCGATTTGATTTTTACGATATTCTGCCACGTTCTCAAGTTCAGGCGCCGCAGGGTGTTTATCACTCGACTCCGAGAGATGCACCCGATGCCCAGTCACGCTTTTTATTGCAAACAGGTTCATTTCGCGAAGAAGCAGATGCAGAGCGTATGCGTGCTCAACTGCTGCTGAGTGGGTTACCTAACGTGCACACTTCCAGAGTCGAGGGTGATAATGGCATTTGGTACCGCGTTCGCACGGGTCCTTTTAACAATCGAACAGAATTGAATCGCGCTCGAAATCAACTCACCAGTTTAGGCATATCACCTATGCCGATTCCATTAAACTAGTCCTAAGATGACAGAAATTTCGGTTATCTTAGGTACCTTTCACTTGAAAAACGTTTTCTAGCATCCATATCATCCACATTAATGCGCTATGGAATGAATAAACTATGACAACGATTGTATCTGTCCGCCGCGGTAATCAGGTGGTTGTAGGGGGTGATGGCCAGGTGTCACTGGGCAACACCGTAATGAAAGGCACCGCTCGTAAAGTAAGCGTTCTAGGCAAGCATCAAGTGATTACCGGCTTTGCTGGGGGAACAGCGGATGCAATCACACTTCGGGACTTATTCGAGCAGCAGCTCGATAAACATCAAGGCAATATCGTCAATGCGGTTATTTATCTTGCCAGAGAGTGGCGAAGTGACCGTGTTCTGCGCCGTCTAGAAGCCCTGATGCTCGTTGCCAACAAAGAAAAAACTTTTTTAATCTCCGGCAATGGTGATGTCATTGAGCCAGAAGATGGCCTAGTGGCCATCGGTTCTGGTGGTAACTATGCCCTGGCCGCTGCCCGTGCGTTAAAAGACAACACCGATCTCAGTGCTCGCGATATTGTGGAAAAAAGCCTACACATCGCTGCAGGTATTTGTGTCTTTACGAATAGCAACTTGACCATTGAACAGCTGGAATCTGTCTCCGGAGGAAATGATTAATGTCTGATATGACCCCTCGCGAAATCGTACATGAGCTTAATCGCCATATCGTTGGTCAAGAGCAAGCCAAGCGTTCAGTTGCGATTGCCCTCAGAAACCGCTGGCGTCGTATGCAGTTAGATGACGTATTGCGCCCTGAAGTCACCCCGAAAAATATTCTAATGATCGGTCCTACCGGTGTCGGTAAAACTGAGATTGCCCGTCGTTTAGCTCGCCTAGCGAATGCTCCTTTCATCAAGGTAGAAGCCACTAAATTTACCGAAGTCGGTTATGTTGGCCGTGATGTAGAAACCATTGTGCGTGATCTGGTTGAAATGGCGGTCAAAATGGTCCGTGAAGAAGCCATGGCTAAGGTTCGTGTTAAAGCTGAAGATCTGGCCGAAGAACGCGTATTAGATGCACTTCTACCACCTGCTCGAACTGACAGCTACAGCAATGACAGCAGCAAAACCGATAGTGCTACACGTCAAATCTTCCGTAAAAAACTACGCGAAGGTCAATTAGACGATAAAGAGATAGAGATTGAAGTCGCTCAACCCAAGGTCGGCGTAGAAATCATGGCGCCACCGGGTATGGAAGAGATGACCAACCAGCTGCAAAGCATGTTCTCTAATCTAGGGCAGCAGAAGAAACAGTCACGTCGCTTAAAAGTGAAAGAAGCGATGAAACTGCTGACGGATGAAGAAGCCGGCACCCTCATCAAAGAAGATGATATCAAGCAGCAAGCCGTTTATAAGGTCGAGCAAAACGGTATCGTGTTCCTCGATGAGATAGACAAGGTCTGTAAGCGTGGCAACACCAGTGGCGCGGATGTGTCACGTGAAGGGGTTCAGCGTGACCTATTACCGCTGATTGAAGGCTGCACGGTTTCAACCAAGTATGGCATGGTGAAAACTGACCATATTTTGTTTATCGCCTCGGGTGCTTTCCATCTGGCTAAGCCTTCTGATCTGATTCCAGAACTTCAAGGCCGCTTACCGATTCGAGTTGAATTAAAAGCGCTGACGCCAGAAGACTTCCGTCGTATCCTGACAGAGCCTACCGCGTCTTTGACTGAACAATACAAAGCGCTTCTTGCAACAGAAGGAGTTCATATCGAGTTTTCCGAAGATGGTATCAACCGGATTGCTGAGCTGGCTTTTCAAGTGAATGAAAAAACTGAAAACATCGGCGCTCGACGTTTACATACCATGATGGAGCGTCTACTTGACGAGCTTTCTTATGTCGCTTCTGATCGTTCCGGTGAATCAATTGTGATCGATGCTGCGTATGTTAACCAGCAACTCGCTGAATTGAGCCATAACGAAGATTTGAGTCACTATATTTTATAAGCTGACTCTATAACTTACTGGGCAGAGCTCTCTGGACAATGCTTTCCAAAAAGAGTCTTCTGCCCAGCCTAACTTTGGAATAGAGTCCGATGATACAGGTTCCCTTACCTTCTGATATCCGCTTACACCTTAAATCCAGAACACTTGAACTGGTTTATGAAGAGGGATCTTACGAGCTCACGGCAGAGTTTTTGCGTGTCCACTCTCCTTCTGCAGAAGTGCGCGGCCATGGCATTGGCCAAGAAAAACTGCAAACAGGCAAACGCTTGGTCGGCATTAAAGCTATTGAACCGAGTGGCAACTATGCACTTAAAATAGTGTTTGATGACGGTCATGATTCCGGCTTATATACCTGGGAATACCTATTCGACTTAGCGCATAATCAAGCCCATTACTGGCAGAATTATCTGGCAAAGCTTGCCGCTGAAGGTGGGTCACGTGATGGCGGTCTGATTGCACGCGGCTGAAGCAGGACAAACTCTTTCAGCAGCGCTACAATGCCCCTTTTTACATGCAACCAGCGGAGACAGCATGAGCGAAAAACCACAGGATAACACTACACATTTTGGCTTTCGGGAAATTCCAGTAGACGAAAAAGTTCGCCATGTGGCTGATGTGTTTCACTCTGTTGCTGGTAAATACGATCTGATGAATGACCTAATGTCCGGCGGCGTTCATCGTTTATGGAAACGTATTACTATCGAGCGCAGCGGCGTTCGCTCAGGTCAAAGCGTTTTAGACATTGCTGGTGGCACAGGCGATCTGACACGCAAATTCTCGCGTTTAGTGGGCCCAACCGGAAAAGTTATACTGGCTGACATTAACGACTCCATGCTGAAAGTTGGTCGTGACAAACTGATCAACAGCGGCACAGCCGGAAATGTCGAGTATGTTCAAGCCAACGCTGAAGCACTTCCCTTTGCTGATAACACCTTTGATGTCATTACCATCGCCTTTGGTCTACGTAACGTGACTGACAAAGATGCGGCCTTACGCTCAATGCAACGGGTGTTAAAGCCAGGTGGTAAGTTAATGGTATTGGAGTTTTCTAAAACGCAAAATATCGCCTTAACCAAAATTTACGATTTTTACTCGTTCAATATTTTACCGCAAATGGGTAAATTGATTGCCAACGATGCCGAAAGCTACCGTTATCTGGCAGAATCCATCCGCATGCATCCCGATCAGGAGACGCTGAAGGATATGATGGAAGAAGCGGGACTGGTGAACTGTCGTTATGAAAACATGACAGGTGGCGTGGTTGCGCTACACACGGGTATAAAACCTTAACTGAGCGGGAGACTATCATGTCTGTTGAGTTGTTGACTGCTGCAATGATCGGAACGGCTGAAACCAGCTTAAACCAATTATTAAAGAAAGATCCCAAAACACTCAAACAACTTGAAAAACTCTCAGGTAAGGTAATCAGATTCGATATTCGCCAGCCAACACTGCATCTAACGCTGGTTCCTAATGCTGAAGGGATTGATCTCTTACTTCACAGTGAAGCAACGGCTGATCTCACCCTAAGTGGCCAAGCATCTGATTTCATACAGATGCTGTATAGCAGTAATCCCGATGAAAAATTATTTGGCAAAGGCATCGATGTGCTGGGAGACACAGGTCTTGCGACTCAATTTAGTCAACTGCTTCGTGACTTCAGCATCGACTGGGAAGCCTGGCTTGCTGATATCGTCGGAGACACTACCGCTCACCCCCTTGCTCAATTTATCAATCAACAGCGTCAATTTTTTTCGCAGGCAAGACAAAGCCTGACCGACAATACAGTTGAATACCTGCAAGAGGAACTCGGTGTCCTGCCTCCTCGACCTGAAATCGAGGAGTTCATGGAAAAGGTAGATCAACTACGGGATGATGTAGAGAGACTCGAAGCACGCATTAACGCGCTTCGATAAGGTCTTGATTAAGGAAGCTTAAAAAGGCTTCATTAACACAAAATAAAGGATCGGGATAAAGATCAGCAAAGGCAGCTCATTAAAAAGCCTAAAGTAACGACCACTGCGATCTAACACACCACGTTGTAACTTTTTCAGGTAAGCTAGGCACCAGAAGTGATAACCGATCAGAAAGCCAACAAAGAGTAGTTTGGCGTGCAACCAACCTCCTCTAAACCCATAACCAAACCATAACCACAAACCAAAACCTAAGGTAAACACCGCCATAATGGTCATAAAACCAAAAAGTTTACGAGCCATGATTTCTAAACGTGCGACATCCTGACCCGCTTCTCGTCCTTCCACATAGTGCACAAAGATTCTTGGAAGGTAAAAAATACCCGCCATCCAACTGGTCATACCCAGTATATGTAACAGTTTAATCCACAAAAAAGTCATATCAGTACCTATAGATTCACAGCTCTTTAACGGTTTGCGTTCAGTGTATGAACTTCAGTCACTTAGAATACCATTCTACCCTGAACACCACTCATGACCCAGTGCCTATTCAGCTCATATACGACTAAAAAAACACCAATCTTGAACGATAAATGTTGCACCGCAACAAAAAAGGACTATACTTTGGTCGTGCATGAGTAACAAATGATAGGTGATTTCCATGATTAGCACGGTTGAAATGAACATACTTCTAGCGCTGAAGCGTCTAGGAAAACGTAACGGTTTTTTTCCGCCAGTGATGATGACACTGAAAGATCAATTTAATGATATGGACTACAACACCTTCATCCAACACGTATTAACGCTGCAAGAACATGGCTACCTGAGAATAGCTGCGGGCAAATCCCGTGGTGTGTTTATTAGCCAATCAGGGCTCGCGTTGGCAGAGCAACTTGAGAATGACAAACTCGATTTCATTCCAAGCTTTTGCGTGACATCTTAATCCGCTTGCCATCCTAATGCGACTGAGTTAAACATTTAACCTTAAATTACAGTTTTTTAAGCCCGCTACCTACTCACTGTCCTAGGTAGCGGGCTTTTTTCTATGTACTGTTTTGGTAAAGGCCGTTTTGAAGGCTGTGGTTTTGGTGTAGAGTTAATAAAAAACAAAGGATAGAGACTGTGCATAAGTTCTTGATTGCTGACGATCACCCCCTGTTCAGAGAAGCACTTATTCATGTCATCAACAGCAGCTTAAACAAGCCCGAAATCTTAGAGGCCGGTAGCTTTGATGAAGCGTTAGAACTGGCCATCGAGCATGAAGATGCCGATCTTATTTTGCTTGATATCAATATGCCAGGAATGAATGGTTTAGAAGGTCTGTATCATTTACGCCAACAAGCGCCAACCATTCCCATTGCCATCATCTCTGCGGATGAAGAGAAAAAAACTGTTTTACAGGCCATGGATCAAGGCGCTATCGGCTTTATCGCTAAATCCTCTTCTCGTCATGAAATGAGTCATGCCATTGAGTTGATCTTAAAGGGTGAAGTTTACCTTCCAGCAAGCATTATGCGTCAATCGTCAACACCACAACCTAAAGCTAAGGCAAAGCTACCATTAGAGCAATTGTATAGCCTGACTCGTAAGCAGTTACTGGTGTTACAACGAATGGTTGAAGGGGATTCGAATAAACAAATTGCTGCTCACTTGAATATTGCAGAAACCACCGTTAAAGCTCACGTGTCAGCTATTTTGTCTAAATTAGATGTACAAAACCGAGTGCAGGCCATTTTAGCCGCCAGTGAAGTGGACTTTTCACAACTGATTCGACGCTAAGTCACTTGCCTTAGAAGGTGGGCGATAGTGACTTTCAGTTTGAGAGGTTTTACCGGTTTATTCAGCATTCTATAACCTAAACTACGAACGCGCTGCCTTAGGCTGCTGGTATGGTTAGCAGTGATCATCAATACCGCGGATTGAAATGCGTATTCACCTCGAAGCCGCTGTATCGCTTCTATTCCGGATTCGTGTTCATCTAGATGATAATCGGCAATTAACAGGTCTGGACCTTGAGGGTAACATGCTAACTCTTTGCTAAGACGGGCACTTTTCTCAAAGGTTTTCACCTTACAACCCCAACTGGTCAGTAAAGAAACCATCGCAATGCAAATCGCCGGATCATTATCCAAGACCCATACTTCACTATTTTGAAGCAACTGCTGATCAGAGCTTTCTGTCTGAAGGGCGGGAAAAGTATTGAGTTGCGGTTCAGCCAATGGAATAGTAACACTGAATAATGAACCTTTACCCTTGATCGACATTACCCGAACTTGATGACCTAACATGCCAGCAATCTTGTCAACAATCGCCAAACCCAACCCTAAACCGCGATCATGTAGTCCTGATTCTGGTTGAATGCGTCGAAACTCTTCGAAAATATGCTCAAGTTGATCGTCAGCAATACCAATACCGCTATCCAATACCTGTATTTCCAAGCTATTAGGACGACGACGGCAACCCAACACAATGCGCGAGCTAGGCGTCGTATAGCGTACTGCATTGGTTAAAAAATTCCGCAGTATACGAGCCAGTAACACTAAATCCGTTGAAACAACGCGACTACTGGATTGATAACGAAAATGCCGCTGCTCCATGTCACAGATTTGGGTAAACTCAGCCGCCAAATTATCCAATAGATCCGAAATTGGAAAGATACTGATATCGGGATTGATCACTCCAGCATCTAAACGCGATATGTCCACCAACGTTCCTAACAAACTATCAACATCTTGCAAAGAACGATGAATGGATTCACTCAGATGCTTGAGTTCGCCCTGTAATGGCTGTTCCAACAACGCGCCCGTGAATAGTCGTGCGGCATTTAATGGCTGCAGCAGGTCATGGCTGACGGCTGCCAGAAACTTGGTTCGGGAGAGATTTGCCTGCTTCAATGCTTGGTTGGTTTGCCTTAGCTCCCCCATTGCAACGGACAGCGCCTCTGTTCGTTCTCTCACTTGCTCTGCTAATGAAGCTGAATGTTCAAAAGCAGCATAAGGTGCGGCGTTAAACGCACTGCCTGCTTCGACACGCTCAATCAAAGCAGCATTTATCTTTTTAAGTCGCTGATTTTCAGCCAATAAGGTTCCGTATGAAGATAGATTGGTGGAGGTAAGATCACTCATCGAACAGTTTCCTTTCCAATCACAACGCCCGTGAAGGTCTGGTTGATATGAACACCATCGAAATGTTCACCATAGGTATTAAACCCTATCACCCTATGTTCACGAAAAAAGGCCGATGCTTCATCCAAACTACCTAAATGTTCCGTTTCTAAGCGGCGAAGAAAGCAGTCACACCCCAAGGTGATCATTGGCTCGCCAATACGTGCTTCTATATGTGCAAAGCGTCGCTCTAGATCGGGCAATATCGGTTGCGGTTGCATGGCAGTCAATACCATTCCATTGCCGACGGCGCAGTAAAAGGTCAGACTCATATCCTCATTCACTTTTTGGATGGAACGGACATAGTATTCTTGTCCTAGCTTTACCGCTAAAGGATGTAATGCGAAAACTTTGGGATTGAGTTCTTCAGGTTCTATACCCAACATGCGTGCATAAACTTGAGCAGCAGGCTCGGCATTCAGCTCTATCACTTGACGCTTATCAGAATCCGCCTGTGTCACCACCAGCTTGGTCGCCAAACTTTGCATATGGTGGGTACTAAAGACTTCAAAATCCAAGACGGTATGCATCAAAGTCAACACCGCCGCTTCATTGTGAAAAGCTCCTTGATAAAAAACATGAGTGCCCGCGAGCTGAATATCATCACCCGCAGAACCACCGAAATGGGGAATACTACCCAGTGCAGAATCTAAAGCAACCAAGACTAACTCTTCTTGACTTGATAGACCATCTAGCAGGGTCATGGCAAAGCATCTACCCGCTAAGGAGTCCGTTGTGCGCTGCCGAAGTGCGCGAATCAGTTGATCCAATTGAGCTTGTGCTTCAGGCAAACTGAATTGATCCAAGTCTGCAATCAAAGAAGCCTCCATGGTAAAGCTATCACGATGAAAGCCTAACCCCACTATGGTGCCACGATCATAACCTCTTGGGGTGATTTCGCCGGCAGTGGTACAACCAACTAAACAAGTGTTGGCAAATGACTGATTGAGCGCAGCGGCTAAGTGTTCTAAGTCATATTCAGCAGAACAAAAAAAGATCACTCCTTCCAATTCAGGATGACACAGTGCTTGTGCTAATTCACTTGCTGCAACATAGGGGTCAGAAGCATCCGACATTGCCGTAATAACAGGAGGGATGCGGTTAGTGTCGGTCATGTTTACACTCTGATCTATCACGAAAAACGCCCATCATTGTGACGGGCGTTATCAGTATAGCCTGAATAATCGTAGCGCTTATCCTAAGAGGCTAAAATGCTGTTAGAAAAAGCCCATCGGATTGACATCATAGCTAACCAGCATATTTTTGGTCTGCTGATAATGATTGAGCATCATCTTATGGTTTTCACGACCGACACCGGATTTTTTATAGCCGCCAAAAGCCGCATGCGCTGGATAATGATGGTAGCAATTGGTCCATACTCGACCGGCTTCAATACCACGACCCATACGATAAGCTCGGTTCATGTCTCGCGTCCATAGACCTGCTCCTAAGCCAAATTCAGAGTCATTGGCAATCGCCAGTGCTTCTGCTTCATCTTTGAAAGTAGTGACAGACACCACAGGGCCAAAAATCTCTTCTTGGAAGACGCGCATTTTATTGTGACCTTTGATCAGGGTCGGTTGAATATAGAAGCCCTGATTTAAGCTAGTATCCAACTGCTCTTTACCACCACCGATCAGAATTTCTGCACCCTCTTCACGACCAATATCAAAATAGCCTAGGATCTTCTTATATTGCTCTTCAGAGGCTTGAGCACCCACCATAATGTCGGTATCCAAAGGATTACCGCGCTTGATCAGCTTGGTACGTTCAATGACCTTGGCAATAAACTCATCATAGATGTCTTCCTGAACCAGTAAGCGTGATGGGCAAGTACAGACTTCACCTTGGTTGAAGAAAGCGAGCACCACACCTTCAATACATTTGCTTAGATAGCTGTCTTCAAAATCCATTACATCTTTGAAGAAGATATTCGGTGATTTACCGCCTAACTCTACCGTTGATGGAATGATGTTTTCAGCCGCACATTTCAGGATATGCGATCCAACCGGCGTTGAACCGGTAAAGGCTATTTTGGCGATACGCTTGCTCGTGGCAAGGGCTTGTCCTGCTTCTGCGCCATAACCATTCACAACATTGAGTACACCCGGTGGTAATAGATCCGCAATGATTTCCATAAACACAAGGATTGACCAAGGCGTCTGTTCAGCTGGCTTTAGTACAATACAGTTACCTGAAGCCAGTGCCGGTGCTAATTTCCATGCCGCCATTAATAATGGGAAGTTCCAAGGAATGATCTGACCGACAACGCCCAGCGGCTCGTGGAAGTGATAGGCAACGGTATTGTGGTCAATTTCGCCTATAGAGCCTTCTTGAGCACGAATAGCGCCAGCAAAATAACGGAAGTGATCCACCGCGAGAGGGACATCAGCATTCAGTGTTTCACGAACAGCTTTACCATTATCCCAAGTCTCTGCGACGGCCATGATTTCTAGATTTTGCTCTAGGCGATCGGCAATTTTCAGCAACAAATTGGAGCGGTACGTAACAGATGTGGTTCCCCATGCGGCTTTTGCAGCATGCGCGGCATCCAGAGCCAATTCAATGTCTTCTGCGCTGGAGCGAGGGATTTCGCAGAAAGCTTCACCGGTGACTGGAGAGATGTTTTTGAAATACTGACCTTTGACCGGTGCAACCCACTGGCCACCGATAAAGTTTTCATAACGTGCTTTAGGAGCGATCAGCGCATCTGGCTGTCCTGGTTGTGCATATATCATTTTGTCGCCTCTTATTTTTATTGGTTGTGATCGAAGCAATCACTTGATCAGACCTGATACTAACGAGAGACGACTAGGATTGGCTATTCTGCAACAGCACTGAAAAAACCAGTACTTTAGTACTGATTAGCAATTTTTAACTGGGAAAGGCGCTGTTGAAAAGAGGCAGCAGACTCCGGCGCAGCATAAAAGTATCCTTGATTGGTTTTGCAATCTAAGGCAACTAAACATTCATGTTGTTTTTGGGTTTCAACCCCTTCAGCAACCACCTCAAGCGATAAGCTTTTTGCCATCGCAAAAATCGTATTAACAATCGCCAAATCACCGGGATCGTCTGGCAGACCTTTAACAAAACTTCTGTCAATTTTTAGACGGTGAAGTGTTAAACGACGCAAATAACTTAATGATGAATAGCCAGTTCCAAAGTCATCCAAGGCTAAAGAGACGCCTAATAAGCGCAGACGCTTTAGCACTCGAGCACTGCGGGCAAAGTTTTCAAACAGGTAACTTTCGGTTAGCTCCAACTCAAGCCAACGCGATTCTAAACCTGTCCGAGACAACACATCTCTGACTACATTGACAATATCACCGTTATTTAACTGAAGCGCAGAAAGGTTAACCGACATTTTTAAAAAATGTCCCTGTGCCTGCCAGATGCAAGCTTGCCGACAGCTTTCTTCTAATACCCACTCACCCATTGGATGAATTAATCCAGTTTCCTCTGCAATTGAAATAAATTGAACAGGAGGAACTCTGCCACGCGTAGGATGATTCCAACGAATCAGTGCTTCAGCACCAGAAATGCTGCCAGTGTCTAAATCTAGTTGGGGCTGGTAATAGACTTCAAACTCACCACGCTCAAGTGCACCACGAAGATCTGTTTCTAACTCAAAACGTTCCAGATTCTGAGCGCTCATATCTTTTTCATAAAACTGATAGCGCCCTTGTCCCAACTGTCGAGCATGCGCTTGAGCGGCATCAGCATTACGTAATAGGGTTTCTGCATCCGGCGCATGATCTGGAAAGAGACTGATGCCAATGGTGGAATCTAAATAAACCATTTTTTCATTAATTCTAAACGGCTGCTTTAGGCTCGCGATGATCGCTTTTGCAATGGCTTCAATATCGGGTTTGCCCTGATAAACCTGAACGCACATCAAAAATTCATCACCACTGGCTCTGGCTAACAAGTCATCTTTTGGCAAGAGTAGTTTAAGTCGTTCAGCCACTTGTCGCAGTACTTGATTACCTGCTTCATGACCTAAGCTTTCATTGACCGCTTTGAAACGATTTAAATTGATGAACAAGACCGAGAACTGTCGTAAGGGATCATTCTCAGCTAGGTTAAGGCGTTCGCCTAAACGGACATGTAACTGTGACCAATTAGGCAAGCCCGTTAATTGATCGTATTCAACAAGGTGACGTAGCTTTTGTTCAGAAATCTGACGTTGCTGATTAATATGATCCATCTTGTCCAGCAATGGACGAATTGCACGGGTGACTAACAACATGCCCGCTACCAAAATCAGTAGGGTGATAAACAACGTGCTAAATAGTATTTCATAGGTAGACAGAATTGCAGATAGGTCTTGCCCCTTAATCACAGGAGCAGTTAACTCTAGAATTTCAGCCTGACGATCTGTTTCACGATATAGCTGAACGATAGAAATACCACCCACCATTAAACCGGTCAGCATAATGCCAACAGCAACTAAACGTAAGATTTTTTGTCGTAACTGCTCAGCGTTCAAACTACACAACACCTGCCTTTGATGAAAATTGTTCGCACCTTAACAGTTTTAAAGGCAGGTGTTAATATATAAATCCTATACAATTAGTAGTGGTATAGCGTTTAAGAAAACCTAGTTGAAAGGCATCCACTAGACTAATAGGATGATTAATTTGGCAGTTTATTTGCTAACCTGCGTCGATTCTTTCAACAAATCAGATAGCTGCAAAGTGAGTTGATCTCCTGATTGTAACTGCCCTACTCCTGCAGGTGTTCCCGTCAGCACGACGTCGCCAGGCAACAGGGTAAACCAATGGCTAATATACGCGACTAAAGAGGCAATAGTGCGCAGCATCTGATCAGTATTGCCATCCTGACGCAGTTCATCGTTGATCCATAATTTTATTGGAAGTTGAGTTAAATCTACTCCTACACTAGAGGTAAACGACGATAGACAACAGCTTCCATCAAATGCTTTGGCTTTTTCCCATGGTAGTCCTTTTTCCTTTAACTGACTTTGTAGGTCGCGCAAGGTTAAATCTAACGCAACACCCACTCCAGTGATCGCTTTCATCGCTTCAGCTTCATCGACACAGGTAAGCGGCTTACCAATCAATACCGAAACTTCCGCTTCATAATGCAAACCACCTCGATCTTTAGGAAGGATAATCGGAACTTCCATTGACTGAATCGCTGTCGATGGTTTGATAAAGAGTAACGGCTCATCTGGCACAGGGTTATTCAACTCTCGCGCGTGTTCAGCATAATTTCTGCCGACACAAACAACTTTACCCACTGGGAGATCGACAGGAGTTGAATTAAGAAGATGCTGATAAGCCATGCTATTTTCCTTATTAGTATTCATTGATTGAAACAACTATTGATTATGTGTCGCGCTGGATTTAGCACTGTGCTGGTTTTACCACGCTGCTGGATCTACCACTGCGCTGCCAAAATAGCAGTATCATCGCACAGGCGAAAGTGACGGCAAAGACCATTAGCGAACCCAACACCACACCTGACCAGCCCGCCGCTGACCAGAAGGGATTAAGATAAAAGCCTCCTACACTGGCACCGACATAGTAAAACACTAAATACAGAGCTGAGGCACTTGCTCGAGCATGAGAAGCATGCTGACTGACCCAACCACTGGCCACCGAATGAGCTAGAAAGAAACCAAAACTGTTAATGAAGAATCCTACAACGATACCCGAGATACTATAAGTCAGCGTTAACAACGTTCCGATAACCATGACAAAGATACCTAACGCCATGCAAACCGGAGCAGAGATACGACGACTTAGCCGTCCTGATAACAAAGAGCCCATCGTCCCTGTCAGGTAGGTTAAAAATAGCAACCCTATCCATGTCGCTGACATCTGAAAAGGCTCTACTGATAACACAAAAGTAATGTAGGTGTATTGATTTAAGAAGACTAAAAAGCTTAACCCACCGATGATATATGCCAAGAGCAACACCGGATTACGTATATGGCCGATTAGATCTCGAGACATCTGCACAGGACGAAAGGCACTCGCGGTAAAGTGTTCTGACTTGGGTAGCAACCAAACAACACAGAGCAAACCTAGCAGACTTCCGAATCCTAAGATGAAAAACACATCTGACCAACCCAGCCAGTCACCCACTGCACCTGCGACTAAACGTCCTGTTACCCCACCCAGAGAGTTACTGGCTATGTATAAGCCCACTGCTGTTAATAGTGCAGGCTTGGTGAACTCATCACCCATATAAGCGATAGCGACGGCAGGGACACCTGCTAAAAAGAAACCTTGCAACGCGCGAAGCCAAAACAACTGGGCATAGTCCTGTGCAAAGCCTAATGCCAAGGTACTTAACGACACCCCTGTTAAGGTAAACAACAATATACCGCGTCTCCCTAGAGCATCCGAAATAGGGCCATAAATAAGCAATGACAAACCTAAAACAAGCGTTGCAATAGTGTAAGCATGACTTATTTCTAATTCGGTTCGACCCAAACTTTCGGCTAACATAGGTAGTAGCGGCTGCATACCATGAAGATTGGCGAAAATAATAAAAGAGGCTAAACACAACGCCAGCGTTGCTCGCCAAAACTGAGGACTACTGCTTTCGATCATGATGGGCTTCCTCGTTGAACACTGACTAGTTACACAATAGGGCTAGTCTACCCCTGACAAATCCATCATAAAAATATATACTAATGATAGATACCATAAGAGAAAGTGATCATGAATCTAAAGCACCTTCGTTACTTCGTCAGAGTGGCCGAGCTTGGCAGTTTTACTGCAGCGGCTGAGCAATTGAAACTTGCCCAACCCGCCGTCAGCATGGCGATCCAGAAGCTTGAGCAAACGCTAGAAATTTCACTTTTTCATCGACATGATCGACAAATTAGTCTGACTGATGAAGGACGTGAGCTATTGATGCATGCTCGTCGCGTGCTGATGGCGGCAGAAGAAGCTGAACACGCAATGCAAGAGTTAAGCGGTTTAAAGCGCGGAGAGGTTCGTATCGGTATTCCGGGAATGCTGGGGTCTTATTACTTCCCTCCTATTTTAATGGCGTTTCGTCATCGCTATCCCGATTTACAAATTTCAGTCATTGAGGCTGGAACACGAAAGCTTCAGCAGATGCTACTGAGTGGTGAAATTGATATCGGAGTTATTGTTGAAGACTCTGCCTCAACGGAATTGGAACTTTGTCCTTTCTTGAGAGAAGAGATGATGGTGGTGATGGCCGATGATCATCCACTGGCTGAATGCACTCATATTTCTCCTAGTGATTTCTTTGCCCAAGAATTGGTGTTATTCAAGGAAGGCTACTTTCACCGTGAAGTGATTAATCGCTTACTTCAAGAGACCGGACTTCAGCCCCATATTGGCTTTGAAACCAACCTGATTCCGTTAATTAAACAGATTGTTAAACAGGGATTTGGCATCTCGACACTATTACAGATGGTGATTCGTGATGAACCTGCCTTGGTTGCTCGCCCCTTTGAACAGCCGGTGATTCTTGATCTATCCTTAGCATGGCGTAAAGGCGGATATCTATCACGCGCTAACCGAACCTTTATTGATTTTCTGGAAGATCAAATTCGACAATAGCTGAGGTGTTTGATGAAAAACTGCGTTCTTCCCATCGTTCTAACCAGTCGTCGACGGGTGCTGGACGACCAAACAGATAACCTTGATAGATAATTGATTCACTGCGCTCTTTGAGGAAGTCGGCCTGCTCAAAGGTTTCGACCCCTTCAGCAACGACTCTTAGCTGCATTTTATCTGCCACGGCTAAGATAGCATCAATCAATGCAGCGTCGTCAGCATCATCTGGCGCATCTTGGACAAAACTCCGATCAATTTTAATTTCATTGACCGGCAGTCGCTTCAAGTAAGCAAGGGATGAATATCCTGTACCAAAGTCATCAATAGAAAACTGCAAACCTAATTGACGCAACGTATTCATTTTTTCAGATACTGCATCAATATTGTGCAGAAATACACCTTCGGTCACTTCTAAGATAAAACGTTTAGGATCAACCATCTGGTCATTCAATACCGCTCTAATCCAAGGTACGAAGGTTTCTTTGCAGAAATGACGAGGGCTAATATTGATCGCTAAATGCAAGTTGATACCTTTTTTACCCGCATCTCGAATTAAATCACAGGCTTGAGTCATGACCCAACTATCAAGCTCAACAATCAGGTTGCTGGCCTCTGCAATAGGAATAAATTCGACCGGTGAGATCATCCCTAACTCAGCATGTTCCCAACGCAACAACAGCTCTGCGGCTACTTTGTTTCCGTTAACATCAAATTGCGGTTGCATGAACAGTCGTAACTCTTTGCGCTCCACCGCACGCTTCAAATCGCGTTCTAATCTGAAACGGTAATCCGCGGCATCGCTCATCGGGGATTCATAAAAACTAAGATGAGCACCGCCTTCTTTGCGCGAGTGCGCGAGGGCCATGTTCGCTCGCTGGAAAATCTGATCTGATGTTAGGTCAACACCTGATTCAGGAAAGCGGGTAACACCGGTACTGACAGTAACGACTACTGGTTCATCTTCAATAATAAAGGGAGCGGAAAACATCTGCTCACAATGATCTGACAAAAATATTTCCAGATCACTTAGCGACATGTCAGAAAATTGCTGTGCGACGAGCAGAATGGCGAACTCATCACCAGCCATTCTAGCAACGTTGATCGAAGCATCTCCTATTCGACAGGACTGCAGACGGTGACCCACTGCTTTGAGTAGCGAATCACCAAAACGACTTCCTCGAGCGTTATTAATCGTTTTAAAGCGATCAATGTTCAGTAATATTAAAAATGCTGAGTGCTCAACGATTATTTTTTTCTCAAGTAATGTGTCTAATGATTCATGTAACCAAGCTCGATTAGGTATCTGAGTCAGTGTGTCTTTAAATGCTAATGACTCAATATGTTGTTCATATTCAATTTTTTCAGTGACGTCTTGAATGGTACCCAGCAGCCTGACCATACGACCTTGGCTATTACGAATCACATGGAGCTTTTCATGGACCCAGCGAATTTGTTCGCCAATCTTAACCCTGTAGTCTATGTCGTAATCACGACCATGCTGGTGAGCTTTATTCCATGCACTCAGAACAGCAGATTGATCTTCTTGAATTACGGGCCTCATGAAATCTTCCAGCGTTAGCTTTTTTTCTGAGGATAAAGCAAACATTAAGCACATCTGCTCTGTGCATTTATACTCATGCGTATCTAGGTCATACTCCCAACTACCGATATGAGCCACCTGTTGCGCGTGATTGAGTAATGCCTCGTTTTCCTGTAATTGATGCGTGATCATGGCATTATTTAAGTGGGACAAGGCTAGGGCTGCATTATTGCGTTTCAACACTATGACCGCGATGATCATTAAGCCCGCCAAGCTAAGAATAAAAACCCAACCTAGAAACTGCCACTCAGCCCAGACCTCTTTGAAAGTTAGGGGTGGCCTGTAATCAAAGGGTTCTAATTGAAGCTCTCTGAGTAATCGGTCAATTCCGCGATAATCACCTGGTATAGTAAAGCCAGCAATACTCAATGCCTCGCTGGTTGGACTATTCAAGGGTAGATTTAATAATGCCGCCGTGACTTGGCGAACCACGTCAGGGTCGGTATGTGCTAGGGCAGAAAATGGCCATTCAGGGTAGAGTCGCGTACTGCTCACCCATGGAAAGCCACCAAATTGACGCGGTTCAACTATTCGATAACTGTTGGGCTGAATAACGCCTTGTTGCTGCCAGGTTTCCAGCACACCCGCTCGAATAAAACCGACATCAGCCGTTCCACTCATGACAGCATTCAACGTATTGGTTAAAGGCAAGCCCGTTTCAAGCAAGGTAATATCTGAATTGGGATCAATCCCTCTTTTAACCAGTTCACTGGCTTGCATTTGATAAGCAGCTAACGACTGTTTGGAGGGTGCCGCAACCACTAAGCCCTTTAAGTCGTCGAGCTGATTGATATCTTCACGATCTGAACGCGTGAAAATCACTCCAGAAAATTCACTCGAATTAAAGCCTTGTTCACGATTAACCAGAGTTGCCAGGGGCGAAGTGAGGCCAAAACGATAACTATAGTTAACGTAAACTGAGGGATTCACAAACAAAAAATCAATAGTTGAACCTGATACAGCTGTCTCAAGTTCTTGCAAATCAAGTACCTTGATCTCAAATCGATGGTTGGGATCAGCGACGCTATTCAGGTAGTCCGCAAGAGGTTGCCAACGAAACAAGGTTTCTTCATGCGTTTGAATCATCGGAGTACCGATACTAAACGTTTGCTCTTTAGCAACAGCAGTGGTGCATATCTGCACTATTACACACATGCTGATAGTGACGACCAAGGTGATTAGTCGTTTTATCCTCATTGCTTCACTACCATTCGGTTTCTTCCCTTTGATTTTGCCTCATACAATGCTGTATCGGCCAACTCGATCAAATCTTCAGCGCTCACTAGCCTAGACCCCTCACAACTGGCGACACCAATACTGACCGTTAAATGTTGTGAAACCTGACTAGCTTGATGTTCGATATTCATTGCACGTAAAAAGTTAATCAACTGTTCTGCCATTTGGCATGCAGCCTCTTTGCTGGTATCAGGAAGAATACATGCAAACTCTTCACCACCATATCGAGCAACGAAGTCTTGGTGACGCATAAACACTTTACGTAACAAATTCGCCACTTCTTTCAGTGACTGATCACCCGCTTGGTGACCATAGAAATCGTTGTAGTTTTTAAAAAAATCCACATCAATCATTAATAGCGATAAGGGTAGGTTTTGCTCTTTAGCCTGATGTAATACTCGTTCTAAATGGTAATCAAAGCCGCGACGATTATGTACACCCGTTAATGCATCTGTTCGAGATAACAGCTCGACTCGATTTTTATGCTCGGTTACCTTTTCAGCAAAGAAATTAAATGCTTTTGAAAGTTCAGCTATTTCATCATACCCCTTGATCGAAAGCTGCTTAACCGGATTTTCAACCTGCTCTATGACTCGTTTCTTCAAATCAACTAGCCGATTAATCACTTGAATTTTGATAAACCAAACCATCAGGATCAAAAATACCAACGCTGATATTGATATCAGCCCAATCCAATAGGTTTGTTGATGTAAACTTTGTCTTAAGATACCAACGTCTTCACTCAGTTGACGTTGCATTTGTATGCCTTGATGCTCAATTTCAAAACCAAAATCTTGAACCATAGATCGGATAAAACGATTACGACCTGTCGCTCTGCCTTGTAACCTGAGCTGCTCGGTGCGCATCTGCAACAGACCTTCTTGATCGAAGATGATGGCAGCTATTTGCTCATGCAGAATCAGTGCCTGCTGTTGAGTCGCTTCGTCCATCTGCACTAACATCAACTTCTGCTTTTCTAGAGACTGCTCGATCTGCGATCCAAGCTGCCTTAAATCATTGAGTCTATTTATATTGGATAAACGTGCGACTCTCATCAGGGTAGCAGAAAAACCGACAATCCAGTCTGTGCTAAACGTTGACCTATTGACCGTGGATTCAAATATTTCAAAAAATGAATAGAGTTCAGCAATGCGCTGTTGGATTTTGTGCTGATAGATTAACTGCTGATCAACAAGTTGATCTAAATGCTCCAGTTCACTTTGTATTGCCGCAAACTTTAACTGCAGTTGAGTATTCGACTGCTCTGCTAGATACGCTTCAATCTGCCGGTTGAAGTGCTGAATATCCTGCATCGCCAAACGCCTCATCGCTTGGGTTTCTGCGCGCGCCAATTGTTCAGTCAAAAAGGGTAACTCTTTGACCTGAATAGTTGCATTGGCTGATTGACGCAGATCTGGGAGAGCCTGTTCAACCACCGTCACTAATGAACTTTCATACTCCTTCGAATTGAAATAGGAGATCGCAGCCATCAGCATAAATAGCATTAAAAAACTACTTAAGGCTACCGAAAGTTTGACTGCGATAGGTCGAAAAAACTGCATTATTAATCTCTTAAGGTGAACTCAAATCGATTAAACGACCTTCATTAAGTGGTGCAATTTGCTGACTCTGTTGTATCGCGTCAATCAGTATATCGGCAATCAATCGATTGCTTTGTCCTGCATAACGCAAAGGCTCTAGATCACCAAACATATCAAAACCATCACCACCCGTAGCAATAAACTGTCGCGTAGCTAAACGATAGGTTTGCTGAGGTAACAGGGGTTGTTCAGCGACACGCACAGAGACTACACGCTTTCCAACTGGTTTACGCCTATCATATTCAACTTGCATCCCTGACACATGAGGAAAACGACCTTTAATCTCTTCAATCTGGCTAAAGCCATTCTCCAGTGCCAAGAGAAGCTGCTCACCGCTGACCTCGACTAACACCACTTGATCACGAAAAGGCAATTCGCGCATGATATCGCGACGAGCTAACTGCTCCCCTATCTGATATTGACGCTCACCACGAATATAACCACCATTAACCAGTGCTATTTCAGCATCAGCATGAGCTTTAATTACATCAGCGAGCAAATTTCCAAAGGGATTTTCTGCCGTTCTAACGTCAGTTTGAAAGGTGGCAAACTCAGTTTTCACATCTGCAATCACTTCATTTAGCAAACTTTCTAATCGCTGAATGTAGCCATCAACTAACATTTGCACCTGAGCATCAGCAGGGTAGGCATTCATACTGTCTGTTTGCCAATTCATCAGGAAAGTTGGCGCGTCCTTTTCTAAAGTTAGCTCTACTACAGCCACTTCATCACCTTGAGTAATCCAAATATGAGCAGGATGCATTTGATCTAACTGGTGATCAGCCAGAAGAAGGTGCTCATCTTTTCCCAAAGCTAAGTCGATAAGTCCATCATGAAGTAATTGATCAAGCTCATCAAAATAGTTTAAGTAATCTCGGTAACAGCAGGAATAGGTCAAAATCACGCGATCAGCACCTGCAGATCGCAGTTCATTGGCTCGTTGTTTGAGTGCATCGACCGGAGATTGAATCTCTACACGTTGTAGGTTGTACTCCTGATGTGCGATAGGAGGTAAAAGTGCTAGCAGACCTATGGTGACACCGTCTACCGTCATCAATAATGAATCGTTAACCCCATCCAGATTTTCTTGGGTAATGGGATCAAAAATATTCGATGAGATCACTGGAAACGCTGCTTCATAGGTTCTTAATGAAAGCACATCTTCGCCGAAACTGAACTCACGTTTTCCAGCAACCATCGCCACGGGTTCTATGGCATTCAATAGATCTATAATGTGTGCGCCCATATCAAGGGATGACATGGCACTGGGTGCGAGACCACCGCCACCAGAAATAAACACAAGGTGATTATTTATTTGTCGATAATGCTCAAGCAAACTGGCTAGCTTTGGATAACTACCTTTTTCTTCGCTATCCATTTCGGTCATCTCACTGACATATATCAAGGTGAGCCGATCGGTTTGCGCTACGACTGCTGTTGACTGAGTAGCCATTGCCAATAACAGCATCAAAGATACGAAGAGTTTTGTATTCAAATTAAGGCTGTTTAAGCCTGTTTTACACAACAGTTGAGCAAGCATAACCGACTCCTTTACTACTTTTTTATAGGGTACAGTTTTAAACTAATTGAGCAATAACACTAGATTACTGTATTAGAATTCAAAATAACCAGTCATTTTTAGAGCTTAGGAGTTTTAAAAGATTTCTTTATCAGAATTTTTCACATTTGGATGAATATTTTGATACCTCTGAACTGCAATCTTCCCTCACTCTTTGTCGCTGATGTGATAATATGCGTCGCCTGACATTCAATGGCGAAATTCTTCGCATAAACCGGTGAGTTACCCACAATGACTAAGACAACGTCTCTAGACAAGAGCAAAATTAAAATTCTGCTGCTGGAAGGTGTACACCAGTCTGCAATCGATACATTTAATGCTAACGGTTATACCACTATTGAAACCCACAGCGGTTCATTGTCTGAAGATGAACTGATTGAGCGTATTCGTGACGTTCATTTCGTTGGTATTCGTTCGCGTACTCAATTAACAGCTCGCGTTTTTGAAGCGGCTGAAAAGCTGGTGGCTGTCGGTTGCTTCTGTATCGGCACCAATCAAGTTGATCTTAGTGCGGCGACCCAGTGCGGCATTGCCGTCTTTAATGCGCCCTACTCTAATACTCGCTCAGTTGCAGAACTTGTGCTTGCAGAGACAATTTTGTTAATGCGTGGCGTGCCTGAAAAGAACGCACGCGCTCATCGTGGTGAGTGGCAGAAAACCGCTAAAAACTCCTATGAAATTCGTGGTAAGAAACTGGGTATTGTCGGCTACGGCAGTATCGGTACTCAGCTAAGCATTCTTGCTGAAAATTTAGGCATGGATGTGTACTTCTATGATGTGGTTACCAAGCTGCCACTGGGTAATGCCAAACCAGTTGGATCTTTGTTTGAGCTGCTATCCATCAGTGATGTGGTGACTCTACATGTTCCTGAATTGCCATCAACGCGCAACATGATCGGTGCAGCTCAGTTTGCACAGATGAAACAAGGCAGCGTGTTTTTGAATGCATCTAGGGGCAATGTCGTCGATATTGAAGCGCTGTGCGATGCACTCGATTCTGGAAAGATTCTAGGGGCCGCTATAGACGTATTCCCTGTGGAACCTAAGAGCAATGACGATGAGTTTATCTCTCCATTGCGTCGCTTCGACAATGTACTGCTAACGCCTCACGTTGGCGGCTCTACGATGGAAGCTCAGGAAAACATCGGTTATGAAGTGTCTGAAAAGCTGATCACTTACAGTGACAACGGGTCTTCTATTACTTCTGTTAACTTCCCTGAAGTTGCACTACCGGGCCATCCGGATAGTCACCGCTTGTTGCATGTTCATCAAAACATGCCGGGCGTGCTATCACGTATTAACAGCATCTTCTCTGAGAACAATATCAACATACTAGGTCAGTATCTACAGACCAATGAAAGCGTGGGTTATGTAGTCATCGATGTTAATGCAGACTACTCTGCACTCGCTTTAGATAAACTATCTAGCATCGAAGGTACTATTCGCTGTCGTCGACTTTTCTAATCGACACCGATAGTCTGTCCCCAAAAGGTTTAGCTAAACCTTTTGGGGGTGGGTTTTTTAGCATGCTTAACTAAATATTCATCCACTGCATCAAACACCTGTTTTCTAAAGGGTTTTGATTCGTTGACCAAATGATGTCTCGCGCCTTCGATAACACACCACTGAGCCTGTGGACATAAGCGCTCTAACTGCTGGACGTTATGTTGCCAATTAACGGTTTGGTCGCCCGTACCCTGAATGATTAACGCACCATCTTCAAGAGCACTCGCACTCTCAATTCGCTTTACCCATTTCAGCATAGCGCCTATCCATTTCATCGAGATGTAATGATGCTGTAAAGGATCTCTTTGACTGCGAAAATCTAAAAATGCCTGATTATGAGACGATTGAGCAAAGCGTCGTTTTAGCCTCCCTAGCCACCAGTAAAAGAAAGGATATAGTCTGTTCATCCAATCATAATCCGCAGGACGAATCATCGGAGCTAACATCACACTGCCACTGATTGACCAGGCTTTCTTTTGCTGTGCTGAAGACGCTGCCAGAAAAGATAATACAATTGAACCACCCATACTTTGACCCATCATCACAACAGGTCCCACAAAACTAGCGCGGTAATGATTCAAAAGATGTTGAAGCTGGGCCACATACTGATCAAAACTATCAATTGCCAAAGCTTCACCTGAGGAAACACCATGACCGGGCAGATCATAGGTAAAGACATTCCATTGATTTCTAACCAAATGCTCGATCAAATGACCATACAAGCCTGAATGATCGGTATAACCATGCACCAGCACCACGGTTCCCTTAGCAAACTTACAACGGAAATACTGAATAAAAAGCTGCGTGTCACTTAACCAATGGAAGCCTGCAGAATAATCCACATCATTAGGCATACGGTTAAACTGATAGAGCTTGTAATACTCTTTTAAACGTTGATCGCAAAGCGTTGCTCGACTCGGGTCAAACACTTCCAATTCATGCCTCAGTTGCTCTACCCAGTGATCACGTAACGGTATTATGGGTTCTTCTGGCATCTCTATCCTTCTGATCAATGCACTGGTCATATGTGTAATCCGACTATTCTAGGCTGTTGACCACAGCATTGCACAGTAACATGACAAAATTAGGAAAACTGATTCTTATACCCATAGGTTAGGGACAATAGAGCAATTTTGAGGTATGGTACGTGGGCTTTTTTTAAATCAACCGTTACCCGAGGGGCGCTGCCTTGTGTCAGCCCGGGACAATAAAAATCTTGAGGCATAACCATGAGCCAGAGGGTTCAAATTGGCGGCCTGCAGGTCGCAGAAAATCTATATAACTTTATCAACCAAGAAGCACTGCCCGGCACTGGTGTCGATCAGAACAGCTTTTGGCAACATTTTGATGCTATCGTCCACGATCTTGCACCACGTAACCGTGCATTGCTAGAAAAGCGTGAGCAGATTCAAGCTCAGATCGATGCGTGGCACCTAGAACACAAGGGTCAGCCACTGGACATGAACGCTTACAAGGCGTTTTTGCAAGAAATAGGATACCTCTTACCCGAAGGTGAAGATTTCAGCGCAACGACAACCAATGTCGACCCTGAAATGGCGAGTCTAGCCGGCCCACAGCTGGTGGTTCCCGTCATGAATGCTCGTTATGCACTGAACGCTGCGAACGCACGCTGGGGCAGTTTATATGACGCACTTTACGGCACAGACGCTATTTCTGATGAAGGCGGTGCGGAAGCTGGTAACAGCTATAATCCTGTCCGTGGCGCAAAAGTCATCGCGTTTGCACGCAACTTCCTAGACGACACTGCACCACTAGCAAGTGGCTCTCATAAAGAAGCCACTGCTTACCGCATTGTTGATGGCGCACTTCAAGTGACACTTGAAAACGGTAGCCAAACCGGTCTTGCTGATGCGGCTCAATTAGTTGGCTATGTCGGCAAAGCAGAAGAGCCCAACGCGGTTTGCTTGAAGCAAAACGGTTTGCACTTCGAAATTCAGTTCGACCGCGAAAGCGTGATCGGTAAAACTGATGCTGCGGGAATTAAAGACGTCTTAATGGAAGCGGCCCTGTCCACCATCATGGACTGTGAAGACTCCATTGCAGCGGTTGATGCAGACGACAAAGTCGTCGTTTATCGCAACTGGCTGGGCCTGATGAAAGGCACCCTGACAGAGGAAATCTCGAAAGGTGGTCGTTCATTCACACGTAAAATGAATGCCGATCGTCAATACACAGCTGTCGACGGTTCTACCGTGACCCTAAAGGGTCGCAGCTTAATGTTTGTCCGTAACGTTGGTCACTTGATGACCATCAATGCGGTTCTGGACAAAGATGGCAACGAAATCCCAGAAGGCATGATGGATGGTTTAGTGACATCACTGATCTCTATTCATGACCTAAAAGGTAACAGTGAATATCGCAACAGCGTCACTGGCTCTATGTATATCGTTAAACCGAAAATGCATGGTCCTGAAGAAGTTGCCTTTGCGAATGAGCTGTTTGCACGTATTGAAGATGCATTAGGTCTTGAGCGTTACACCCTGAAAATGGGTATCATGGATGAAGAGCGTCGCACGACGGTTAACTTGAAAGAGTGTATCCGTGCGGCGAAAGAGCGCGTGGTCTTTATCAACACCGGTTTCCTAGACCGTACCGGTGATGAGATGCACACCTCGATGGAAGCAGGCCCAATGCTGCGTAAAGGCGAAATGAAAGCCACTGCGTGGATCAAAGCCTATGAAGACTGGAACGTCGATACCGGTCTGATGTGTGGCCTACAAGGCAAAGCACAAATCGGTAAAGGTATGTGGGCAATGCCTGAACTTATGGCAGCCATGCTAGAGCAGAAAATTGCACATCCGATGTCAGGCGCTAACACCGCATGGGTTCCTTCACCTACGGCAGCTACGCTGCACGCACTGCATTACCACAAGGTAGATGTCTTTGCCCGTCAGAACGAGCTGAAATCGCGCCCGCGCGCCAGCTTAGACGACATTCTGACCATTCCAGTAGCCACTAATCCAAACTGGAGTGCTGAAGAAGTTCAGCAAGAGTTGGATAACAACGCTCAAGGTATCTTGGGTTATATGGTTCGCTGGGTTGATCAAGGTGTGGGCTGCTCTAAAGTGCCAGACATCAACAACGTTGGCTTAATGGAAGACCGTGCGACACTGCGTATCTCTAGCCAGCATATCGCTAACTGGTTACATCACGGTATCTGCTCTAAAGAGCAAGTGATGGAAACCCTGAAGCGTATGGCAGCGGTGGTAGATAAGCAGAACGCGGGTGATGCTCTGTATCGCCCAATGGCGGCAGACTTTGAAGGCAGCGTTGCTTTCCAAGCAGCATGCGAACTGGTCTTTGAAGGTCGTCAGCAGCCAAGCGGTTATACTGAACCGGTATTACACCGTCGTCGTATTGAAGCTAAGGCTAAATTTGGCGTTTAAGCGCTAACTTGTTAACTACGCCACTAAGACACCTTCAGCTGTCTTAGTGGCGTAAACCCTATCTATAAGCCCGCTTCTTAGCGGGCTTTCTTTTTTGGGAGTGTTTCAATGGCATTTTCTCCACACGTAACGGTAGCCGCATTAATCAAACAGGATGATCGTTATTTAATGGTCGAGGAAGGTGATCCCGCATCCTCTGTTTTCAATCAACCGGCTGGACACATTGAAGCAGGAGAGTCACCCTACTCAGCCTGCGTACGTGAAGTGTTAGAAGAAACCGGCTGGCAAGCTGAACCTAAACACCTGATTGGCGTCTACATACTGAACTTACCAGAGCAGGATAAAGTCTATTACCGCTTTGGTTTTAAAGCTGATCCGGTTAAACAGATAACTGCACAGCTCGATCAAGACATCATTGCTAGCCATTGGTTAACATTGGACGAAATTCGTGAACTTAATCAACAAGGCAAACTGCGCAGCGATTTAGTGCTCAAACTGATTGAAGATGACCTGAATGGCAAAGCGTTTCCTTTATCGATGATTCAAGGAAATCTTGAATGATGGAGGGTTAAATAGATTCTTGATGTGTTGTTCTACCTTTTCAGAGTAATATGCGAGTATCAAATCTATCCTATGGATTAGATTAAAATAACCTGAACAAACCATTAAAGTTTTTATTCATCTATGACAGATTCGACCGATCAACTCTTTGACACCATCGCCGATGCATTGGTCGATAAAGGCTATTACTTCTCCCGTAAACCCTTACCTAACTTGCCCACCTCCTCTTTGCAGCAGCGAATCGCGCAGCTAGATGCTGAAGATGCGTTGAAACGAGCTGGAATAGGAAGAGATCAGGATCACCAGATTAATAGTGACATTCGACAAGATCATATTCGCTGGTTGCAAACTAACCAGCCAGCTGAGCAAGATTACTTGGCGTGGATGGAAGCACTGAGAACTGGAATCAATCAACGCCTATTCATGGGACTATTTGATTATGAATGCCATTTCGCACACTACCCTAAAGGGGCCTTCTACAAACAGCATTTAGATGCCTTTAAAGGCAGAACGAATCGGGTATTAACGACCGTTTATTACCTTAATGATCAATGGCAAAGCGATCAGGGCGGCGAGCTCATTCTTTATGCAGAGGATGGAAAAACCGTGTTAGAAAAGGTATTACCGGAAACAGGTACTTTACTGATTTTTTTAAGCGACCAATTTCCTCATGAAGTGCTGCCTACACACCGTGATCGATACAGCATTGCAGGTTGGTATCGCGTAAACAATTCGTTAAATGCACAGATAGATCCTGCGCATTAGCGTTAGCAGCCGCTCAACCAATCATCAGATGAATTAAGATCCATGCTCCCATAGCCGCAAAGAGTAATGCGGCAGCCCAGTGAAACCATTCCATTCGCAAACGCTGAAGCAACCAACCACCGGCAAAAATTACTGGAACATTAGCGATCAACATACCCAAGGTTGTTCCTAAGGTAACCCATAGCACTGACTCAAATTGGATGGCCAACATCAGGGTCGCAACTTGGGTTTTATCGCCGATCTCTGCTAAGGAAAAAAGAATTAAGGTGGTCAAAAATGCGCCATATTTGACTAAACGACCATCGACCTCTTCCTCTTTATCAGGAATCAGCACCCAGATCGCCATAGCAAAAAAACTAACAGCAACCAGCAATTGAAACCACAGACCCTCGACAAAACTGGCAATCCAACCACCAAAGTATGCAGTCAGACCATGATTGATTAAGGTAGCTAAGGTCACTCCAAAGACTATCGGCCAAGGTTTACGGAATTTTGCTATCAAGAGTAATGAGAGCAGCTGTGTTTTATCGCCTACTTCGGCAATAGCAACGGCCAAAGTGGAAAAGAGGAATGCTTCCATGTTGAGTTATCTCGGGGCAGGATATTAAAACCAAAGGCATAGATACACATCCTACCCCAGTCTGTGTATGTATACCTTAGGTCTCGTCAGTCAAACGCCAAATAACGCTTGATGTAACAGCCATGAACATGAGGTTCAATGATGTTGACGGTTACTTCGGATAGACCGAACGACTACTCCCCCAAGAGTGGAGCGGATGTTAGCCTCGACAAATTGGCTTGTCAATTGACACCGTTGTTAGTGAAGTGTCATAGATTATTTTTGAATGGCGTCTGTTCAGCTTCTGCCTCTCGCTCCACCTCCGCATGCTCCGCCGCCCAGACACCCGCTGCTTCAACCGCAACCGGGGATGAGGTCGGCGTCACGCCAAGGTAGCTTTCCGTTTGTGCGATAGGAACACTGGCTTTTTGGGTCATGCGGTACAAGGCATAACAGGCAATTGCTGCAAACGTAACACCTAACACGGGCCAAAATGCATAAGCGCCCAAAGCTTGCATTGCCCAACCGGTCATCAAGGGTCCTAAAATAGCCCCCAACCCGAAGGTAAACACCAAACCACCAGAGGCTGCCGGCATTTGATCTACTGAAAGCGTATCATTGGTATAGGCTAGAAACAGAGCATATAAAGGCGTCGTTACTCCACCCGCTAAAAATGCCGCCATCATCAGTAACTGTAAATTGCCGTCAGAGTACCACCCTAAACCACATGAGAGAGCACCGATGATCGACGCAACACAGATTAAACTTCTTCGATCGACTCTATCGGACAACCAACCGATCGGATATTGCAGCAGCAAAGCACCGGCAAACAGCATGGCGATAAACAAGGCAATTTGGTTTACTTCAAGACCTATTTGAGTGCCATACACCGCTCCCATACCTGATTGTGTGGCATAAACACTACCGAGTAGAAAGATACCTATCGTCCCTAACGGAGAGGATTTATACAGTTCTCGAAAACGCATGGGACTGACCACTTCCACCACCGGAACAGGTCTAACGGACAGCAAGATAGGTGCGAATGAAATAGATACCAGAATCGAAGCACCAATAAAGAGTACCGACGTCGCTGCATCACCGAGTGTTAATAAACCCTGAGCACCAATAATCCCCAGGGTTTGCGCAATCATATAAGCTGATAACACCTTACCTCGAGTTTCATTACTCGCACTGTAATTAAGCCAACTTTCTGCGGTTACGTAGATGCCCGACATACAAAAACCGATCAATATTCGTAAAGGTGTCCAAGCCCAAGGTTCGGTAATTAAAGGGAAAGCGATTAAGGCGGCGGACATAAAGCTGCCTAAGGCCGCGAATACACGGATATGCCCAACACGTCTTATCATAATTGGGGAAATACGAGCCCCGGATAAAAAGCCGATAAAGTAACCCGAGGTAATGATCGCTAGCTCTGTTGCTGAAAAGCCTTCAATATCGCCACGCACCCCTATCAAGGTAAAGTGCATACCATTTCCCAGCATGATTAACACAATGCCTAACAGCAACGGCCACACACCATATAACACTCTGATCATTGTCATTACTCTGAAAGCTGGTTCTAAAAGCTAGGGCTCTTATAGATGGTTTAACGTAAGCGAAGCCTGTCATGAGTGTCGGTAGAAAGGGGATATTGAAACGTCGACGGGATGTCTATTTGCGACAAGCACGTCAAATGTCTGAGCTATGCTATAATTTCGTTTTTAATTGCTCGCTTGGAAATCCTGTGACTAGTCCCGAAAAACCTACCCCTGAAAAATCGGCTGCGTTTAGCCAACTTGCTTTGCCTGCTGCTGCATTAGATAACTTATCTCAGATGGGTTATGAAGCGATGACACCCATTCAACAGCAGAGTATTCCACTTGTTTTGGAAGGCAGAGACATTATCGCTCAGGCACAGACAGGCAGTGGCAAAACGGCTGCCTTTGGTATTGGCATGTTGGAAGCGCTTAATCCACGCTGGTTTGCGATTCAAGGATTAGTACTATGCCCAACCCGTGAATTAGCCACACAAGTCGCAGGAGAGTTACGCAAGCTGGCACGTTATCTCGACAACATTAAAATAGTCACCTTGTGCGGTGGACAACCTATTGGCCCACAGATTGGATCGCTAGAGCATGGTGCTCATATTGTGGTCGGTACGCCGGGGCGCTTGAAAGATCACCTACGCAAAGAAACGCTGAAGTTAGACAATGTCAAAGTTGCAGTGCTTGATGAGGCGGATCGTATGTTGGATATGGGCTTTGAAGAGGATCTTCGTGTACTGCTAGGGGCAACGCCTACAGCACGCCAAACACTGCTATTTTCTGCCACCTACCCTGATGAGATTGAAGCAATTAGTGCGGCTTATCAATGTGATCCTGTCAGAGTGAGCGTTGAACTTCATCACAATACTGCACAGATTGACCAGCGAGTCTGGCACACCGAACGATTATCTAAAAGTGAAGCGGTCGCATCGGTAATTCAGGAATTCACTCCCGAGGCCTGCATTATTTTTTGCAATACCCGTCAAGCCTGCCAAGAGATGCAACAGTCCCTGCGAGATTTAGGTTTGAAATCACTGGCCCTTCATGGCGATTTGGAACAGCGTGAGCGTGATCAAGTACTGGTTCGTTTTAGTAATGGCAGTAGTCGTTATCTGATTGCAACCGATGTCGCGGCTCGCGGATTGGACATAGATTCTGTTGACTTGGTGATAAATGCTGACCTTCCCCAGGATGCGGCTGTGTATATTCATCGAATCGGACGCACGGGACGTGCAGGTCGAAGTGGTATTGCTATCAGCCTTTGTAGCGACAGAGACCAACATCGCCTTAGCCGAATTGAAGCACTTCAGTCTCACCCGTTAAGCAGGATGGCTCCGTTACCTGCGCCAACGCCTGAGCGACTCACCCCTGCTGCTGAGATGGTGACCATCAGTATTGCGGGTGGACGAAAAGAAAAACTTCGAGCTGGCGATCTTTTGGGAGCGCTGACCCGTTCCGGTGGTATCGATGCTGCCATGATCGGCAAAATCGACATAGGCGATCATGCGTGCTACGTAGCAGTGCATAAAAAAGTGGCTGCTGATGCGCTTGATCATCTTCGTGAAGGTAAGATCAAAGGGCGTACTTTCCGCGCTCGCCGACTTTAAGACATTCACTCTACCCCATTTTTTAACCAAATAACTGTCTATAGACAAACCTATAGACCTTTACCTAATGCTGGCACAAAACCTGCTTAATCAAATGAGTTAGTTAAGCAGGTTTTAAAAAGGCATCACTAACATTGGAGTGATGATCCCTATTCGCCAGCACTGCGCACCAATTCAGTGCTGCCTTCACTAAAATGGAGAGCGGTTATGCCAGATAATAGTGCACTTGATGCGCTATGGCTTCTCATCGGTGCCGTCCTTGTCCTTATTATGCAAGGAGGCTTTTTATGTTTGGAGTCCGGCCTCACTCGCAGTAAAAATGCCATTAATGTCGCATTAAAGAATGCCTTTGACCTGATCGTGGCAGCTCTCCTTTATTGGTTAATCGGCTTTGGCATCATGTTCGGTGCACACCAAGGCTTTACTGTCGATACACGCTGGTTTGTTGCTGATTTCACTAAAGATGAATTTTGGCATGCCAGTTTCTTCTTTTTTCAACTGACCTTTTGTGCAACAGCCGCCACCATTGTTTCCGGTGCTATCGCTGAACGCAGTCGCTTTAAAGTTTATCTCATTATTACCGCGTTAATCAGCCTATTCCTATATCCCGTGTTTGGTCACTGGACTTGGAGCGGGGCCGTTAACTTGGTACCTGGTTGGCTGGAAAATCTTGGTTTTGTCGACTTTGCAGGCAGTACCGTGGTGCATAGCTTAGGGGGTTGGGTTGCATTGGCAGCAGTGATTGTCATTGGACCTCGTACCGGACGCTTTATCGACGGCAAAGTACAATCCATCCCAGGCAGCAATATGCCTTTGGCGATATTGGGCATGCTGTTCTTTATGATTGGCTGGATTGGATTTAATGGTGGCAGCACACTTGGATTTTCAACAGCGATCGCTGGGATCATTGTAAACACCATTATCGCCGCTGCCGCAGGTGGTTTTTTGGGTATGGTACTGTCACAACTCAATGCAGATAAAAGCCAAACAACAGGATTAACCGTGAATGGCACGCTAGCTGGCCTAGTTGCCATCACTGCTGGTTGTCACGTGGTCTCAACACCCGCGGCTGCACTTATTGGTGCCATCGGTGCCATCTGGATGTTTTTAGCTGAACGCTGGATGCATCGTATTCAACTGGACGACGCCATCTCCGCTGTGCCTGTGCATCTTGCTGCCGGAATATGGGGAACACTCGCCGTTGCAATCTTTGGCGACCTCGATTTGATCGATACAGGACTGAACCGATCTGATCAGCTGGGCATTCAATTGCTGGGGATTTTTGTCTGTGCCCTGTTTGTTTTTCCTATTACCTTAACTTTCCTGTTGATCCTAAATCGATTGACGCCTCTGCGTGTGACTGCGGAAGCAGAACATCAGGGACTCAATGTGTCTGAACATGGGGCCAAAACAGAATTAGGGGATTTACTCTCGGCGATGCAAACTCAGGAACGCAGTGGCGATTTAAAGCAACGCGTCCCTGTAGAGCCCTTTACGGAAGTTGGCCAAATTGCCTCTCAATATAATCGGGTGATTGCCAATTTAAACCGCATGGTGACAAGAACACGATTGATTGTCAGGGATATGCGCGACGGCATTATTACCTTTTCTGACCAAGGTATCATTACCAGTGCCAATCCCGGTGCTGAAATACTCTTCAACCTGCCTTCGCACCGCTTAGTGGGACAGCCAACAAGCTCACTTTTACACGATACGAATAGCAAAACCTATACAGCCACATCACCTGATCGTTTATTTGTTGCCCTTGCCAGTAGCCAACATCCCGGTCCTTACGAAATTACTGCTCGCGATCATCTAGGTGAGCCTTTAATGTTAGAGGTTACTACGACAGCCAGTCCAACTGAAGAAGGCGTTCAGTACAGCGCTATGCTCCGTGATATTCGTGAACGTAAGCGTATTGAAGCTCGACTACATCGACACTCTGAATTGGCCCAAGTAACCTTAGAAGCCATTACAGAAGCGGTTATCACCTGTGATGCTGCGCACAATACTGTCTATATCAATCCAATGGCTACCGAATTGTTATCTATGAAGCCCGAACAGGCGTTCGGTTTACCGATTGACCAACTGATTCAAATTCAAAATCGTGAAGGTGAAGTCGTCAATGTTTCCGAATTGTGTATGTCATCGGCAAACTCTGCCTTGAAGCAGAGTCAGCCAAAACGATTATTTCAACTGAAAAACCATCGCAATGAATACTTTGAAGTACAACTAAACTGCGCACCCTTACTAGATACTCAGCGTCAAAATATGGGCTGGGTAATCGCACTTCAAGACATTACACAACATAACAGATTGCAAGAGCAGCTTAGCTTTCAAGCCGTTCATGATACGTTAACGGGGTTAATCAACCGTCGTGAGTTTGAGAAACGCTTGGAACAATTAATCATCGAGGCTCACCAAGACAAAGTCGCTCATCTACTTTGCTACCTAGATTTGGACCAATTCAAACTGGTCAACGACACCTGCGGCCATCGAGCAGGGGATGCACTGCTGAAACAACTCTCAGCTTTACTTAAACCCGTGCTTAGGCAAAGTGATACGCTAGCACGACTTGGTGGCGATGAGTTTGGTGTTTTGCTAAGCCACTGCCCCATTGAAAAAGGATTAGAGTTAGCCGAAGCCTTAAGAAAAACAGTCACCGCTTTTCGCTTCTCTTGGGAAGGACAAGTTTTCTCAGTGGGGGTCAGTATTGGCTTAGTCAGCATTACCGATAGCTGCGGCAGTCTTGATGAAGTGCTCAGTCATGCTGATGCCGCCTGTTATGCTGCTAAGGATCTTGGCAGGAATCGTGTCCAGCTGTTTCAAGCTGATGATCAGGATACTCAAGAAAGACAAGGACAAATCCAGTGGGCTAGCCGCTTACAAGAGGCCCTAGATAGAGATCTATTTCGACTATTCTATCAACCCATTATGGCGCTTGAAGTCGAAAATCAAGGCATGCCACATTATGAAATTCTAACTCGCATGATTGATGAAAAAGGAAAAATGATACCCCCAGGTGCATTTATTCCTGCAGCAGAGCGTTTTGGTTTGATGTCCAAAATCGATAAATGGGTCATAAGCAACACCTTAGCTTGGATGGGTGATCAGTTACGCCAGAAGAAGCAGCCGGTGTTTTGTGCAATCAATTTATCGGGTGCCTCTATTGGCCGAGAAGACTGCTTAACCCTCATCCGTGCTCAGTTGGAAAAACATCAGGTACCGCCTAAAAACATCTGCTTTGAAGTCACCGAAACTGCCGCTATCGCAGACCCAGCCAATGCAGGACGATTTATTAATGAACTGAAAAGCCTTGGCTGTCAGTTTGCTCTAGATGATTTTGGCAGCGGGCTTTCTTCTTTCGGTTACTTAAAACAGCTGCCAGTGGATTACTTAAAGATCGATGGTATTTTCATCCAAGAACTGGCAAACAATCCTATTGACCAAGCCATGGTTGCCTCTATTAATAACATCGGTCACATTATGGGCTTAAAAACCATCGCTGAGTTTGTGGAGGATTCTGCCACCTTGGATATACTAAGGCAGATAGGCGTGGATTATGTTCAGGGTTACCATATTGGCCGACCCGAACCGCTTGAATCCCTGAACAGTGTTCGCGTGATGCCTCGGTAACAATGATGATTCAACACTGGAGGCTTAACCTATAGCAATCGCCTGTGCCATAATGGGTTAACTTATTTTTAAACCGAATACACCATGCGCTGTGTCTTATCTCAATTTATCGCTGGAACCCTCTTTGCCAGCATTTTTCTGACCAGTATCAGCCATGCTGATTCAGGCATACGGCGTATTGTTCATCCTGATGGCCGAGTAGAGTTTACCAATATCGATAGTTCAGGAAGTGGCGCTGCAAACTCAGGTGCCAGTGTGACCACCATCGATATATCTCCTAGCTCTAGCCCTTCATCGTCAGTCACCTCAACGCCCAACAGAGCAGCTGTTCGTAGCCAAAATATATACTCCTATCGATCACCCAGCGGCACACTGACATTCTCCGACCAGCGTCCCTCCTCTGGGGTAAAATACGACGTAATGCGCTTCGATTGCTATGCCTGCAGCCCTCGATCTACCGTTAACTGGCACACAACTCGACTATTTACCGATCGCTATAATGCCGAAATTGAACGAGAAGCACGGCGTTTTAATGTAGATCCTGCTTTAGTTCGTGCCGTTATTCATGCCGAATCCGCATTCAATCCTCAAGCCATCTCCCCTAAGGGTGCTCAAGGCTTAATGCAACTGATGCCGCCGACAGCTTCAGACTTAGGGGTCACTAATGCCATGGATACTAGTCAAAACATCTATGGTGGCGTCAAGTATCTTTCTTGGATGCTAGAACGCTTTAATGGCGACACTCGCTTAGCGACAGCCGCTTATAATGCTGGACCAGGCGCCGTTCAGCGCTACGGTGGCATTCCTCCCTTTGCAGAAACACAAGCCTACACAGAGCGTGTTGCCATTCTTCATCAGCGCTACCGTCAGTTAAACTAAACCTTTAACTTTCTCAGGGCATGTGATAGTGTACTAGTACATGAATACACTAGACCCATACACAGAAGAACTTTTGGATACATTGCTCGAAGCAAAGGACTCACAGGCTTTATTAACCGTCTTACAAAGCCTACTAACCCCTGCTGAATTGAATGAGATTCCCAAACGTTTACAAATTCTGAAACGGCTAAAAGCCGGAGAACCCCAACGGCGCATTGCCGAGGACTTGGGTGTGGGTATCGCCACGGTTTCTCGCGGTGCTCGCGCATTGAAACGTGACCAGTAGAAACGCGACCAGTAAGAGTCCTTTATGACCCGTCGACCAGAAAAAATTGAATTGCCGCGCAAACCCCGCTACGTAACCGTTAGCGCAGACTGTGACTTTTTTGACCTTTTTCGCAAAATAGAAAAACGCTTTGACGTCTGCTTTATGCTGGAATCGCTGGGTGAAGATAGCCACTTTTCCCGCTATTCCATTATCGGCTTTGATCCTGAAAAACTCCTCTACGCCAATGGCAAACAACTGATCATTGAGGATCGACAAGGAGTTCAAGACCATTATGAAAGTGATAACCCTTACTATCTGCTGCGTGACATCATGCCGCAGAATATTATTTCGCGAAAATATGCGGGTGGCTTAACGGGTTATATCGGCTACGATGCGATGGGCTATTTTGAACCTAGCCTGACACTGAAAACCAGTGACTGGTTTGATGCCTTTCGTTTTGGCCTATACAAAGATGGTTTAATTCTCGACAAAATGACGGGCGAGGTCATCTATTTCCACTATGCGGAAAATCGCATGGATTTAGTCAATGAGCTTATCGCAGCGCCAAGTCCTGATAATGGTGAGCTAAAGATCGAATTTACCGGCGAAACCATGACTCGCGAGCAACATGCTGATGCGGTTATGAAAGTGAAGCAGGACATTATTGAAGGCAAGGTATTCCAATGCGAAGTTGGTTTTAAGAAATACCTCAGTCTCAAAGGTGACACACTCAATCTTTACCAACAACTTCGTGAAGTCAATCCGTCACCGCAAATGTACTATCTCAAGTTTGGTGATCAAAAACTGATTGGTGCTAGCCCAGAGCTTCTTTTCCGTCTACGTCAAGGTGAAATGGAAACCTTCCCTCTTGCAGGCACCACACGCCGAGGTAAAGACAGTGCTGAAGATACCCAATTGGCGCGAGTTTTACTGAACGACCCCAAAGAGATTGCTGAGCACAATATGATTGTCGATCTACATCGTAATGATATTGGTCGTGTAGCACGCTTTGGCACCGTCAAGGTTCGTAGTTTGATGGACATTAAACGCTTTAGCCATGTACAACATATTTCTAGTGAAATTGTCGGCATTATCTCCGAAAAAGAAGACATGTTCTCAGCATTAGCCAGCAATTTCCCTGCAGGAACCCTCACTGGTGCGCCTAAAATCGAAGCGATGAAGATTATTGATGCCCTGGAAACCGATGGTCGCGGACCTTATGGTGGTGCGGTAGGTAACTTCTCGTTTAATGGTGATTGCACCTTTGCGATTCCAATTCGCACCGTCTTTGCTAAGGGTGAACAAGCATATGTTCAGACCTGCGGGGGCAATGTTTATGATTCTAATCCAGAAGATGAATATGAAGAGATTCGTCGTAAGTTTGCCGGTACTCGTAAAGCCTTAGAGCCATTTTTAGCGGCTGAAGGAAGTAAAGGAAGCAGTCTATGAAAATTTTGATTATCGATAACTACGATTCCTTTACCTATAACCTTTATCAATATATTGGTGAAATTCTATCCACTGCTGAAATTCATGGACAGTTAGATAGCTTTGATATTCAGGTAAAACGTAACGATCAAATTTCCTTAGAAGAGGTGCGCCAGCTCAATCCAGATCGGATTATCATTTCTCCGGGACCCGGATCACCTGATGATGAGCACTATTTTGGCATCTGTGCTGCGGTCATTCGTGAAATCGGTCCTTCGACCCCTTTACTGGGTGTGTGTTTAGGGATGCAGGGAATCGTCCATGTGTTTGGTGGCAAGGTGGTGAAAGCACAACTGCCGATGCATGGAAAAATCAGCCCAATTAACCATAACAGTGAAGATATGTTTAGTGGCATTCCCGATCAATTGGAGATCATGCGCTATCACTCGTTAATTGCCGAGGCACAAAGCTTACCGGAATGCCTTGAAGTGACCGCCAGTGTCGGTGACCTTAATCAGGTAGATTTCAACAACCACGCTAAAATCAGACAAGGTGGTGATTTTGAAATAATGGGCGTTCGTCATAAAGAACACCCAATTCAAGGGATACAGTTTCATCCTGAGTCTTTTGCCACCGAAGGTGGTAAAGAGTTAATTGCTAACTTTCTGTTTCAGCAGCATTAAGAAGGAAATGTAAGGTTTAGTCTTAGCCCATACTGGTCATAAAACCGTGAATGCCTGTCAGGATAATTTGTGAGGCCATTGCAGCTAAGACTAATCCGGTCACCTTACTCAGCACATTTAAGCCTGTTCGGCCTAAAATCTTCTCTAACCATGAGGCTAAATGCAGGCAGGCGAGTAAAAACAATAGCGCTAGCAGTAATCCAATAACACCAAACACCATATCAATCCCTTCAAGCTCAGCGCCATACACGAGAATCGCACCGATAGAAGCGGGTCCTATAATGGTGGGGATGGCTAAAGGTACAACAGAGATATCATCTCGCTGCTCGTTAGGGACTTCCGCATTAGCACGCACACCATCTCGCACCAGACTAACCCCGGATAAAAACAGCAAAATACCCGCCCCTATTCGGAATGAATCTAGCGTTATCCCCAGCACCTCAAAAAGTTGCGCGCCGAAGAAAAACAAAATCAAACTGATACATAGCGCCGCAAACACGGCTCGGTTAGCAATGGACTGGCGTGTTTTCCGCGTATCGGTTCGAGTCAAAGACAAAAACATCGACACCACAAAGAAAGGGGCAAACAAAAAAATGAATTTAAAACTAATGGAAAGCAGAATTGACATAGAAATGATCATATCCAAATATACAATTGCGCATAATCCTCGAATGTCATCGCCATGTCTAGCCAGAGTCATAACTGAAGATCAAAATCTAACCTTTTCAACATTGCCAGACAGGCGCTAAGGTGTTCTACTTAACAGCATTTACGAACCGCGGACAGGGAATACAGGAAAAGCATCATGCCGAGCAGTTTATCACGCTTTAAATCAGCCAGTTTTGCTACCACATCACTACTGAGTGTCACTCTTCTACTCAGTGGATGCAGCAATGATGAACCGGCACAAACCTCATCTGATCAAACAACTCCTGCAGTTTCTGAAGATCGCTGGTTAAGTCACATTCCAGCCAGTACACCCTATTTTTTCGTTAGCCGTGAGCGCTTATCTGAAGCCGATGCGATGGCGTTGATTGAAAAGCTGGGCAGCATGGATGATATGGATATTCAGATAGCGGAATTGGAAGAACTGCGAGATACCAGCGATGATCCAGCCATCGCGCAATTTTTATACATCACCATTAATGTGTTAAGAGCCTTTGGCGAAGTCGAAACATTAGAGGATTATCACGAGCGAGGCATGATGCCGAATGCACGTTCGGCTATTTACGGACTTGGCCTGCTACCAGCTATTCGAGTTGAACTGCATGATGAAGAACGCTTCAAAGCCTTTTTTGAGGGTCTGCTAGCTGAATTAGATGCTGATATTCAATCCTCGCAACTCGGTGATACGCATTACTGGCACACATCAGCGGATAACGTCTTACAAAGCTTTATCACCATCAAAGATCAGCAAGTCATTATCGGTCTTCTACCTTCGACGGTTGAGCAAGCCGTTATTGAGCAGCTGTTTGGTATCACTCCTCCATCACTGAGCTTGTTGCAAAGTGGTGCTATTGAGCAGCTAGAACAGCGCTATCGATACAGTCCCTACGGGAGTGGACGCTTATCTACTCAGCAGATCGTCAATGAGATTATTAATCCAACCCATCCTGCTACTCAGGCACTGATGGCTATAGGTAATGCTGATGCGTTTAATGTTGAGCAATGCCGTAATGATATTGACCGTTTAACAGACCTTTTCCCAGCTATTGTCATGGGGGTTCACTCGCTCGATACCCAACGCATCAGTGGCAGCGTTAGACTGGCAACTAGCTCGAATGTTGCTGATGACCTGGGCAGTTTCACTACATCTGTTCCCGGTTTAGGAACAGGTCAAGGTATCGCCAGCTTGGGAATCGCTTTAGATATCCCGGCGGTAACACGTGCATTGCAAAAGTACGCCGGTCAGGTACGCACTATTCCATTTACATGCCCAGAATTACAAGGCATTAATGACATGTGGGGCGAGCTAGGTCTTCTCACTAATAATCCGATGACCATGCTGGTAGGTCCTGCGCTGACGGGTGTCAATGTTCGTATAGACAGCTTTGACATGGATCCGATCGAACCGAGCGGCACTGGTGTTGTTGCATTTGCATCGCCTAATGCTCAAGGTTTGATCTCTGCCATCAGCATGTTTGTGCCTCAAATTGCTAGTCTGAACCTGCAAAGCAATGGTGATGTAAAACAAGTTGAGCCTAGCTTGTTACCACCCGATCTTCCTAGCGTTCATGCGGCTATGTCTAACAGTGCCATTTTGTTGGGCGTTGGTTTAGATAATCCTGCACAACTGACCTCTGAGCTACAACAAAGCGCTGGGCGTGCTGACTTAATGATGTATGGACACTTAAGCAGCGACACTTTCGCAACGCTTGCAGAGGTTAGTTCACAACTTCCGAATACCGACGGTATGGATACCGCTGAACTGCTTTACATGGCGGAAATCTATGAAAAAGTGGCTTTCTGGCTGGGAGTTGATGGTTCAGGTTTTGAACTGGGTGTTGAAGTTGAGCTTAAGTAGTTGAGCTGATAGCAGTTGAGCTGAAGTAACAACCCTACTTAGCTGATCAGATCCGCAAGATCTGATCAGCTAAGCGTTCACTATCACTCTGTTGATGTGATACCAATATCGCACACTGCCCAGTCTCTAAAAGTTGATCTTTCATCCAATCACCAGCAACACTTCTTGTTTCATCATCTAAGGCACTGAAGGGTTCATCTAACAGCAATATTGGCTGCTCTCGTAATACCGTTCGTATCAAAGCCACTCGCTGACGCTGCCCACCAGAAAGCTCACTAGGGAATCGCTTAATCAAGGCTAAAACACCCAAACGCTCGCATGCACTCAGTACTGCTTGCCATTGAACACTTGATGGCTTTCCTCGTTGAAAACCCAGCTTCAGATTTTGTTCAACGGAGAGATGTTCAAAAAGATTATGTTGTTGAAACAAACTGGACACCGGACGCTGCTCGGGCGCTAACGTGTCTATCCGTTGATCTGCATACACGACATGACCAGATTTCGCCGGCAGAAAACCTCCCAAGCATTCAAGCAGGCTGGTTTTTCCCGAGCCGCTTTGTCCCATTAACACTAATATTTTCCCAGGTATGAGGTCAAAGTGATGCCGCCACTCTAGCTCACCTCTTTGAATACATAAGTGCTCAATATGAAGATCACCCTGCCACTTTCTCATGCTGACCTTTCCAACCATCTCAGTCCTAAATAAGCAAAAACCAATAACAACAAAGACACCAGTGCGGCTTCAGCCAAACGATAGCTACCCGCAAGCGTATAAATTAACCACGGCAGAGTTCGCCAATCGTCATTACCAAAGATGGCAAAAATCGACATATCTCCTAGCGCCAGCACAAAACTCATCGCCATGACTTGTAAGAGCACTGGCTTTAAGTAAGGCAGATAGATGTGCCTCCAACAGGTAAAGCGGTCCTGATTCAAATCGGCTTGTAACCGCCCATATTGCTGTTGATAACTGGCGACCCTGGGGTGCAGCTGTTTAAACACAAAAGGCAAAACCACAACCGCATTCATCAGCACTATCGCCACCCACCCCCAGCGATACCAATCTAAATAGGGCATCATCAAGATGTACAATCCTACGGATAGCACCATGGTAGGCACCACTAAAGGGTAAAGAGCAATACTGGATACCCACATATGCCAACGACTATGCCGCAAGGCGGCCCATACAGACAGAATAGACAAAGCAAACACCAAGGATAATAGGGAGGCAGACACCGCTAAAAACAGAGACCGACTAAGAATCGACAATAAACCTGTATTCAATAATAGTTGCCAGTTCGCCTGCTTAGCCAAGGGGAGCAATACCATAATAGGCAAGGTCAGATACAGCCATGCCATCACATAACCGATACGACCCAGTAGCGTCATCGACAGTGATTGTTGAGGTATCCAGTCAGATTGGCCTGACTGAGCAGGAGCCAACCACTGAAAACGACCAAAGCGACTCAACATCACGTAAATACTGCCAGCCAGCAGCAATTGCGTCCATGCCAAGAACAAGGCTTCTGATGGATTGAAATCATATTTAAGTGATTGGAAAATGGCGACTTCTAGCGTACTTGCCGCAGGTCCTCCACCGAGCGCTAGGACCACAGCAAAACTATTAAAACAGAGTAAGAAGATAAACCCGATCACGGCAGGTAACACTCCTCGCAGCACCGGCCATTCAACCAGATAAAAGCGCTGCCAGCCAGAAAAGCCCAGTTGTGCTGAAAGCTTCCAAGCGGCAGAGGGAATAGATTGCCACTGAAGTGTTAAGACGCGTATCGCAAAGGGTAAATTTAAGAAAATATGCGCTAATAAAATTCCATTTAAACCGTAAAGCCGCCAACCATCACTCAACCAAGGCGTCAAGACTCCTGAACGTCCCAACAGCGCTACTAATCCTGTAATTAAAATAAGCGATGGCATCACAAAACACAGCAGGCACCAACGTAAAAATGCTCGGCGGGCTGGTAGTTTTGGGTCTAAGGCTAAGGCTCTGGAGATAGGAAGGGCTAGCAAGACAGATAGCAAAGCACTCAGGCCCGCTTGCCATAAGGAAAAGCGGATCACTTGCCAAAACCAAGGATCTTTCCAAAGATAGGTTGCAGCAGACTCACCACTCCAACCCGCCAGTGAGACGAACGCAAGTAAACTGAGCGTGACGATAAAACCAAGGCTCAACAGCCCTAACCACTGTTTGGAAACGAGTGTTAACCCTTGGCTATATCTCTGTGAATTAAGTTTAGCGGCCTGCGGCACTTCGCCATACCCTCAACCACTCACGTCTGTTCTCTTCCGCCGCATCTGGAGATAGCGACAAGGCCGAACGCTCTGCTGAATTGAATGCATCGGGTAGCTCAACATCACTGCGAACCGGAAGCATCCAGTTATTCTGGGCGATGATTGACTGAGTATCCACTTCTAATAAAAAGGTAAGAAACTCTCTAGCTAAATCCGGTTGCTGACTAAAGGCTGAAACGGCAGCTACCTCTATTTGCGCTAAATGACCTTCCGAAAAAGTTGCTGCGGCGTATTGGTCATTCTCTTCAACCAACTGGTGATAAGCAGGTGAAGTGGTGTAACTCAACACATAATCCGCTTCGCCTTGTAAAAACATCGCATAGGCTTCCGACCAACCCTTGGTAACGGTCACGGTGTTTCCAGATAACTGACGCCATGCATTCACTGCATCATTCTGATAAATCAATTGGATCCAATGCATCAATCCCTGTCCCGGGGTGCTGGTACGAGGATCTTGATAGATAACACTGGCATTGCTGGCTAAGAGTTCAGCCATAGAAGTGGCGGGTTGTTCGATACGATTTCGGTCATAAATAAAGGTGAAGAAACCATAATCAAAAGGCACAAAATGACTGTCATTCCAATTCAGCGCTGGCTTTAAAGGTACGTTGGTTAAGTCAAGATGATGTTGCTGCACTAATCCCAACTGTTTCGTTTGAGGCATCAACATATCATCTAAGCCCATCACGACATCAGCACGTGTTCTATCGCCTTCAAGACGCAAACGATTCAACAAAGACACACCATCATCGCTACTAACATAAGTAAGCTTACAGTCACATACCGCTTCGAAAGCTTCTTTAAGAACAGGACCCGGTCCCCAGCTACTGGTAAAGCTGCTGTAGGTATAAACCGTTAGCTCGGGTAAGTCATTCGCGATAGCTTGAGAAGTCGACAGACTCAATAGACCACTGACACACAACGCATGAATAAAATGGCGGCTTTTCACAGACAGCTCCGGATTATCAAAAACCGGCGCAGAAAGAAAGGAAATTTAATTTAGCCTCATTTCCTACGCCAGTATTAACTGGATCAGGTTCAACGGGTAAACTCTCAGCCAATGGCACCCCGATGAGATTGATACGAGTATAGCATGACGCAGGTTTCTAACCATCTTGATCACAGCATCTTAACGGATGAGATAGATCGTTTTTTACGCTCATTTTTACCTAATGTGATCAACATTAACTATCTAGGGCAAGGAGCCTGTAATCATCACTGGCAAATCGATACAGAGTCACAATCCTATATCTGGCGACAATTTGGCCCTACTCCTCCGGGGGCCAGTCGAGACAATGAGCGGCAAGTATTAAAGCAACTACAACACTTTGATTGGGCACCTAAACTGGTGCTAGATCGACCTGAGGGGTTACTTTTTCATGCTGTGACGCCAATGGATACCAACATCTCGGCACTGAAACAAGAACAGCGCCAGCAATTGATTGATTCAATTCTGACCCTTTGGCAACAACCCATTGCGGTTGCAGCGATGGATTATAGCGTCTTGATTCACCATTATGCTCAACTCGCTGCAACCTACCCTGAAGACAAATTGAAATACTTACTCGATAACCTGAGCCATTGGAAAACAGAGGATTTTTGTCTGATACATCAAGATATTCATGCCGACAATCTAGTGATTACTGACCAAGGGATATTATTAATTGATTGGGAATACACCACGTTAGGCAACCCATGGATAGATGCCGTTGCGCTCGATCGAATGCTTAAACTCAGTCCAACTGAAAAACAACAGTTGGAAAGCTATCTTCCTAATTTTAAAACCCATAATAAAAAAAATGACCATTGGAGCGAGATGCATCGCTGGTTGGAGGCCTTAGATCAACTCTGGTATGCAGCACAATCCTCTCAGATCGTGGTAGAATAATGACCTAATTTGATCAACTATTCGACTAACATTCTAGCGATTACACGTCTTTCAAAAGACCAGAATTAAATACCTAGCCATAAAATCACGAGTCCTTCCATGTCTGAAATTCACGTTTGCGCCCTTTATAAATTTGTTAACTTGGATGATTACCAAGCGTTACGACCGAGGCTACAGGCATTACTGGAAGCACATCAAATTCGTGGCACTCTGTTATTAGCGAAAGAAGGGATTAATGGTACGGTTGCCGGAACCCCAGAGGCGATTAACGCGTTGCAGGTATGGTTTGCCGAAGACTCACGCTTCAATGGCATAGATTATAAAGTATCGATCACCGATGCCCAGCCGTTTTATCGCACCAAAGTGAAGCTTAAAAAAGAGATTGTTACCTTAGGTGTTGAAGGGATCGATCCTCGACATGTCGTGGGCACCTATGTTCAACCGAAAGATTGGAATGCACTGATCTCTGATCCAGATGTTGTTCTGGTGGATACGCGCAATCACTATGAAGTCGAGATAGGTACCTTTAAAGGCGCAATTGACCCAAACACCGACACTTTCCGTGAATTTCCAAGCTATGTCAGTGAAGCATTAGACCCTGCCAAACATAAAAAAGTAGCCATGTTCTGTACCGGTGGCATCCGTTGCGAAAAAAGCACCGCCTACCTTAAAGAGCAAGGCTTTGATGAGGTGTATCACTTGCAAGGTGGGATTCTTAAGTACTTGGAAGAAGTACCTGAAAGCGAATCCATGTGGCAGGGTGAGTGTTTTGTGTTTGATAACCGCGTCACAGTAAACCACCAGTTACAACCGGGTGATTACTCTCTTTGTGCCGGCTGTCGTGCGCCTTTATCGGAACAAGATCGACAGCACCCTCATTATGAAGAAGGGATCTCTTGCCATCACTGCCATGATCAACTAACGGAAGCACAGCGTCATCGCCATGCGTCTCGGCAGCAACAGATGGAGTTAGCCAAAGCTCGCGGAGAAGCCCATTTAGGTGCAGAAGCGATCGAAGCCGCAGCTAAGCATCGTGCTGAAAAAGCCGCCCGCAAAGCGGCTGCAAAACGTAAGTCTCAATAAACGATGATGTTAGCGCGCGAGCCCAAATACCTGATCAAATATCTGTCCACTCTTGTGCCTAGGTTAGCAATCAGGCACAGAGGGTTATGGATAATCCTGCTTCTAGCCTTTACCAACAACTTAGCATCCACTGAACTGATTGAATTCAGAAAAGGCGAGCACCAACTCTTTGCAGAAGTCGCTCTCACCGCTTCTCAACGTTCACGCGGCTTAATGTGGCGTATGGAAATGGCCGATAACATGGGCATGTTATTCATTCTAGAGCCACAATCGCGGCAATGTTTTTGGATGCGTAACACCTACCTACCTTTAACAATAGCCTTTTTAAATCAAGATTTTAAGATTATGCAATTGAATGATATGACGCCCTTATCTGAAGAACTGCATTGTTCAGAAGAACCCGCTCACTTTGCACTTGAGGTCAATCAGGGATGGTTCGCCCAACGTGATATTCAGGTGGGTGATCATTTGGAAGCCACACTACGTTAATCGTCGTGATGCACGTTTTAAGTTCTTTTCGTTGTTGCACTGCACCATATTAAGGCAAACATCCATTTCTTTTCCACAAACGACCCTTCTCTATTTCTTAACGACTGTTTGAATCTATTGAAATGCTTCACTTTGATTAAGTTGGCATAGAACCTGCTGTTGATTGATTCGAAGTATCAATTAAATAGGATCAAACCCATGAAACAGATCAAAACCAAATTGGCCACTGCGTCTTGTGCACTTGCATTATCGATTGCCGCGATTACTGCTCAGGCTGACACTATCAAGGTTGGTGTTTTGCACTCTTTATCAGGAACCATGGCGATCAGTGAAACCACACTGAAAGACACCATGTTGATGCTAATTGAAGAGCAAAATGCCAAAGGCGGCTTACTCGGCAAACAGCTTGAAGCCGTAGTCGTTGACCCTGCATCAGATTGGCCATTATTCGCAGAGCGAGCACGTGAATTGCTTGAGCGTGATCAAGTGGCAGCTATTTTTGGTACTTGGACCTCTGTTTCTCGTAAATCGGTATTACCGGTGGTTGAAGAACTTAATGGATTGTTGTTCTACCCTGTTCAATATGAAGGTGAAGAGTCTTCACGTAACGTTATCTACACCGGTGCAGCACCTAACCAACAAGCCATTCCTGCCGTTGATTATTTGATGAATGAGTTAGGAATCGAACGTTGGGTTCTTGCTGGTACTGATTATGTATATCCACGTACCACTAACCGTATTCTGGAAGCTTACCTGAAACAAATGGGTGTCGCTGATGAAGACATCATGATCAACTACACACCGTTTGGTCATTCAGATTGGCAAACCATCGTTTCTGATGTTCGTCGCTTCGGTTCTGCTGGCAAGAAGACGGCTGTTGTTTCTACTATCAATGGTGACGCTAACGTTCCTTTCTATCGTGAGCTAGCTGCACAAGGTGTCTCTGCGGAAGATATTCCTGTCATTGCATTCTCGGTAGGTGAAGAAGAACTGTCAGGCATCGATACAGGACCACTTGTCGGTCACTTGGCTGCATGGAACTACTTCATGAGTGTGGATACTGAAGAAAACGACGCTTTCATTGAAAAATGGCATGACTTTATCGGTGATACCAACCGTGTAACCAATGATCCCATGGAAGCTCACTACATCGGCTTTAACTTATGGGTAGAAGCGGTCAACAAAGCAGGTACAACTGATACTGCAGCTGTCCAAGAAGCGATTATTGGTGTCACTGTCCCTAACCTAACAGGCAGCTTTGCTGCATTAATGCCTAACCATCACATCACCAAGCCCGTGCTGATTGGTGAAATTCAGGCAGATGGACAATTTGAAGTGGTCTGGCAAACACCTAGCACTGTTGTCGGTGACGCTTGGTCTGATTATTTAGAAGGATCTAAAGACATCATTTCTGATTGGCGCAGACCGTTACTTTGCGGTAACTACAACGTAGTCACTAAAACCTGTTCAGGTCAAAGCTACGAGTAAACCTACTGCTCGATATACCGACCTGAGCTAATCAGGTCGGTCTCTTCAGTCTAGTCTCAGGAAACACCATTATGACACGCCGAATCCTGCGCCAACTGCGCTGTATGGGGCTCTTGACCCTGATTCTTCTCGGTTGCCTGTCGAGTGTTCATGCCTCCGACAGTGATCCTATCTTGACAGAGTTCGAATCATTGCTGGTTTCATCATCAGCTCAAGACAGAGCGAAGGCAATTACACTGCTTGCCGACTCTATGCACCCAGAAACCTTGTCTTTATTAGCAGAACTGCTGGATGGCAATCTTTTCACCTTCAGAGGCGATAGCCATCTTTATTTCGTACCTCGCCATGAAGAAGGTCGCATTGCAGAGCGCTTGCTAGATGATGAGAAAATCACGATTGAGCGTGTTCGAGATTTTCGTCGTGTCGCTGTTAATAATGCCCAACGTACACAAATTCGACGAGTCATGGCCTTAACTGGCTTGAATGCTGAATCCTCTGCAACTCGCCTGCAAGCAGTGCGTCAGTTGATGCGGGATGTCGATGACTCTACCATTACCTTGATTGAAGACGCTTATCCTAGAGAAACGCACGAAAAAGTGCGTGAACTTATGTCAGTGGTTCTGGCCATTAATACCCTAGCATCAAGTGATAATGAGGCTTTAAAGAGAGATGCCATCGACACACTTGCTGCCTCTTTAGAGCCGCGAGCACGAAACAGTCTAGTGCAATTTGCTAACGTCACCGAAAATGTTGCACTTCAAGAGCTTAGCCAACTTGCTTTAACTAAGATTGATCAAAAAGTGAAGTTTTATAAGGGATTAGAAACTCTTTACTTTGGTCTTAGCCTTGGCTCGGTGCTTGTTCTTGCCGCCATAGGCCTAGCCATTACCTTTGGGGTCATGGGTGTGATCAACATGGCACATGGAGAGTTGATCATGATTGGTGCCTATACCACCTTTGTGATTCAACAAATGATGCCGAACCATATTGGAATGTCTTTGTTTGTGGCGATTCCAGCGGCCTTTATTGTGTCAGGACTCGTCGGCATCGCCATTGAACGGGGTGTCATACGTTTCTTATACGGTCGTCCTCTAGAAACACTATTGGCAACCTTTGGTATCAGTTTGGTACTGCAGCAAGCGGTACGCTCGATCTTTTCACCGCTAAACAGAACCGTTGAGACACCTAGCTGGATGAGCGGTATGCTGGAATTTAATCCAGTTTTTGCCATCACCCTCAATCGTCTTTACATCATCTTTTTCTGCTTCATCGTCTTCTTTGCGTTGTTACTGATCCTTAAACGCACCGCGCTAGGCTTGCAGGTTCGTGCCGTTTCACAAAACCGAGCCATGGCAAGAGCGATGGGTGTCCGCTCGGAACGTGTCGACATGCTGACCTTCGGTCTAGGTTCAGGGGTCGCTGGGATTGCGGGGGTCGCCTTGTCTCAAATCACCAACGTGGGACCCAACCTGGGGCAAGCTTACATCATCGATTCCTTTATGGTGGTGGTGTTTGGTGGTGTCGGCAATATCTGGGGAACGCTGGTTGCCGGTATGACTCTTGGAGTCGCCACTAAACTGGTCGAACCTTGGGCTGGAGCGGTGTTGGCCAAGATCTTAGTGCTGGTCTTCATTATTTTCTTCATTCAGAAAAAGCCACGCGGACTCTTTCCGCAACGTGGCCGTGCCGCCGAGGATTAAGTCATGTTTCTATGGAATCTTATTAAACAAGATCGTGGTGGACAGGTGTTACTGGCCTTGTTGGCACTGGCTATCATTATTGTCCCAATCCTAAATAGCTTGCCCTCGGATCATCCTTTGCATATCCCCACCTATGTGGTGGCGGTAATGGGTAAATACCTGACATTGGCATTATTAGCCTTATCGGTGGATCTGGTCTGGGGATATCTCGGCATCTTGACTCTTGGACATGGTGCCTTCTTCGCCCTAGGTGGTTATGTGATGGGTATGTACCTGATGCGCCAAATTGGTGATCGAGGTGTGTATGGCAACCCAGAACTGCCTGATTTTATGGTGTTCTTAAATTACGATAGCCTACCTTGGTACTGGACGGGGCTGGATCAATTTTGGTTTGCCGCCATTATGATCGTGCTGGTTCCGGGGGTATTGGCTTATGTGTTTGGCGCGCTAGCCTTTCGCTCACGGGTATCCGGTGTCTACCTATCCATCATCACTCAAGCGCTGACCTTTGCGTTGATGCTCGCTTTCTTCCGAAATGAAATGGGTTTTGGTGGCAATAACGGCTTAACCGACTTTAAAGACATGCTTGGGTTTAATTTACAAGCCCGTGAAACTCGCGTCGGCTTATTTGTCGCCTCCGCAGTTGCACTGGCGTTGGGCTATCTACTCTGCCGTGCCGTCACACAAAGTCGCTTAGGTAAGGTCTGTGTCGCCGTTCGTGATGCCGAATCACGCTCACGTTTCATGGGCTATCGTGTTGAAAATGTAAAACTCTGGGTATTTACCTTATCTGCGATGATTGCAGGGGTTGCCGGTGCGCTTTATGTACCGCAAGTCGGTATCATCAACCCGAACGAATTCTCACCTTTGAACTCTATCGAAATAGTGGTTTGGGTGGCTGTCGGTGGACGCGCCACGCTCTATGGTGCGGTGGCAGGTGCTATTTTTATCAACTACGCCAAAACTTGGTTTACCACCGAACTACCTGATGTATGGCTATTTGCGCTAGGTGCTATTTTCATTCTGGTCACCGTCCTGATGCCTAAGGGTATTGTTGGACTTCTTCGTCGTAAGGAGAGCAGCACATGAGTCAACCATCCTTATTGAGCGAAATAAAAGATAAAAACCGTGTGTTTTCGTTTATGCAATCTCAAGCATCACCGATGCTGAACGTTGATAAACAGATTCTGCTGTATCTTGAAGGGTTATCCGTAAGTTTCGACGGATTCAAAGCAATTAATGACTTGAATCTTTATATTCGAGACGGCGAATTGCGCTGCATTATCGGCCCTAATGGCGCCGGTAAAACCACCATGATGGATATTATTACCGGTAAAACCAAGCCAGATACGGGTTCAGCCTGGTTCGGTCAAACCATCAACTTGCTAGAACTGGATGAACCCGCCATCGCGCAAGCGGGGATTGGACGTAAATTTCAAAAACCGACCGTGTTCGAATCGCTCAGCGTCTACGACAATCTCGTATTAGCCATGCCAGATGAGCGTAAAGTCTTTAGTCTGTTGTTTGCCAAATTGAATGGCGAACAAAGTGACCGCATTGATGAAGTGATCACCTTAATTGGCCTAAAAGAAAATAAAGCGATGCGAGCCGGTAGTCTCTCTCATGGTCAAAAACAATGGCTAGAAATAGGCATGCTGCTGATGCAGAAACCCCGTTTGTTACTGGTCGACGAACCAGTTGCAGGCATGACCCATCAAGAGATGGATCGCACTGCTGAACTCTTAGTGTCTTTGTCAGGCAACCATTCCGTCGTAGTCGTAGAACATGATATGGATTTTGTGCGCCAGCTGGCAGGTAAAGATCGAACCGTCACCGTTCTTCATCAAGGCAGCGTTCTTGCCGAGGGCAGCATGGATCAAGTTCAGAATAATCGCAAAGTGATTGAAGTCTATCTAGGGGAATAACCATGATCACAATTCAGGGACTCAATCAATTTTATGGCGAAAGCCACACCCTCTGGGATGTCGACATGCAGATACCCGAAGGACAATGCACCGTATTGATGGGACGCAATGGCGTGGGTAAAACGACACTACTGCAATGCATTATGGGGCATCAAAAAGTGGCTTCAGGTAGCATTCTGCTGAACCCGCTGAATAAGGACTTAGTGAAAGTCTCCGTTGAACAGCGCCCTCGATTAGGCATTGGCTATGTCCCTCAAGGAAGACAAATCTTCCCGCTACTGACGGTCGAGGAAAACCTGCAAATCGGCTTGCCCGTTTTGCCCAGAGGACAACGCAAAATACCCGACTACATCTTCGAACTCTTTCCCGTTCTTGCCGACATGATGCATCGACGCGGCGGTGACTTATCCGGCGGTCAACAACAACAGTTAGCCATTGGCCGGGCGTTAGTTGTCGATCCAAAACTGTTAATCCTTGATGAGCCCACCGAAGGCATTCAGCCGAACGTGGTACAGGAAATTGGCGACATCATTCGTAAACTTAACCGTGAAATGGGGCTGACCGTATTACTGGTCGAGCAAAAGCTACCCTTCGCTCGTAAAGTCGGTGACCGTTTCTGCATTCTGGATCGTGGACGCAAGGTCGCTGAAGGCGAGATGGCGACACTGGATGAGGGACTGATTAAGCAGTATTTGACGGTTTAGTCATTGTGTAATGGCAAATACTGAGCAAAATACAGAGGCATCACGATATGAGTTTGTTCCATTGCTGAAGAGCCTTGAGTGCCCGTTAACTTAAACGTTTTGTTGGGACTGCACTTCTCAATATAGGACGCCAGCGATTTGGCTCGTGTGCGTTTTCCACTTTTGACTTCAACGGGGACTATATCGCCTTCATCCGTAGCCAAAATGAACTCAATTTCAGCACGAGCGTCATTCCAAGAATAACTCGGATCAATACCTATCGCTGTGAACTCCTGTTGAACAAAGTTTTCGGCAACGTAACCTTTGTATTCGTAGTTTTGCTGTTTAATTTCCTTGTAACTGCTGCCAAGCATATGGTTGAGCAAACCCACATCAAACAGAAACAGCTTTACCTTATTCTCTTTTTTATAGGCCGCAAGCGGCGCTTTCGGCTGCCCTTCAATGGGATAATTCGCTAACGCCAAGCGGCAAGACCTTAACCAGTGGATAGCGGTGTCGAAATCATTGTAACGAGATTTACGCTCATGAACGTTTTTAAATTTAAAGCGCTTCACAGACTCATCAGATACCAGCGATAACTGTGATGGAATGCTATTGAATACCGATTCGATCAATTTCGCATCAACCTTACCCGCATACTTACCAAAATCACGACGATAACCTTCGACTAGATCGGCATGAACTTTAGAGACCTTCTCAATGCGCTCTAAAATGCTCGACTCTTTATGGTGATACCAAGTAACCACCGCTTCTGGCATACCACCGGTAAAGAAGTAATCCGTCAATTTATCCATTAACTTACTGTGAACCGCTGGGGAACTTGCTTGGCTATCAAACGCTTTAATCAGTGCAGGCTCCCCTGAAGCATAAATAAACTCTTGAAAGCTTAATGGGCGTAGGTTGTACTGCTCTACCTTGCCAACTGGAAAACTGTTCAACAATCCAATATTCGAACCACTGGCTGCCACATAATAGGAAGGTGCTTTTTCGGCAAAATACTTTAAAGAGGTCACCGCCCGTTCACACTCACCAATTTCATCCAAAATCAACAAATCCGTTTCTGGATTAAACACTTGATTGGTGAGCAGCTCAATATTCATCACTAGCTCGTCTGGCGACAGTGAGCCATCGAATGCTTCTTTGAAGGAGGGGTTTTCTAAGAAGTCGATACGCAGAACCTTAGCAAAGGTGTCACCAAACAACTCTTGCAGCAAGAAGGTCTTGCCCGTTTGCCTTGCACCATCAATTAACAATGGCTTACGAGTGGTCTGATTTTTCCATGCTATCAAGGAATTGAGCAAAGTACGCTGCATCTCTTGTCCTGCCTGTGGGATTGTTCATGACCCCATACTATAACTAAAATTACATTTTTATGCGCAGAAAAGTGTAATTTTTATCATTTTCATGCGCGTAAATGTGTGTTTCGTACTACGATACCTCTCCTTCTGACTACAGTGGCATTAGTGAGTGTATGATTTCGAAATGCATTCACGTCACCAAACCAGAAATAGCCTTGTGCTATGATCAACAGTTGATAGGATGTTCGACTATGGAGCCTACAATTTTTTTATCGGTAGCATGTTTATTGGGGTAGGCTGACATTCATGCTGCAAAGTAGGCATTAAAGGGAACGCATGCAACAAGTTGGAATTTATGAACAGTTAATTACACAGCTTATCGCTAGTCGCATTGATCGAGAACGATTCTATGTGGGCGAACGAGAACTGAATAGTCATGAAGCCTCCACTTGGTTATCTCGTTTCCTTTCACACATTCTTGAGTATGCCATTGATTCAGTGCCTACCACTGATGACCGTCTGCAACAGCAAATTGCCTTATCCAATCAATTGTTACTATGGTTAAAAACGCAAATCCAAGATAAAGATTTTATCGAAGACAATTTACTAGCCAGCCAAGGCAAAATTCTGACCGCACTATACGAACTCGAAAATCCTGTCTCAGCCGATTTAAAAAACTATATTCAGGACATTTTTCCTCTAACTGGACTTAGCCAGAGTGAGTTGTTTTGTGGCAGTAATGCAGGGTTATCACTGGAATCTGAATTGAAGCGAGAGATCTTGTCAGCGGATAAAATCTGCTGGCTGGTATCCTTTATCAAGTGGGCAGGTATCCGTATTTTTCGAAACGAACTGGAAGAGTTCACTTCCAGTGGTCGCGAGCTAAACATCATTACCACCTCCTACATGGGAGCGACCGACGCTAAAGCAGTCGAGTATTTGGCCAGTTTACCGAATACTCAGGTTAAGCTCAGTTATAACATCGAGCGCGAACGCTTACATGCCAAAAGCTATCTGTTTCTGCGCAATACTGGGTACCACACTGGCTATATAGGTTCTTCAAATCTCTCACGTTCTGCATTAACAAACGGCTTAGAATGGAATCTAAAAATTACCTCGCAAGAAATCCCACATATCATTAAGAAGTCATTGAGTACATTTGAAACCTACTGGGCGTCTCATGACTTTGAATCATTTAATGGCGATGCAACAAGTCGCGCAAAACTCAGAAAAGCCTTAAGCCAGCAACGGGGTGACGATGAGGCAGGTCAAACACATTTCTTTGATATTTCGCCTTTCCCCCATCAAAGTGACATCTTAGAGCAATTAGCCGTTGAGCGAAGTATTCACCAGCGCTTTCGCAATTTAGTGGTTGCGGCAACAGGCACCGGAAAAACCCTGATTTCTGCCTTTGATTTTGCCCGCTTCATTAAAGAGAAGCCAAATGCACACTTCTTATTTGTTGCTCACCGAGAAGAGATCTTAAAACAAGCGAGAGCAGCTTATCGTGGTGTATTACGAAACGGTCAATTTGGCGAACTATGGGTCGGTGGGCATACGCCAGAGCATTACCGACAACTCTTTGTTTCCATCCAAACGTTAAATAATCAACTAAGCCAGCTCAATCTGACACCTGACTATTATGATTACATCGTCATTGATGAGGTGCATCACATTGCCGCATCCAGTTATCGTGCGCTGCTAGCGCATTTCACACCCACTATATTGCTTGGTCTGACAGCAACACCTGAACGACATGATGGTGGTGATATTCTAGCGGATTTTGGCGGTGTGATTGCGGCTGAGATACGTTTACCCGAAGCAATCAATCGTCGGCACCTTTGCCCCTTTCAGTATTTTGGTATTGATGACGATACAGACTTACGCAACATCCCCTGGAGTCGAGGGCGTTATGACATTGCTCAATTAACCAACCTTTACACCCATAACCAAGCACGCTTTAACAAAATCTTGCTGAGTATGCAGGAGATAATCACAGACCTAGGCAAAATGAAAGCTTTAGCCTTTTGTGTGAGTAAAGAACATGCGCAATACATGGCACAGCAACTCTTATTGAAAGGCATTAAAGCTGATGTATTGACCAGTGATAACAGCCACGAGCGGCAACAAAAGCAGCAAGCCATTCGTTCTAGCAGCATCAACGTGCTCTGTGTCGTTGATATATTTAACGAGGGTGTCGATATTCCCGAAGTGGATACCTTATTGTTTTTGCGACCCACAGAAAGCTTAACGATTTTCTTGCAACAGTTAGGACGAGGTTTGCGTTTAGCGGAAGGCAAAGAGTGCTGTACCGTGCTGGACTTTGTCGGTAATTCCCGCCCTGAGTATGATTTCGCCAATAAATTTAGAGCCTTGGTCGGTAAAAGTAATCGAGCCATCAGTGATGAGATAAAGCAGGGCTTTCCGCATGTTCCACTGGGTTGCCGCATCGAATTAAGTAAACGTACGCAAGAGATGGTGCTGAGTAATATTCGGCAGGCTTCACTGACATTGAAGCGCCTAGTATCGATGATACGACAGTATCCACAGCATTCCTTGTTACCCTTAACACTGTCTAATTTCTTGACCCTAAACCCTGACATCGACTTAAACGAACTCTATAAGCGTGGATGTTGGTCCGATCTTGTGCAGCAAGCGCAAGATCACATCAACGACAATGCGATAGACGCAAGCCTGCTAAAAATGTTCAAAAAGGCAATCCATAACAGAATTTTGACCTGTGATGATCACAGCTATCTCAGCTTTTTAAAGCAGCTTTGCCAAACTAACTTTGCAATGGAAGATCTTTTTCATCGTCATGCATTGATGTGTCATTACGATTTTTGGCAGAAAACAGGCCCAGAATCTGGCTTCGATTCGATTACACAGAGCCTTGCAAAACTGAATGTTTTCGAATTAAAAGCGGAATTACTGGACGTTCTAAACTGGCAACTGGCACAGACCAAACATCAACAACCACCCATGCATGCTTTGCCCGAGGTTCCGTTAAGATTGCACGCTCGTTATGCCCGAGAGCAAATCTTAGTAGCCTTTGGAGCAACAACTTTTGAGCGACAACCAGCCGCTCGTGAAGGAGTATTTGTTGTTAAAGCTCAGAATATTGAGCTGATGTTTGTCACCTTAGACAAAAACGAAAAACAGTTCTCACCCACCACCATGTATCACGATTACGCGATAAACGAACACCTCTTTCATTGGCAGTCGCAAAATAGTGCCAGACCCGACAGAGGTCGAGGTTTGGATTACATCCAGCATAAAAAAATCGGTAAGCGTTTGTTTTTATTTGTGCGCGAGCAAACTAAGGATGAATACGGCCGTACCATGGGTTTTGTTAATTACGGCGAGGTGGAATATGTGTCGCACACAGACTCTCAACCGATGAGCATTACTTGGAAACTAAAAGAGCCGATGCCGAACTTTATGTGGCAACAAGCGGCCAAATTAGCGGTGGGGTAATAATGCAAACACAAATTAAAAAATGGGGTAAAAGTGCTGCAGTGCGTCTTCCTGCAAACATCTTAGCCCGTGTGGGATTATCGGTACACAGCCTCATAAATCTTGAAGTTATATGGAGTAATGCTCTGTTACGCTATGCAATAAGCGCTATATACAGATTTAACGCATTTAATCCGATACGCTTTGGATTAACGTAACCCGAGTGGATTCAATAAAACCAAAACGCACCACAATGGCGCAAAAACACCCCCTTCGAACCAATCAAGCGCACTCAATGCACCCCTTCCGAGCGTGAACACCTTATTTGCAGGGTCAGGATAACTGGCACACTCCTTGCAAAAATCTGTTGAACTACTGACAAGCGCTTTGCGAACATCTGCCAAGTGCCAGATGTACAAGCCAGATTTTTTAAGAGAGTCATTACGATGGAATTATCACCCCGCGAGAAAGATAAGCTGCTTCTGTTTACCGCAGCCTTAGTGGCTGAGCGTCGCAAGGCTCGTGGCGTAAAGCTCAATTATCCCGAATCCGTCGCCTATATCAGTGCCGCCATTATGGAAGGTGCGCGTGACGGACGAACCGTTGCCGAATTAATGGACTATGGCCGCACCCTATTGACCAGTGATGATGTGATGGATGGCATTCCCGATATGTTGCCTGAAGTTCAAATCGAAGCCACTTTTCCGGATGGCACTAAACTGGTCACTATCCACGATCCTATCGTTTAACGGAGGCTTTATGATCCCAGGCGAAATGAAAGTAGCGGAAGGTGAAATCGAGCTGAATGTCGGTCGCGAAACACGCCAAGTCAGCGTCGCAAATACAGGTGATCGACCGGTGCAAATTGGCTCTCATTATCACTTTTACGAAGCCAATAACGCGTTAGTCTTTGATCGTGAAGCCACTCGTGGCTTTCGCTTAAATATTGCCGCAGGTACCGCTGTACGTTTTGAACCCGGACAAAGCCGAACCGTCGAGTTGGTTGCCTATGCAGGCTTGAAGCGTGTGTTTGGTTTCCAAGGCAAAATCCAAGGCGATCTATAACGAGGTAGGAAAACACCATGGCAACGATTTCACGACAAGCCTATGCAGAAATGTTCGGTCCTACCAAAGGTGATCGACTCAGGCTGGCAGATACTGAACTCTGGTTAGAGGTTGAAGAGGATCTCACCATTTATGGCGATGAGGTTAAATTTGGCGGTGGCAAAGTCATTCGCGATGGCATGGGGCAAGCGCAGTGTCCAAGTGCCAAAACAGCCGATCTAGTCATCACCAACGCTCTCATTATTGACCACTGGGGCATTATCAAAGCAGATGTGGGCATTAAAGAGGGGCGTATCCAGCATATCGGTAAAGCGGGCAACCCCGATACTCAACCCGGTGTGGATATCATCATTGGTCCCGGTACTGAGGTCATTGCCGGTGAAGGTCAGATCCTGACGGCAGGTGGCATAGACGCGCACATTCACTTTATTTGTCCTCAACAAGTTGAAGAAGCTCTGTGTTCTGGTGTTACCAGTATGATTGGTGGTGGAACGGGGCCCGCGACAGGAACCAATGCAACGACCTGCACACCCGGACCTTGGAATATTCATCGCATGCTGGAAGCGGCAGATTCATTACCCATGAATATCGGTTTTTTAGGCAAGGGTAACGCCAGTCTTCCAGAAGGGTTACGTGAACAAATTACAGCAGGTGCCATGGGGCTTAAGCTGCATGAAGACTGGGGAACCACACCCGCGGCCATCGACTGCTGCTTAAGTGTCGCGGATGAGATGGATATTCAGGTTGCCATCCATACCGATACTCTGAATGAATCCGGCTTCGTCGAATCGACTCTGGCTGCGATTAATGGTCGTGTGATTCACACTTATCACACGGAAGGGGCCGGTGGTGGTCACGCACCTGACATCATTAAAGCCTGTGGCGAAAACAACGTTCTGCCCTCTTCAACCAATCCGACTCGTCCCTACACCATTAATACCGTCGATGAACATTTGGATATGTTGATGGTATGTCATCACTTAGATCCTTCTATTGCAGAAGATGTGGCGTTTGCAGAATCTCGGATTCGTCGCGAGACGATTGCCTCTGAAGATATTCTGCATGATCTTGGTGCGTTTTCGATTATTTCCTCTGATTCACAAGCAATGGGTCGTGTTGGAGAGGTGATTACTCGCACTTGGCAAACCGCACATAAAATGAAGGTACAACGAGGTCCATTAGCGCAGGATTCTGCGGAAAATGACAACTACCGAATCAAGCGTTATATCGCTAAATACACCATCAACCCTGCCATCGCACAGGGAATCAGTCACGAAGTCGGGTCGATTGAAGCAGGCAAATTGGCTGATCTAGTGTTATGGAAACCGGCGTTTTTCGGCACGAAACCGAGCTTGGTATTGAAAGGTGGTTTTATTGCCACTGCACCGATGGGCGATCCCAACGCATCAATTCCAACGCCTCAACCCGTTCACTATCGTCCTATGTTTGGTAGTTATGGTAAAGCGAGTCAAAAAACCTCGATGCTGTTTTTATCCAAGGCTGCCATTGCTGCCGGTGTGCCTGAGCAATTAGGACTGCAAAGCCTGATTGGTGAAGTTCGCGATTGCCGAACCGCGACCAAGGACAAAATGATTCACAACAGCTATCAACCCAACATTAGCGTCGATCCACAGACCTATGAGGTGATGGCAGATGGGGAATTACTGACTTGCGAACCGGCTACGGAGCTACCGATGACACAGCGTTACTTTTTGTTTTAAGAGCATTTGTTTTAAGAGCATTTATTTTAAAAGCAGCTCTTTTACAAACAGAGTTATTTTAACGAGATCAATTTGGAACGCCCCATGATTCGATTAACCGAGAAACTAGACAAGCCACAAACTGCAGACGCCAGCCTAAGTCTGACCATTGATCAGCGCATCAAAAGTCGCCTGAAAGTCGCCTTAGACGATGGACGTGATGCAGGTCTATTTCTGCCTCGTGGTCTGATTTTACGCGGGGGTGATTGCCTGCGAAGCGAATGTGGCCTGACCATTGAAGTGAAAGCCTCTGTAGAAACCGTTTCGACGGTTCAATGTGATGACACGCTGCTACTCGCTAGGGTCAGTTATCATCTTGGTAATCGTCATGTTCCTTTGCAAATTGCACCCGGATTTGTTCGTTACCAGCATGATCATGTGCTGGATGCCATGGTTGAAGGCTTGGGCGCAAAGGTCATTTGCGAACAGCAACCCTTTGAGCCAGAAGCCGGTGCATACAGCAGCGAGGGAGGTGGTCATAACCACTCGCATCACCACTCACATGATCACGACCCTTCCCATTCACACTGACTGATATTTAAGAAACATGTTTAGAAGCTTTTTCAAAAGCGTCCAAACAAACCATTTTAGACCGAAGGAACCATCATCATGAATACACGATATCGTTTACTGACAGGATTTGCTTTGATTCTATTTTCATCAATGGCGCTTGCACACCCAGGTCATGGCCATGATCACGCGTATAGCAGCTTTTTATCCGGACTGCTTCACCCACTGACCGGTTTAGACCATCTAGCCATGCTATTGGGTATTGGTGCCTTAGGTGCTTGGCAATCGACTAAGCAACGCATTCAACTTTTTACGGGTACGCTAGGAATCATGTTTGCGGGTGCCGTCATGGGTTTGATAACCGGCTTTGCGAACGGAATTGAAGTGATCATCCTGGCTTCAATGTTCCTTATCGCTGTCGGTCTGTTTTTCTCTTTACGTGGCTTGTTACCGATGCTTGCGGCGTTGGTTCTGGTCATGTTCCACGGTTGGGCACATGGTTTAGAAATGCCTGCAGGCGGGGTTCTTTCCTTTATGCCGGGTATGCTGATCATGGCTGCCGTGATCATGGCCACAGGCTATGCACTGGGCAAAACCTTCCAACCTAAATGGTTGGGCGCTGGCAGCGGTATTGCGGCTGTTCTAATCAGTGTTCTGGGTTAAGTCATAGGTTGTTGTATGTTACCTAATTTGCGTCTCTTTCAACTCATCAGCCCTTCCCTGCCTGTCGGTGCTTTCACCTACTCACAGGGCTTGGAATGGGCGATTGAGGCAGGCTGGGTAACCAACGCTAAAGAACTTCATGACTGGCTTCTCGGCGTGTTGCAACAGAGTGTGACCAGCCTAGAGCTCCCAGTGTTAATCAGACTTTATCATGCTTTCGAGAAACAGGATTGGGATCAAGTCACCTATTGGTCAACCTATCTCTACGCCAGTCGCGAAACCTCAGAATTACGTGCAGAAGAGCGTCAGCGTGGTAAAGCCCTATCGGTGCTATTGCCCTCACTCGATATAGAGATCCCTGAGGCTAGTGAGTCTTCACTTCATCTCACTCAACTGGCGGGTATGGCACTGGCTGCCAGTCGCTGGCAAATTCCACTAGATCAGCTATGTAGCGGCTATTTATGGAGCTGGATTGAAAACAGCGTCATGGCTGGCGTAAAACTGGTGCCGTTAGGACAAACTCAAGGACAGCAATTGTTAATGACACTGTCAGAAGCTTTACCCGAATTACAGCAACAGGCGATGCAAATCCGCGATGAAGATGTTGCCGGTTGCACACCCGCACTCGCTATCGCCAGTTCACGACATGAAACCCAATATACACGACTCTTTCGTTCTTAATTTTTTACAGGAAATTCACCCATGAGTGACTATAAATCTCCTTTGCGTATCGGTGTTGGTGGCCCTGTTGGATCAGGAAAAACGGCACTCTTAGAAGTGCTTTGCAAAGCAATTCGTGACCAATACAGTATTGCCGTCGTCACTAACGATATCTACACCCAGGAAGATGCCAAAATTCTGACCCGTGCAGAAGCCTTACCGGCTGACCGAATAGTAGGCGTGGAAACTGGTGGTTGCCCTCATACCGCCATTCGTGAAGATGCCTCGATGAACCTTGCTGCTGTCGAAGAGTTGGCCAAGCTTCATAAAGATCTCGATGTGGTGTTTGTTGAAAGCGGCGGTGATAACCTCAGCGCCACATTCAGTCCGGAACTGGCAGACCTCACGATTTACGTTATCGATGTAGCGGAAGGCGAAAAAATCCCACGTAAAGGGGGTCCAGGAATCACTAAATCGGATTTGCTCGTCATCAATAAGATCGACTTGGCGCCTTATGTGGGTGCCAGCCTTGAAGTGATGGAATCGGATACTCAGCGTATGCGACCCAACCGCCCTTATGTCTTTACTAACCTAAAGACGGGTATTGGATTGGACGTGATCATCGACTTTGTTGTTAAACAAGGCATGCTGGATGCGGCTTAAAGGTGATCTATGACTGATCTGAATCTTCCAACACTACCGCCCAACTCGACTACTTCAGATGGATGGCGTGCGCGTATTGCATTGACCTTTGGTGTGCGTCGAGAAAAAACGCGTGTCATCGCTTCTCAGCGCTTGGGACCCTTATCGGTTCAACGTGCTTTTTACCCAGAAGATTCAGTCTGTCACAGTTACTTGTTACACCCCCCCGGAGGCGTGGTCGGCGGTGATCGCTTGTACGTAAAGGTTCAAGTCAATTCCCAAGCTCATGCACTGATCACCACCCCGGGAGCGACCAAGTTTTATCGCTCTGGCGGACGCTTAGCGCATTACCATCAACATTTGCAGGTCGATGAAGATGCGGCACTAGAGTGGTTACCCCAAGAAAATATCTTCTTCCCCGACAGTCAGTTAAGGATGCAAACAGAGATAGATCTTGGTGCGACCTCCCGCTTTATCGGTTGGGAAATTCAATGCTTAGGTCGCCCTGTGATTAATGAACATTTCGACCGAGGGCAGATTCGTTCTTCCTTGAAACTTAGCATCGATGGAAAACCGTTACTGATAGAACATTTCAACTCACTAAATGATGAGCTGCAACGCTCTAGCAGCGGGCTACGCGGATCTCCGATGCAAGCGACGATGTTCATCACCTCTTCAGACGATGTGCTGTTGGAACAGATACGTGACACGTTGTTAAGCCTCAAGCATGACCAGATTGTTAGCGGTGCCACACGATTAGATAACTTGATCGTGGTTCGCTTTTTAGGCCCGCAAACCGAGCCTTTATTGCAGCAAATGGTGAAAGTTTGGCAAACAGTACGACCCAGTGTAATGGGACGTGAAGCGTGTTTGCCTAGGATATGGGCGACTTAAGACAGCTCTAAATTACCGATAAGATTTTCAGCCAATCATACTAGACGTTAGCTAAGCATCTCTTTGAACACCGATTCAATATCAAAATCATCTTGCTCTTCGTCGTCAATTTTTAGAGATTTTTCGACATGCTCTAGATGTTCTAGCATCAGTGATCTAGCTGTAATTGCATCACCAGAAGAAATCGCTTCGACGATATTATTATGCTCATTATCCTTGCATGCAGACGCCGAAGGTGAGTCATACAAATAGATTATCAAGCTGGACAAAGCCGTTAAACGTCGCACAATATCATGATAGATGCTATTGCCGCTAAGTTCTGCCAAAAGTAAGTGGAAGTCCCCCGTAAGCTGGGTTAAACGGGCATGATCCTTTTCAGATCGTGCAGAGGCTTCTTCAGCAAGGTGTTGTTGAAGACGTTTGATGACTTGAGCGCCAGCCGAATTGGCCAACTGTTCCACAACAGAAACCTCTATTGCTCGACGTGCAGCAAACACCTCTGTTGCATCACGCGCCGTTGGACGCGTCACATAAGCACCTCGATTATGTTTCAAGGTAATGATGCGGTCTTGCGCTAAGCGAAAAAACACTTCGCGAAGTCGCGTACGGCTGACTCCAAAAACACGACATAAACGCTCTTCAGACAGCTTTAGCCCGGGTGGTAATTTACGATTGGCAATCGCAGCAAACATTAGGTCATATATGCTTTGGTTATCTGTCACTGTTTTTGATTTAACCACCACAAGCTATTCCTTATAAGCAAACAATAGACCGCATTAAGTGCATACACTTTATTAAATTTTCTACCTACAATATAGTAATTTATTGTATTAAAGATAAGCACTAATAATGTATCACATCCTGAAATACCAACACTCCTAAACCCGAATTTCGATAGCCATGTGGTTGGTCTGCGTTAAAGCTGACAGTCTCACCGGCGGAGTACTGATACCACTGGCCTGATAAACATAGATCTAGAATCCCTTCTATGACAAGAATACGTTCTGTGACACCTCCTTGATGAGGCTCAGAATGAGATTCAGCGCCTGGTGCTAGATGAAGTTCCAGCCATTCAAAGTTGACGGTTTCATCAAATGGAAAATGTACTCTAACATCAATACCAGAGGTTACTTTAGGTTCATTGACCGGACGCACGGATGACAGGTCATTGGGTTGGTAAAAACACCCTCTGATCAAATGCGTGAATGAGATTTGAAAGCCTGTGGCAATTTTCCACAAAGTTGCCAACGTGGGACTGGATTCTCCACGTTCTATCTGACCCAGCATCGCTTTACTGACGCCAGACTTCGCTGCCGCTTGATCTAAACTCCATTGCCTTGACTGCCTGAGTTCGCGTAATCCTTTGCCTAAACTGCTGGGTTGATTTTCCATCACGATAGCCTGCTGTAGATTTTCTATTTGTACACTATAACGCACAATGCTAAGCTAACCAAATTATGCGCTATAACGCACAGCCAAAGGTGCTCTATGTCATTACTGAAAGACTTTTCACTCTCCAGTCTCACCGCAGGTTTTGTTGCGGTGTTAGTGGGTTATACCAGCTCAGCGGTCATTATCTTTCAAGCCGCCGCTGCAGCGGGAGCCTCTCAGGCGGAAGTGACCTCGTGGTTTTTCGCACTGGGAATCGGCATGGGTCTTTCAACGCTAGGGCTATCGTTGTATTACAAAACCCCGATTTTAACCGCATGGTCAACTCCAGGTGCGGCATTGCTAGTAACCAGCTTACCGGGTCTGAGCATGGCGGAGGCGATAGGAGCGTTTATTTTCTGTGGCGCTTTAATTACGCTGGCAGGGATCACGGGTTGGTTTGAACGCTTGATGAAGTTTTTACCGCAAGAATTAGCCACAGCGATGCTGGCGGGGGTACTGCTTCAATTTGGTTTAGCCGCCTTTCACTCTGCCGAAACCCACTTAATACTAGTGATAAGCATGTTTGCACTTTACCTATTGGGCAAGCGCTTTTTTCCACGTTATGCGATTCTGATGGTTCTTTTTGGATCGGTAGCACTGGTGTATCTGATGGGTGAATTACAACTCGATAGACTGAGCTTTGAACTCGCTACACCGATCATGACTCTGCCCTCTTTTTCGTTGACAGCGTTAATCGGTGTCGGCATTCCACTGTTTATCGTCACCATGGCATCTCAAAATATGCCCGGCATTGCCGTCATTAAAGCATCGGGTTATCTCCCTCCTTTATCACCCATTATTACCTGGACAGGCATCACCACTCTGCTATTGGCTCCTTTAGGTGCTTTCGCACTTAATTTAGCCGCCATCACCGCTGCCATCTGCATGAGTGAAGAGGCACATCCTGATAAGCAGCGTCGTTATACCGCTGCTGTTGCCGCCAGTATTTTTTATATCTTAAGCGGGCTTCTGGCTGCCTCCGTTGCGACCTTGATGTTTGCCTTTCCTCAAGCCTTGGTCTTAACCCTAGCGGGACTAGCGTTGTTATCCACCATCGGCAATAGCTTATCGGTTGCGTTAGCCAACCCTGACGGGCGTGAAGCAGCCTTAATCACCTTTTTAGCCACCGCATCAGGCATGACATTGTTTGGTATTGGCAGTGCTTTTTGGGGGTTATTAGCAGGCGTGCTGGCTTGGCATTTGATGCGTAAACCATCCATCAAGTGATCAGAGAACCTACCTAGTCATCAAGTAGGATAGTAAATAACCGGCTGCAAGAATGACGATATAACTGCTTTCTACTCTTCGACGCTTGGTTTCGTCTTCTCTAGAATTTGTCAGATCAAGCACTGCTTGGTGAAGAAGAAAGGTATAAAGCACAAAATACAAAAACGGAATGACATGGACTTGGAAGGGATAGTCACTGATATCTCGACCAAATAGCGCGAGCAACCAGCCCATTTGCGTGAAGATCCCTAAAGCACCCAGCCCTGCGTTGATAAACATCCACTTTACTTCGTCCATTCCGAAGATGAATAAGTAAAAGATGACGTATACAAGAATCGCGACTCCCCCATGAAAATATAAAAAAAGAATATTCTCAGGGGTATCCGCATAAGCCATCACAAAACCCGAACCGCCAAACGCCAGCATATGGACTAGAAAGAACGGATAGATCTTGTACCAAGCTATCTCTTCACCCTTTTTATAAAGTCGTCCATTGATAGTGATATCTGCTCGAAGCTTCATGACGACTATCGTTTAACGAACTGGACTTTCTGCATAGACTTCTCCTTTATGCCCAATCAACACTACGAACCTGACCAGGCTCAAAGGCAAACTCATCACAATTTAGTAAATGTTTAAACTCAAATGCGTTGAAGCTTGATCTGTATGCAAGTCTTGATCAAGCTTCTTGTATGATTAAACCTCAGCTAATGCATGAATACAACGTACTGCACGAGTTTGCGCCTGATAAGCTGCTGGCATTGGTTTCATACACTCATCGGTTCGGTAACTACAGCGTGCAGCAAACGCACACTCTGTAATTTGCCGTGTAAGCTGCGGCGGTGATCCGGGTATAGCTGGCAGTGCCTGCTTACGATCCATCCCAGGATGAACGGTAGCACCGAGAAGACCTTGTGTATATGGATGCCAAGGATTAGATAACACATCATCAACAGGCCCTTCTTCGATAATACGCCCGGCATACATCACCGCAGTTCGATCAGCCACTTCAATAGCAACACCAACGTCATGAGTGACAAAAATCATACTCATGCCTAACTCACGCTGAAGCTCTTTTAACAACAATAACACCTGTATCTGAACAGTAGCATCAAGTGCCGTAGTTGGCTCATCTGCAAGCAAAATCTTAGGCTTACACGCAAGAGCCAATGCAATCATGGCTCGCTGACGCATACCACCCGACATTTCATGAGGGTAAGCATCCAAACGCTTAGCCGCTGAAGGTATACGAACACGTTCTAACATTTCTAATGCTCGCTTACGCGCATCAACTCGACTAAAACCTTCATGTCGCATCACCGATTCAATAATTTGATCACCCACCGTATATACAGGATCAAACGCCAACATAGGTTCCTGAAATACCATCGAAACCGTTTTTCCTCGCATCGCCGATAAGGCGGCAGGGCGCATCGACAATAGATCCACACCGTCAATATTTATCTGTCCTTCAATGCGGGTTTTATGTGCAGGATGCAGACGCATCAACGACTTCATAGTGACACTTTTACCACAACCTGATTCACCCAATAATGCTAAGGTTTCGCCAGCCGCTAGATCAAAACTGACATCTGACACAGCATAAACAGGTCCCTCTTCACCTTTAAAAGTTACATTCAGGTTACGAACGTCTATTAATTTATCAGCACTCATGCTGACACCTCCTGTAACTGAATGTATTTTTCATGATTAGGATTTGCTGGCAGCATAAAACAAGCGGCTTGATGCAAACCCTCAACTCTTGTGGTCTCTGGCTGCTGTGAAGAACAGATGGCACGAGCATGCTCACAACGTGGATGAAATCGGCAACCTGAAGGCGGAGCAATTGGATTGGGTGGATCGCCTTCTAGGACTTTGTGTTGTTTGCGTTCATGTGGCGTTTGTGAGGGCACCGAACTTAGTAGTGCACGGGTATAGGGATGAGCTGGGTTTTGATACAGTTGCTCGACAGGACCTGATTCCACGACTTGTCCCAAATACATCACCATGACGTCGTCACTGATATACTGAACAACATTGAGATCATGAGAGATAAAAAGATAGGTCAAACCAAACTCTTTCTTCAAATCAGATAAGAGGTTTAGCACTTGTGCCTGAACCGATTTATCCAATGCAGAAACTGCTTCATCCAAAAGCACAATTTCCGGCTTGATGGCGAGCGCTCTGGCAATATTCACCCTCTGCCGCTGACCACCCGATAACTCATGTGGATATCGACGTACAAAGACATTTGGATTCAAACCCACTTTTTCTAGTAAATCTCTGGCCTGCTGACGTGCTTCACGCTCACTAACACCGTGTATCTGTGGACCAAAAGCGATGCTGTCTTCTATCGTCAAGCGCGGATTTAAAGAGGCGTAAGAATCCTGAAATACCATCTGCATCTGACGACGTAGTTCAGCAACGGGATGGCGGCCACTGATGTTACCAAACTCTTTGCCACGAATACTGATACGCCCCTCATCTGGTTCAATAAGATGCATGAGTAAACGAGCCGTAGTGGATTTACCACAACCAGATTCTCCCACAATACCAAGGGTTCTCCCTTTTTCAACACTGAAGCTAACGCCATCAACCGCCTGAACCACTTGTGTCGGGCGTCCAAGCAGATCCTTACCTACTGGGAAATATTTTTTCAAATCCTGTACACGCAATAAGGCAGTCATCAATATTACCTCTTGATATCCATGGCACTGCGCAATCCATCAGACAGCAGGTTAAAACACAGTGAGGTGATAAAAATCATTAGCCCGGGGAGAACAGAGATCCAAGGCTGGATGTAAATTGATTGCCGCAGAGTATTCAGCATCAATCCCCATTCAGGGGTCGGTGGTCTAACTCCTAACCCAAGAAAACTTAATCCCGCTGCCAGAATCATGCAAACAGAGACGAGACTTGTGGCGTAAATAAACACAGGTCCCAGAACATTGCCTAAAACATGCACACGAATAATGGTGAAGTTACCTGCACCAGAAGCACGAGCCGCCTCGACAAAATCCAAATTTCGTACTGATGTGGTCACACTTTCAGCCACACGAGCTATCGGTGGAATAAACACCAGAGTGAGCGAAATAATGGCGTTAATAAAACCTGCCCCCAAGGCACCTGAAATAGCTATCGCCAAGAGCACCGCAGGAAATGCAAAGAATACATCAGTGGTACGCATGATGAGTGAGTTGATCCAACCACCAAAAAAACCAGCAATTAAGCCTAACGATGTGCCTATTGCAAAGGCGATAAATACAGGGAGTAAACCCATCATTAGGCTCATCTGTCCGCCGTGCATCAGTCGCGATAACATGTCACGACCCAATTCATCTGTACCCAGCCAATGCCCTTCTGTACCTATAGGAGATAAGCGTTTCAACATGGTACCCTGACTAGGATCATAGGGTGCCAGCAAAGGTGCAAAGACTGCAATTAACACCATTAGTAGTAATACAACAGCACAGCCAACGGATACGGGATCTCTAACCAGTCTTGTCCAAACGGTTGTCCAGTAACCTCTTGAGACTGCTGCTGTTTCTGCTGCAAGTGCAAATTTTTCTTTTGAAGTAGTGGAAGCTATGGTGGTCATCCGATTACCCTCGCTTGATCCGTGGATCCATCAGTGTTTGTAGAACATCCACTAATAGGTTCAGACCAACAAAAAACATTGCCAATACCAGAATAATGCCCTGTAACAAGGGGATATCGCGCTGAAAGATTGCTGTATTCAACAAATATCCGGTGCCGGGCCAAGAAAACACCGTTTCGACCAGAATCGAGCCGCCTAACAAATAACCAAACTGCAATCCCATAACAGACAACACGGTAGGTGCGGCATTTTTAGCCACATGCAGGGCAATACGACGTCCACGCAAGCCTCGCGCATACAACGCAGTAACAAACTCGGAGTTCAAGATCTCAGAAACCGTTGCACGAACTGTACGAGTAACAATACCCATAGGAATAAAACACATAGTGACTGCTGGCAACACTAAATGACGCAGATGCGCCCAATCTAAACGCCAGTCAGATGATCCTCCTGGACCTGCACCCATTGAAGGAAGCCAATCTAGGTGTACAGAAAAGATAATTACTAACAATAAGCCCAACCAATAGTGCGGTATAGATACTCCTGTAATAGCCAGAGCTGTCGCCAGCTTATCAATCCAAGTACCGTTATAGATGGCCGCTAAAGCACCTAAGAGAATGCCTCCCAAAAAACCCAGCAAAGCCGCCGCAAATGCCAATAATAGGGTATTACTCAAGGCTAGGGCTATGTCACCCATGACAGGGCGCCCTGTGGCAACGGAAACCCCTAGATCTCCTTGGAGTGCTCGCTGTATCCAACTACCAAATTGCACCAATAAAGGTCGATCCATTCCGTAGGCTTGCTGTATGGCGATCACGACTTCGGCCGGTGCATCCGCTGGAATAATTGCCGTTAAAGGATCACCCGGTGCTAGGTGAACCAGTGAGAAACACACAGCTGCAACGGCTAAAGCGATTGGAATGGCATAAAGAAAACGCCGAATGATAAAGACAAACATAATGGTTACCCGCAGTCAGCGAGGTGATCAACGAAAGAAGGCTTGATCACCTCTATTCAAGCTGAATTATTCTTCCATGTAGACAGGTGTTAAATCCTGAAACCAGCTTTTAGCTTGAACAAAACCAGCCACTTTTGGTCCCATGGCTCGTGGGCCTGTGTCATGACCTACGAACAAGAAAGGTGCATCTTCAACGAGAGTTTCATGCAACTGGCGATAGATACGAAGATTCTCTTCAGGGTCAAACGCTGTTTGCAGTTCTGCAATCAAACCATCGACTTCAACATTGTTGTAATGACCCCAGTTAAGCGACACAGGTGCTACATTTTTCGAATCGATAAAACGAATCATCGCTGCAAAAGGATCATGAGTTGCAAAGGTGATATTGGTTGCATGGGCACCTAAAGAGGCCTGATCAGCCGCGCCTTGACGCCAGTTATTGAACAGCGTTTCCCATACTAAGACTTCAAACTCAATCTCAATACCCACTTCTTTCAACTGCTGCTGAATCAGCTCATTCATCTGAAGAGGCTGCATTTGACCTGAACCAGACGCAGATATTAACACTTTGGCTTTGACAGGATTGTTCGGACCAAACCCTGCTTCGGCAAGCAACGCTTTTGCAGCTTCAGGATCATAACCGATGTTAAATTCAGGCTCACCAAAGCCTGCATCGTCAGGTAATAATAGCCCTTGTGCTGGAACCATATAACCACCGAGTAACTGCTGAATGGATTCACGATCAACCGCTAGGTTTGCAGCCTGACGTACACGCTTATCCAACCACGGAGAATCCGCTAAAAAGCTGAACTGCCATGGCCAAATATGAGGATAACCATTGCTGGTGATCTGATAACCACGACTTTGTAACATTGGCAAGGTATCGGCCGGTGGATTCTCGATCCAATCAACCTGACGAGACAACAAAGCATTGGCTCGAGTATTAGCTTCTGGAATTGGAATTAAAACCAAGCGATCTGCTTTTGCACGGCGAGATTCATCCCAATAGTCAGCAAATGGAATCAATTCAGCACGCTCACGTGGTACTAAAACGTCCAGTGAAAAAGGGCCGGTTCCTGAAGGGTTTTTCTCAAAGGCTTCCCAGTCACCATTTAATGCTTCCCAGTGAGCAGGACTCGACATAAACATAAAAGGTAATTGATTGATAAACATTGCGTTGGGAGTTTTGGTCGTAATCTCTACAGTGTATTCATCCAACTTTTGAATACTTTCATAGGCAGGCAAACGAGCAACAACTTGGGCTGCTTGACGCGCATCATATTGAGGCGACTGGTCATTGAAAACCTTATCAAAGTTGAACACGACAGCATCTGCATTGAATTCAGAACCATCATGGAACGTGACACCCTCACGTAATTGAAAAACCCACTTACGAGGGTCTGCTTCATCAACATGCCAGGCTGTCGCCAACTGTGGCACTAAGGGTGCTACCTTATCGTCTACGGAAAGATCCCAACTGACTAAGGCATCGTAAAGGGTCATACCAGTAAAACGAACACCCTCAAATCCAGAATTTGGTGCACCTGACGTCAATGGAATATCCGAAGCTGTCATTCCGATACGTACCGTACCACCCTGAGCCATCGCCGTAATCGGTATCAATGTGGCCAGCGTAGCAATGGCAAGTGATTTGAGTGGAAAAACTCTTTTCAGTGAATTGTGTGCAAAAGTTGTCTTAGATTTCATAACAGTGCTCCTTTGAGTGTGTTAAATAACCTTTTGCATAACTCGTGCCACAACATATAATATTTTTTGTATTTTCTATTGTATTCAATATTTACATGCATTTATGTAGCCAGACACAACACCTATTCATATAACCATCGATTTAAAATCTCTTAAAAACAGTCTATTGATCGCACCAATTTGGATAGATTGATGTAAAATGCACAATAAAAGTGCAATAAACATCTTTCGCTAGCGCCTTTAATTGAACTAAATTTTTCTAATTTTTTAAACAACAGCTAGTCGAAATGTGCTTTTTTGTATACCTTAATATCAATTAATGTATACAGAGACCAATCAAATGATCATCAATCTAATTAATCCCAACACTTCTGAATCTATGACATCCTGCATAGCAGAAGCAGCCCAACTTGTTGCCTCTCCAGAGACTCATCTACGCAGTTGTCACCCTTTACATGGCGCAGCATCTATCGAAGGTTTTTTGGATGAATTGATCGCTGCAACAGGCGTCATCGAACAAATAAAACTTGGTGAAAAAGAGGGGTGCCAAGCGCATATCATTGCCTGCTTTGGTGATCCTGGGCTCGATGCTGCAAGAGAGGTATCTAATTCCCCAGTCATAGGTATTGCTGAAGCCGCAATGCATACCGCAACCTTTCTTGGACATCGTTTCAGTGTCGTCACCAGTTTATGTCGTACCGTAGCAATGACAGAACATCTATTGATTAAGTATGGAATGGAACATCAGTGTGCCAGTATCAGAGCCGTCGATATTGCCGTACTGGATTTGCATAATCCCGAGTCAGACGCCTATCGGAAAATTTTGGAATCCTGCCAAGAAGCCATTCAAAAAGATAAAGCAGATGCGATTGTTTTAGGTTGTGCAGGAATGGCTGACTTACAAAAGAACCTCACTAATGCGCTTGGCATCCCTGTGATTGATGGTGTTGCTAGCGCAATAGGTATAGCCGAAATGTTAATACGCTGCGGACTATCGACCGGAAAGCGTGGTTGCTATGCACCACCCTTAGCCAAAAAATATACAGGGTGGGCCAATAACTTATAGCAAAATCAGTCGACTAGACTCTTGTTATTGCTTCTGTTTATTTAGACCAGATTCGCTCACCACTGTCTTGAGAAGCAGCCCATTCATCAACAGACTTTACTGATAAGTCAAAGTACTCTCGAGTGAGAGAATAGCCTTGACCTCCCATTCGGCCCACAGCATCCAATAACTGTTGGTCAATATGAAGTTTTTCAGGGTCACAAAGATCTTGATGGATATGCGCAAAAACTACTTCACCGAGGACGATCTCGCCCTTCGGTCCGGTAGGTATTATCATAGTTTTATTACATTCCAAAGACACTGGAGCGTCTAATATTCTGGGTGATGGTACCAAAATACCATTTTCTGAACTTAAACCTGCAGCGACCAATTCACTATCTTGTTCTGGAAAGGCGATAGCGCATATGCTCATTGCTTCGACAAGAGAGTTGTTAACAATATTGATCGTAAAAACACCCGTTTCTTGTATATTTCGCAAGGTATCTTTTTCTACACCATCTGCTTTTCGTTGAATACCAAAACCTACCAAGGGAGGATCAGCGGATAAAGCATTAAAAAAACTAAAAGGAGCCGCGTTAACTCTTCCAGAGTTATCAATAGTGGTTATCCATGCAATAGGTCTCGGAACAATACTACCTATAAGCACCTTGTAGCACTCATGAGGCGTTAGTTGAGAGAAATCAATTCCATAATGCGTATCGCTTTTTGATGTCATTGAACACTCCTGTTGTTGGACATGCATTTAAGTTTTATGAAAATTATCCGCTCAACCACGATATCTGCTCGAAGCTTCATAATGGAAACTCTTATTTACGAACCGGATGCTCCGCAATCCAATGTCGCGCAATATCTTCACGTCGTGTCACCCAGACACCCTCATGTGCTTGCACATAATCCAAGAATCTCTGTAACGCCTTAAAGCGCCCAGGACGACCCACTAAACGACAATGTAATCCAACGGACATCATTTTAGGAGCATCAGCCCCTTCGGCATACAGCACATCAAAGCTGTCACGAAGATAGTTAAAGAACTCTTCCCCATCCGCAAAACCAGTTGGTGATGAGAACCTCATATCATTACAGTCTAAGGTGTAAGGAATAACTAAGTGATGTTTCGACTCCCCCTGCGTTGTTTCAACTTGAGTCCAGAAAGGTAAGTCATCACCGTAGTAATCTGAATCGTAAAGAAAACCACCCTGCTCGACGATTAAGCGGCGAGTATTGGGAGAATCGCGACCCGTATACCAACCCAATGGAGCCTTTCCGGTGAGTTGTTCAAAGATCTGAATCGCTTCTTTCAGATGCTGACGCTCTTTGGCCTCCGGCATCTCTTGATAGTGAATCCATCGCAATCCATGACAGCAGATATCATGACCGAGGCGCTGAAACTCAGCCGTGACATCTGGATGACGCTGCAGTGCCATGGCAACACCAAAAATCGTCATGGGCAAACTGCGACGCTCAAACTCCCGAAGAATGCGCCAGACGCCCGCTCGCGATCCATATTCATAGATCGACTCCATGCTTAAATGTCGATCAGGATAAGGCGTTGCACCGGCAATTTCTGACAGAAAGGTCTCTGCATGGGCATCACCATGCAACACGGACATTTCGCCACCTTCTTCGTAGTTCAACACAAAGTTAAGTGCTATACGTGCTTGATTGGGCCAACGAGGATTGGGAGGATTGGCACCGTAACCGACTAAATCACGCGGGTAGTGTTGATTATTCTGCATCGACTTCTCCTTTACGCCCAATCAATACTACGAACCTGATCAGGCTCGAGGGTAAATTCATCACAATTCGGTAGCTGACCGCTTCGATCTACAACCAGCAATTCGTCTTCATCGGCTGTAACGATCAAAGGATGGTGCCAAACGCCGGCTGCATAGTTCACTCCTTGCGAACCATCGCTGATAAACAGGCACATTTGACTCAGGTCTGGCTGATCTCCCGGCGGTGCAACGACGATTAGAAACGGCTTTCCTTTTAACGGAATAAAGGCTTGAGAACCGAAAGGATGACGTTCAAGCATTTTAATGTCTAAAGGAAATTGATCCGCCTTGGGTTTGCGAAAAATACTAATAATCACCTGCCCATCGTCTGGACCTGTTTCGACCTGAGCCATATTGTGATAGCGCTCAGTACTACCACCATTAATCAGAAAATGACTGTGCTGTTGTCGATCAATCACTTGACCAAAAGGAGCAAAGTTTTTTGCCGTTAAAGGTTGCGGCGTCAGTTGAATCGACATGCTTAGCGCCTCGCAATATGGCCTAGTAAACGTAATCGGCTAACACCCCCATCCGGGAAAATATTCAGACGCACATGGGTAATCGGGCCTAGATCCTGCAGTTCTGTGGTAAACGTATGCTCTTGGTGCATCTGAAGCTTATGTGAGGGTAGCAATTCTTTCCAGTAGAGACTTTGGGTCTCGATCTGACTTTCGGTACCGCCTTTCACATACGCCGCCTGAATAGAGCAGCTATCGGGATAGTTACCTTTAAAGTGTAGCGTATCCACAATAATCTTTTCGACCACGCCAGGATGCCCTAACGACAGAATCACCCAATCATACCCAGGCGTGCGACGACGAGCGGTTTCCCAACCATCACCCATATTGATTCCACGACCTGGATTAATCAGATTACTGATGCTGCCGTAATGCTCATCAGAACAGGCCAGCGCTCGACCACCGTTTAGCACAGAGACAAGATCTAACGCTTCTGTTTCGCTGACCGATGACCAATCACGGTAAGGAATACCATAGACTCGTAAGCGAGCCACACCCCCATCAGGGTAGATATTGAAACGCAAGTGCGTCCAAGCTTGGTCGGAATGCAAGGTTTCATGCAGATGATGGCTATTGCCCTGCAAATCAACGGAATGAAGAATCTGAGTCCAGCGTGTTTGCTCATCGGGATCACCCGTTTCACAGAAACACGCTTCTAAAGATGCGGAAGGAGGATAGTTACCGGTAAAATAAGACGTATCGATATCAACACCTTGAATATAACCCGGCACACCTAAGCGAATAATCGCATGATCATAGCCTTCAAAGCGCTTACGGCGACTTTCCCAGCCATCCATCCATTTACCATTGTCATCGAATACACCCTCTTTCCATACCGGTGCTTCAGGATTAAACAACCGATTAACATCGGCAAACCAATCATCCGTGACAAAAACGGCACGTGTACCCAAACGGGCGTCGGCAAGGTTAATACTGCGTTTATAAGGGTTTTCAACGGACTGCATGATGGCCTCTCGAAATAAGGTTAGTAGGATAGATTGATATCCAATTCTTCGGTTGAATCATATAACTGATTAATTTTCTCAATACGCGCGCGGCCTTTATCTAGCTGATAATGAAGCAGCAAGTTACTGAGTAAACTCACCACACTCATGGGCAGTGCGTAGCTGTCAAAGGCAGAGATGGTGTCCAGTGGAAGTTCCAGAAACCATTTAGGTTTACTTTTCCCTAGACCGCTCTGTTCTTCACTAATTAACAACACGGGAACATTTAGTTTTTGCAACGTTTTCAGTAAGGCATTAAAACCAGCGGGGCGACGATGAAACGCCAATAACACTACGACATCCTGTGGGGTAAAATCTGCAACCTCTTCTGATACGGTCTGACCCGGTTGCGGTAACAACAAAACGGCTGGACGAATTTGAATAAGCTGTTGACGCAAATGCAGCGCAACGGGATAGCTATTGCGAAAGCCAATCACCGCAATACGGTTAGCAGCATCTAACTGCTCGGTAATGTCCGCTAGTAACGAAGTTTGAGCCAAGGCCTGTAGACGCTTTAGATTTTTCATTTCGCTTGCAAGGTGCCGATCGACCAAACTAGCTTCACTATTGAGTTTAGGACCCGGTAACGGCACACCGGACTGACGTAAACGACGTAAATCTTCACGCACCTCTTTAAAATTGGAGTAACCTAAGCGACGAAACAACCGGCTAATGGTTGCTTTTGATGTATCACATTGGCGACTCAGTTCTACCGAATTATAGGTTGCTAAATCATCAAGATGATCGAGTATAAAGCTAGCTACACGTTTTTCTGTAGGCGATAGCTGATCATATTCTTGACGTATTTGTGCTGAAATTCGACGCATGTGGTTCTCAATAAAACGAGTGATGTCACGGCATTCTGATATGAAACTGCTTTTTTTGCAACTTTAGAACCATAAAAATATCCAATTGAAACGAAAGTTACAGAAGACAAAGCATCTATCGTACTGGCTGATCCTAAAGAGTAGAATGTTGAAAGTTTCTTAAAGGAATTTTGAATGATGCGATCTAACTATCTTTTTTCTCCTTGTCGTTCACTCATACTGAGCGCCACTTTAATACTGCCACTGACCATGCTTTCTGCCTGTGCTTCGACGCAAATCGAAAAGGAACAGGTTGAAGCATCCAATACCTCTACTGCTGTAACGCAGACAGTGGCACAAAACACCCCTCAGCCGGCACAGCCACAGCAACGCCACGAAAGCTTTGATGCTTGGCTAGCTGACTTTCGTCGTGATGCTGCGAGTCAGGGTATCAGTGCGCGAGCTCTGTCGGCCTTGGACAATGTTCGCTATATTGAACGGATCATAGAACTTGATCGTCACCAGCCCGAATTTGTCAGACCTATTTGGGAATATTTGGATGGTGCTGTCTCCAGAACTCGCATCTCCAACGGCCAAAACAGATTAGATGAACATCGTCAAACCGCGCTGCAAATGCAGCAACGCTATGGTGTGCCGGCTGAAATTATTGTCTCTATCTGGGGCATTGAAAGTGATTATGGTCGTAACTTTGGCAGCTTTTCAGCATTAAGCTCCTTTGCCACCCTAGCCTACGATGGTCGCCGCAGTGAGTTTGCGCGAACAGAGCTATTGGCCGCATTACGCATCATTGATAGTGGCGAGATTGCTGCTGATGAGATGATCGGTTCATGGGCGGGTGCAATGGGGCATACTCAATTTATTCCATCCAGCTTTGAATCTTACGCTAAAGATGGTGATGGCGATGGTCGTCGAGATATTTGGGGTAGTATTCCTGATGTCATGGCATCCACGGCCAATTATCTGGCACAAGCAGGTTGGCAAGCCAATCAACCTTGGGGGATAGAGGTCATCTTACCCGCCAACTTTGATTTTACCCAAACCGATCGTCGCAGCAGTGCTGAATGGTCAGCTCAGGGTATTAGAGCCATCAGTGGCAACCTTCCCAATTTCGCTAGTGCTGCAGTGATTGTTCCCGCGGGTGCACAAGGCCCTGCGTTTATGGTCGGACCTAATTTCAATGCCATTCTTCGCTATAACAACGCCACCAGCTATGCCTTAGCGGTCGCTACTCTGGCTGATGCCATCATGGGCAGACCCGGTATTCAGCAATCTTGGCCTCGTGATCAAGTGCCTTTAACACGTGCTCAAGTGCGTGAATTGCAAGAAGCACTCAACAACCGTGGTTACAATGTTGGCGTCGCCGATGGCATTATGGGGCCAAATACACGCAATGGTTTAAGAGCTTTTCAGCGCGACCAAGGACTTGTGCCTGATGGTTTTGCGACCCAGTCGCTGTTAGAGAGAATTAGAGGTCGTTAGGATATCCGAGTGAGTTGGATGCTCTCATCCAACTCACTCTTTTGGTTTTAGAATCTAGTTGTCAACTTGACCCAGCCAGATCGACCCGGTTCATTCACTTGCGTATTATTTCCAAACACATCTTCTCGATTGAGATGGTTAGCGTAGGTTTTATCCAATAAGTTATTCACACCAGCGCTCAAGGTAAAGGCTGGATTTAACTGATAGGCCAAGTGAGCATTAACAACATCGTAACCAGACGTTTTTCTTGAGTCCTGACCACCGCAACTGGTTCCAGCTAGACATACCTTGTCCTGTTTCGCCGCAATCAACCAGTCCAAACCAGCGGTTAAAGCATCTTGCTGGTAAGTTAAACCCAGTGTGGCCGTTAAAGGCGGTATTTGTGACAGATTCGAATTGTCATCACGATTCTTTCCTCTTACCCAAGCAATACCATTACTGAATTGTAAATTAGGTGTCATCTGCCACACCAGATCCGCTTCAGCACCATAGATTTCAGCTGTTATATTGGAGTAACGGTTATTTTTTCTGAGAATGTAGTCGTCTACACGATTGTAATAACCGGCTAGTGACCAACTTAAATCCGAAGTTTCCGAGGCTAAGACGAGCTCTAACTGATGATGCTTTTCTGGATCTAAGGATGGATTGCCACGCCAATTACCCATCGCGATATAGCGCTCTGTTGCATCAGATGTTCTCACACTGCGTGACACAGTTGTTTCAACACGATACTGCTCATCAAGCTTGTGTATCCAACTTAAAAAGCCACTCAGATTATTCTCAGAACTACGGTTCTTAGCATTAGCACCGAAAAGATCATTGGGTGTTTGCCCATTGAGCATACCACCTGTAAATGTCTCATTTGCCCTGCCTGCTTTTGCACTAACATGATCATATCGAGCACCCGCTTGAAGCAAATCTCGCTCTGTCAAAACATGAGTGAGTTGTGCAAACAGACCCGTTTGTTCCAAATTGACATCTGGCCATTGAATACCTGTGACCCTTCCCTTCATTGGACCCTTTCCAATGATTGCAGAGGCATTACGATTATTTTTCTGGTAATCCAAACCCCATTGTATGTCGGTGCTACTCAGATGACTATCAAACAGCAACCTTGCACCCGACGTATCAGAGTTCGTTGGTGCTCTCATCGCCATCGGTGCGGTTTGATTTCTCAGTGAAAAGTTATCCATTAAATGATCTACTTCAGCACGATATATCTCGGCTCTGACTCTTTCGATCACGCCACCCTGAGTCACATGATCTAGTTTTAACCGATAGGTTGTTGAGTCACTATAAGGCGAGTCCATCCCTGCGCCTGGGAAGAGAACATCTTTTTCATTGGCTTGCTCTACACTCGCCTCAAGCCATGTCGAGTCTGCTACCTTGAGCCCAGCTAGCAACGCATAGGATTCAGATTCAAAAGAAGATCGAATGGTTCTGCTACTGCCATCTTTATAGTTTCCTGCACCTGTATGTCCAGCAATAAAGCGAACATAACCTTCTTCTGTCCCTGCCGCTAAATCGGCAGCTAATTGGGTCGTATCACTATTACCCGTATAGGCAGCTGAGATTTCTCCACGTGTTTGTTTGTCAGCAAAGAAAACTGGGCGTACTCGTTCAAATAATACGGTACCACCACTTCCTCCAGGTCCATAAATTACATCACGATTACCTTTAATCAAGGTAACGCGGTCAAAGGTTGCTGGAGATGCGTAAGTGGTTGGAGGGTCCATGCGATTTGGACAACCTCCATATAAGAAAGCACCATCTAAGATAACATTAAGCTGATTCTGGCTTTGACCGCGGATCACCGGATCTATCCCTCTGCCTCCCATTCGAGAGCCAGAAACACCATTAATGGCCCGTAATAGATCTCCACCATCACTGGTAGGGGAAGCTTGAATGGATGGGACAGGTTGAGAAAAAACTCCACTACCTAAAGGAATAGGTGCCGTAACCTCAATGGTGTAAAGCGGTTGAGTTGAGGTTTCAGCATTCGCAAACGATGCAACTACTGCACTGACAGCTATAGCTAAAGGAGTTAATAACCTAGACGATTTCATAACATCTTTCCTTGGGTGTACTACTAGTAATGTTGATGGTCGGAAAGACTAGATGAAATGTTACTTATATAAAATGTGACATGATGTCGCAGCAAAATATGAAAGCAACCTTAGTTGATGTTGGCTAGCTTAAAATAACCAACATCAAAACCAACGCGGCACACGCCTCTTATAGTTAAGATACTCATTGCCAAAATGCACTTCCAACGCCTCTTCTTCTGGCTCTATCTGCATTTTAACTAACACCAAGATAAAGATCGGTAACATCAGGATAGGTGTCACACTACCTAACCAAATCCACCAACCGACTAACATCACTAGCATGCCGAAATACATAGGATTTCTGGAGTAGCGATAAAGTCCAGTGGTCACCAGATGTGTGGCAGCACTGGGACGCATGGGATTGGGAGTGGTATGAAGCTTTAAAAATAAGCTTAAGGACCATAGATCAGATAAACCTGCCAGCACAATCAATACCAATCCTGCATAACGCCAAGGCATTTCTAGCCAGTGATAAAGCGGAAAATAACGATTCAGCAGCCACATCAAAGCCGCGAACAATAGTAAGTAGACTGGTGGTGGTATCAGAGTTTTCAATCGATTGCGCATACATCGCTCGTATTCTTTATGGGTTACTATCTTGATCAATAGAATTTTCGTGAATATCCAATTCACCCCGCGACTGATTTTTTAGTGCTTCTAGAAAAGGTTGTATCTGCTCCATGTCACCCCTCACTTCAGCCGTCACTTTTTCAGCATAGTGTATTTCTAGGCTAAGTTCGTATTGATCCGATAGATGTCTAAGTAATGACTCATGTTCATAATCAATGCGGACAACGACAGAGGATTGCGGACGAACTTCGATAAGTTCAGCACTATTTAGCGGTTCACTGATGGCTTGGCTGTATGCCCTCACAAGACCACCAGCTCCTAACTTTATCCCGCCAAAATAACGCACCACTGTCGCCAATACATTATCTAAGCCTTTATGCTGCAATACGTTCAGCATAGGGCGAGCTGCGGTTCCAGATGGCTCACCATCATCGGATTGACGCACTTGTCCGTTAACGAGCATGGCATAGCAGATATGGCGTACGTCAGGGTGTTGCTGCCAGAGAGAGTCGACTATCGCCAGACCTTCAGCATGACTATAGATAGGTTCCACTCGACCGATAAAACGCGATTTTTTGATTTCAAAATCACTGAATACTGAGTTATCAAGTGTTATAGAGTGTGACATAAGACAAGTATTCGATTTATAACACCCGTAATACCGGTTCCTGCAATGCTGAGAGCTGTTCACGCAATTGCAGTATATGCTCTCCCCAATAGCGCTCGGTATTAAACCATGGAAAACTTAGTGGAAACGCGGGGTCTTCCCAGCGACGAGCCAGCCATGCGCTATAGTGAAGCATTCGCAGAGTACGAAGCGGTTCAACCAGATGCAGCTCTCGTGGATCGAAGTCAGCAAACTCTTGATAGCCCGCCAGCACTTCAGCCAACTGAAGTTCTCGCAGATGGCGTTCATTCTCACTTAGCAGCATCCACAAATCCTGCATTGCAGGTGCCATTCGCGCATCATCGAAGTCAACGAAATGGGCAAGATCATCACGCCACAACAGATTACCGCCGTGGCAATCGCCATGGACTCGTATGCTTTTGATATCGTCAAAGCGATGGAAAGCCTCTTCTATTTTCTGCATCAGATCACGAGTCAGCGATAGGTAAGCTTCACGCAGCGAGGCTGGCATAAAATCACGTGCTATCAGCTCAATACTGTTATAGCCAAAGGAAGCTAAGTCGAGGGCTGGGCGTTCAATAAACGGTTTGGCTGCGCCAACTTGGTGCATGCGCCCCAAGGTATTACCTAACTGGTAAAGATGATCTGGGTTATCTAAATCAGGGGCGCGACCACCGCGTCTTGGAAACAGAGCTAGGCGAAAGTCTTGATAACGCAATAGACTCTCACCTTGACTATTTTTTAATGGGGTAACAACTGATAGCTCTTGTTCTTCAAGTTCATAACAGAACTGATGTTCTTCTAAAATCTGGGCGTCTGACCAGCGACCGGGACGGTAGAATTTCGCAATGATGGGGACTTCATCTTCAATACCCACCTGATACACTCGGTTTTCATAGCTGTTGAGCGCTAGAATACGGCCATCCGACAGAAAACCCTGCGCCTCAATGGCATCCAGAATAAAGTCTGGTGTCAGGGTTTCAAAAGGATGAGAAGATGTGTTCACTGAATACTCCGTAGCGTTCAAAAAATGACTATAGCGATCAGAGTAACCTAAACACCTCGGAACTGACAGAGTTGATCGCTAAAGCCATCGATTAAAGCGAATAACTTCATAAAGTTATTCATGTCTTGCCAAGCTTTTTGACCACCTCTATCCACTCAGGATCCAAGCGTATTTGCTCTGGATCTAACCCTAAGGATTCAATTTTAGTCATCAGTTTTTGCATGGGTTTTTGTAGCTCACTGATACCCGAATCATTTCCTTCTAGTTTATGCATCTGGGTCAACGCGAGATGATAAAAGCGTAATAGCTGAATAGCCGTGACGTTATCTTGCTCTACGCCTGCTTCCACATGATGCATAATATTGGTTACTTTCATTAAAGAACGCTTTAACTTCCAGCTATATGCCGATGCTTCCATGATCGGGTGCTTCCACAAAATGGTTTTAAAAATAATCGTTGTCAGGGCAAAGCCTGCAAAAACGCCTGCCACATTCCAGACAAAATTATTGCCATCCGGGGTGCCGAAATAAGACACACTTAAGGTCGATAACCCCATACCTAACACGGCAAAGATCGCGATCAGTATCCAGGTACTTTTGCGCGTTTCTTGGCGAAAAGCTTCTGGATCTCGTTGTTCAATTTCAAAAAAGTCAGACACCGTTATTTCCTGTCATCAGTTAGTAAGGTCTTATCCGCTCATCATACCCTCAAGTCACAGCCTGGCAAGATTTACAGCATTTGTTGTTATGTGCGCTAGAGAACCGACAGAAGGCTAGCGCTTCTATCATACTGATTAGCGACAGAGGCAAGCATCTGTGCAAGCTAACACTCTTGGCAGTTTAAGCTCATTAAATCATTCATTTAGGTATCAACATGAATATTTCAACAAAAACACACGGTAACTCAATTACTAAACGATTGATTGGATTTACATTTATTGCAACAACACTGCTGGTGATGGGTTGTAGTGGTATGTCAAATCAAGACAAAAACACGGCCGCGGGTGCAAGTATCGGCGCGGTAGGTGGCGCAATACTGACTGGAGGTAGCGCAGCAGGCGCTGTTGGTGGCGCGGCAGTGGGTGGCGTTATTGGTCATGAAATCGACGAGTAATTGATTAACTTACGTTAAGAGGCCTACCTATGAACATTAACTTAGCACTCACCCCAATCGTGTCGCTGATTGCAGGCATCCTCATATTACTGATGCCGCGCCTGCTCAACTACATTGTTGCCATCTATTTGATTCTTATTGGCGTAATCGGCATTTTTGGCGCGGGTAATTTTAACTTTCGCTGAATACCCTTACAGGAGCATGTCACTCAGACTTTTTAGGACGTTCTGCTAAAGGTGTCGAGAAGATATGCTCCATATCCCAAGGAAAACGTATCCAAGTATCTTGGCTTACTTCAGTGATGAAAGTATCGACCAAGGGCTTACCAGCGGGTTTAGCATAGATAGTGGCAAAGTGCGCTTTGGGCAACATTTCACGAACATGACGAGCGGTTTTGCCGGTATCGACTAAATCATCAATTAAGATCATCCCTTCGCCGTCACCTGCCACACCTTTCAAAACCGACAGTTCGCCCTGAGCTGCAGCCGTGCCTGATTCATCACTTTTTTGATAACTCACCACGCAAATAGTATCGATCAAACGGATATCCATCTCGCGCGCCAAAATGGCTGCAGGAACTAATCCACCCCGTGTTATCGCGATAATTCCTTTCCATTCACCTTTATCCAGCAGGCGCCATGCTAATGCACGCGCATTACGGTGCAGTTCCTCCCAGCCTACAGGGAAGTCCATGCGGTAGTGATGTTCAGTCATGCTGTATTTCTCCAGAACGTCGTCAAGACGAGCCTAATTAGAGCCGTTGAGTAAAATGGTTAACTAATCGAGTAACGTAATGGGTTTTTCATTGTTACTCACCAAAATAGTGCACAAAGTTTATCAAAAGAACTATTTTGGTGTTAATAAAAACCCATTTTCTACGTAATTAACAGAAACGATAGCGCTAAGCCTTTAAAGTGACCCATGGCTTAATACTTGCATCAATTATAGTTTATTTCCGATTCAACATTGAGGTTACTAGATGAGCAGCAATTTAGCGCGTTCCCAAGCACTCCAAACCATTAGCCAACGTGCTCCAATGGATCTGGGTAAGACAGAGCCTTTGAGCAAGATTTGGGCTTGTGACGTTTTCAATCTAGCACGCATGGAAGAGTCTCTTTCTAAAAACGCTTTTAAAGCGATGAAAAAAACCTTTCAAACAGGTGCATTACTTGACCCTGCTACTGCCGATGTCGTTGCAGCAGCCATGAAAGAGTGGGCAATCTCTAAGGGTGCGAAGTTTTTCTCACACATTTTTTACCCCATGACCAATGTCACGGCCGAAAAACATGATGGTTTTATTATTACCAGTCCAGAAGGTAATGCCATTACCGATTTTAGCGGAAGCTTGTTGATCAAGGGTGAACCAGATGGTTCCTCTTTCCCTAACGGAAGTATCCGTGCAACTAACTCTGCACGCGGTTATACCGCATGGGACCCCACTAGCCCCGCATATATCATGCATACCGCTAATGGTGCTACGCTGATGATTCCCTGTGTGTTTCTCTCTTGGACAGGTGAGTCTCTCGATAAAAAAATTCCTTTGTTACGCTCAAATTCGGCGATGGACAGTGCAGCTCAACGTGTATTGACGCTGATGGGTGAAACCGAGATTACAACACTGAACTCAAGCTGTGGTGCGGAGCAAGAATACTTCCTCATCGATGAAGCCTACGCTTATGCTCGTCCAGATATTATGCAGTCAGGAAGAACATTGTATGGCGCTCCACCTGCAAAAGGTCAGCAATTTGATGACCATTATTTCGGTGCGATTCCAGAGCGTGTACAAGTGTTCATGCAAGACTTTGAAGACAAACTCTATCGTCTCGGCATTCCTGCTAAAACACATCACAACGAAGTGGCACCGGGTCAGTTTGAAATAGCGCCATATTTTGAAGCATCCAATATTGCCGCTGACCACCAGCAGCTGTTAATGGTGATCATGAAAACCACGGCTAAAGCACACGGCTTTTTATGTATGCTGCATGAGAAGCCGTTTGCGGGTGTCAATGGTTCGGGTAAACACGTTAACTGGTCTGTCGGTAACAGCACCCAGGGCAATCTTCTCGATCCAGGTGTGACTCCAGAAGACAATCTACATTTCTTGGTATTTTGTGCGGCGGTGATTCGAGGTGTACATTTGTACGGACCATTACTTCGAGCGGTTATCGCAACAGCCTCTAATGACCATCGCTTAGGCGCAAATGAAGCACCACCAGCCATTCTATCGGTTTACTTAGGTGATCAGCTGGAAAAAGTCTTCAATGAGATTAAAGATGGCAAAATTAGTAAAACGGTTAAAGGTGGTCAAATGGATTTGGGTCTTTCACAGATTCTAAAATTTGATCGTGATCCTGGTGACCGTAACCGTACTTCACCTTTTGCGTTCACGGGCAACCGTTTTGAATTTCGCGCAGTCGGTTCGTCTCAGTCCGTTTCAGGTCCATTAGTTGCTATGAACACCATGCTAGCCGATTCTTTGGGCTGGATTGCTGACAAACTAGAGTCTGAACTCAATAGCGGTAAAGATGTTGCTACCGCTTCGTTAGCAGTGCTGAAAGAAGTCATGGAATTGCATGGTACGGTTATTTTCGGTGGCGATGGCTATTCCTCTGAATGGCACACTGCTGCAGTTAAGGAGCGCGGACTGAAAAACTTACCCACGTCTGCTGATGCACTACCAGAATTGATCAGTCCTGAAGTGGTCAGTCTTTTTGAGCGCACTGGCGTATTAACACCTGCTGAGTTGCATAGCCGTTTCGAAGTCTACGCCGAGCAGTACATCAACAGTATCGATGTTGAAGCAAAATTGATGGTTAATATGGCCACTACAATGATTTACCCAGCTGCAGTCAGCTATTTATCAGAGCTTTCAGCTACTTCAGCCACGCTTCAAGAGCTAGGTATCGAGCTAGACAATAGTGTAGCCAAGGACATCGCTAAAGAAGCCAGTTCACTGATGGCAACATCCAGTCAATTAAAAGCGGCTTATGAGCGCCATGACTTCGACAGCGTTCAAGATCATATGCGCTTCTTAGCTGACACTGTCTGTCCTTTAATGGCAGAACTTCGCGGTTATGGTGATACGCTAGAAACACTGATTTCAGACGAACTATGGCCATTGCCTAAATACAGAGAAATGCTATTTATTAAGTAGTCTGTAGCGCCTTAAAACTCTTCACGAGTCTTAAAAACAAAAGCCCTTGAGCGAACTGCTCAAGGGCTTTTTAGTTTTACTTTTGCTATCTAAATTTCTGATATCTAACTAAGTAGCGATCTAAGTAGCTAACTAAATTAGTCGCTACCTTTATTAAGCTGCCTATTAGTTAGGGATATCGGAAGTAATTCCTTCAACGTAGAAATCCATCGTCAGTAGATCGCTATCCGGTGCAACTTCACCTTCAGCTAACCATGGCGTACCATCTTGCTTATTGATAGGACCTGTGAACGGATGGTATTCACCGGCAGCAATCGCCTCGATCATCGCTTCCGCTTCTGCACGAACCTCTTCAGGGATTCGGTCACTCATCGGTGCGAAGCCAACCATGCCGTCAACGATACCATGCCAAACATTACCAGCTTCCCAAGTACCATCTTTGACTGCTTGAACGCGTTCAATATAGTAAGGTGTCCAGACGTCTAGAATACCGGTTAAATGCGCTTCTGGCGCAAAGGCTGACATATCAGAAGCCTGACCAAATGCCATGATACCGGCATCTTGCGCAACAATCAGCGGCGCGGTTGAGTCAGTATGTTGCATAATGATATCAGCACCTTGTTCAATCAGCGCTTCAGCAGCAGCGGCTTCTTGAGCTGGGTTGTACCAGCTATAAACCCAAACAACGTTGAATTCAACATCTGGGTTAACCGCTTTTGCATGGCGATACGCAGAGTTGATACCCATAATCACTTCTGGGATCGGGAAAGAAGCGATGTAGCCTACTTTATTCGTCTCTGTCATCTTACCCGCGATATGACCTATCACAGCACGACCTTCATAAAAGCGCGCATTGTAAAGGCTGACATTGTCGGTTTCTTGAATGTAACCCGTAGCGTGCTCAAATTTCACATTCGGAAATCTGGCTGCAACCGTGTTCATATCGGGTCCATAGCCAAACGAGGTAGCAAAGATCAGATCCGTACCTGATAGCGCCATTTGCGTCATTACACGTTCAGCATCAGCACCATAGCCAACATTTTCTACAAAGCTGGTTTGTACTGAATCGCCAAACTTCTCTTCTAGCGCAAGACGAGCGATATCATGGGTATAGGTCCAACCGTGATCTCCGACAGGGCCGATGTAAACGAATCCGACCTTAGTGGTGTCGGCCATGACAGGCGCAGCAAGCGCAGCACAAAGTGCACCGACAGTTAGCAGTTTTTTCATGAGTTTAGGTCTCCCCATTAACAGCATAATGCCTCAATTTGAGGCGTGAAAAGGCCGGTTCAGCGATCCGGGTGCATTGAGCGACCCTCGTGCCTTGCCCGACGAAATAAATACCAATACAGCAATCGTGATCAAATAGGGTGACATCGACAAATACTCAACCGGTATTTTGACACCCGCCGCTTGTAAATTAAGCTGAAGAACCACGATCCCACCAAACAGATAGGCACCTGCCATCGCACGCCACGGGCGCCAACTGGCAAACACAACCAATGCTAAAGCGATCCAACCAATACCGACGGTCATGCCTTCGGTCCATTGAGGAACTCGAATCAGTGACAGGTAAGCTCCTCCCAAACCCGCACAGGCACCACCAAACATAATGGCAAGCACACGAACACGTTTAACATGGTAACCAAGCGCATGAGCGGCATCATGATTTTCACCGACAGCTCTTAAAATCATACCGCCTCGAGTGTATTTCAAAAACCACCAGACTGCGGCGACTAAGGCGATGGTCAAATAAACCATAATGTCATGTGAAAATAGTGCGCGACCCAAAAACGGGATTTCTGACAATGGACCTAAATCAAGCTTGGGTGTTCTAGGAGGGGTCAAACCAACATACTTTTGGCCTAACAATGCAGATAAGCCCAAACCAAACAGGGTTAATGCTAACCCCGATGCCACTTGATTGGTCATTAAGGCTTGGGTCAATAAGGCAAAGAGTAATGACAAAGCCATTCCTCCGAGCGCTGCACCGATGAAACCCATTAACGGGCTACCGGTGTTGATCGCAATGATAAAACCGACGCAGGCACCCATAATCATCATGCCTTCGACACCCAAATTCAGTACGCCGGCTTTTTCCACTACTAATTCACCAATGGCGGCCAACAAAATAGGTGTTGCAGCCACCATCAGCGCGGCCAATAACACAGCAATATTGATTGATCCAATCATCATGTGCGGACACCTCTGGTTAAACGCAAGCGATAGTTGGTTTGAAAATCAAGCGCCAGCAGGAAGAACAGTAACATGCCCTGAAACACTTGAATTGACGCACTAGGCAGTTGCAGCATCATTTGACTCAATTCACCACCAATATAGGTCAAACCAAGCAATAAACCTGCAAAAACGATGCCGATGGGATTAAGTCGTCCAAGAAACGCCACAATGATGGCGGTAAAACCATAGCCAGAAGCAAACTCGATGCGCACTTGGCCACCAGGTCCTGAGACTTCGAACATACCGGCTAAACCTGCCAACATCCCAGAAATACCTAAACAGATAATCACCAGTCGTGTCGGCGACACGCCACCAAATCGAGCAGCACGAGGCGCTTGACCAGCCAGTTGAACATGGTAACCCAGCATATGACGTTTCATCATCGCATAGGCAAAGATCACCGCAATCAGCGCTGCCACGACACCCCAGTGAACTCCTGATCCTGCAAAAAGTTCTGCATTATGCGCTGCTTCATAACGTCGCAGATCGCGTGAACCTGGGAAACCTGGAATATCGGGATTTCGCATCAGCCCCAGCGCCATGGCTGCTAGAATTTTTTCAGCAACATAAACCAACAGCAGCGACACCAATATCTCATTGGTGTTAAAGCGAGTTTTCAAAATCGCAGGAATCATCGCCCACAAGAAGCCACCAAAAGCGCCCGCTAACACCATCAATGGGAAGATATACCAGCCGGGTTGCGGGAAAAACAATAATGCAACTCCAGCTCCAAACAGCGCACCGATAATGTACTGACCTTCCGCACCGATATTCCAGATATTCGCTTTAAAGCCTATCGCTAAGCCCACGGCGATCAGAATCAAAGGAGCCGACTTAATCAGCAACTGTGGGCGTGAGTAGCTACCAAAGGTTTCCGAAAAAATCGGATCAAAGAAAATTAAGCGTATTGCAACAACTGGGTCTTTGCCGAGCATGGCGAACATAATGCCACCGGCTAACATGGTCAGCGCAACGGCTAGAAAAGGATTGGCGATGCGCCAAAATTTTGAAGGTTCTTTGCGTTTCTCAAGCCGAATCATGCTGAACCCTCATGTGCTGGATGCATATCATGTGCTCCACCCATCATTAAACCTATCTCGTCTACACTTAAACCTTTAGCAGGTCGCACAGGAGTTAATCGCCCTTCATTCAACGCGGCAAAACTATCAGCAACCTCTAAGAGTTCATCCAAGTCTTGGCTAATCACTAGCACTGCAGCTCCTTTGCCTGCTAAATCTAACAAAGCTTGGCGAATAAAAGCAGCGGCAGCAGCATCTACTCCCCAGGTTGGCTGATTGACGACAATCACATCCGGATTTAACTCGATTTCACGCCCTATCACATATTTTTGTAAGTTACCGCCTGATAAAGCGCGTGCTAAGACGTGTGACCCTGGCGTTCGTACATCAAAACGCGCAATCACTTCTTGTGCAAAGGCATCCGTCGCACGCCAATTGATAAATCCGTATTTTGTAAGTTTTTTTCGTTCTGCAGCTGACAGTAACGCATTTTCTGTCAGGCTCATATCTGGCGCTGCGGCGTGGCCTAAACGTTCTTCAGGCGCTGCCACTAAACCTAAGCTTCGTCGTGCATTAGGTCCTAAGTTACCGATGGCATTACCTTTTAATCGAACTTGTTCTGCCGGTGCGGTCAATTCACCCGATAGCATCAGCAGTAACTCATCCTGACCATTTCCAGCAACACCCGCTATACCTAGGACCTCACCTGAGCGCAATGAAAAGGAGATATTTTTCAGTGAGGTACCAAAAGGGTTATTGGAAGCCAGTGACAACTTATCCACCTGCAAGACCACATCACCCAAGGGTCGATCGGGTTTTTCTGGCGGGGTCAGTATCTGCCCTACCATTAATTCAGCCAATTCTCGTGATGATTTTTCACGTGGATCACAGGTCGCTATTTTTCGACCCCCACGTAAAATGGTCGCTTCATCACACAGCGCACGAATTTCATCCAACTTATGCGAGATATAGAGAATCGCTGTACCTTCAGCAGATAACTGTCGTAGGGTTTTAAAAAGCACATCCACTTCCTGAGGCGTAAGCACCGATGTCGGCTCATCCATAATCAGAAGTTTAGGGTCCTGAAGAAGGCAGCGAACAATTTCTACACGCTGGCGCTCACCCGCTGATAGATCTCCGACCAAACGGGTAGGATCTAGGGGCAAACCATACTCTTCTGAAACATCGCGGATACGCTGTGCTAAGTCTCGTAATGGCGGAGGATTTTCCATCCCAAGCGCCACGTTTTCGGCAACGTCCAGCGCATCAAACAAGCTAAAATGCTGGAATACCATCGCTACGCCGTTACGACGTGCTTCGGAAGGTTGTGATGGCGCATATGGCTGTCCGCGCAGGATCATTTCGCCCTGATCAGGTTTAACCAAACCATAAATCATCTTAACCAGCGTTGACTTACCTGCACCATTTTCACCCAACAGCGCATGAACCTGACCTTCCCCGATTTCAAAAGAAACATCGTCATTGGCCAGTACACCTGGATAGGCCTTAGTCAAACCCTTCAGGCACAACAACGGCTTGCGCATCGCCTTCCCCTTGTTAAATACCGTCTATCGAAACCTTGAAATATAAACACCTTTTTCACACAAACTCCATTTTTTTTAAAAGTTGGCAAGCTTCCTGCAATTTTCTGACCAAGCAGTCAGGTTTTATTTGAACTATAGTAGTTAAAAATACAAAAACATCAGTCTTTAGGAAGGATGCAGATGCAATTTATGCTGAATCAGACACCCGTCACACTAGAAGAGTACGCACCAGATACGACTCTTTTGGAGTTTTTGCGCACAGAAGTGGTGCAAAGAGGCACCAAAGAGGGATGTGCTTCAGGTGATTGCGGAGCCTGCACCGTAGTCGTTGCTGAACCAGACGGTGATCAATTGCGATATCGTAGCATTAATAGCTGCATTACTTATTTAGGGGCGGTTGATGGCTGCCAAGTGATCACCGTAGAAGGACTCAGCTCATCATCAGAAGCATTGCATCCGGCTCAACAAGTGATGGTTGATCATCATGCCTCTCAATGTGGTTTTTGTACGCCGGGTTTCGTCATGTCGCTGTTTGCGATGATGCATCAACCTGCGAAGCTTACCTCTGAGGAGTACATTTATCAGGCACTGGGTGGCAATCTTTGCCGCTGCACAGGATACCGTCCGATTATTGATGCCGCGAAAGCCCTAATCTTATCCCCGCAGTCGACTGAGCAGACCGATGAGTTCGCCAAAAGAGAAACTCAACTGGTCAACACCTTACGGCAGTGGCAAGCAGATAAAGATGCGTCCGCATTGACCCTGAAAGGGAAAAATTCATCCTTTTTTGCTAGCCCTCGATCCATGAACGAGCTACTTAGCCTACTCAACGAACACCCCGATGCTCGCTTGGTTGCTGGGTCAACCGATCTGGCATTAGAAACCACACAACAACTGCGAACCCTGCCAAAGCTTGTTTTTACAGGACATGTCGCAGAGATGCGCCAGATTGAAGATCGTGCTGACGTTTTACAGATAGGTGCAGCCGTGACCTACAGTGAAGCTGAATCCCAGTTAGTTCAGGCTTTTCCGGCAGTGTCTAATTTACTGCATCGCCTCGGCTCTCTTCAGGTGCGTAATCAAGGCACCTTAGGAGGTAATATTGCCAACGCATCGCCCATCGGCGATATGCCTCCCGTATTACTGGCTTTAGATGCCCGTTTACGCATCCGAAATGCTCACGATGTCACCGAGATACCGATCCATGAGTTTTTTACCGGCTATCGACAAACGTGTCTAACGACTGGCAGCGTGATTGAATCCATTATTCTACCTAAGCTAGGTGAGAAGAGTTTTTTACGTATCTATAAACTGTCCAAGCGACTCGATGATGATATTTCGGCGGTCTGTCTTGCTCTGCATTTAACGCTGGACGGAACTCGCATTCTGGATGCACGACTGGGACTGGGAGGTATGGCAGCCATCCCTGCACGCGCTTATCAGGCTGAGGCCTCGTTAATCGGTAAAGATTTTATTCCCGAAGAACTGCATGAAGCACAAATGGCACTTGCAGATGAGTTTTCACCCCTCAGCGATGTGCGCGCCAGTGCTGAATACCGCATGAAAAGTGTACAAAATTTGTTGCTACGTGCGGCGTTAGAATATCAAAGTAACCAATCGCTGGAGGTGATGCACTATGCGCACCTTGACTGAAGGCAGCCTTCACTCCACCACTCTAGACGACAGAAACAGCAACAGCGCTGGCTCCAATATTACTGGCGCCAATATAACGCTAGGCAAACCCATACCTCACGACAGTGCACGTCAGCATGTCACGGGAACGGCTCGTTATGTCGACGACATTCCTGAGCCGAAAGGCACGCTTTATGCGGCTGTGATCGGCAGTCATATCGCTAAAGGTCGACTTCGTTCAACCGACTTTTCTCAGGTGCTCAAGGCTCCTGAGTTTGTCGAGCTTTTAACACTCAAGGATGTTCCGGGTCACACCGATATCGGCCCGGTATTTCCGGGTGACCCGGTACTGACGGATGATGTCATTCGCTACGCAGGACAACCCATTGCACTGGTGGCTGCCACAACGGAAAAAGCGGCACGACAAGCCGCTTTGCTCGCCAAAATAGAGTATGACGCGGAGGTTCCAAACCTTAATGCTGAAGTCGCGCTGAGTCAGCAACACTTACTTCGTCCTAGCCATCGAATGCAGATAGGCGATTGTGAAACGGCGCTCTCGTCGGCACCGATTCAACTCGCAGCGAGCCTGCAGGTCGGAGGACAAGAACATCTTTATTTAGAAGGCCAAGTTAGCATGGCGGTTCCCGGTGAAGACGGTGAGATGATGATTTTCACCTCAAGCCAGCATCCCACCGAAGTGCAAAAGCTGGTCGCCGAAGTTCTGAATATTCCTTTTAACAAAGTCACCGTCGATATGCGACGTATGGGCGGCGGGTTTGGTGGTAAGGAAACTCAAGCGGCACCATGGGCCTGTTTGGCAGCCTTGATGGCAGTCAAAACGGGTTTACCGGTCAAACTTCGTCTTCCCCGTAAAGAAGATATGCTGATGACGGGCAAGCGCCATCCCTTTGTCAATCGTTATCATATCGGCTGTGATCAACAGGGACAGATCATCGCCGCCGATATTGAGGTAATTGGTAATGGCGGCCATTCACCCGATCTGACGGATGCCATCGTCGATCGCGCTATGTTTCATGCGGATAATGCCTATTGCTTACCTCATGCGGACATTCGCGGACATCGAGTCGCCACTGATACGGTTTCTCATACCGCCTTCAGAGGCTTTGGTGGTCCACAGGGTATGCTGATTATCGAGCGTGCCATGGATGATATCGCCCGTCGACTTGGCTGCGACCCTTTGGATATTCGCAAACGCAACCTCTATCGCAAAGATCGAGATTTAACACCCTATCATCAGCAGGTTGACTATCAACCGCTTCAGCAACTGATCGATGAACTTGAGAAAACCAGCGAATATCGTGCTAGACGCCAAGCGATCACTCAGTGGAATCAACAAAGCCGAGTATTGAAGCGAGGCTTGGCGCTGACTCCGGTTAAGTTTGGTATCTCGTTTACCCTGCAACACTTAAACCAAGCGGGAGCGCTGGTACATATCTATACCGATGGCAGCATTCAATTGAACCACGGCGGGACCGAAATGGGTCAAGGTTTGCATACTAAGGTCTCTCAAGTCGTAGCTAGCACACTGGGGATAGATCTACAGCGAGTGCGTGTGACCGCTACCCGAACCGACAAAGTACCTAATACGTCCCCTACAGCTGCCTCAAGCGGATCAGATTTGAATGGCAAAGCCGCCGAAAATGCCGCGCTAACCTTAAAACAACGTCTAGCAGAGTTTTTAGCTGAACAGAAGTCGGTCGATGTTGCTGCGATACGCTTTATGGATAACCGTGTCTGGTGGAGTGAAGAGGACTCGATCGCTTTTACCGAATTAGTTCAGCAGGCCTATCTAGCGCGTATTTCTCTTTCAACAACGGGTTTTTACCGCACGCCGAAAATTTGGTATGACCGTGAAAAAGCGCAAGGCCGCCCTTTCTTCTATTTCGCCACCGGTGCTGCCGTTTCAGAGGTGCTGGTAGATACCCTGACAGGCGAATATCGTCTGCTACGTACCGATATTCTGCATGATGTCGGCAGAAGCCTGAATCCGGCCATCGATATTGGACAGATAGAGGGGGGCTTTATTCAGGGGATGGGCTGGTTAACCACGGAAGAACTGGTATGGAACAGTGATGGGCAATTACTGAGCAATTCTCCCGCAACCTACAAGATTCCTGCAATCAGTGACACACCGCCTGTTTTTAATGTGAAACTTTTTGATCAGGCGAATACTGAAGAAACGATTTATCACTCTAAAGCCGTGGGCGAGCCGCCCTTAATGTTGGCGATTTCGGTATGGTCGGCATTAAGAGATGCGATCAGCAGCCTGAGTCATTATCGCATCAGTCCTGATTTAGATACCCCTGCCACACCTGAAAGAGTGTTAATGGCCATCGAAAAACTACAAGCAGACCTAAGGCTAACCAAATGATTAGATGGAGTGATGCACTCGCTCAATGTCAACGATCTGACACTGCACATGTTCTGGTGACGGTGATCGGCACTGCCGGATCCGTGCCCCGCAACAGTGGTACTAAAATGCTGGTGACGGCTGAGGAACTGTTTGACACCATCGGCGGCGGTAATCTGGAACTTCATGCGGTAGAGCAAGCAAGGCAGCTGATCAAAGAACAGGTGACCGGACAAAACTTAGTCAAATTTCCCTTAGCGGCTGCCTTAGGTCAATGCTGTGGTGGCCATGCCACGCTATTGTTTGAAAGTTTTTGCCAGACCAGCCAAACCTTATGGTTATTTGGTGCGGGGCATGTCGGCAGCGCTTTAATCAACATCCTCAGTGAACTCCCACTGAATGTGCATTGGGTGGATACTCGTGCTGATCAATTCCCCAGCGATATCAACGCTGCAATTCAGTGCCACCATCCAGATGATCCCACCGACGTGTTCACACAAATAAATTCGAATGCACTACTGCTGATCATGACGCATTCCCATGATCAAGATTATCAAATTTGTGAACAGGCATTGACTCAGCAGCACCAGGGTTTTATTGGACTGATCGGCTCCAAAACTAAAGCCGCTCGATTTAGACACAGGCTGCGTCATGCTGGACTGTGTCAAACGGCAATTGACGCTATTGAAAGCCCGGTAGGATTAAGCGAAATCGGTGGCAAACGACCGATGGAAGTCGCCGTATCCATTGCTGCTCGGGTCATTCAGTGCTATCAAGCTAGCCTTGCCGCACTGCCTGAAAAAGCCACCCTTTCGTCGCAAGATTTCACAGATATCTCTAAACAATTAACGAGAAAACCTGATGACCTTAACTGAACTCAATCAGCTGGATAAAGAAATGGCTGCAAATCATTTTCGCCAATGCTGTGTCAGCGAGGCGTGGATCGCGGGAATGCTCGATGCCATGCCTTTTGACTCGTCTCAAGCACTCTATACAGCAGCCGACCGAGTCTGGCTAGGCTTAGCGCCCAGTGACTTTAAGCAGGCCTTTGAAGGCCATCCCAAAATCGGCGATGTCAGTAGTTTACGTGCCAAATATGCTAACACCAAAGCTCTGGCCGAGGGTGAACAATCCTCCGTCAAGCAAGCGGATGAAGACACACTTCATGCACTGGCAGCAGGTAATACCGCCTATGAGCAGCGTTTTGGTTACATTTTTATTGTCTGCGCTACCGGAAAATCGGCGCAAGAGATGCTGTCTTTACTCAAATCAAGACTCAATAACGATCCCGAGTTTGAAATAAATATTGCTGCCGCTGAGCAGCAAAAAATCACTCGACTCCGTTTAGAAAAACTTCTACAACCGAATGAAGCCGCTTAGGAGCCTAATATGCAGCGCATTTCATCTCATGTACTCGACACAACTCTTGGAAAACCTGCCGCTGGCATTCGGATACAACTCTATATATATCAAGGTAATGAATGGTTAGAGCTAAATCAAGGCACTACCGATAACGATGGTCGTGTAGGTAATTTTCTTAGTGAAGCCCTTAAACTTGAAACGGCACGTTACCGTTTGCGTTTTAGTTTAGAAGAGTATTTTGCACAGCAGCAGCAACCCTGCTTCTACCCTCAAGTAGAGATAGAGTGTCAATTAAAAGCTGAAGACGATCATTACCATATACCCTTGCTGATCAGTCCATTTGGCTATTCTACTTATCGGGGGTCATAACGAATGAGTATGCAGGCCTACCGTGGTTCAATTTTGCACTACCTGGAGGATCCTTACACTCATCCAGAAACCTCTCGCGCTTTTATCGAGGATGGTTTATTAGTGATCAACGATGGTCATATCCATGCGGTGGGACCTTTCTCTGCTCTGATTGCCAGCTTACCTAAAGAAGCAACCCGTATCGATTACTCAGGCAAAATCATTATGCCGGGGTTCATTGATCTTCATACCCATTATCCACAAACAGAGATAGTTGCTGCTTATGGGCGTCAACTTTTGGATTGGTTAAATAACTATACTTTTCCTACTGAAAAAAAGTTTTCAGACGCCTCCTATGCACGAGAAGTTTCAGAATTTTTTATTCAAGAACTGCTTCGCAATGGCACCACCACAGCCATGGTTTTTTCCACTGTTCATCCTGATTCGACCGATGCATTCTTTGAAACTGCTAATGCTTTAGATCTTCGCATGATTGCTGGCAAGGTAATGATGGATCGGAATGCACCAGACTATTTAACCGATACTGCCGCCAGCAGCTACGAAGATTCGGCTGAACTTATTGAGCAATGGCATGGAAAAGGACGACTGTCTTACGCCGTTACGCCCCGCTTTGCGCCGACTAGTTCACCTGAACAGCTAAACTTTGCAGGACGCTTATTACAAGAATATTCGGGTGTTTATCTTCAGAGTCATCTCGCTGAAAACAAACAGGAACTGGAGTGGGTTGCTGCTCTATTTCCCAATGCTCGTGATTATTTAGATGCCTATGAACAGGCAGGATTACTGGGACCACAGAGTATCTATGCTCATGGCATTCATTTAAGTGATTCTGCCTGTCAACGACTTGCAGAGACCGGCACCGTGTTAGCTCATTGCCCTACTTCTAACCTATTTTTAGGTTCGGGATTATTCGAAATGTCGCGCCTAACGGATCAAGGAGTGCGTTTCGCATTAGGAACAGATATAGGCGGAGGAACCAGTTTCTCTTTGTTCAGCACCATGGCGGAAGCCTACAAAATACAACAACTACAAGATCTTTCTTTACACCCAGATAGAGCCTTTTACCTTGCAACACTTGGGGGCGCCAAAGCGCTTTCGCTGGATCACTGCATAGGTAATTTTCTACCGGGCAAAGAAGCCGACTTTATTGTCCTTGACCCCTCAACCACACCTTTGATGCGTTTTCGAATGGAACACTGCCAAGACATCACAGAAAAGCTCTTTGTGTTCGCCATTCTAGGAGACGATCGACTCATTTCAGCCACTTATGTACTCGGTAACCTGGTTTACCGTCAGGAGCAATAATCGTTATGGATCCGTATTTTTACGATTGGATACAGATGCTGGTAAGACTACTGCACGTCATTACCGCCATCGCATGGATAGGAGCATCCTTCTACTTTGTCTGGTTAGATAACTCATTAGAGGATCCTCCGCAATGGAAAAAAGATAAAGGCATTAAAGGAGATCTTTGGTCTATTCATGGGGGTGGCTTTTACGAAGTCGCTAAATACCAATTAGGCCCAGAGAAGATGCCGAAACATCTGCATTGGTTCAAGTGGGAAGCCTACTCGACCTGGATTACCGGGATGTTCCTGCTGATATTGATTTATTACGTCGGTGCGCACAGCTTTATGATCGATCCGGCTAAAGCGGATTTAACCGCATGGCAAGCGATTTCGATTGGATTAGGTACCATCGTAATCGGCTTTTTGATTTATGAAGGCCTCTGTCGCACCCCACTCGTCGATAAAGAGCTTATCTTTGGACTCTTACTGGTCGCTATTGTTACTTTTTTAGCTTGGATGCTGAGTCAATTTATTGGTAACCGTGCTGCGTATATTCACATAGGCGCGTTAATCGGTACCTGCATGGCGGCGAATGTCTTTACCACCATCATGCCCTCGCAACGGGCATTGGTCGCAGCGGTTGAAAAGGGAGAAGCACCCGATCCTATCTATGGTTTAAACGCTAAACGCCGCTCGACGCATAATAACTATGCCACCATTCCCGTGGTCTTTATTATGCTGAGTAATCATTCCCCTATGACCTATAGCCATGAGTATGGCTGGGCAATTTTAGCCGCCTTGATCTTAATCGGCGCTTGGGCAAGACACTTTTTCAATCTTAAACATAAGGGAATTGTAAAACCCTCAATTTTGGTCAGTGCCTTTGCTGCGTTTATTCTTCTGATCATTGTCGCTAAACCTCAACCACTGCCCGCCTTTGATAGCAGTCAGCGTTTAATCAGTGACAATGAAGCCTTCGGTATCGTTATGGAGCGCTGTGCAACCTGTCATAGCCGCCAACCCACCGATGACATTTTTAGAGTCTCTCCGGGTGGTGTTTACTTAGAAACAGGATCTGACATTCTTCGACAACTGGATAGAATAGAAGCCAGAACGTTACTCACCCATGACATGCCATTCTTGAATAAAACTGAAATGACGTTAGAGGAGCGAAGCTTACTGGCGAGCTGGATTCAACATCGCAGACAATCGTAAAACTTAACGTGCGGTGTTTTGAATAGGTGTTTTGATGCGGTGTTTTGAATAGGTATTTTACCTCGAAACACCGCATCCCTTTAAGATGATATGAATCAGCGTATCTTCTGCTGCTTTAAAATCATCAGCTTCAGGACACGGCTTATTCAGTGCCGCTGCTATCTGAACGGAAAAATCAGCATAATGTTGAGTCGTAGACCAGATCATAAAGAGCAAGTGTTCCGGTGTAATCTCAGCATCTAGCTTGCCTTCATCCATCCATTGCTGGAATACAGCGACACGTCCAGAAAACCAACCATGGTAATCATCGCTAAAATACGCCTTCATGTTATGTGCGCCACTGATGATTTCAGAGGCAAAGATACGTGATGCCATAGGGTATTCTTGAGAAAAAGCGATCTTACGGCGAATGTAGTTTGGCAGCACATCAGCAGGATCATCGTCCACCGAAATACTTCCCAGCGTTTCATCCCAAAGATCAATGATGTTGCTCAATACAGCAACATATAAACCCATCTTGTTTTTAAAGTAGTAGTGAATATTTGCTTTTGGCAAGCCTGCTCGGTTAGCGATGGCATTGATACTTGCACCGGCAAAACCTTTTTCAGCAAACTCTGCCTCTGCAGCACGAAGGATTAATGTTTCATTGTGTTGGCGTATTTTGCCGACGTTACGTTCTTTTTCTGTTTGATGTGAATCGATTTTGAACAACAACGGGGACTCTCCGGGGCGGAAATACGAATGCTGATCGTATCAGAAGAGTGGGTCACTGCAACCCCCAGTATTGGTAAATCTTGGAGTTGCAGTGGAGAAGTTGACGTTTAAATTAGATAGTTATAGATATATCTAGTTGGTTTTTACCAGTGACGAGGATGTTTCATCCACAACGTCACTAGAGACCTGCTCTACCTCTGTTTCTTCTTGAGGTAAAATCAGCGATAAGATAATGGCGGTCAAACCACCCGCCGTTACAGCTGAACCAAACACATTACGAACCAAATCTGGCATTTGTGCCAATAAGTCGGGTGTCATGGTAACTCCTAAACCTATACCAAACGAAGCCGCCATAATCAGTAGATTACGACGATCGAGCGTTTCATTGGCAAGAATTTTAATTCCAGCTGCAGCCACAGTGCCAAACATCACTAGGGTGGCTCCACCCAAAACAGGCTTGGGAATCTGCTGCAACACGGCACCGATGATTGGGAACAATCCCAACAAGACTAAGATACCGGCTACGTAGTAACCAATATAACGACTGGCCACACCGGTTAACTGAATCACACCATTATTTTGACTAAATGTTGTATTTGGAAAGGTGTGAAAAACAGCAGCAATCATAGAATTGATACCATCTGCCAACACACCACCTCTAATGCGGCTGACGTAGGCTTCACCTTTAATCGGCTGTTTAGAGACAATACAGTTAGCGGTAATATCACCACTGGTTTCGATAGCAGTCACTAGATAGATCAGTGCGACAGGAATAAACGCTCCCAGATCAAATGCAAAACCATACTGAAAGGGGATCGGCAAGGTCATAAAACTGACTTCAGAGACTTGAGCAAAACTGACTTTACCCATGAAAAACGCAATGACGAAGCCAGCAGTTAAACCCAGCACAATGGATGATAAACGGATCCATGGGTTTTTTGAGCGGTTCAGCAAAATAATGCTAACAAGTACAAAACCACCCAATCCTAAGTTCGCTAAGCTGCCAAAATCTGCTGCATTTACACCCCCAGCAAGGTCTGTCATGCCGACTCGAATTAAGCTGATGCCTATGATAGTAATAACGATACCGGTGACTAACGGCGTCAGTATTCGTTTCAGTTTATGCAGTATTTGACTGATAAAGATTTCAACAAAAGCACCTAAAAAACACACGCCGGTGATTAACGCCAATATCTCTTCAGGGCCACCGCCTTTGCTTTTAGCAATAAACCCTGCGGCTAATACTGCGCTTAAAAAGGCAAAACTGGTTCCCTGTACACACACCATACCAGCACCAATACCCCAGGCACGACGGGCTTGAATAAAGGTACCAACACCTGAGACAAATAGTGCCATGCTGATTAAGTAAGGAAGATGTTCACCTAGCCCTAACACACCACCGATGATCAAGGTAGGTGTAATGATACCGACAAAACTGGCTAACACATGCTGAATAGCCGCAAAGGTGGATGCTTTGACTCCAGGTCGAGAGTCGAGTGGATACAGTAGTTCATTATTCATCTGTGTTCTCCATTTATTCAATATCAGACCGCAACACTGTTGCTGCCCCGATTTGCCCAACGTGTGAAACGCTTTTCCATCCATGCAAAGAGTTCATACATCACCACGCCCATGACACCGATGACAATCAACCCTGCAAAGACCAGTGCCATATCCATTGACGAACTAGCCGCCATCATCAAATAGCCAATCCCCATATTTGAAGCCACGGTTTCCGAGATAACAGAGCCAACAAACGCTAGGGTAATAGCCACTTTTAGGGATGCAAAAAAGTAAGGTAGTGCGCGTGGCAAACCTACTTTTCGAAGAATATCCAGCTTGGATGCACCTAAAGAGCGCATTACATCTTCAAGCTCTGGTTCCAGTGTTGCTAAACCTGTTGCGACGTTAACCAGCACCGGAAAGAAAGAGATTAAGAAAGCCGTTAAAATGGCTGGAACCGTACCGATACCAAACCACACCACTAATACAGGGACAAAGGCAACCTTAGGAATACTGTTAAATCCTACTAATAGAGGATATAAGGCTTTATAAACAATAGGGTAGGTTCCGACAGCGATACCTAGCACCACACCCACCACCACGGCAATGGCAAAGCCTACTAGCGTGGTGAAGAAGGTTTGCCAAGCATGCATCATGATCGGTTCCCAGCGGTCTATACCTGCACTCCACACTGCCGTAGGTGCCGGAAAGAGATATTCAGGAACCTCTAATCCCACACATAAGATTTCCCACAGCAGTAATAACACTACGATCAGCATCCAACTGGCATTGCGAATCATAAATTTACGTCGATTAAACGCCATTTTTATCTCCCAATCAGTGCTTACGAATCGCACCAATATGATCACGCAACACATGGACTTGTGATGCAAAACCTTCGGTATAGGTATCTTCTAAGGTTCTTGGACGAGGCAGATCGACTTCTCGTCGAACCAAGATCTCGCCTGGACCTTTACTCATCACATACACGGTATCCGCTAAAAACACCGCTTCTCTTAAGTCATGTGTCACTAGCACGACAGTGAAGGGTTGTTCCCGCCATAGATCCTGTAACATGCACCACAGCTCTTCACGGGTGAAGGCATCTAATGCACCAAAGGGCTCGTCTAGCATTAACAATTCAGGTTTATGAATCAGTGCCCGACAAATGGAGGCACGTTGTTGCATGCCACCGGATAATTCCCAAGGGTATTTATCTTCCCACCCCGCTAAACCCACACGGGCAATCAGTGCTCGCGCCATCTCTTCGAACTCTTTGCGCTTCTTGCGCATCTGAGAACGATAGGGCTGCACTATCTCTAGCGGTAACATGACGTTTTGCAGTGTGGTGCGCCAAGGCAGTAGATTGGATGCCTGAAACGCCATACCGATACATTTTTGTGGGCCTGAAATCTCTCGACCATTCAGATACACATAGCCTGATGTGGGATTGGAAAGCCCAGACACCAATTTCATCAAGGTAGACTTACCACACCCTGAAGGTCCGACTACCGCAATAAACTCATTTTTTCTTACAGATAGCGAAACATCACGTATCGCCAGAGGACCGCCCTCTTCGTAGGCTAAACTGACCTTTTCAAAGGTTACAAACTCCATAATCCACCTCAAACAAAGCCTCTCTAGTCAGCTAAGACAGACTGACTAGAGAGATGACAATTAACGAGGAACCGTGCGCTCGGTCAGTTCCGGTAAAAAGGCGGTATTAAAGAGTTGTGCAGCGTCAGGAGTCACATCCAATCCAAACGCACTGACAGCTTCCTGAATTGATTGTTCTAAGCGATCTTGAGTCACCGCACCTAGCCCTTCAGCTAAAGTTTCTTCGGTAACGACTTGAGCGTCTAATGCTAAGTTCAAACGTCTTAGTTCTAATGCTTCGTTAACAAGCGCATCACGTCGTTTAACGTGCTTAACCGCTGCTGCAGGATCTTCAAGGGTTTCAACCAAAGCTCGGTTAAACGCACGAACAAAAGCTGAAACCGCATCTGGATTTTCCGCTAGCAACTTTTCACTGGCGATAATGGCATTACCATACAAAGCGACACCAAAATCGGAATAAGGCATGACGGTAATCATCTCAGGGTCGATACCACGCGCTTCTAAATTCAATAAGCTGGTGAAGTAAAAGCCGGTGATACCATCGACTTGGCGACGAGCCAGTAAGGTTTCACGAATTGCGGGATCAACACTTTGCCAGGTCACACTATCGACATCGAGACCATTATGCGCTGCAAAGGCAGGCCAAGCTTTACGACCTGCATCAAAGACAGGAGCCGCCAAGGTTTTACCGACTAAATCTGCGGGTGTATCAATACCAGAATCCTTCAGGGTAAACACCGCCGCAGGGGTATTGTTATACAACATATAAACGCCTTGAATGCCGGATGAAGGGTTTGCTGATGCATATTCAATCAGCGCATTAAAATCCGCTAAACCCATATCATAGGCACCCGTCGCCACGCGGGTGACCGCACCGGCAGAGCCGTTACCCGAATCGATATTGACGTTTAATCCTTCTTCGGCAAAGTAGCCTTTATCTAACGCGAGTAAGAAAGGTGCAGAGGGTCCTTCAAAGCGCCAATCTAAGGTGAAGTTAATTGCAGTTGAGGCCTGTACATCTGATGCCATCAGTGTTTGTAAGCCCATACAAGCAGTTAAACCACACACCACTGCCATTTTTTTCAAGGTTAAACGCTTTGCAATATTCATCATTTTTTCCTTTCAAATAAAATATCGATTCATGTCTAGAAAGTCTGTCTGGATGCCTAGATAGCCATCAGGCTGTTTGGCTTCAACGCAAAACTGACCGACCAGTCAACTTATTTGATTTTTTATTTGCAAAGCTTATGCCACTATTTATCCGTGTTATTTCAGGATTTTTGTTACTGCATTGCACCAAAATACTGCAAAAAGTAAAAATACTGGTCAAATAAGCATCAAACTGAATCACTCACTTACCAAAGTGTTTAAGTCATTAAGTAAACTTTTCAGTGTGCTATGCTGTCCCTATATAATTAAGGGCTAATTTGAACTAAGGATATGTTATGAAAGACGATGTAAAAGTCTGGGATTGGAGTATTCGGGTATTTCACTGGAGTTTACCCATCTTACTCTTTTTACTCTGGTTTTCTGCGACACAAAGCCAAAACTTTGATGCTATTGAACATCACATGATACTGGCGCAAATCTTATTAGGCTTGATGATTTATCGAGTGATTTGGGGATTTGTTGGTACGCCAGCAGCACGCTTTAGCCGTTTTATTACGGGCCCCGCAACCTGGTGGGTCTATGCTTCTGCACTGCTAAAGCGCCAGCCTATACACTATTTAGGCCATAATCCTCTGGGTGGAATCATGGTCATTGTGTTGCTAAGTGCCTTAGGTTTTCAGTTAACGACCGGACTATTCACCAATGATGATATTTTGTTTGCAGGCCCGTTATCTAACTCAGTAGATCGAGATACGGTTCGCTGGATGAGCCGCTGGCATAAGAATTTCTTTGACTGGATTCTGATTCTGGTCGCACTTCATCTAACCGCCATTGCTTTGTACAAGCTTTTGGGCGAGGGACTGGTAAAAGCCATGTTTACCGGCAAGAAGCCGATGATCGACAGCGCACCTGATAAAGAGAAAGTGCTTCCTGCACCTGAATCCTTTCCTTGGATACGTTTTGCGATCACTGTCGCGATTGCTGCTAGTACAGTTTATTACCTATTTCATTTTTAGCGTGAAGTGATAACGTTCGAATATCGTTTAAGCGGTTGTAGCCACCTGAGCCAAGCCACTGACCTTGCGCTCAGCGGGCTGCAAATAAGAGTAGATGACAGGCACCAACAACAAGCCAACAAACATCGAAAAGCTTAATCCAAAGACAATAGAAACGGCTAAGGGTTGCAGCATTTCTGAACCCTCCCCGATACCTATAGCCAAGGGTAGCATTCCTGCCACAGTGGTCATGGTTGTCATCATGATAGGGCGAAGCCTTAGTTTTGCTGCTGAGATAATCGCCTCATCGCGACGCAGTCCTTTATCCTGTTGCAGTTCAATGTATTCAACCAAGACGATAGCGTTGTTCACCACAATACCGGCTAGCATAATCATGCCTAACCAGACTGGCATTGAAAGCGGCATCCCCAATAGATTTAAGCCCCCTGCAACACCTATGGCACTAAACGGAACACTGAGAATAATGACTAAGGGATTGCGCAAGGATTCATATTGAACCGCCATCACCACAAACACCAAAAATAGGGCCAGTAATAACAATATGCCGGTTAAACGCTGACCTTCTTGCAATGTTTGCCCTGCTCCACCATCAAATCGCGTGTAACCACTCGGCAATGCCAACTCTGCTAAGGCTTGATCTATGCTCTGTAATACTTCTCCAAGTGGATAACCCGACATTAATGTCGCGGTGACTTCAACAATACGCATTTGACTGTCTCTGCGAATCGTTCCTGGGGATTGCGTTAATTCAATTTGAACTAGGTCGCCCAAGTAGACTGGCTGTCGACCATTGGTGGCAGGAAACAACAATACCGATTCTAAGTCTTGTACATCACGTGTCAGATGCTGAGGAAGACGTATGCGAATATCAAAACCTCGACCTCCCTCATAAAAGTCGGTGACGACTCTTCCCTCTAATGCCATCATCAAGGCCGCATTAACATCTTGAACATTCACACCTAACACAGCAGCTCTATCTCTATCGACACGAAAATCCAGTTCTAACACTTGTTCTTCCGATGAAAAGGCTAGGTTTTGCAACCCTTCAACTGATGCCATTCTATCGACCGATTCTCTGGCTAATCGATCCAACACCTCTAAGTCAGGCCCTTGAATTCGCACACTGATATCATCGTCACTGGTACTGGTTCGAATACCTCGAATACCGCGTTGGCGCATACGGACCTGAACACCCGCTAACTGCTCTTCTGCAATCTGCTGGTTTTTACGGTTGATCCATTGCTGTGAGGTGATCTCTCTATCCGCTAGGGACTTTAATTGAACAGTGATACTGGCTTGGTTAGCGGCCTCTCGAGCTGTTCGGCCCCACACGAAGCCTCCGGAAACGACAAAAGCGCTTTCTACATGAGGATCTCTTCTGATGATGGATTCAATGATAAGCACCCGTTGATCCATTTCATCTAAGGTAATATCAGGATCGCCGATCACGCGAATATCAATTTCACCATTATCCATGGTTGGTAAAAACGTCTGGGCTCCACTTAAAAATGTTGGAGCGCTAATGACCAGCAAACCAATAAATATCAAGGGAATGGGCCAACGAAACGTTAAGATTTTACCTATCAGAAAGGCATAACCTCGCTGTAAGGTGTCAATAAAGCGATCTACTAGTCGACGGAAGGCGCTGGTTTTATGAGTAAGCACTCGAGACGCCAAAGCGGGTACCAGTGTCAGCGCAATCACCATCGACGCTACGACCGCAGCCGAGATGGTAATAATTAACTCTCTAAAGAGTAGTCCCACCAATCCACCGACAAATAGAAACGGCAAAATTGCAGCTAAGTTGGTCGACGTGGAGGCTAAAATCGCACTATTCACCTCTGCAGCGGCATTTTCTGCATCTTCAAGTGTTGCCTCACCTTCGCGTTGATGGCGATAGATATTTTCCAGCATAACAATGGTGTTATCGACCAACATCCCCACACCTAATGCCAAACCACCTAAGGTCATGATATTTAGGGTGAGATTGCTGATACCCATCAATACAAAGGTCACCATCACTGCGATGGGAATTGCGCTACCAATGATCAACGTGCGTCGTAGGTTACCCAAAAACAGATAGACCACTGACATGGCCAATAATGCACCACTGACAACCGCAATAACTGAGTTATTCAATGCCTGACGCACATAAATGGATTGATCAGAGATAGGATAGATCTCTATATCATCGGGTATCAGTCCCTGATCGCTAAGCCATTGCATCCGTGTTTGTACATGGTTAGCAACCGAAATAGTGTTCGCGTCAGGTTGATTCTGGATGGATAACTGTAGCGCGGGAATACCATTGGCACGGATTCGTAAACGCTCATCTTTATGGGTATCTAATATCGTCGCCACCTCATCTAATGAGACTCGACTACCATCCGCTAGGGGTATGGATAACGAAGCTAAGGCTTCAACACTATCAAATCGTCCACTAATACGACCACTAATCTCTTGTCGCTCTGTCCTTAAACGACCCGCTGGATCTTCACGATGATTACGCGTTAAGGCATCAACGACATCATCTACTTCTAATCCTAGCCCTGCCAATCGAACCGGATCGGGTAGTATCTGAATTTCTCTTTCCAACCCTCCACCCACCTCGGCAGCCGCAACGCCGGGTAAATTAATAAACCAATTGGCAAACACATCGTCAACCCATGTACGTAACTCAACGGGATCTCGCAAAGATGAGCTGATGGCAAATTGCATCACGGGGATTTGTGAGGGGTCTCGCTTAAATATAGTGGGTTGTTCGATGGAATCCGGCAGTAAACGTCTTGCTCTATCCAGGCGTGTGCTGGCATCTCTTAAGGCGATATCAATATCTTTGCCATAAGGGAAGATTAAATCCACTGAAGCTCGACCCTGACTGGTACTTGACTGGATATTGACCATATCCTCAGTGACGGCCAATTGCTCTTCTAAAAAGCGTGTTACACGATCTTCCATCACTACGGCTGGAACACCCTGATCAGTGATGCTGACACGTATTTCGGGATAGATTAGGCGTGGCAGAAGATCAACCGACAATCGACTTAAGCTAAACACACCTAACACGATCACTGCCAGTGCAATCATTGTGACACCGACAGGATGTCGAATGGACCAACCCGCTACACCAGAGCTATGTCGTAATACCGTTTTAGACATCTTAACTACCCCGTTCCGATAACGGAGTGACTGGGGTCACGTGTCGACCTTCCGTGAGTCCCATAAAACCTCGAATGACGACCGCTTCATTAGCAGTGAGACCTTCTAAAATCTCTACTCGATCTGCCACTCTAAGTCCAGTAATGACCTCACGTTTTTCTATACGCTGCTGCTCATTCATCACGTAAACATATTCACCCTGCTCAAAGCGCAGGGCGGCAAACGGAATCATGATTCGCTGTTGCAAATTGGCCGTTAAACTAACACGCGCTAGCTGACCCGGTAGCGCGCCATTAGGTACTGGATCTAAACTGATCTCTACCTGCCCTCGACGCGTTAGTGGATCAATTTCCGGATAGATACGCGATACTTTGCCCATGAATATTTGTGAGCCTAACGCATCAAGCTGAATATCGACCAGATCTTCAAGATTAAGGTGTGTCATCACTTGTTCTGATAACTGAAGATCAACCACTAATGACTGAGGATCAATCAATGTGAGTAGATGTGTATTTTTTGATGCGAAATTACCCGGATCAGAAAGTCGTTCGGTAATGACACCAGAAAAAGGTGCTTCGGTTCGCGTAAAGGAAAGACGAGTATTTAGAATAGCCAACTCTGCACGAGCGATTTCAAGCTCAGTTTCGCGTTTTTGTAACTCTTCAACGGACGTTAAGTTTCGTTGAGAAAGCGAGCGCACTCTTTCTAAATCTCGCTCAGCTCGGCTGAGTTCTGCGCGACTTCGGGCTATTTGTGACCTCAGCAAACTATCATCTAAAGCCATCAACAGCTCACCTTGATTAACTGTATCACCGGGATACCAGGGCAAGGCTGCCAGTTGACCTTCCTCTTGTGCAAACACCCTAAAGCGTGTTGTTGCCCTTAGCGTACCCGTTCGCATCCGATCTAATTTCACGTCTTCAAAGTTGACGTTATAAACCTCAACGAGATGTGGGCGGGGTTGTCTTTGTTGTTCATTACTTTGTGCTGCCGGTTGATCACAACCCGTTAAAAACAACAATGAGCTGATCAGGATCGCAAACAACGATGGTCGCACACGGTCTCTCCTTGAGATATTTTTAATAACGCAGTTAAACGCGTTTAATGATTAGAAGCTAATAAGAAGATTTTAGCTTTTATACATAGCAATAACATGACGATCACAGTAAAGATACGTAAAAAGTCAGGTTATAGATGACTTAGGACAGACAATCGAGCAGCAGGTTCACCCTACTACTCGATTGAGAATGGGATTAATGCCCCAGTACTTGACTGAGGAATAACTTGGTGCGGTCTGATTGAGGATTATTGAAGAACTCTTCTGGCTCATTCTCTTCTACAATTTGACCAGCATCCATAAAGATAACGCGGTCTGCCACTTTTTTCGCAAAGCCCATTTCGTGAGTGACGCACAACATGGTCATCCCTTCTTGAGCTAGTTCCACCATAACATCCAACACTTCCTTTATCATCTCTGGGTCAAGAGCAGAAGTCGGCTCATCAAACAGCATTACCCTTGGATTCATACATAAGCTTCTTGCAATGGCGACACGCTGTTGCTGCCCACCCGATAGCTGTCCTGGAAACTTATTGGCCTGCTCTGGAATTTTGACACGTTCCAAATATTTCATTGCAATCGCCTCAGCTTCTTTTTGAGGCATTTTTCTGACCCAAATAGGTGCCAACGTGCAATTTTGCAGAACCGTCAGATGTGGGAAGAGGTTAAAGTGTTGGAACACCATACCTACTTCTTTACGTATCTGACCAATGTTCTTCAAGTCATTATTCAACACCACACCATCAACAACGATATCTCCTTCTTGATGCTCTTCCAAGTGGTTGATACAACGGATCATGGTTGATTTGCCAGAGCCTGAAGGACCACAAATAACGATCCTTTCACCGACCTTCACGTTTAGGTTGATATCCTTCAATACGTGAAACTGGCCGTACCATTTATTTACATTATTCAGAGTGATAATAAACTCTTGTTCGTTCGTCATAGACCAGAACTCCAATTAATTCCGATGGCCGGTATTGAGGCGATCTTCAAGATAAATACTGTAACGAGACATACTGAAACAGAAGATCCAGAACATGAAGGCAGCAAATAGATAACCCTCTGCTGGATAACCCAACCAAGCTGGATCAGACAGCGCTTGGCGAACCATACCCAATACATCTAACAAACCGATAATGACGATTAGACTGGTGTCCTTAAATAAGGAGATCAGGGTATTCACTATGCCCGGAATCATAATTTTCAAGGCTTGGGGTAACACCACTAGGTTCATTTTTTGCCAATAACTCAAACCTAGCGCATCCGCGCCTTCAAACTGTCCTTTACTCAGTGCTTGCAAACCACCACGCACCACTTCAGCCATGTAAGCAGACTGAAACATGATGATCCCGATCAATGCACGCATCAATTTATCTGCATCAGTTCCACCGGCAAAAAATAGCGGAAGCATGACTGACGCCATAAACAAAATGGTGATCAACGGTACGCCACGCCAAAACTCAATAAAGATGACACAAACCATCTTTATGACAGGCATCTCACTTCGACGCCCAAGCGCCAGCAGAATACCGATTGGAATCGCAGCGACAATACCGATAAGCGCCAATACCAGTGTTAGCATTAAGCCACCCCAACGGTGAGTTGGGATCACTTCTAAGCCAAAACCACCATAAAGCAAGGTATACGCAACCACTGGATAGACAGTAATGGCAGCAATACCCACCCACTTTTTGAATGGCAAATTAGGAATTGAAAGCCACGCAATTGTCACTATCAGCAGAATAAATGCGAGATTGGGGCGCCAGTAACTATCTTCAGGATAGAAACCATACATAAACAGGTTCCAACGCACCGTCACAAATACCCAGCAGGCACCACCACTGGAGCAATCTTCACGAGAAGTTCCAAACCAGTCAGAACTAATAAAAGCCCAATTTATAAATGGCACCAACACAATCCACAACATATACGCTGTGAATAAGGTCACCAGAGTATTTGGAATACTAGAAAAAAGATTTCTTCTCATCCAGCCTATGATGCCAACCTCAACCAAGGGTGCAGGACGACTTTCAATGGGAGTAAATTTTTCCATTTTATCGCTCCACCAACGCAACACGTTTGTTAAACCAGTTCATAAAGGCTGATACCGATAAACTGATCGTCAGGTAAACCAGCATCGTCATGGTAATAATTTCTATTGCCTGACCCGTTTGATTGAGGGTTGTTCCAGCAAAAACGGACACCAAATCGGGGTAACCTATCGCCGTCGCCAACGAAGAGTTTTTAGTTAAATTCAGGTACTGGCTAGTCATTGGTGGGATCATGACACGCATCGCTTGCGGGAGAATGACCAAATTCATACGCTGCTTTTCATTTAAACCCAACGCACGACAAGCTTCTGTTTGACCATGAGCTACTGACTGTATGCCTGAACGCACTATCTCACCGATGTAGGTACTGGTGTAAATAGTCAGGGCAAACCATAAAGCCAAAAGCTCTGGCAATAAGGAGATACCTCCGCGGAAATTCAAACCGCGTAATTCAGGATATTCTAGTGAAATGGGACGTCCAGTAATAAAGTATCCAATCAGGACTGTTCCAATCAGAATGCCAACCGATGTCCAAAATACTGGAAATTGCTGTCCTGTATCGATCATTCGGCGTTTAGCCCATCGACCTAGAACAAACACACCGATAATCGCAGCCACGATCAGTATCACATAAAAGGTAAAGCCTGTTTCTGCCATGGGCTTGGGAACAAAAACACCACGAACATTGATAAAGATAGCTTCGCCAAAGGTAATACTGTCTCTAGGTCTTGGCAGTGTCTGTAATACAACGAAATACCAGAAGAAAATTTGTAATAGCAGTGGAATGTTTCGCAGTATCTCGATGTAAACCATCGAGATTTTTCGTAGTAGCCAGTTTGGAGAAATTCGACTGATCCCCACAAACACACCCAATATGGTTGCTGCGACGATTCCTAATGCGGAAACTAACAACGTATTCAGCAACCCAACAATAAAGGTTCGACCAAAAGAAAAGGTCTCGTTATATTCAATCAGGGTTTGTGATATGCCAAAGCCAGCTGGTTGACTCAAAAAGCCAAAGCCAGTAGATATTCCTCGAGAGTCGAGGTTGGTCATTACATTACCTATAATGGTAAGCATGAACCAGAGTAATCCACCTAGCACAACGGCCTGAAAAAACAGACTGCGCGCTGTCGGGTTATAGATTAGGCGGGTAAGACCATTACGGTTATTTGATTTCATTGAGAATAAGCGCCTCTGACAGTCAAAAGGAAATCTCAGACTAGGTTCTGAGATGGATCATGAGGCTTTAACCCCATGATCCAGACTGTTAACCCAGAATTGAACTATTAACGAACAGGTGGTGCGTACTGAATACCACCATCAGTCCATAGTGCGTTCACGCCACGTTCAATGTTAAGCGGAGAGCCCTTACCAACTGTACGCTCAAACACTTCGCCGTAGTTGCCTACTTGTTTAACAATGTTGTAAGCCCAGTTATTTTCTAGATTTAACAACTCACCCATGTTGCCCGATACGCCCAAGAAACGCTGAACTGAAGGATCATCGGAAGACAACATTTCTTCTGCATTGACCGTGGTAATGCCCATTTCCTCAGCATTGATCTTAGCAAACAGAGTCCATTTTACGATATTAAACCATACATCATCACCTTGACGTACAACGGGTCCTAGAGGTTCTTTAGAGATGATTTCTGGAAGAACAACGGCAGCATCCGGATTTGAAAGCTGTAGACGAAGAGCTGAAAGCTGAGATTGGTCAGACGTTAAAATATCGCAACGACCGGCTTCAAAACCTGCAGTCGTTTGATCTGATGTATCATAGAGGACTGGCTCATAACTCATGCCGTTCATACGGAAATAATCAGCAAGGTTAAGCTCTGTGGTGGTACCTGACTGGATACATACAGAAGCACCATCCAGTTCTAACGCGCTATCCACACCTAAATCTTTGCTTACTAGGAAACCCTGACCATCGTAGTAGTTTACACCAGCGAAGTTTAGGCCCAAAGACGCATCGCGAGTCAGTGTCCAAGTGGAGTTACGAGAAAGGACATCAATTTCACCCGATTGCAATGCAGTGAAACGCTCTGTTGCAGTCAAAGATACGAAATTTACTTTTTCAGCATCACCTAAAACAGCGGCAGCAACAGCACGACAGAAATCAGCATCAAGACCTTGCCAACGACCAGCGCTATCAGTAGCAGAAAAACCAGGTAGACCATCACTGACGCCGCATTGAAGAGCGCCACGGTTTTTAACAGAATCTAAAGTACTTGCATTTACACCAGCTGCAGCGGTAACCGCCATTGCAGCGCCAACGATTGTTGCAATCTTCTTCATGTAGTTTCTCCCATGAATGTTGTTTATTGTTTTACGCAACTTTTAAATAGTAGTTACGCATAAACGCACGGGAGCTATTGCAATTTTCGAGCCAGCAATGAAAACCTACTGGAATTTTTCGAAAAACCGAGCGTTTAACGCGCTTCTACTTATTAACAGACTTTAAGCCTAAAACTAAGGTAGCCCATAACGCACCAAAAATACACAAAAAAATGTTTACTGCGCTACTTAAGTGCAAGACAAGAAAAGTTCATATTTAAAACAAACAGTTGTTTTGGAAAGTGAGGGGGAATTAGGGGATATCAGGCATAAAGGAAACAGGTGAAGCATGGCTCCACCTGAAAAAAACAGATATGAATTAATTAATCTTAACGTCTAACTCACCAGACTCATAACGATCAGCCATGTTCTCTAATGAGATTGGCGTGATCAGACTTGCGTTACCTGCGGTACCAAACGCTTCATAACGATCGATACAGATATCGCGCATCGCGGTCATGGTCTCTTTTAGATACTTACGTGGATCAAATTCAGCTTTGTTATGCGCCAAGAAACGGCGAATAGCGCCGGTAGAGGCTAAGCGAAGATCGGTATCAATATTGACCTTGCGCACACCGTGCTTAATCCCTTGAACGATCTCTTCTACCGGCACACCGTAAGTTTCAGGAATCTCGCCACCGTATTCATTAATGATGGCCAACCAATCTTGAGGTACTGATGAAGAGCCATGCATCACTAAGTGAGTATCAGGAATGCGTGCATGAATCTCTTTGATTCGCTGAATCGCTAGCGTATCGCCAGTAGGTGGACGGGTAAATTTGTATGCTCCATGACTGGTACCTATGGCAATCGCTAAGGCATCCACGCCTGTTTTGCGAACAAAGTCAGCCGCTTCTTCAGGGTCAGTTAACATCTGATCGTGCGATAAAATCCCTTCTGCACCGATACCATCTTCTTCGCCTGCCATACCCGTTTCCAGTGACCCTAAGCAGCCCAACTCACCTTCAACAGAAACACCACACGCATGCGCCATTTCAACGGTACGACGGGTCACTTCAACGTTGTACTCGTAAGAAGTCGGCGTTTTACCGTCCGTACCTAGAGAGCCATCCATCATCACGGATGAGAAGCCCATCGCAATTGAACGCTGGCAGACTGCAGGACTAGTACCATGATCTTGGTGCATACAGATAGGAATATGCGGAAACTCTTCAATGGCAGCCAAAATCATATGACGCAGAAAGTTAGATCCGGCATATTTACGTGCGCCCGCTGAGGCTTGCACGATAACGGGAGAGTTGGTTTTGTCAGCCGCTTCCATGATGGCGCGCATCTGTTCTAAATTGTTTACGTTAAACGCAGGAATTCCATATCCCCGCTCAGCAGCATGATCGAGCAACTGACGCATAGAAATAAGAGCCATGAGAATAAACCTCTCTAAATTTTAGTGTTGATCACTGCTTTGCAGCGCGTTGTTCCAAAACGGCAACCGCCGGTAACACTTTCCCTTCTACAAACTCTAGGAAGGCACCGCCCCCAGTCGAGATGTAGGAAACTTGATCAGCAATCGCGTATTTATCAACAGCAGCAAGGGTATCACCACCGCCGGCAATGGAAAAACCTTGGCTTTCCGCAATAGCCATCGAAATAGTACGAGTACCTTCGCCAAACTGGTCAAATTCGAACACACCCACTGGACCATTCCAAATGATGGTTCCCGCAGCTTTTAACAGTTCTGCCAAACTCTGTGCTGATTTAGGTCCAATATCTAAAATCATGTCATCTTCAGCCACATCATCCACTGATTTAACGGTTGCTTCAGCATCTTCAGCAAACGTTTTCGCTACAACCACATCTACCGGCAATGGAATATGCACCTTAGCCATCAGTGCTTGAGCTACCGGAATGAGGTCATGCTCGCACAGTGATTTACCCACCGGTTTACCCGCAGCGGCCAAGAAGGTATTCGCAATACCACCACCGACGATCAATTGATCGCATTTGTCAGATAAGGAGTTTAATACCTCCAGCTTGGTAGACACTTTAGAGCCACCCACGATGGCCATCATAGGACGAGCAGGTGCATCCAGGGCTTTGGCAAGCGCTTCTAATTCATTGGCCAACAATGGACCTGCACAGGCAGTCGGAGCAAATTTAGCCACACCGTGCGTTGAGGCTTGTGCACGATGCGCAGTACCGAAAGCATCCATGACAAAGACATCACACAAGGCCGCCATTTTTTTGGCTAGCTCTTCATTATCTTTTTTCTCACCGGCGTTGAAGCGCACGTTTTCGAGCACAACAAGATCGCCCTCAGCGACGTCAAAATCAGCGTTCAACCAATGTCGAATCAACGGGACAGGGCGCTTCAGTAATACGGAGAGATGCTCCGCAACTGGCGCCAGTGAATACTTCTCTTCATACTCTCCTTCCGTTGGACGACCTAAATGTGACATAACCATCACTTTAGCACCCGATTTCAGTGCTAACTCAATGGTCGGTAACGAAGCACGAATACGCGCATCTGATGTTACTTTGCCATCTTTTACGGGTACATTAAGATCTTCGCGGATAAGCACTCGCTTTCCAGCTAGATCTAGATCGGTCATTTTCTGAATACTCATACGCTGAGTCCCTGTTTCATAGTTAGTCAAAAAGTTTAGGTTTGTGCCAGCCAGTGTTCTGCCACATCGAGCATGCGGTTGGCATAACCCCATTCATTATCAAACCAGCAAACCATCTTTAACAATTGGCCGCCTGATACACGCGTCTGTGTGCCATCCACAATCACTGAGCGGCTATCACTATTGAAATCGATAGATGCGTGAGGCTCTTCTGTATAGCCCAACAGATTCAACAGAGGGTCACTTAACGCTGATTGCTCAAATAAGGCATTTACGTCCTCAACAGTGACCTCACGAGCCAAATTAATCGATATATCCATCAAGGACACATTAATCGTTGGCACGCGCAAATGCAGACACTGGAAACGTCCAGCCAAATGAGGAAGAAGCCTATCTATTCCCTTACTTAACCCAGTATCGACAGGAATAATCGATTGCAGTGCACTGCGCGTTAGCCGCAGATCCGTTCGATGATAACTGTCAATCACGGGTTGATCATTCATTGCCGAATGGACCGTCGTGGTCACTCCGTTAAGGATACCAAAATGGCGATCCAAAAGGTCTAGTACGGGTACCAAGCAATTGGTCGTACAAGAGGCTGCTGATACGATACGCTGTGATCCATTTAAGGCATGATGATTGATACCGAAGATAATCGTTGCATCAATATCCGCAGAAGCTGGGTTAGAAAAGAGCAAACGTTTTGCCCCACTGTTTAAGTGCTTTTGCGCCTGTGCACGATCGGAAAAGCTACCAGAACAGTCGAGAACCAGATCAACATCCAACGCTGCCCAAGGCAGAAATTCTGGATCTTCTACACTTAATACCTTAATGGCGTCTTCATTGATCAACAGATGCTGATCGCTGTGACTCACCGTCATAGGGAAGCGGCCATGCGTTGTGTCATAGCGTGTTAAATAGGTTAGAGTTTCGATATCCGCTAATTCATTTAATGCGACAACCTGCAGCTTTTGCTGCAGGCCTCGCTGATATAGCGCACGCAAAACGCACTGGCCAATACGTCCGTATCCGTTAATTGCAATCCGATAGCTCATAGGAATGTGATTAGATCAACCCACGTGCTGTTTCGAGAAGGTTTTCAACGGTAAAGCCAAAGTGCTTAAATAGATCGCCCGCTGGAGCGGACTCACCAAAGCTTCGCATCCCCACAATAGCACCGTCTAGTCCAACATACTTGTACCAGAAGTCTGCTTGAGCGGCTTCAATAGCAATACGAGCGGTTACTGCTTTTGGCAGAACGCTCTCGCGGTAAGCGGCATCTTGCTTATCAAAACGTTCTGTACAAGGCATAGAGACGACTTGAACCTGACGACCTTCGCTTGAAAGCTGTTGCGCGGCATCCATCGCTAACGCCACTTCAGAACCGGTTGCGATCAAAATAAGATCTGGCTGACCTTCGCAAGCTTTTAATACATATCCGCCACGCTCTATGTCAGCAATCTGTTCATTTGAACGTGCTTGATGCGCAAGGTTTTGACGCGAGAAGATCAACGCACTTGGACCATCCGTACGCAGGACTGCTGATTTCCAGCTAACGGCTGACTCAACAGCATCGCATGGACGCCACGTTTCCATATTGGGTGTATGACGTAGGTTAGAGATCTGCTCAATTGGCTGATGCGTTGGGCCATCTTCACCCAAACCGATAGAGTCATGGGTATAGACAAAGATGACACGCTGCTTCATTAACGCAGCCATACGCACGGCATTACGCGCATATTCCATAAATACCAGGAAAGTTGCGCCGTAAGGAATGAAGCCACCATGAAGAGCGATACCGTTCATCATGGCACTCATGCCAAATTCACGCACACCGTAATACAGGTAATTACCATTCGCTTCTGCTTTAGAAACACCCTTAGCGCCGGACCAAATGGTTAGGTTAGATCCAGCCAGATCAGCTGAACCGCCCAAAAATTCCGGCAAGATCGGACCTAGTGCATTCAGTGCATTTTGAGACGCTTTACGGGTAGCAATGGTTTCGCCTTTGGCAGCCACCTCAGCAATCCACTGATCCACTTTTGCAGTGAAATCAGCTGGCAATTCGCCACTTAAACGACGTAACAATTCATCGGCTAACTCAGGATAGGCGCTTTTGTAGGCAACCAAACGCTCATTCCATTCCGTTTCGGCATGCTGACCTGCTTCAACGGCATTCCAGTCATCATAAATTTCAGCAGGAACATCGAAAGGCAAGTGTGGCCACTGAAGTTGTTCGCGTGCCAATAAAATTTCATCTTCACCTAACGGAGCACCATGGCAGTCTTCCTTGCCCTGCTTGTTTGGTGAACCAAAGCCGATAATCGTTTTACAGCAGATTAACGTCGGCTGTTCAGTATTTTCACGCGCTTTTTCAATCGCTTCACGAATCTGATCTGCATCATGACCGTCGACATTCGCAATCACTTGCCAGCCGTAAGATTCAAAACGTGCAGGTGTGTTATCGGTAAACCAACCTTCCACTTCACCATCAATAGAGATGCCGTTGTCGTCCCAGAAAGCGATCAACTTACCGAGGCCTAAGGTACCAGCCAGTGAACAAGCTTCGTGGGAAATACCTTCCATCAAACAACCGTCACCAAGGAAGGTATACGTGAAGTGATCAATAACGTCATGGCCTTCACGATTAAACTGCGCAGCCAATACTTTTTCTGCGATAGCCATACCGACCGCATTGGTAATACCTTGACCTAATGGACCGGTTGTCGTTTCAACACCAGGGCAGTAACCATACTCTGGGTGTCCTGCGGTTTTGCTATGCAATTGGCGGAAGTTTTTAATATCTTCAATGCTGACATCGTAGCCAGTCAGGTGAAGTAACGAATAGATCAGCATAGAGCCGTGGCCGTTGGAAAGCACAAAGCGGTCACGATCATACCAGTATGGATTGGCAGGGTTATGCTTCATGAAGTCATTCCATAAGACTTCAGCGATATCCGCCATACCCATTGGCGCTCCGGGATGACCGGATTTAGCTTTCTGGACGGCATCCATGCTCAATGCACGAATAGCATTGGCAAGTTCACGACGAGAGGACATTCAAACAACTCCTAGGGGTGGCCCGATTTAGTGTAGCGTGCGTAATAAAATTTCAGTGGTGATTTTCTCGCAGATAGCCACGCGCTTCAAATGCAAATGCACATAAAGCGCAAAATTCATGCAAAATCTCTTAATTTTCACCCTAAACACCAAATTCAGTTGTGAAAATGACGGCCCAAACCGCTAAAATGGCCTGAATGATTCTAGACTGTTGCCTAATTTTGAAACGATAGGATATTTCCTGACATGAGCGAATACACTCTTTTCACCTCTGAATCTGTTTCAGAAGGTCACCCAGACAAAATTGCTGACCAGATCTCTGATGCGGTTTTAGATGCCATTATCGCCCGCGACAAACATGCCCGCGTTGCCTGCGAAACACTGGTTAAAACCGGTGTTGCGATTGTAGCCGGTGAAATTTCTACGTCTGCCTGGGTTGATCTTGAAGACTTGGTTCGAAATGTCATCAACAACATTGGCTATACCTCTTCCCAAGTTGGTTATGACGGTGCGACTTGCGGCGTAATCAACTTGATAGGCAAACAAAGCGTCGATATCGCTCAGGGTGTTGATCGAAGCAAGCCTGAAGATCAGGGTGCAGGCGATCAAGGTTTAATGTTTGGCTACGCCACCAATGAAACGCCATCCTTAATGCCAGCACCGATTCATTACGCTCATCGCTTGGTTGAACGTCAAGCTGAACTGCGTAAGAGCGGTATGCTTCCTTGGTTACGTCCTGATGCGAAAAGTCAGGTTACTTTTCGCTACGATAATGAAGGTAAACCTTGTGGGGTTGATGCTGTAGTTCTATCAACCCAGCATGACCCTGAAATACGACAAGATGATCTGCGCCGTATGGTGCAGCGTGAAATCATCGAAGCGGTTATTCCTGCAGAATGGCTGAGTGAAAACACACGCTATCATATCAATCCTACCGGAAAATTTGTTATCGGCGGACCTGTGGGGGACTGCGGTTTAACCGGTCGTAAAATTATTGTGGATACCTACGGTGGTATGGCGCGTCATGGTGGTGGTGCATTTTCTGGTAAAGATCCTTCTAAGGTGGATCGTTCAGCTGCCTATGCCGGTCGCTATGTGGCTAAAAATATCGTCGCTGCGGGCCTAGCGGATCGCTGTGAAATTCAAGTTTCCTATGCTATCGGTGTCGCTGAACCAACCTCTGTTTCTATTAATACGTTCGGCACCGGCAAGATTAGCGATACTGACATTATTAAACTGGTTCAAAAGGAGTTTGACCTACGCCCTTATGCGATCACGAAGATGCTCGATTTACTGCATCCCATGTATCAATTAACGGCAGCCTACGGTCACTTTGGTCGTGAGCCTTTCGAAACCAGTTACGAGTGGATCGATCAAGAGGGTAAAACACAAACTGAAACCTTTATCGCCTTCCCTTGGGAAAAAACCGATAAAGCAGATAGCTTACGCAAAGCATCCGGTCTTTGATGTTTACTGACTAAAAGTTCACTAAATAGGTAGCGACATAGCCCATGAGAATTCCACGCTTCTATGAGAACCAACCGCTGGCTGGCATGCAAGAGTTAACCCTAACTGACTCAGTTTTTCAGCATGCGGCAAAGGTTCTCAGGATGCGCGAAGGGGATAAACTCACCCTGTTTAATGGCGATGGCGTTGACTATTTAGCGGAAGTCACTCATGCAGATAAGCGACAAATGCAGATTCGTGTGCTCGAGTCTGCACCTAATGAGCGCGAATCATCCTTAAAGATTGAAATCGGACAAGCCATCTCTCGCGGTGAACGGATGGATTATGCTATTCAAAAAGCCACCGAATTGGGTTGTCATAAGATATCGCCGCTTTTTACCGAACGCTGTGAGGTACGACTGTCATCTGATCGACAAGACAAGCGCCAACGCCACTGGCAGCAAACAGCTGTGAGCGCTTGTGAACAATCAATGCGCGCCACACCTCCTGACATTTCAGCTCCGCTATCGCTTGAAGCGTGGCTTAAAGACTGCGAAGCTGAGTTAAAACTGGTTCTTCACCCGCATGAAGAAGCGCCATTGGATAGTTATCAAGCACCACAATCAGTTGCCTTGTTAATCGGTCCGGAAGGTGGTTTAAGCGATGCAGAGATCGCATTGGCCTTAGAATATGATTTCAAACCATTAAGGCTTGGACCTAGAGTCATGAGAACAGAAACCGCACCCGTTGCTGCCTGCGCTATTCTTCATTATCTTTGGGGTGATCTGCGTTAAGTTTTGGCAAACCGCCTAATATCAAAGGATTTCATATGAGCATAAAAATCGGCATCGTGATGGACCCCATCGACGCCATCAGCTACAAAAAAGATTCCAGCCTCGCCATGCTGTGGGCCGCACAACGTAAAGGCTGGGAGCTTTGGTATATGGAGCAGTCCGATCTTAGCATTGCTCAAGGTGAGGCTATGGCACGCATGGCACCGTTACAGGTGCAGATGGACCCTGTGCACTGGTTTGAACGCGGAGAATATCAGTCAAAAGCCTTAGCCGACCTAGATGTGATCTTAATGCGCAAAGATCCACCTTTTGATAATGAATTTCTGTATTCCACGCAAATTCTTGCCTTAGCCGAAGCGAAAGGGACCTTGATTGTTAATCGCACCCAAGGACTTAGAGACTTCAACGAGAAGCTGTTTGCCACACACTTCCCTCAATGCTGTCCACCCGTTCTCGTTTCACGCAACACTGAACAACTTCGCGCTTTCCAAGCCGAACACCGCGATGTGATCTTCAAACCACTGGATGGCATGGGTGGCACTTCGATCTTCCGCATCAAAGAAGATGGCTTAAATTTAGGCGTCGTGATTGAAACTCTAACTCAACACGGCACGCAAATGTGTATGGTGCAAAAATATTTACCGGAAATCAGCCTAGGCGATAAGCGCATCTTAATGATTAACGGTGAACCTGTTCCCTATGCATTAGCCAGAATTCCGTCTGCAGGTGAAACACGTGGCAACCTTGCTGCAGGTGGGCGTGGTGAAGGTCAGCCCCTAAGCGACAGAGACCGCTGGATCTGTGAACAAGTCGGCCCTCGTTTAAGAGAACAAGGATTACTTTTTGTTGGCTTAGATGTGATTGGCGACTACCTAACGGAAGTGAATGTAACCAGTCCGACATGCATCCGAGAACTGGACAACCAATTCGGTTTAGATATCGGTATGCAGCTGATGGACACGATTGAAAAGACACTTGCGAACCGATGAGCCTAGAGCCTGATCGCCAACATTCATGGTATAAAACCGCAGCAGACCGCTTCGGCCTTAATTTGTTTTTGGCCGTCGCTCTGCATGGTTTTTTGATTTTGGCGATCAGCTTTAATCTACCCCAAAGCGTCAAACCTCAACATACACTTGATATCACACTGGCTTATCAGCCGACAGAGCAAGCACCAGATGATGCCGATTTCTTTGCACAAGAAAATCAGCTCGGCAGTGGTGACAGTGAGGAGATGCTTGACCCGAGTGTAACGGAAGAATCACTCCTTGAAGATGAAGAAATTCGTGAGCAAGCACCGATTCCTCAGCCTGTAGCTGAACCTATTCCTGAACCACAGCCTGAACCAACACCGCCAGAACCGGTGCCCGAAGCAGTCGTACAACCCGAACCCGCACCACCGGCACCACCGGCACCACCGGCACCACCGGCACCGACTGAAACACCAGCAGCAGTGGTAACTCAAGCGCCAGCAGTGCAACAAGCACCGGTGCAGCAGCAACGTCAACCAGAGGCATCACCACCGCCCACCTCAGGACCATCCGGATCGCTGCTGGCACGAAGCATGGAAATAGCCAGCATTCAGGCGCAACTGTCGGCGCAACAACAAGATCAATCGCGCAAACCTCGTGTTAGGCGCCTAACATCTTCTCCGTCAACCATGGCTCATGATGATGCGATCTATTTAGATAACTGGCGTCGCCGCATCGAATCTGTCGGCAATATGAATTACCCAGAAGAAGCACGCCGCAATAACATCAACGGCAGCTTACGCTTACTGGTTGCCATTATGCCAGATGGCAGTGTTGCAGAGATTGATGTTCTCCAATCTTCAGGACATGCGGTACTGGATAATGCAGCTATCCGTATCGTACAAATGGCTTCTCCCTTCCAACCCTTCACCAACGAAATGCGTCGAAGTACCGATCGTCTTGAAATAATTCGTACCTGGAAATTTGAGAATCGCGCCAGCGTGAACTAAACCTAATATAGAATTATTTTTTGTATGCATCTACACAGCCGATGACTATCGGTATTTCAGGGTAAAGATCATGTCTGAATCTACGTCTCTTCGCGATCAATTTCTTATTTCGATGCCTCACCTCGACGATCGCCATTTCTCTAACACCCTGACCTATATTTGCGATCACAGCGAATATGGTGCGATGGGCATCATTGTTAATCGACCTGCAGGTATGTTAGTTCATGACCTCTTCGCCCATATTGATCTGGACTACAGTAAAATAGCGATCGACCCAATGCCTGTATTTCGTGGCGGACCGATTCATCAAGATCGCGGTTTTGTATTACATCGCGATGATGGTAGTCGATGGTTATCCAGTCATTCGATCACTGGTGATATTCGCCTAACCACATCAATGGATATTTTAGAAGCGATCGCCGTTGGCGAAGGCCCTAAAGATTATTTAGTCGCACTTGGCTATGCCGGATGGAGCCCCGGTCAACTGGAACAAGAGATCTGTGACAATACTTGGTTAAGCTGCCCAGCAAATTCAGATATAATGTTTAAATTACCAGCTGAGGAGCGACTTCAGGCAGCGGCAGCATCACTGGGTGTCAATTTACAACTGATGACAGCACATGCCGGACATGCCTAATCGACATATTGCATGCAACCATCTCGTGTTACGGCAACAGACTTTGAAACGGCATTAGCATTTGATTTTGGCACCCGACGTATCGGAGCCGCTTTTGGTCAACGAATCACCGCTACTGCGTCTCCTCTTGAACCCATCGCTGCAAAAGATGGCATTCCAGATTGGAACCTCATAAACAGTTTAATCGACACTTGGCAACCTCACTGTTTGGTCATTGGTATCCCGCTAAATATGGATGGCAGCATCAGCGATATGGCTCGTCGTTCACGAAAATTCGCTAACCGCCTTCACGAACGCTTTCAACTTCCCTGCTTTATTATCGACGAACGCCTCACAACACGCGAAGCAAAAGAGATCCACCATGCGGCAGGCGGTAGCAATCATTACCGCAAAGATCCCGTTGATAGCATTGCTGCGCGTTTAATTCTAGAAGACTGGTTTAACACTGACACTCTTTTTCCCAGCCACACGCCACTGGAGAGCCTTTATGGTATCAGGTAATCTGAATGTCGAGCATTTGCTCGATAAAATGACACAGAACCTCAACGCACTGATCACATACCGCAACATCGAAGACCCCCTCATTGTTGGCATCAGAACCGGCGGTGTTTGGATTGCAGAACATCTACATCAGCGTCTAGGCTTGCAAAGCCCCATGGGAATGCTAGATATCTCTTTCTATCGAGATGATTTTACCCGAAATGGCCTTAATCCCAAGGTACTGCCTTCCAATCTTCCCTGCGCGACTGAAGATCGCCACGTCATTCTGGTGGATGATGTGATTATGTCGGGCCGAACCATTCGCGCCGCCATGAATGAGCTGTTTGATTATGGACGTCCCGCTTCGATTACGCTGGTCACCTTGATCGACCTACAGCACCGTGAAATTCCGATCCAGCCCGATGTTGCTGGCGACATTATGACGCTGGGCGCGGATCAGCAGATCAAGCTCAACGGCCCTGCCCCACTTGTTTTGGAAATACGGCAACGAAACAACTAATCGGCACACTCCTTTGACGCTAATTTGAGATTAACACCATGCCTAACCCGAATCATTACGACAGCATACAACTGACACCCGAAGGTCAGCTGAAACATTTTCTGACCATCGAAGGCCTGCATGCTGAGTTGCTCACAGAAATTCTCGATACCGCCGATTCCTTTGTCGATATGAGCGCGCAACAGGTCAAAAAAGTCCCACTACTTCGAGGCAAAACCGTCGCCAATCTGTTTTTTGAAGCCAGCACACGCACTCTATCAACCTTTGAGCTAGCTGCAAAACGCCTTTCCGCAGACGTACTTAACCTGAATATCAGCACCTCTTCTACCTCTAAGGGTGAAACGTTAAAAGACACTCTGATGACCTTAAGGGCGATGCATTGCGATATGTTTGTGGTGCGCCACTCCGCCAGTGGCGCTGCACACTTTATCGCGGAACATGTCACGCCGGATGTAGCCGTCATCAATGCCGGTGATGGTCGCCATGCACACCCAACTCAAGCGATGCTGGATATGCTCACTATTCGCCAACATAAGGGCGACTTTACGAAACTAAAAGTCGCTATCGTCGGCGATATTCTGCATTCTCGTGTCGCTCGATCTCAAATTCATGCACTGCGTATTCTCGGTGTCGAAGAGATTAGAGTAATTGCCCCGCAAACACTCCTACCCCGTCATATTGAGTCAATGGGAGTTAAAGTGTTTAACGAAATGTCGCGTGGTTTGCGCGATGTCGATGTCATTATTATGCTTCGCCTACAAAAAGAGCGAATGCAAACAGCGTTACTACCCAGTGAATCAGAGTTCTATAAATTATTTGGTTTGACTGAAGCCAAGCTAGCCTACGCAAAGCCGGATGCGATTATTATGCATCCAGGGCCGATCAATCGTGGCGTTGAGATAGAATCAGGGGTTGCCGATGGTGATCGCTCGGTTATTTTACAACAGGTTACTAATGGCATAGCCGTTCGCATGGCGGTGATGTCAATGGCGATGAGCGGTCAGTTAAAACAAACTCAGCAGCGATTAGAGGCGTCAGGGGTCTAATGATGAATATTAAAATTTCCAATGGACGTATAATTGACCCTGCAACTGGGCTAGATCAGGTGACCGACCTCTATGTTCGTGCTGGTGAGATTTATGCTATCGGTGACCTAGCTGACGATTTTCATTACGACGAAGTCATTGATGCAACAGGGCTAATTGTCTGTCCCGGCTTGATAGATCTATGTGCGCATCTACGTGAACCGGGTGAAACGCACAAAGGCAGTATTGCAAGTGAAACCGCTGCTGCAGCTGCTGGCGGGATCACCTCGCTAATTACACCACCGACGACTCGCCCTATCGTTGACACACCGGCTGTCGCTGAGCTGATTCAGGATAGAGCAGCGGATGCTGGCTTTGCCCGTGTGATGCCGATGTGTGCGCTCACTCAAGGACTGCAAGGCGAACAATTAGCACCATTACATGCCCTGGCCGGTTCTGGCTGTATCGCATTTACCAATGCTCGCTTACCTATAAAAAGCACTTTGAACCTGCTGCGCTGTCTTGAATATGCAGCAACCTTTGATCTGTTAGTCGTTTTTCAAGCGCAAGATCACAGCCTCAGTAGCAATGGCTGCATGCATGAAGGCGCCAACTCAACACGCATGGGATTAAGTGGCATTCCAGAAGCGGCTGAAACGATTGAGGTTTCTCGCTGCTTACTGCTTGTTGAACAAACCGGTGTTAGAGCTCACTTCGGCCAGCTCAGTTGTGAACGCTCGGTGCAGTTAATCACTGCCGCCCAACAGCGTGGCTTAAAGGTTACCGCAGACGTTGCTGCGCATCATTTAATTTTAAGTGATGAGCAGGTCAATGAATTTGACTCTTCACTGCACCTGCAACCGCCTTTGCGCAGTGCATTAGATCGTGCAGGTTTAATTCAAGGGTTACTTTCAGGGAGCGTAACGGCGATCTGTTCTGATCATCAACCTCAAGATCTAATCTCAAAGCAAGCACCTTTTGCCGAAACAGCTGCCGGATTGAGCGGATTAGAAACCCTGTTACCTCTGAGCTTAAGCTTAGTGGAGCGAAAGTTAATTGAACTACCACAAGTGATTGAGAAACTCACTCTAGGACCAGCAAAAATATTGGGATTAGATTCAGGAAGTTTACAGATCGGTAAGCCTGCAGATATCTGTATTTTTGATCCTAACGAACAGTGGACTGTGAATAAAAATAGTTTACGTTCTGCCGGTAAAAACACGCCTTTCAATGGTAAAACATTAAAAGGTCGTGTTTTTACTACACTACTCGGCGGGCGAGTGGTGTTTCGTCGAGGCTAGTAGGCCTAGTCAATCACATACTCTTGACGTCTGCCACACCACTCAAGTTCATGTTGTCATCCTCTTCCTGAAGAGTAAATGACGGCATGGACTCATCTTTTTGTGGTGTTTTAGATTTACCAGAGGTTTCCGCATTCAGCTTGATCATTAAGCGCAAATCATTAGACGAATCTGCATGACTTATAGCAACATCGTAGCTAATGACACCCTCTTTATAGAGCTGGAAGAGTGACTGATCAAAAGTCTGCATACCTAAATTGGTGGATTTCTTAATCACGTCCTTGATTTCATGCACAGCCGCCTTACGGATCATATCCTGAATTAATGGCGTATTAATCAGCACTTCTATCGCAGCACGGCGCCCTTGACCATCAACCGTGGGCAACAGCTGCTGCGCAACAATAGCCTTGAGATTCAAAGACATGTCCATCCAAACCTGATTATGATGATCTGGACCAAAGAAGGAAATAATTCGATCTAATGCTTGGTTGGCATTATTTGCGTGAAGGGTCGCCATACATAAGTGACCGGTTTCAGCAAAGCTCAACCCATACTTCATGGTTTCTGCATCGCGTATCTCACCCATCAGAATGACATCAGGAGCTTGACGCAGCGTATTCTTCAACGCGATTTCATACGATTCGGTATCCAAACCTACTTCACGTTGAGTGATGATACTTTTCTTGTGATGGTGAATATATTCAATGGGATCTTCAATGGTAATAATGTGTCCAGCATGATGGCTGTTTCGATAATCAATCATGGAAGCCAATGACGTAGACTTACCCGTAGAAGTACCGCCCACGAAAAGTATCAAACCTCGCTTCGTCATGGACAGATCTTTCAAAACCGGTGGTAAATTCAACTCTTCTAGGGTAGGAATGTAAGTATTGATGCGTCGCATCACCATTCCAGGGGTGTTACGTTGCACGAAGGCGCTGACACGAAAACGACCGATACCTGGAGCACTGATAGCAAAATTACACTCATGAGTACCCTCAAACTCAGATAGTTGCTTGTCGTTCATGGTGCTATACACAAGCTTTCTAGCTTGCTCGGGCTTCAATGCTTCCTTGGTTAGTGGTTTGATGGTTCCGTCAACCTTGATCGCAGGAGCAGCACCAGCTGTGACAAATAAATCTGACGCCCCACGATCCGACATCACTTTAAGTAGTTGTGTAAAGTCCATAATCTGGTCCTTTATTTAAGCCATCAGAAGGATGACGGAGTTTTAGCCTTCTCACGTGCTGCATCACGAGAGATTAACCCTTTTGATACGAGTTCACTAAGAGATTGGTCCAGTGTTTTCATACCGAAGGAAGCGCCCGTTTGAATCGCTGAATACATCTGTGCAACTTTATCTTCACGAATCAAATTTCGAACGGCAGGTGTACCGATCATAATTTCATAGGCTGCTACACGCCCACCTTTGATTTTTTTCATCAGTGTCTGTGAGATAACACCCTGCAACGACTCCGACAACATGGAGCGAACCATATCTTTTTCCGCAGCAGGGAAAACGTCGATAATACGGTCAATGGTTTTTGCCGCCGAGGTAGTATGCAGGGTACCAAAAACTAAGTGACCTGTTTCAGCAGCCGTTAGTGCCAATCGAATGGTTTCAAGGTCACGCATCTCGCCGACTAGGATAATATCAGGGTCTTCACGAAGCGCTGAACGCAGTGCGTTGGCAAAACTATGCGTATCTCGATGCACTTCACGCTGGTTAACCAAACATTTTTTACTTTCGTGAACAAACTCGATAGGGTCTTCAATGGTCAGAATATGCTCTGATCGCGTATCGTTAATATAGTCGACCATCGCTGCTAAGGTGGTACTCTTACCTGAGCCCGTAGGGCCTGTGACTAAGACTAAACCACGCGCTTTTTCAGATAGATCCTGAAACACCTTACCCATTCCGAGATCATCTAGCGTAAACACCTTACTTGGAACGGTACGAAAAACAGCAGCGGCACCTCGATGCTGATTAAACGCGTTCACACGAAAACGAGAAAGCTTGGGTACTTCGAAAGAGAAGTCTGCCTCAAGGTTTTCTTCGTATTCTTTGCGCTGACGGTCGTTCATGATGTCATAGACAAGCGTGTGAACTTGTTTATGGTCTAATGCGGGTAATTTGATGCGACGCACGTCACCATCAACACGTATCATGGGAGGCATACCGGACGTTAGGTGCAAGTCCGAAGCGCCCTGTTGAACAGCAAAGGACAAAAGTTCTGTAATATCCATAGAATTAATGCTCGCAGCTTCTTCCAATCAGAGGTTTGATTATCGCAGAATACTCTGATCACTGAATAAACAACAACCAGAATCTATCATATGTCTATCATAGCAGAGAAAATCGAACAGGTAGTGCGTCAAATCAAACAGTTTTGCGAAGATTCACAACGTAAACCTGATGATGTCACCCTATTAGCCGTCAGTAAAACACGAAGTACCGATGAAATCAGGGAAGCTTTTCATCAAGGTCTGCATTGCTTTGGCGAAAACTATGTGCAGGAAGCAGTTGGGAAAATAGTCGAATTAAGTGATTTGCCGATTGAATGGCACTTTATAGGCCCCTTGCAATCAAACAAGACGCGTCAAGTTGCTGAATCATTCGCATGGGTGCACAGTGTTGATCGACTGAAAATTGCCCAGCGTTTGTCTGAGCAACGCCCAAGTAACCTGCCAGCACTGAATGTTTGCCTTCAGGTTAATATCGATGATGAACAAAGCAAATCAGGCTGTCATCCAGATGAGGCGCTCGCACTTGCTCGCCAAATCGCTGAACTGCCTCACCTTAGATTACGAGGTTTAATGGCGATACCGGCTCCAACTGATGATGCTGCTAAGCAACATCGAGCTTTTAAGGCGGTTGCAGAACTTTCTGAACAACTAAAACGTGCTGGTTTGCCTCTCGACACCTTGTCGATGGGTATGTCTTCTGACTTAGAGGCAGCTATTGCAGAAGGCAGTACCCTAGTTCGTGTGGGCACGGCTCTTTTTGGAGCGCGTCCAGCAAAATCAGTAGAATGAGATTAATTCACTGGGTTAAAAGGTTCATTCACCGCATGAAAATCTCTATACTGCTTATAAATATTTTTAGTATCGCTGCATCAAGTTAAAGGGTAGATCATGGATCCGCTATTACTGATTATCAGAACCATTGGCGAAATGTTCGCTTTCATTGCGATTTTGCGTTTTTTACTGCAAACCATGAAGGTGGATTATTACAATCCTATCTCACAAGCCGTGGTCAAAATCACCCAACCACCGCTGATGCCTTTACAGCGATCACTTCCTAGAATCGCCGGTGTTGATGTATCTCCACTCGTTTTAGCGTTTCTAGTTAAGCTTGGCACCCTGTTTCTTCTGGTATCCATTACCGGCAGCGCCATAGGCTTTGGCCCTATCGCCGTATTCTCGTTAGTCGGTGTTTTAGACACCTTACTCACCATCGTATTCTGGGCGACTATCGGTTCAGTCATTATTAGCTGGGTCGCACCGAATTCACCGCACCCTGCTCCTCAGTTGCTGGTTCAACTGGTGGAGCCTCTGTTTGCACTGGTACGCAGAGTCATCCCCCCCATCGGCGGGCTTGATCTGTCGCCTATTGCGATCTTCTTGGTGATTCAAATCATTCAATCTCAACTGCCTCGCTTGATGTGACCTGAAACTCGATTGTTTATTGTTTCGATTTTCAGCGTGATCAACAGAGGGTAAAAAAGGTGAAGGATTTTCCAGAAGATTCAGTCGGTTTAGTCACCCCGCAAAGTATACATTTTGACCAGCCACTGACACTTGCCAGTGGCCGCGTCATTTCTCAATATGAACTGGTGATTGAAACCTATGGCGAACTTAATTCCGATGCCAGTAATGCTATTTTAATTTGTCACGCGCTGTCCGGACATCATCACGCGGCAGGTTTTCATGAAGGTGATCGTAAACCTGGCTGGTGGGATTCAGCCATTGGCCCCGGCAAAGCGATTGATACTCGGCGTTTTTTTGTTGTTTCCTTGAACAATCTGGGAGGTTGCCATGGTAGTAGCGGCCCTAACTCAGTTAATCCAGAAACAGGCGAGCCCTATGGACCTGATTTCCCCATTGTCACGGTGGCTGACTGGGTAAAGAGTCAAGCTCGTCTTGCTGATCACCTTGGTATTCAGCAATGGGCCGCAGTTGTTGGCGGTAGTTTAGGTGGCATGCAAGCGCTACAGTGGTCTATCGACTTCCCCGATCGCCTTCGCCATTGCGTTATCATTGCCGCAGCACCCAAGCTCAGCACGCAAAACATCGCCTTTAATGAAGTGGCTCGACAAGCGATCACCAAAGACCCGCAATTCCATGATGGTCGCTACTATGCCAATGATGTGGTCCCCAAAACGGGATTAATGTTGGCGCGAATGGTTGGGCATATTACCTACCTATCTGAAGACGGTATGCGTGAGAAATTTGGACGCGAGCTTCGATCAGGTAAATTGAGTTTTGATTTCAACCCACAATTTGAGATTGAAACCTATCTTCAATACCAAGGTGAGCGCTTTTCTACCGCTTTTGATGCCAACACCTATTTATTGATGACCAAAGCATTGGATTACTTCGACCCAGCAGCTGACTACGATAATAACTTGGCTACCGCACTCAGGGACGTTCAATGTGAGTATTTTGTTGCCTCCTTTACTACAGATTGGCGCTTCTCTCCCGAACGCTCACGCGAAATTGTAGATGCACTTATCGAAGCAGGAAAAAAAGTAACGTATACCGAAATTCAAGCGGCTCATGGTCACGATGCGTTTCTGATTCCTATTCCTCGTTACATGGAGGTGTTTGGAGCTTATATGAATCGTATCGCCAACTCTCTGGAGAATAATCATGCGCGCTGATTTAGAAATCATTCGTGACTGGATCCGTCCGGGCGCTCGCGTCATCGATCTCGGTTGTGGCGAAGGTGAACTACTGGAATATCTCGTCAAAGAAAAACAGGTTCAGGGCTACGGCATCGAAATAAACCCAGACAACATTACCGCCTGTATTGAAAAGGGCGTTAACGTTATCGAGAAAGACATTGATGAAGGCTTATGCGGTATCCGTAACAATAGCTTTGATACGGTTGTCATGAGTCATGCGCTGCAAACCATGCATCGACCCGATCAAATTGTTGAAGAGATGCTGCGCATCGGTAAAGAATGCATTGTGACCTTCCCTAACTTTGCCCATTGGCGCGCAAGGTTTTACTTAGCCTTTCGTGGACGTATGCCGGTGTCTAAATTCCTGTCTTATACTTGGTATAACACGCCAAACATCCACTTTTTTACCTTCAAAGATTTTGAGGAACTCTGTGTCGAACGTAACATCTACATAGTGGATCGCACGGTTGTAGACAATGAGCATAAACACCGCTGGTGGATTCGTTTGTGGCCTAATATGCTCGGAGAGATCGCTATTTACCGTATAACACGTTGATAGCCTCTAACCCTTGGAGATACATCATGTTTAAGCATTTAAAAACAAAAACCTACGTAGCTAGCGCAATAGCTCTAGCATTATCGTTAGGCATCATTAGCTCGGCTCAAGCCGAACAGATGTTCAGTGATGAGCGTTATGAAATCCACTATAACGCGTTTAATTCAACCCTGATTCCGGCAGAAGTTGCCTCTCGTCATGGTCTAACACGCAGTGGCAATCGCGGTCTGATCAATATTGCGGTATTGGAAAAGCAGGAGGATGGCTCAACCCAGCCAGTGAGTGCTGAGGTCAGTGGTGATACACGCAACATCGTTCAACAGCGCCAAAATTTGATCTTTAATGAGGTAGAAGAAGCGAACGCCATCTATTCGATTAGTAGCTTTCAATTCACCAACGAAGACCTGTTGACGATTACCTTAAGTGTCAAACCAGAAAGCTCTGAGCAAACCTATACGATTGAACTGCAACAAACTTTTTACGTGGATTAAGGTGTGAACAAACAGTTTGTATTAGCGAGCAGCAATGCCGGAAAGCTTCGTGAGTTTAGTGAGATGTTGGCGAAGCAAGGCATTGATCTGCTTCCTCAATCAGCATTCTCGGTTTCAGATGCCGACGAAACCGGCCTAACCTTTGTCGAAAATGCGATCTTAAAGGCTCGTCATGCTAGTCAAGCCACAGGACTACCCGCCCTGGCAGATGATTCTGGGCTCGAGGTTGATGCACTGAATGGCGCGCCCGGTATTTACTCAGCACGTTATTCTGGCGAAGGCGCTAACGATGCCAAAAACATTGATAAGCTGTTGGATGCACTGAAAGAGGTTCCAGAAGCTCAACGAACTGGCCGCTACCAGTGTGTCTTGGTCTATATGCGCCATTCCTTAGATCCTACACCACTGATCTGTCAGGCCAGCTGGGAAGGTGTGGTTTTGACAGAGCGACGAGGTGAAGGTGGCTTTGGGTATGACCCGATTTTTTATATTCCTGAACTGAATAGCGCTGTGGCAGAGCTTAGCGCTGAGACTAAGCATCAATACGGTCATCGCGGAAAAGCGATGCGAGCATTTTTCGAACAACTCCCCCACTATCTGCCGGCATGACAGTGCCGGCAACCCTTTCGTTATATGTACACATCCCTTGGTGCATTCGCAAATGTCCTTATTGTGACTTTAATTCACATGCACAACGTGATGAGTCTTTACCTGAAAACGAGTACATTGACGCATTAATCAGAGATTTAACCTTTGAGATGAATCGCATAAATTCACCTCGAGGACTACACTCCATCTTTATCGGTGGCGGCACCCCTAGTTTGTTTTCTGCCGCAGCGATCCACCGTTTGCTGCAGCAAATTGATCAACAGATGCCTATCTCATCCTCCACAGAGATCACCCTAGAAGCAAATCCGGGAACCTTTGAGCAGCAGAAGTTCGCAGGTTTTCGCGCTGCTGGCGTCAATAGACTGTCATTAGGGATACAGAGTTTTCACGACACGCAACTTAAAGCCTTAGGTCGCGTTCATAACGCTGAAAATGCCATTCAGGCAGCGACCAGTGCCATCAAACTCTTTGATCGCGTCAATTTAGATCTGATGCACGGTTTACCAGAACAACAAACACAACAAGCCCTAAAGGATCTTCAACAAGCAATCGATCTGGGTCCTGAGCATCTTTCTTGGTATCAACTGACGCTGGAACCCAATACCGAATTCCATGCACGCCCGCCTCTGCTACCGGTCGATGAAGCACTCTGGGAGATTCAAGAACAAGGGCAGGAATTACTCAGTTTGGCAGGGTTTCAGCAATATGAAATTTCCGCTTACGCTCGACAGGGTGCAGTAAGTCAGCACAATATGAATTATTGGACCTTCGGAGATTATATCGGCATTGGTGCCGGTGCTCATGGCAAAGTATCACATCGGGATTCAGGCAGACTCAGAATAGAGCGTCACCAAAAACAGCGACAGCCCAAAGGCTATTTGCAAGCACTTAATCCGACTCAACAGCGTGAATGGGTTGATGAGGATGAGTTAGCCTTTGAGTTTATGCTCAATGCTTTACGCCTTTATCACGGTGTTCCCGCGGGTTTATTTTCTGAAAGAACCGGCCTATCACTGGATAGGATTCACAAACCTTTGGCACTCGCCCGAGCTAAAGGCTTGTTAGTCGATAATCCAGACCGATTAGAGCCGACCCCACAGGGAAGACTGTTTCTGAATGATCTTTTAGAGCTGTTTTTATAATCGTTTTACCAACAATTATGCTTGCGAAAATGCTTCAACCACAGCCGCTAGCTGATCAAGACTGGTGACTTCGGCATCAGCAGTTTCAACACCGCTAGGCCACTCAACTTTCCAAATATTGACCCATATGGTCTTCATCTTTAAGTCGGCTGCCGCCTTGATATCATTGATTGGATGATCTCCGACATGCACCACTTCTTCCGCTTTCAGCTGGTGTAGCGCTAAGGCTTTCTCGAACATCAGCGGGTGAGGTTTAGCCTGGCCGACATCATCAGCATTAAACTGGAAGTCAAAAAGATCCGCCAAACCTGTCCGCTTGACTTCCGCATTACCGTTACTTAGTGCACCGATTATCAAACCCTTTCCTTTTAAGGCTTCAAGCATGGTGCGCGCATGAGCAAACAATTCCACCTCATGGCGCGCTTCAATAAAGGCCGCAAACGCATGATTCGCATGAACTTCTGCCTCTTGCTCACTATAGCCAACCGACTTTAAGCATTCTTGCAACAGACGAACGCGCACCAACGTCATGCTATAAGCAATCTCAGGATGCTTTTCGATCAGCTTAGCGCGTAATGCTGAGCCCTCGTTAAGATCAGTTAATGCAAACTCCGCCGTCACTGCTGGCGTATTGGCATGCAACCACTCCCACAGGGTGCGATTGGCATGCTGAATCACAGGATCAACAGCCCAGAGTGTATCGTCTAAATCGAAAGTAACGGCTTTAATCACGCGATTTTCTCCTCGCACGTGGGTGTGATTGTTCATAGACCTGCATTAAATGCTGAAAATCCAAATGGGTATAAATTTGTGTCGTACTGATATCGCTATGTCCCAGTAACTCTTGAACCGCCCGCAGATCTTGACTGGATTCTAACAGGTGACTGGCAAAACTATGGCGCAGACGGTGAGGATATACACGTCCCTGAGTGCCTAAATACTCGCCCCAGTGTGCCAAGCGCTGCTCTACTGAACGCGTCGTTAGGGGACGGCCACGCTGGCCTAAAAAGACTTCGGGAAGATGATACTTATTCCACAATTCTCGTACGACAAGCCATTGTTTCAGCGCATTTAATGCGGGCAGGCCTATCGGAAGCACTCGCACTTTTTGCCCCTTACCGATGACGCGCAAGGATGCATCCCCGAGATCCATCATCTGGATCCGTAAAGAAACCAATTCAGAGACACGCAAACCCGATGAATAGATCAACTCCATCATGGCGAAGTCCCTGAGTGTAATGGGTTCATCATTAGGCGGGGTTAAGAGCTGACTGACTTGGTCCGGATCGAGTGTAGCAGGCAATCGGCGACCCGATTTAGGCGCTTGAACCGCTAGCGCTGGATTTTTATCGATCCAACCTTCCCTATTTAAAAAGTGATAAAAGGTGCGTGTCGCGGAGAGTAAACGATGTAAGCTACGACCCGATAAGCCATTACCATGCAACATGGCAATGGCCTGACGTAGCCGCTTTTCGTTTAAACTCATCCAGCCAGCAAATTGTAATTCCTGTAACTGTTCAGCCAGTTTTTGCAGATCACGCCGATAGTGCTGCAAGGTATGCGGGGAGAGTTGCCGCTCTGAGTGCAGGTGACGTAAAAACGCGTCAACCCATGAGGACTCGTCAGGCAGATCCGACATACTAGCGACGCGGAGACTCTAAAATATGCATGACAATTCGGCTAAGCACTTCACCTACATAGCTCAAAAACAACGTTCCTTGGCTACTCTGGAAGTAATCAGGATCAAAACTACCTATCGCCAGCAAACCTAAGGTTTCCCCTTTAACGAGCGGGACGACTGCCGCAGACTGAATACGAGTCGCATTCTCTTGGAACAGAAAACGGTTCATGGGTTCAGATAACTGTCCGCAACTGGGCATACTGGTTTCAACTAAAGGCTGCACCAAACTACAGTCAGAACGGCTTAAGATACGAAGACTGTTCACATCAAAAGGCGCATCACTGAATAGAATAAGGCGCGCGTCATCACCATAGAAGTCCTGACACAAGCTTTCTTCGATCGCGATTGCCACATCATCGAGTGTTTGTGCTTCTAGCAGTGACAGCACCATGCGTTTGGTTTTTTCAAACTGGATATCGTTATGTCGAGCGATTTCAATCAGCTCGGCAAGATGGCCATGAAGTTTTTGATTTCGCTCTCTTAATAACGAGGTTTGACGCTCAACCAAAGAAACCGTCGTACCTCGCTGATGAGGAACATAGAGCTTCTCTAACAAACCAACATGTGCATCAAAAAAGTCAGGGTGTGCCGCTAGGTATTCTGCGACCTGTTCAGCCGTCACACCTGCAGATGCCGCCTCATCCGTTTCCACTGCCTGCTGTATCATAGATAAATCTGCCCTTCATACACGGTTGTGGCGGGCCCTGTCATTAAGACAGAGTGGCCATCACCTTTCCAACTAATTTGTAGTTCGCCACCGGGTAATTCAACCGTCACGTCTTCATTTAGTAATCCACGCAAACGACCTGCAACCACCGCAGCACAGGCTCCTGTTCCACAGGCACGAGTCTCTCCTGCGCCACGCTCAAAGACCCGCAACTTGATATGGTTAGGAGAGACAATTTGCATAAATCCCACATTGACGCGCTGAGGAAAACGAGGATGTTTTTCAATAACACGTCCCAGTTGTTTAACCGGCGCTTGAGAAATATCGTCAACCACTAAGACACAGTGAGGGTTACCCATCGAAACGGCTGACACGTCATAGGTTTTACCTTCGACGTCTAAATCATAACGACTCGCTTGTTGTTCAGCAGCAAATGGAATCTCATTAGGTTGTAAAATCGGTGCGCCCATATCTACCTGGACGGAACGATCGGCTTGCACCTTGAGCAGAGCACTGCCTTTAGCGGTTTCGACCTGAATCTCTTGCTTCACTGTTAAGCGTCTTTCACGCACAAATCGGGCAAAGCAGCGCGCTCCATTGCCACAGTGCTCGACTTCAGAGCCGTCAGCATTGTAGATACGGTATCGGAAATCCATATCGGGACGGCTAGGCGGCTCTACCAGTAACAGTTGATCGAAGCCAACACCCGTGTGACGATCCGCTAAACGCTTAACAACCTCTGGAGTCAAGCGGACACGCTGAGCTACGGCGTCGATCACCATAAAATCGTTACCCAACCCATGCATTTTACTAAAGCGTACTAACATGACTGCTTCCTCAGAGATCGCTTGGCAGCAGTTGTTCGCCTTTTAACAGATCATCGATCTGTTCACGTTCGCGAACCACAAAGATTTGGTCATCATCGACCATGAGTTCAACCGGCTTCGGACGCGTATTGTAATTAGATGCCATGACAAACCCATAGGCACCCGCTGAGCAAACCGCTAACAGATCATTGGCTTCGATTTTTAGCGCTCTGTCCTTACCTAAGAAGTCACCCGTTTCACAGACAGGGCCGACCAGATCCCAAGTTTGAGTCGCCACCTCTTCTTTGATTTGCAGCGGAATGATTTCTTGATAAGCGCTATAGAGTGATGGACGGATCAAGTCATTCATCGCCGCATCAATAATGGCAAAGTTTTTCTCACCGGTTCTTTTTAAGAATTCAACTCGCGTGAGTAATACACCCGCATTGGCAACAATCGAACGTCCTGGCTCAAAAATCAGCTTCAGAGGGCGCGAACCTATGTGCGTTAACATCGCTTTGACAAAGGCATCCGGCGTTGGCGGAGTTTCATCGGTATAACACACGCCCAATCCACCGCCAACATCAAGGTGATGAATGACAATACCTTGCTCAGCTAAACGATCCGTCAGGGCTAACAAACGATCCAAGGCATCTAGAAAGGGGCTGATTTCAGTGAGCTGGCTGCCAATATGACAATCCATGCCCACCACCTGAATGCCGGGTAAAGAGGCAGCACGCAGATAAACCGCTTCTGCGTGATCAATATCGATACCAAACTTATTCTCTTTTAATCCGGTTGAAATATAGGGATGCGTTCCGGCATCAACATCGGGATTGACACGAAAAGAGACACGCGCCACTTTACCCAACTCTAGCGCAACCGCATTCACACGATCTAGCTCAGCATCTGATTCGATATTGAAACAAAAAATACCGACTTCCAACGCGCGACTTATCTCAGCGGCTTGCTTACCGACACCCGAAAAGACCACTTTGGCAGGGTCGCCACCGGCCCTTAAAACGCGCTCTAACTCACCTAAAGAAACGATATCAAAGCCAGCACCTAAGCGTGCTAATAAATTGAGCAAACCAATATTTGAATTTGCTTTGACAGCATAACAGACCAGCGCATCACGCCCCTGTAATGCGTTCGCATAGGCCATATAGGCTTGTTCTATGGCTTCACGAGAATAGACGTAAGCCGGTGTGCCATATTGTTCGGCCACTTGGGTCAGCGATACCTCTTCACAAAAAAGCTCGCCGTTGCGGTACTCAAAACTATCCATTGGTTCTCTCATCTGCCCTGTATCAAAGTTAATGTTAGGCGTTGTAGGTGATTCAGTCGGTCTGATTTTCAGTAGTATCGGGCAAGTACAAAGGCCCTTTTTGACCGCAGCCACTTAAGAGTAACAGGCTGGCAAATAACACAGACCAAAACAGTTTCATACCTAACCACCTTTAGGGCTAATAGTGTCTTAAATGGGGGATTATAACCTGATGTCGTGGGCGATGGGCAGGGGCAGATGCAAACCCAGCAAGAATCAGTTCAAGCTAGGCGTTTTAGAAAGCGTTGCACTTTGTTGAGACAGTCGATTAAGAAATAGATCACTGGCAAGATAGTCCCACTCTTGCTGCCGCGTAAGCGCCATGCCAGTGGACGACGCTCCGGTTAGACCCGGATGACACATGATCAAACCACCATCAGGCAAGTGATCTATCCAGCCATGAAGAAAAGCTGAAAAATCAGCGTCAGCCTTTAATGAGTATAACCCCGCAAAATAGCGACTGACGGGGAGGTTTGCTTTTTTTGCCTGCACTGAAAAACCGCAGCCCATCACTCGCAATGCAACGGCTTTAGTCAAAGAGTCATGACCCGAAAAAGCGGGTTTGACGCCCCTTAACCATAGAGTTTCGTTAGGATAGCGCTGTTTGAGGGTCGCCAACAAAACAGAGCGAATACCGGGAAAAATATGCACATGCTGATGACCATCGACATACTCTGGCCGATAACCAAACTGGTCTTCGAAATCATCTAATTGTCGGTTGATTTCATCTCGAACCCAATTAAGGTCCAGCTTTCCAGTTAAAGAGTTGAGCATTAACTGGCCTAGAGGTTGAGCCGAATCAGATTCGGTTAAATTAAAGTGCAAACCGATCGCTGCATGATTTTTGAACTTTTGTAAGTTTTGCGCTTGTTCCTTCCAATCCGCAAAGCAGGTCATACAGCTCACCGCCGAGAGACGCTGACGCTCCAGCAAAGCTAGGATTCCTTCACTGACCGGCGTTGAAAGCCCAAAATCATCTGCACACATGACAATCGATTTAGACGCTAGTGTTTTTTCGCAGCCTACAGATTTCATGCCGCAAACGCCCAAAAACGGCTAAACAGGTAAGTCAAAACAGCCACCACACCCAGCACAATAAACAAGGCGATGTCATAACGTAAGGGGGTGAATAGCAGTAACAGCGCATAAAGCGATTCATTAATCGCAAAACTACCCAAAGCTACTGTCGCAAACTTAGGTAAGGTACGACTGTGCTTCAGTTGTTCAGCCTTGAAGGTGAGTTTACGGTGACCAAAATAGCTGACATTAAAAGCGACCAAAAAGCCAAACACATTAGCCACTAAAGGAGCCAATCCCAAGGGCACCAGTAATCTGACGACCAACCAGTGCACCATTAAGGCCGTCACCCCGACCAGAGCAAAGCGTGAAACCTGTGCCATCATTGATCAACAGAACCTGATTCTGGTTGTTCAATGTTAATGACACGATCAGAACTGACTTTAGTTGGGTGATGATCGGAAATCAGGTAGACGGGGCGAGCTTTTACCTCCGAGAAGATACGCGCCACATATTCACCCAGCACACCCACCGATAAGAGTTGTACGCCACCCAAAAATCCGATGCCAGCCACCAGAGTTGGCCAACCGGGAACATCGACTCCCCAAAACAATGTCCGCAACACGATGATAATGGCATAGGCGATCGCCAGCATGGAGATTCCCGCACCAATAAACATCCACATACGCAACGGCGTACTACTGAAAGCCGTAATTCCCGTCAGCGCCAGCGATGATAAACGACGAATACCAAAGGAGGTTTCACCACTGTGGCGAGGATTGACCTGAAAAGGAATACCGATACTGCGAAAACCGACCCAGGCAAATAGACCTTTCATCATCCGTTTGCGTTCGGGCAAGGCTCTCAGTGCTTTAACCACTTTAGCGTCCATCATGCGGAAATCACCCGCATCGGCTTGAATCTCCACATCGGCGCTTTGACTTAACATATGGTAAAAATAGCGCGTTAATCGACGCTTGATCGGATGCTCATCTGATCGATCTGAGCGTATGCCATACACCATGTCATAGCCTTCTAACCAGTGCTGATAAAACTCTCCGAGCATCTCAATCGGATGCTGCAGATCCGAGTCCATCAAAATCACTAAATCTGTATCCGCATGATCTAGGCCTGCGCTCATCGCGGCTTCTTTACCAAAGTTTCGCGACAGACGGATAAGGGAAACCGGATACTGCTTACCTAAGTCAATTGCGACTGCGGAGGTTGCATCGCGACTGCCATCATCAACCACCAGTATTTCAAAGCGAGATGAAAGCTTGGGCAGATATTCGCAAAGTTTGGGGATGATCACCTTGAGATTATCTGCTTCATTATAGGCAGGTAAAATGCAGGTAATACTGGGCGTATCGCCTAAGTTTCTGGGCGATAACGTTGGATCTGATTCCGATGTATGCTGTGTTATTTTATCGGGCATGCTTCATTCCAGTTTCAAGTCCTTCAGACTACAGGGCATAATGGTAAACTATATCTTTACGTTTCGCACCGGATAGCCCACAAATCCTATGATAAGTCGCTTAATTTACACCTGTTTACTGCATTTCTTGCTACCGATCATTCTGCTACGCCTGTGGTGGCGAGGCTTTAAAGCACCTCATTATCGAGATCGCTGGCTAGAGCGCTTGGGCTTCTTAACTCCTGTGGAAAAAACGCCTGACGCTCCGCTATGGATTCATGCTGTCTCGGTTGGCGAGGTACAAGCTGTCTCTACCTTGGTGCAAAACCAACTCGCTCGACATCCTAATATTCCCATCATCATCACCACCATGACACCGACGGGTGCTGATCGTGTGCAGCTTTTATTTGGCAAGCGCGTAACACACCGATACTGCCCCTATGACCTTCCATGGGCACTCAAGCGATTTATTCGCACCATCAAACCCCGTGCTTGTTTAATCGTTGAAACAGAGTTGTGGCCCAACTTTTTAGACCAATGCCAGCGCGCAAATATACCTATTTTATTGGCAAATGCGCGATTATCTGAGCGTTCCGCTCGGGGATATGCTCGCTTTCCTCACTTAACCAAAGCAATGCTTGATCAGATTACCCATCTTGCGGCTCAGGGTGAAGCCGATGCGGAACGCTTTAAAGTACTGGGAATGTCTCCAGAGCGACTTAGCATGACTGGAAGCATTAAGTTTGATGTACCGATACAGACAGTCTGGCTTGAACAAGCGGAGAGGCTTAAACAGGCTTGGGGACCTAGAAGACCTGTCCTTTTGGCTGCCAGCACTCATGCTGATGAAGAAGCTCAACTGCTAAACAGCTTTCCTCTACTGCTCAGCCAGCAGACCGATGCACTGCTGATTTTAGTCCCTCGGCATCCAGAGCGCTTTGATGAAGTGGCGCAACTTTGCTTCGCCAGTGGTTTAGACTATCAATGCCGAAGCGCACACCAACCTATCTCAGAGGAGATACAAGTTTACCTTGCCGACACTATGGGAGAACTAATGATCTTTTGTGCGGCGGCTGATGTGGTATTTGTTGGTGGTTCGCTCATTGAACGCGGAGGGCACAACCCTTTAGAACCTGCTTTACTCGGAAAGCCCGTGCTTTGTGGTCAACATACCTTTAATTTTGCCAGCATCACCGATGGACTGTTACAGGCAGGCGCGTTGGTTCAAACCAGCCAAGCTGAACAAGTGATGCGTCAAGCGGCAGACTGGTTTGCAAAACATGAAGAACGCTTGAAAGCAGGCGATGCCGCTAAAGCCTATGTTGCAAAACACGCTGGAGCCTTAGATCGATTAACCGCTCAACTGGAAAAGCTGCTTTGAGTTTTTCACCATCGTCACTCAGGACAAACTGAACGAGGGGGGATAATCGCCCAGTTCAATCTTAGAGGCTCTGCATTCTTGGTAACGGGCCATTCGAGTGCTAGCTCGCCCTGTGCCGAAATTTCACCCAGATTTGCAAGCTGTTCAGGCAAATCAGTATTTTGCCACACCAGCATCACACCCGACTGATCGATGCGTGGCTGATCCACCCAAGGGCTGTAGTCCATTCGACCCTCAATTAGCACCGAAGGACGTGTTGAGGCACGTAAAGACACTAAACCACCTAACCAGTATTCACCCGCTACCAGATCCAATGGACAGTTCGTTTCGAGTTGCCAATTTTTTTCTAGTTCTGAGGCTATCGCTTTATCCGGCCAACCGATGCGTGACGGTTTATCTTTAAGATAAGGCAGTAGGCTCATGTCGACTAAACGAAGCAAAATCAACACCATCACCATCATCACACTGCCACGCAGCAAACGTCGTTGCGGCTGTTGCGCAAGCGGTGTGATAAGCCATGACACGATCAGTAATCCAGACAAGTTCCACATGGGTGTTCCCCACATATCTCGCAAACCCGTCCCAGTGGCTCCCGCCACTATCGCTGTTAATAACGCAGGGCCCAGACCTATCGCAAACAAAAACCAGCGCGTTTTCGCTTCAGCTTGATCCGAGGACCAAAGCGGACGACTGAAAAAGCCAGTTACGGCTAAAAGAATCAGCAAGGGGAAATGATCCAGCAACTGTACCGTCAAGAATTTTAGTGGGCCAAAAAGATGCGCTTGCAAGGCAGAAGGTGCCTCACCCGCTCGTTGCTGTGCGTATTGAAAAGGCAAGAAGTCATGCTGAAACAGCCAGATCAGATGGGGCATAAACACCAGCAACATCACCAACACACCAGACCATACTGGCCATCGGATCAGTTGACGACGACCTTCGGCTTGGGTCAGCAGATGCAGGAAGATCGCTGTTAATAGAACGATCATCACATATTTGGTCAGCAATCCTAATCCAGCACAAAAACCAACCAGTATCCAGTCTCTATAACGACCTGAGTGCAGTGCTTGATAGTAATAAAAGACCGCTGCAGCCCAAATGGGCATCTGAGCAATGTTGTGGTTATATTCTGGACTGGGCCACGTAAAATAATAGACCCCTAACAACAACAAAGTCCCTAAGGCTGCTTTCTCCACGCCGAGCAAGCGCAACCCCAAACGCCATACGTAAACATAGGTGATCAATAAACTCAGTTGGCTGAGAACAAAAGGCCCCAGATCACCCAAACCCAGCCACAAAAGATTGATCAACCAAGACGGTAAAGGAGGGTGCTTATAATAACCCCATTGCCACTCTTTGCCCCAAAACAGCCCTTCAACCACATCAAGCGGCAAACTGTAGACTGACAACCAAGGCAGCAGTGTCCAGAGCAACGCGTTAAGAACTAAAATCAGCCAAACATAACGGGTCGTATCACTTGAAAAAGCAGCGTATGAAGTCATTTAGTCTTGATTAAATTGCATATTATAAAGACGAGCATAGCTGCCACCCTGTGCTAACAACTCAGCGTGACTACCCTGCTCCACCACAACGCCCTGCTCCATCACCAAGATACGATCCGCTCGCTCAATGGTCGATAAACGATGCGCAATCACCAACGTAGAACGATCTTTGATCACATGCTCTAATGCTGTTTGAATAAAACGCTCTGACTCAGTATCCAGTGCTGAGGTCGCTTCATCTAAGATCAACAGCGGTGCATCTTTCAAAATAGCACGCGCAATTGCGATTCGCTGTCGCTGCCCACCTGACAGCAACAAACCATTTTCACCGATCAGGGTGTTTAGCCCATCTGGCAGACGCTCTGCAAACTCAGTCACCATTGCCGCATCGGCAGCAGCACGAATGGCTTCTTCAGATGCTCCTGATAAGGCTCCGTAAGCAATATTTTCAGCAATGGTTCCTTCAAACAGCACAACATGCTGATTTACCAAGGCAATCTGATTACGAAGGCTTTCCAGCGTATAGTCAGATAAAGGACGATCATCTAACAGAATTTCTCCCTGTTGCACGTCATAAAAGCGCGGCAATAGACCTGCTAAAGTCGACTTACCACTACCCGACCGACCTACGAGGGCAACAGTTTCACCAGGCTCGATGAAAAAGCTTACATTTTTAAGTGCCTGAGATTCACTTTTTGGATAAGTAAACGATACATCACGAAACTCAACACGCCCTTTTGCATCCGTTAGAATGACCGAACCACTGTTTTTTTCAGGAATTTCATCAAAAAGCTGGAAGAAACTTTCCGCAGCAGCAATACCTTTTTGTACTGTACTGTTAATTTCTGTTAACTGACGTATTGGCTTGGCCATTAAGGAAGCAGCTGAAATAAAGGCAATAAATTGGCCAGTAGACATCGAAGCAACGAGTGCAGGGGACATTGCGATAAAGGTCAACAATGCCACGACTGCAGCCACCAGCATTTGAATAATCGGCGTCGTTACTGACTGGGTGACAACCATTTTCATAAATTGGCGACGATTACGTTCAGAAGCTTTATTAAAGCGAGCACGCTCAGACTCAGCACCGCCAAATACTCTGACGACTTGATAACCTTTAATGGCTTCTGATGCTGAAGCAGAGATATCACCAACGGAATCTTGAATCCCATGACTGAGTCGACGTAATCGTTTTGACGCCAATGCCACGACACCACCAACTAAGGGAGCCACTGCAACAAAAAGGAGAGTTAACTTCCAGTTCAAGAAAAGCATATATCCAAACAATCCTAAGACCGTTAAGCCTTCGCGAACCGCTGTTTTGAGTGCATCGGTGGCAGCACCGGTGACCTGCTCAACATTGTAGGTTAGCTTTGATAACAACTCTGAAGAGGTATGCTGTTGATAAAACGAACAAGGAAGCACTAATAGATGATCAAACATTTGACAGCGAAGGCGACTGACCACCGCTCTAGCCACATAAGAAAAGCCATAGTTCCCTAATAGAGTACCTATGCCTCGCACAAAAAAGATCAATAAAATAGCTAAGGCTAACCAAAATCGCTGATCAAGATTACCGCTTTCAACCGCGTCAATAAAACTCTCTAACCACTTAGCTGCGGCGGTTTGAGATCCAGCATAGAGAGCAAATCCAGCAAAAGCGACAATGAACATAGGCCAGTGGCCACGTACATAACTCAGCAAACGCAGATAAACATCCCAACCTGTTTGAGGTTGCGTGACAACACCGTTTTGAGGGGTTTTCGTCATAGAACTCTCTTAACAATGACTCAGACAAAAGCAGTAGTATAACTGCACAGGAGTCAGATAACAGGTTAGAATGGTATAAATATTGTTTTGTATCAGTGAAAAAGTGACGTGACAGAACGGCTAATGACCTCAGAAATACTCAAAAAACCGTCTCTTTGGCCCATTAGCCTGTGGGTCAACATTCTGCGCTTGCTTGCTCGCTTACCCTATAATTTACAAATGCATATCGGGGCCTTCTTTGGCTGGGTGCTTTACCACTTAGCTCGAGACAGACGCCATGTCACTGAAGTCAATATTCGCTTATGCTTCCCTGAACTTTCACCTGAAGCACAACGCAAACGTGTTCGCACTGTCTTCCATCACAATGGCATCGGCATTATGGAAGCCGCCATGGCATGGTGGGCACCGATAAGTTGGTTTCAAGACAAAGTGAGCTTGAGGGGTAAAGAGCACTTAGATAAAGCGCTTGCTCAAGGCAAGGGCGTAATTATGTTGGGCGCTCATTTTTCAACGCTAGATTTGGGTGGACTGCTTTTTTCATATCACTACAAACTCAACACCCTCTATCGACCTAATAACAATCCCTACCTTGACCAAGTCATATGTAACGGTCGATCGCGCTTTACGCATAACATTGACCGATCCGACTTCCGAAGCGTCATTCGAAAACTCAAGTCCAATGAAATCATCTGGTATGCACCTGATCAAGACTTTGGCATGAAACAGTCTGTATTTGTGCCTTTTTTCGGTGTGCCTGCAGCGACACTGACAGCGACGACGCGCCTTACCAAACTGAATGGCTCTCCTGTGCTCATGCTGGCACAGCATCGGTTAGCTGATGGACGTTATGAGCTAGAGCTATATCCCATCATTGAACCTTTTCCAACAGGCGATGAAATAGACGATGCAACGCGCATCAATGAAGAGATTGAGCGGGCAATTCGTAAAGACCCTGAGCAGTATATGTGGGTGCATCGTCGATTTAAGAGTCATCCTAAAGGGAAGAATTATCTTTATAACCAAGCTAAGAGCATTATTAAATGAAAATATTGCAAATTTGTGGCGCTCAAAAAGCAGGCGGAGCTGAAGCTCATTTCCTACGATTTTGCATAGAACTCAATAAGCATGAAGATATGGATGTCGTCGCCATAGTTCGCAAAGACTCATGGCTTGAAGAACAGCTTAACAAAGAAGATATCAAAGTTTATGCGCTTGGCTTTCGATCCAGCTTCGACCTTATTACTAGCTTAAAGATTTTAAAAATCTCATTAAAAGAAAAATCAGATATTATTCAATGCTGGATGAATCGAGCCGCTACTTTAACACCGAAAAGAGCACGAGGTTTCAAAATTGGGCGCCTAGGTGGCTATTATTCACTGAAGAACTACAAATCTATGGATTGGTTGGTCGGAGCAACTAACGACATTTGTAATCATATTACACAAAACGGATGGCACTCGGACAAGCTTTCTTGTATTCCTAACTTTGTTAATCTGCCCAGCCCCGAAGAGCAAAAAGCATCAGATAACTTAAAGAATGAGCTAGGATTAAATGATAAAACTGTACTTTTTACTCCTGCTAGACTTCATAGCGTTAAAGGCCTTGATACGGCTATCAAGGCACTTAAATTATTACCTGATCAATTTTGTTACCTTATTGTGGGAAACGGTCCAGAAGAAGACACTCTCAAGAAGCTCGCAAATCATTTAGGTGTTCAAGATAGAGTTATTTTTGCCGGATGGCAAAACGACATCACTCCCTTTTGCTACATAAGTGATATTTTCCTTGTTCCTTCTCGCCATGAACCCTTTGGCAGTGTATTACTAGAAGCTTGGTCTCATAAAAAACCTCTTGTTACATCAGACTCACAAGGAGCGCTAGCCATTACCGAAGATAATAAAACTTCATTAATGTTTAACAAAGACAATCATTATTCTTTAGCAGAAAAAGTATCTATTTTACAAAGCAATGCTAGCTTGAAGTCGCTAATTGTTGAAAATGGATATAATGAACTTATCAGCAAATATGTTGCTAGTTCGGTATTAAATACATACACATCTCTCTATAAAAAAAGCATTTGAGTCTATTAACATGAAAAAACTTCCCATCAGCGTTATTTTTATTACTAAAAATGAAGCTGATCGAATCGAAAAGGCAATCGATAGCGTAGCTGACTGGGTAGATGAAATCATTGTGGTTGACTCTGGAAGCAATGATGACACTGTTCAAAAAGCTGAAAGGCTTGAAGCTAAAACATTCTTTAACGAATGGCCCGGCTATGGACAACAAAAGCGCTTTGCAGAAGAGAAAACCTCACATGACTGGATATTGAATTTAGAGTAAGTGCCAATAAATCAGCACTCTACCCCTAGCTGTACTGAGTCACTTTTTTCGAAGTCTTCTCTAGCGGTGCATTCCATGGCAAGAGTTGTTCAAGTTTCTCTAGCGTATCGGCTTCTGCGATGT
>NZ_WBOL01000005.1 GCF_008973715.1 Nitrincola schmidtii
ATATCGAAGGTAAGGACGGGTATCTTAGTCCCTGAATTGGGATAGTGGGTAGCATGAGCCGTGTACGAGGCCCGTACGCACGGTTCTGTGAGAGGGATGAGGAGGTAACTCCTCACCCTACTCGATTTAGAACTGATTAATCAAGCTTGAAGTACTTAGCGCGCGCTGCCAAGAAGGCTTGGTCAGTATTCTCAGTACGCGTACGTAGAATGTTTAACGCACTGACAAAGCTTTCCGCAGTCTTCTTAGTTAATGCGTCGCCACCTTCGCGGATCTCAGTTAAGAGTTCCATCGATACTTTAGCGCCGGCTTCTAATATTTCATCAGGGAACTGACGAACACGAACACCATGCTGTTCAACCAGTGTTTTCAGGGCGATCGGGTCATTTGCATAGAACTCAGAAGCGACTTGGTCGTATTCCGCTTGGCATGCAGACTCAACGATCGCTTGAAGATCAGCGGGTAGAGCAGCAAATTTTTCTTTGTTCACAACCAGTTCTGTGGCAAGACCTGGCTCAATGAAGCTTGGGAAGTAGTAATCTTTACAGATTTGGTGGAAACCCAAAGCTAGGTCGTTGTATGGACCGACAAACTCAGCCGCATCTAGCGCACCTGATTGCAAAGCGGCATAGATTTCACCACCCGCCATGTTGACCACTGTCGCGCCCATGCGTTGCCATACTTGTCCACCTAGACCCGGTGTACGGAAGCGAAGACCTTGAATATCACTTAGGCCTGTTAGTTCTTTACGGAACCATCCACCTGCTTGCGTACCTGTATCACCGGATAGGAAGCCTTTAACACCAAATTGGTCATAGACCTCATCCCAAATCTCTTGACCACCCATATAGCGCATCCACGCCGCGAGTTCACGTGAGGTCATACCGTAAGGGACACCGGTAAAGAAAGAGGTCGCTTGGCTTTTGTTCTGCCAGTAGTATGCAGCACCGTGGCTCATTTCGGCGGAGCCTTCGATAACCGCATCAAATGTTCCAAGTGCTGGTACGAGTTCGCCAGCAGAAAAGACTTGTACCGTTAAGCGACCTTCAGACATTGCTGTAATGCGGTCAGCAAGACGTTGTGCGCCTGTTCCTAAGCCAGGGAAGTTACGTGGCCATGTGGTAACCATGCGCCATGTGATGCGTCGTTGCGCTATTGCTGGGGCAGCAATAGTGGTAGCAGCAACACCAGCACCGATGGCGGCACCTTTAATAAAATTACGACGTTTCATGCTAAATCTCCGTTAGAGTTATTGTTTTACACAGTTTTATTCAGATGAATACACTAAGAATAGCGACTCTCTGTTTGAAAGCAACGATTTGTTTATGATGGTTTTACGTCTAGCCACTCTTTACTAATGGTTTCTGAAAACGGCCTTTATAACTGGCTAAACCAATGCCTGAAAAGATAAAGGCGATGCCTAACCAATGGAACCAATACATACGTTCACCCAAGGTTAGACTGGCTAATAAAAGAGCCCATACTGGAATAAGATGAATAAAGTTTCCGGCACGATTCGCTCCAAGAATCTCGACACCGCGATTCCAGAATAAAAAAGCAAACACTGATGCAAACAGACCCACATAGATAATGCTAAGCACTGAATTGAGGTTCCAAGGCATAGTTTGCTCAGTTATCCAGTGTTCATGCAGGTAAAAAGGCGTAATGACGAACCAGCCAAGTAGACAGGTGATGGCGAAAAATGCTTGTCCGTTAATATCATTACTACGTTTTTTGAGTAACACGGAATAAAGTGACCAGCTAACAACCGCTGCAATAATCCAAAGACTACTCGCAGCACCTTGTAAAACAGTACCCAACTTAGAAGGTACGCCACCTGAGATGATGATTAAGACGCCCATCAACGAAATAGCTATACCGATAAGTTGCTGAACACTGATCGGAACTGCGAACAATAGCCTTGAAAAGATCAGGATGATTACCGGTGTGGCAGATAACAGTAGCACAGCATCTGTTGCTGTTGAGGTTTGCAGGCCTAAATAAACAAAGGTGTTAAAGTTAGTCACACCCAATATTGATACTAATAGTAGATACTTCCAGTGCTTTAGGATGGTTTGGCGTATCGACCATAGCAATGGCAGGGTAAAAGGAAGGATCACGATCAGCGCAAAAACCCATCGCCACCATGCCAGAGCAATCGGGGGGATTTCAGCAGAAACGGCTTTACCAACAACGAAATTTCCACCCCAAAACAGAGTGGTCATACCCAAGAGTAAGAAAGCGAGATGATCAGGTTTTAATCGCATTAATTTATCTTTATCGTTATATATTAGAGCATTTGAACCTTTATTGACGGCTGTTTCAAGATGGTATGACCAGTTTTTTGGGAATCTATTTGACCATTGCAATCGATATCGGTATAAACGCCCGACTTTATCAGATTTTCATTGATTAATAGAAGTTGGAGCTTTCGCATGATCGAGTGGACTGTATTGTTGCTGGCCGGCTATTTAGCAGGTGTGCTCAATGCTGTTGCTGGAGGAGGAAGTTTTTTAACCTTTCCTGCACTTGTGTGGGCGGGATATCCCCCAATTGTGTCGAATGCAACCAGTGCGGTTGCCGTTTTACCCGGTTATGCGGGGGGTGCGCTTGGATTTCGTCAAGAGTTACGTGAGCTAAGTATTCAGCGTCACCTTATATTGTCAGCTGTTGCTCTAGCGGGTGGTTTAGCGGGTGCTTTGCTGCTCTTAGTGACACCTGCTTCTGTATTTGCCTTTGTTGTTCCTCTATTGCTGTTGTTCGCTACTGCGATGTTTGCACTTGGCCCTAAAATTATGGCAAAAGTTAGGAAAAGCGGGCTACCTTTACCTTTGTTGCCAGGATTATTCTTGGTAGCAATCTATGGTGGTTATTTTAACGGTGGTTTGGGTATTATGCTGTTAGCGCTGTTTGCAGCGGCAGGCATGAGTAACTTAAACCTGATGAATGGACTGAAGAACAGTCTGTCTTTTGTACTGTCCTTTATATCGGTTGCTGCATTTGCAGTTGCGGGTAAAATTATTTGGTTTGAAGGTATGATGATGATGCTGGCAGCAACCCTTGGAGGTTATCAAGGTGCTGCATTGTCGAGGCGTCTGCCTGTTATTTGGGTTAAACGATTTGTCATAGTGGTAGGGCTAATCATGACCATGATTTTCACCTATCGATTGATATAAAAACAAAAACATGAAATAGAGAGAGGTCTTATGCAATTGCTCTCATTGCTAGTTCGGCTTATTTGTCGAATCAATATTATACTGGGTCACTTTTTCTCCTGGTTTTCTCTGGGGATAGTGTTAGTTTGTTTTACGGTCGTCGTGCTGCGCTATTTTTTCTCAACTGGGTTTGTGTGGATGCAAGATCTATACGTTTGGTTGAACGGCATGATGTTTATGGGGATAGCAGGCTTTACTCTGTTTCAAAACGGCCATGTACGAGTCGACGTTTTTTACCGCCCCGCCAGTATTCGACGCAAAGCTTGGGTTGATCTCATTGGTTGTATCCTTTTTGTAGCGCCTTTTCTCTATATTTTAACCACTTATAGCCTGCCTTATGTACAGCGTTCCTGGCGGTTTATGGAAGGCTCGGCCAACTTTGGCGGAATGCCAGGGTTATATGTAGTCAAATCATTCCTCTTGGTCTTTGTGGTAGTCATTGCTTTACAAGCTGTTGCCATGGTGATGCGCAGTATTCTGATACTGACTAAAAATGAAGAGCTGGTTCCTGAAAACTATCGTTACAAGGTAGGGGGTTGATCATGGATCCAGTGTTATTAGGCGAATTACTCTCCTTGTTGATGTTTTTTACCATCATCGGCGTTCTGATGATGGGCTTTCCTGTGGCATTTTCCTTAGCCGGAACGTCAGTCATTTTTGCAACCGTCGGTTATATGTTAGGCGTGTTTGATCTATCTAACTTCTCAAGCTTAGCGCCTCGTTACATGGGTGTCATGCTAAATGAAGTGTTGGTAGCCGTTCCGCTTTTCATATTTATGGGCATGATGCTGGAACGATCAGGTATCGCTGAGCAGCTACTGATCACCATGGGTCGTTTGTTTGGGAAGCTTCGAGGTGGTCTAGGCTTATCCGTTATTGTCGTGGGCGCGCTCTTGGCGGCATCTACCGGCATCGTCGGTGCGACTGTGGTTACCATGGGTTTATTATCCTTGCCAGCAATGCTTCGTGCCGGCTATGACCCTAAGTTGGCTACAGGTGTTATCTGTGCATCAGGGACGTTGGGGCAAATTATTCCTCCATCAACCGTTCTCATTTTCATGGGTGATATGTTGGCAGGGGTCAATCAGCAGGTGCAAATGGCAAAAGGTAACTTTGCACCGACACCCGTATCGGTAGGTGACCTGTTTGCTGGTGCATTTATACCGGGTTTGATTTTAGTTTTTGTGTACATGCTCTTTATGATTTACAAAGCGGTGACTCAGCCCGAAACCTGTCCTGCGCTAGAAGTGACTGAAGATGAACGTAAGCGTTTACTGCATGATGTCTTCTTCACCTTAATACCACCATTATTACTGATCATTGCTGTTTTGGGATCTATTTTAGGTGGTGTTGCTACGCCGACAGAATCCGCTTCAGTTGGTGCTGTGGGTGCGATGTTTTTAGCCGCCATTCGTCGGAAATTGACCTTCTCTAATTTACGTCAAGTTATGTTTGCGACAGCCAACACCACGACGATGATTTTCATCATTTTGATCGGTGCGTCTGTGTTTTCACTGGTGTTCCGAATGATGGGTGGAGAAGAGCTTGTCAGTGACTTCTTAAACAGTCTGCCGGGTGGAAAAGTAGGCGCGATTATTTTCGTAATGCTACTGATGTTCTTACTCGGATTTATTCTGGATACCTTTGAAATCATTTTCTTGGTGATTCCGATTACGGCGCCCATCTTGTTAATGATGGATGTAGATCCTATCTGGTTAGGTGTCATGGTAGCGGTTAACCTGCAAACTAGTTTCTTAACACCACCTTTTGGATTTGCCCTCTTTTATTTAAGGGGTGTTGCACCCGATGCAATTACGACTCGGCATATCTATCAAGGCGCTTTACCATTCGTGGTTCTTCAGGTATCGGTGATAGCGCTATTAATTATCTTCCCTGAGATAGTGACTTGGCTGCCTGATAAAATATATGGACGCTAAATCTGCAAAAAATAAGAGGGCCTCATGAGCCCTCTTATTTTTTCGATATTTTTTGTAGAGATGAGGTGAGGCGTTTAAAATCCTGCCAGTACCTCAAGATGTGCTTGAACGCTGAAGGCTAACGCAACTGGGTTATAGCCGCCCTCAAGTACTGACACGATACGACCTTTGCTGTGGTTATTCGCCACCTGCATAATCTGCTGTGTGACCCAGCGATAATCTTCTTCATCTAGATTTAAGTCTGCCATTGGATCTTCTTTATGTGCATCAAAGCCAGCTGATATGAAAATCATATCGGGCTTATGAGCTTCTAATGCGGGTATCCAATGTTTCTCAATCGCTTCACGAAAAACAGTATTTTCTGAGTAGGCAGGTATTGGGCAATTGACAATATTAGGGCGTTCAATTGTCGTATAGCGCTCTGGATAATAGGGGTGTTGGAAGGTTGAGCAAACCAAAACCTCTGGACGATCTTTAAAAATATCCACCGTGCCATTGCAGTGGTGAACATCAAAATCGAGTACCGCTACACGTTCGATGCCTTGTTGAAGTAACGCGTGGCAAGCACCGATGGCAACGTTGTTAAAAAAACAAAAACCCATAGGTAAGTTATATTCAGCGTGATGTCCGGGTGGTCGAACCGCACAAAACGCATTGGTCGCTTTACCTGATAACACTCGGTTCGTGGCTAAAATCACACCACCAGCAGCCAGTTGTGCAGCTTCTAACGAGTGAGGGCAAAGGGCTGTATCCTCATCCGTATAGACAACACCTTCGCTAGGTACTTTCATCTCTAGTTTCTTAAGGTGAAGTTTGGCGTGTGCCAATTGAATCTGCTCGGGAGTCACAGGAACAGCGGTTAATTGATCCATGTGATCCATTAAGCCGGTTCTTTCTAGTACCTTACGAATAGCTTGCAGACGAACAGGGCTCTCGGGATGATCGGGTCCCATATTGTGCAACAGGCAATCTTCGTGGGTGATATAGGCGGTTGTCATAGATTATTGTTCTCCTCATCTCTTAACCCATTTTAGAGGAAAACCGCAGCATTATGCGTTAGGCGAAAGTATTAATTGTGAAAATAATCATCTATGCAAAGGTTCTTTGATTTAGATCAAATAAAAAAAGCGATGTGTCGAGGTAGACTGCCTCTACAGCATAGAACTGTACTTTTGGCATCTGACGTTTCACCCAGCGTCAGGTGCCTTTCTTTTTTGATCAGTTGAGGATCGTATCAGAGACTTTTCGACCGCATCAATTGAGCCGGCTAAATAGCCAGGAAATTGGTTAGACCACTCACTTCCTATACCCAAAAGACGATCCTTCCAATCACCTTGATGAACCATAAATGATGGTGCTGGGCTATGTGCGTGCGATGGATTTAAATCTGCTGGGGTTGCAGTAAGGGCTTCCTGAGACCAGTCTTTAAGAAAATCTGCTTTAATTTGCTTTGCGTCATCTCCAAATAATCTCACTAGCTGATCACGACAAAGATCAGTGAGTTGATCTTTGCCTAGTGTTTTTCGTGTTTTTGCATCGAGGCCAATAAAGCCAAATAGGGCTGCTTTTTCTTCTGGCATACTGGCATCATGTATTTCAACCATCGGGCCGATTCGACTTTGTGCGCTACCCGATAGGCCTGATTCTCGCCAAAAGGGTTGATCATAGATAGCTACATACTTCGCATGAGAAGCCATCCATGTACCAGTTTGATGCCATTGGTTAGAAAGCTCTTGCGGTAAAGCGGGTGAAAATTTTAATGTGTCGATTACAAGTCGCGGTGGCAAAGCTAACAAAACCTGTTCTGCTGAAATGAGTGAATGCTGTTGGTTGTTAGTGGATTCGCAGCTAACGATGATTTGGCAATCATCTATTGCGATACTGTTAGCCAAGCTGTTCAGCAGGATTTTGTCAGGCGTGATCTGGTTAGCTAAGGTTGAAACCAGTTGACTAACTCCACCTATAAATCGTTTCGACTGAGGAGATGAGTGATATCCATTTGTTCTTCTGGGGGGGATGTGAGGATCTATCTCAAACAGCATATTCCCCGTGTCATATTGATCAAATGTCTCTAGATCGAGTGTGTCTATTAATCTTGAAAGGGCAGGTTGCATCTCAGGCCAAAACCAAGTGGGGCCTAAATCGAAGCTGTTATTGAAGGTTTCAATGCGACCGCCGATTCGATCTCGAGCTTCAAGAATGATGAAATCATCATCCCCCTTTTTTGTCAGCAAGTATCCCGCATAAATACCGCTCAGACCTGCTCCTACAATAACGGTCTTAACTCGCTTCATGGAGTTAACTCAAACAGGGTGTTCTTAAACGATCCTTCTTTGATAAAAACACGGGTGTCAGGCTGAAGTGCGATGAGCTCAATAGAAAAGTTTTCGGGTAAGCGCATCCAGCTGCCTTTAGGAAAGACCTTGCTTTCTACACCGCAACTGTCAATAAGCCTTGATGACCTTAACTCCGAAATTGTTAGTTCGCCTGCTAATACTAGAATTTCTGTAGCTTTGTTTGAGCTGATAAGCTGCTCATCAAGTTCAAGACACTGTAGATACACTTTTTCATTGAATCCATCATAAAGTGAGCAGATCCGTTTGCCATTCTCGATTTTCCAGTTCGTTTCATCCTCAGTGTTTACCGTGATAAAGACATCATCCTGAGCGTCCATTTGCCAAAGCTTAACAAAAATAAGCGTACCTTCATGGCTCTTAGGAGTATGAGAAGAACCAACAGGGTTGCGAAGGTAATAGCCTTTGGGATAATCGCCGCTTTCATCAGAAAAGGTACCCGATAAAACGAAAATTTCCTCTCCGCCAGGGTGAGCATGAGCAGGAAAACTAGCTTTTTTTTGGTAGTGAACAAGGCTAGTGGCACGAGCTTTTTCCGCTCCAATGCGATCTAGCATCATTCGTGTGACACCTGACTGAGTTGATTCAACCCAGTCATAGTGGGAGGGTAAAATAAAAACAGGTTTTTCAAAGTTTGCATTAATTTGCATAACGGTCACATTGTCTTAGGTTTTGCTAATCTACGTACATGTTTACCGTTAAGATCAAGTGCCTTACTTCGCAGCCTTTATTCTGTGGTTTTTTTCTTAAAGGGCGCGAAACCATGATCGACTGTGGCGTTTGCAGCAGCTTGTGGTTGTCGGCGTTTGCCAATCGCTTTTTGGTCTCTTAAACGTTTTTTAACCTTAGGTTTTTCGGGTTCTTTCTTCTTCGAATCAAGGCGCTTTTTCTTCCCAACTGATTTACCCGATGACTTGGTGTGGGTAGGGCCTTTGAAGCTACCTTCTAATCCTGCGATCTGTTTTCGTTCAAACTTGACTCTAAGGTAGCGCTCGATGCTGCACATCAAGTTCCATTCTGCCGCAGAAATAAAAGAAACAGCCGTACCTGCTTGTCCAGCACGCCCGGTTCTTCCGATACGATGCACATAGTCATCGCCGCTGCGTGCCATCATGAAGTTGACGACTAAATCCACACCTTCAATATCTAAGCCGCGTGCCGCTACATCGGTTGCGACCAATATACTGACGGATTTATCTCTAAAGCGTTGCAGCACCAGGCGGCGTTGCGGCTGATCCATATCTCCATGCAACACGGCGGTACGGTGTTTGTGATAACGAAGAATATTGCCTAATTGGTCAGCAGCAGCTCGTGTATTAGTAAAAATTAGCGCTCGATCAAAGGGCGTATCGCTTAGTAATTTGTCCAGTAAGCGTTCTTTGTGCTTTAGATCATCAGCAAGAATGATTTGCTGCGAAATGGCCTTGACCTGTGTTTTTGCATCACTGAGAAGCAAGGACTCAGGCTCTTTCATTACCTGTTTAGTTAAATGACCAATTTCACCGGTATCCAGTGTTGCTGAAAAGAGTAGCGTTTGACGTTCTGCACGGCACTCTGCCGCAATTTTAAGAACATCATCACTAAAACCCATATCCAGCATTCGATCGGCTTCGTCCAGCACAAGCACTTCTAGATCACTCAGATCAACGGTACGCTTTTCCAGATGTTCAATTAAGCGGCCTGGGGTGGCGACAAGAATTTCGGGATTCTTTCTTAAGCGCGCAGCCTGTTCTTTGAAACCTACGCCACCAAAGACACTAGAGGATTTAATGTGAGTGAAAGCCGCTAGTTGATCACAGCTTTTGCTAACTTGTTCAGCCAGTTCACGTGTTGGCACTAGAATCAGTGCTCGAGTACCTGATTTAGGCGCTGGAGTGTCGATAAAACGTTGAAGCATAGGCAAAAGAAAAGCGTAAGTTTTACCACTTCCTGTCACGGCACTAATCATTAAATCTTTGCCTGCCAGTGCGGGCGCTAGGGTTGCTGCTTGCACGGGTGTCGGCGTTGTGATGCCCTGAGCGTCAAGCGCCTTTTGTAGTCGCTCGTTCAGTTGGATGTCAGTAAACACTTAAGCTAAATCTCCTGCTAAAAATTACGTTTATCCTACCAGAAATTTGTTCTTCTGTCGGATAAATGCATGTTGTCACTCTGATAAATCAGAATATACACGATCAGAGTGATAAAAATCACTTGTGATTGATGTAGATATGGGTTAATTTTGACGATTATTTTTTATACTAATCTGATGCTTATGCGAATTATCTTACTTGTTTCTTTATCATTGTTGTTAACGGGTTGTTTTTCAACGGGTCGTCACGCTACTCAGCCTTTGGTAGCCATACCTCAACCGATTACTGCTCCAGCTCAAAACGACATTCGTTTAGTGCTTGAGGAAAAGTACGAAGTATGGGCCGGAACCCCCTACCGATTGGGCGGAAGTGACAAATCAGGGATCGACTGTTCTGGCTTTGTACAAACCATTTTCACCGAAGCCTTCGATGTCAAATTACCTCGCACGACATCTGAACAAGTATCTTTAGGTGTTCCCGTTCAGCGTCAAGCGTTAGAGCCATTAGATTTAGTTTTCTTTAAAACCGGTAGAACCCAGCATGTGGGTATTTATTTAGGTCATGGTGAGTTTCTTCATGCTTCAACCAGTCGCGGTGTGATAATTTCGAAAATGGATAATCCTTACTGGAAACGAAATTATTGGACAGCAAGAAGACCATTAGATGCTATTCAACTAGCAAGCATGTAACAGTCTAATTAAAAGTTTTAGTTAAAAAAATGCCCGCAGTTAGCGGGCATTTTTTTGTCTTGAGTTAGGTGAATCAGTATTAATACTTATCGACCTGCACGACGAATCGCTTGTGGCGTAAAGTCACGGAAGTTGAAGCGTTGAGTAAAGTCGTAACCCACTCTCTCTTCATTGGTTAAACCACCTACTAAGTAACGTCCTGACTGAAGATCATAGAAGGTTTCAGCAGCAGAGCCAGGAACAAGAACGTCTCGTGACATGACTTTATGCATTTCGCCTACACGCCAAAGTTCGCCACGACCGTCATAGTGATCAACCGTAGCAATCTGCCAGGTATCTTCATCTATATAAAAGGTACGTTTAGCGTAAACATGACGTTGACCGTCTTTCAGTGTTGCTTCGACTTTCCAGACACGATGCAGCTCATAGCGAGTCAAGTCAGGATTTAAGTGACCTGCTTGAATAATATCGCTATAGGATAGGTTACGGTCAGCCAGTTTCCAGCTGTTATAAGGGATGTAGATCTCTTTTTTGCCAACTAACTCCCAGTTATAACGATCCGGCGCACCATTGAACATATCAAGGTTATCCGTTGTACGCATACCATCTGTCGCCGTGCCTGGAGCATCGTAAGCGATGTTAGGTGCTAGACGAACACGACGCTGACCGGAATTGTAAGTCCAAGCCTGACGTGGCTGCTGGACTTGGTTCATGGTTTCATGAACCAGCAGGATAGTACCGGTTAAACGTGCTGGCGCAGTCACCTCTTGAACGAAGTAGAAGAGAATATTGTCATGGCGCTCTTCACCACTGTTAGCGTCCAATAAGTAGCTAGGCCAAGAGAGCTTCTCATTGATGCGCACAGGAGTGAAAGTGCCGTTGGCTTGAACAGGAACTTGTACGAAGGTCCTTTCCAGTGCGCCACCACGATAGCGTGTCATGTGGTTCCAAATGACTTGTAAGCCATTTTCTGGAATAGGGAAGGCTAGGGCTTCTTTAAGATTCAACAGGCCGTTACCGTCTTCGGTTAGACGTGCATTTCTTGCATTCTCTTTGCCTGCATCATAGATATGCTGAGGTAAGGCTGCGGTACGATGAGTGGTATAAACCGGCATGCGGAAGGTATCCGGGTAGCGCTGGAACATTGCCACCTGCCCATCGGTTAATTGCTCGCGGTGCTCCTGATAATTGGCGGCGGTAATCACAAACAGCGGTTGCTCGCCAGCAAAGGGGTTGGTGTAACGATCATCACTTTGTGAAATGCCACCGGTCCATTCAGGAATAGTGCCAGCAGCATTACCAGCACGCTCAGCGCCTACGGGTGTTAAATCCTGACCTAGTCGGTCAGGATTTGCCTGCGCGCCACCAGCGAGGGTTAGCAGCAGCGCCGTACAGAGAAGTTTCTTCGGAAGACTCATTTGTATCATTATTATTCTCCAACCTTAGAAGGCGATTGATGCATTCAGTGAAATATAGTCGCGGTCTTTTTCAGCATTGAAAGAGCCACCAAAGAAAGTGGTGTAAGACGCGCCAAAACGATAACGATTCATATAGTCTGCAGTCAGACCGATATTGACCGATTTTTCATTCTCACGGAAAGCAGCGCCTGGTTCAGGTCCATTACCTTTTACGCCATGACGGAAGTTCAGTTCAGGGATCAATGTGACTCCGGCGAAGGCGTTGGGATATTCCAGTGCTCCACGTAGGACATAACCGTATGAGTTTTTGGTAACGAAACCGCTGGTGTCGCCTGGTTGATACCCAAATATACCGGAGCGTCCAAACTTAAGTGCGTTTGCGCTTTCATCTAGACCGTGAACATGTGTCCAGCCAAGCTCACCTATAGTGGTCAGACGGCTCGCACCTAGAACATTATCAAAGAATTTAATAAATGTAGTCTGAGTTTGTGTGACGTCAAAGGTACCATATCCTCTTATGACTCCTCCTGGGCCAGCATTGGCAACTAGTTGATCAGCACCTGCATTACCCGAACCTCCCAGTAAGGGATTTTGTCTAAGAATCGCAGATACTAAAAGAGGTCCATTGACTTGAATTGGTACATTTTTTTTATGGCTAATTTCACCAGACCAGGCAATATCACCAATATTAGTACTGAAGCTTAAGCCAGCCATTTTGATGTTATCGGGATAGTCAACAAAGTATTCTGAATCAAAAGCTGATATTAAGGGGAAAAGAGCTAATGTTTCAGGTGGTAATATTCCTGCGCCAACCAACCCTGTAACTGTTGCTTGGTCTGCAAGTCCTACACCAGGGATGAATATGCGAGTATTACTTGGATTTGCGTTCGTGTTGATGCCGCTGATTAAGGGTAACCTACTGTTGTATCTAGCAAAATAGAGACCAAATTCAGTATTGTTTAAATTCTCAGCGAAGTATCTAAATCCTAGTCCAAATTGATTATCATCGGAACCTTCACGTCGACCATTGATGTTTCGTTCAACAATAGGGTTAATTCCGTTAACTGCCCATTGACCTCCAGAGGCAAGATTTAAATAATCCTGATCGTTAACTGTCAAATCAATTAAGGGTTGTCCGAGTTCAGTAAAGACTCGAATCCCATCACAGCCTTGAGAGGTAAAATCATTTGTCGAAAAATAAGTACCACACCCATCAACAACCGTTGGTTCCCACTTGTATTGATAAAAGCCTTCGACCGTCAAGTTATCAGTTAAACCAAGTGAAGCGAATACACTGCCGAAGGGTAGCAAACCTTCTTTAAGTTCTGCACCTGGACGACGGAAAGCGGTCACGTCAACAGGGTTAAAGGAGTTGATACCGCCTTGGATAAAGGTACTTTCACCCCAGTTAATCACTTGACGACCCACGCGGATATCAAGTGGCATGGTGCCAAGGTCAAAACCACCGTAGAAATAAGCATCCAGTAATTCAATACCACTAAATTTAGCGAAGTCGTTAAATCCGCTATCATTCAAGCGAGTATTAGGTGCATAACCGTTAGGGATATGACCATGGGGGCGATTCCCTTTTTCTAGTTCGTAGTCGTACCAGTACTTACCACGACCAAAGAAACCAACATTTTCATAACTTAGCTCTAGATCATGAACACCTTTAACAACCGTCGAAAAGGGTTTCCCTTTTTTGAAGTTTTGTGTGCCATCATCGTAACTACCAGATCCAGCACTGCTGCCGCTATTGGGCTGAGATATCAGCGATCTATCCGGGTTATCCAGTCGGATACTGGTACCAATAGAAATGTTAGATTGGAAGCGTCCTTGTATTTCGCCAAGCTCAAACTCCACGGCTTGTACATGTGCAGTGAAACCTGCGGCAAGCAATGAGGTCAGAAAAACAGGAGTTAATTTGGGACGGCGCTGGGGTATGTTTCGCGTGAGATACGAATGATTAGTTGCCATTTCGTTCAATCCACCTTGTTATTATTGTCTTACTGAGGTTTATTATTAAGCTAGGCTGTTGTTTAGAGGTATTAACATTACCTAATACGCAGCTTAGATTGGAACTTTACTCTTTGCCAGTCTTATGTAAATTGGACAAGCGAACAATAACATTAGAGTTCAATCCGGCTGACATTTTAGTGCGCTGGATCAAATCTATGCTGATTTCTGAAACCCACAGGAGGAAACAGTGGAGAAAACCATCACGGTGCCAACCGGATATGTGCGCCATTTGTTGTCGATGGCTGAATCTCAGGGGTTCGATATAGAGGATCTGCTTCGCCATATTGATATTTCACAGTCTGAGTTAGACGAACATAACGCCATTCCAGCCTTCAAGTTTGGCTTGTTGTATCAGCATATCATGTGGATTGCACAAGATGAGTCCTTTGGGATGCTCAGCGGCGGCCGTGTTCCTAATGGAACATTTCGCATGATGTGCCACGCCATTATTCACTGCAGCACCTTAGAGCGCGCCCTAAGACGCTGCAGTGACTTCTACGAAATCTGCCGTGGATCTATGGTGAAACCGATTCTGATACGCCGAGGCCGTTATGCAAAAGTCTCGTTTGCACCGACAGAAGTGCTTGATGAATCTGAGTTTAGGGCCTTAATGGATCAAGAGTCACCACTCCAGATTCGTACCTCTTTATCCATGTGGCATCACTTTATGAGTTGGCTTATCGGTCGGCGATTAGAGTTGAAAGCCGCTTATTTTAGACATGCACATCATGGAGACGCTGATCAGTACATCAAACTGTTTCAGTCGGAAGTTAAATTCAATCAACATGAAGATGCGATCGTTTTTCCAGCACAGTTTTTAGATCAGCCCTTAGCGCAAAATGAAGAGTCTTTAAGAGGGTTCTTAAAAACCGCACCCTATCAGTTGATTGTGATGGTGGATGATGACAAGAGCTTAAAGGCTAGAGTGATCTCCATGCTGGGTAAAGATTTTAGTCGTGAGATGCCTTCTGCGGATGAAGTCGCCAGAGCGTTGCACATGTCAGTATCGACACTTAGGCGTCGTTTATTGGAGGAGGGAACCTCGTATCAAAAAATAAAGGATGATGAGCGTAAAGCCGCTGCAGTGAACTATATGAACTCACCACAATTATCGATCAATGATGTGGCAGGTTTGATGGGATTTGATGAACCCTCTGCTTTTTTTAGATCCTTTAAAAAATGGACAGGAATGACGCCAGGCGAGTATCGGCGCAGTGCGGAGTACACGGATCTCTATCGTAAATAAACTTTTTCGCGATTGTTTTAGTAAGTTTTTCAATTAACTGTTGACATGTTCGGCTAAGACTGTAAAATTTGCGCTCATCCTTTGGAGGGATGGCTGAGTGGTCGAAAGCACCGGTCTTGAAAACCGACGAGTCGAGAGGCTCCCAGGGTTCGAATCCCTGTCCCTCCGCCAAAGGATGAAATGTGTGAAGCGTTAGTTGTTAAAATGTTCCCTGATAGCTCAGTTGGTAGAGCAGTAGACTGTTAATCTATTGGTCGCTGGTTCGAGTCCAGCTCGGGGAGCCAACAACTTAACAAGCGCTAGGCAAATGAGCGGGTCGTTAGCTCAGTTGGTAGAGCAGTTGGCTTTTAACCAATTGGTCATAGGTTCGAATCCTATACGACCCACCACTCATATTCGCCATCTTGGGTCGTTAGCTCAGTTGGTAGAGCAGTTGGCTTTTAACCAATTGGTCATAGGTTCGAATCCTATACGACCCACCATTTATACCTCAATTAATCCTGTGTATTCTCATATTCTATAGACAGAATAGTCCAGCACACTTTTCCTGTGGGTGTTTCAACCCAAGCTTCATCGTCAACTTCTTTTTTCAAAAGTGCTCTCGCCATGGGCGATTCAATCGATATATAGTCTTTACGGTCAAAAATCTCATCATAGCCCGCAATGCGAAAACGCCGCTGTTCGCCATCATCATTTTCGACAGTGACCCATGCACCAAAAAATGCCTTTCCTTCCTGTTGAGGCGAGTAGTCGACGATTTCTATTTCTTCTAGCGTTTTTAGCAGGTAACGAACGCGACGATCGATTTCACGCAATCTTTTTTTGTTGTATTGGTAATCCGCATTTTCCGATCGATCACCAAGGCTAGCGGCCCAGGTCACTTTGCGCGTGACTTCTGGACGTTCTTCTTTCCATAGGGTGTCAAACTCTTGCTTTAAGTTGTTATATCCTGCTCGTGTAATGAGTTTGCGTTTCATGAGGTCGTTAGGTTCCAAAAAACAAAGAATAAGAAAGTGTCATGATAATAGATTGGAAAAATAAACAACTAAAGTTTATCTGACATTGGCCGCTAAGTTTATGATACTAGTGGAGTAGCGTATGGCTGTCGATCAAACAAACACTGATCTGATGTTACGTAGGGTAGAGGGATATACCTCTGGCCTGCCTCAGGCTGTGCGTGCGCCCAGTAGTGCAGAGTTTGGTATGTTGCTTAGCCTAATTGCATCTACCTATGAAAAAGGTCCTACGGGCGCCGCTCAGCCGAATCAGAGTGGTGGGGAGTTTAAGCTTCCTGCGAAGTTAGAGTACATTAATCCTGATAGCTTGTTTAATACCGATCTGGTTAAGCGACTTAACCATTCTGTTACTGAGCAGCAGCGTGGTGAGTTTGCCTATCTGGTCAGCTACCTAAAGGTTAAAGCTGAAACTCCGATCGATCGCCCCATTCGTAATGATCGTTTCGCGCAACTCTCTTTAGCCTCCTTAGGCGGTCAAATGCTAGAGCAAATAACGGCTGCACGAGAAGGCTTTCAAGCGGTCGCTTAAATTAATCTGTTGCCCACTGAATCTTTTCTTCTTGTCCCTGTTCAACTTTCCACCATTCATCAGGATCATCTCCCTCTTGCCAGCCTGAAGCGATGCAGCGAACTTGTGCATTGAGTTCAATAGAGGCTTCACGAGCACAGTCTAAGTCAACTTCCCAAGGGGTTTGGTCTGACTGAAACCAGACACTCAACCAGCCTTTACCTAACGCACGCTCGTGGATAATTACCTCGAAAGTGTGTTGTTGATATTCACCTGTAAAGTGATGCAATAAGCCTTTATTGCCTAACGCGTGTATTTTATCCAGTCGTTGTGAAAGCCAGGCTGTAATCTTTTCTACAGAGGTGTTTTTGATATAAATCTCAATATCAGGGTGTCTTGTCATCGTCGGAATCCAAAAAACGAAAAATTCTTAAAATACTCAGGCTGAGATAGCCGATCAGAGCTAATACTCCACCCATGATCATCAGGATTAACCCCAGCAGTGCAATTATCTCTGCAGTCATCGAGTCCATCATGGCAAACTGCGCGATGCTAATGGCCATCAGACCTAACATAAATATCGTAAAGCCAGTGACTAGCCAGATGAAGTTCTGTCTAGGATTGTCGGCTCGTTTATGTAAAACAGTGCGCAGTCGTTGCAGCTTAGATTTCATCATTATTAGCGTTTGCGGTAAAGGCTAAGTCGAATATCTGCCTGTATATCCAGTTGTTGCAGTGAAATCAGCTTTTCTCGCCCTGTTTGGCTTAAACGTTGGCCATGCGGTGTCATCATCAACAGGTTATCAATAGCATCACCCTGACTTAATGAGAAGCGAAAATGGAGTGTTTGCGTACTGATAGGTTCAAATAGCGCCTGCAATTGTGAATCAGGGCTCAGGTCTGAATCTCTAACCTCAGTATATATCTGCTCGCGCAATTCGCGAAGGTGATCCGGCCCCGGCCAGACTACTAAAAAGTAACCACCAGGCTTGATTACTTGAACAGTAGGTTCTGGCAAGAGTCGAGCAAAAATAAGAGTCGCAATATCGACTGATTCAGGCATCAAGGGTATATCTGCACCTGTCGCGACTAGCCAAGTCATCTGTTTATGTTGCTTGCTAGCATGCAGTATGGCAGGTTTGGAAATATCTAATCCGACACATTGGGAATCTTTTGATACCGATGTTAGTGCTTGATGGATCTGTTGCGTGTAATACCCTTCACCACAGCCGAGATCTAACACGAGAGCAGGTTTTGAGTGCGCTACTTTGTCGGCTAATTTTTCCGCAACCAAACCAGCTAAGCATTCCTGAATCGCAGTGGCAATGGGTTGATAATGTCCCTGTGATAAAAAGTTGTGGCGAGCTTGCACCATCGCTTCGTTATCGCCAGGTGCTTTGCTACGCTTTCGTTGCGCTAGCAGCAGGTTCCAATAGCCTTGTCGAGCGCGATCAAAGCTATGACCCGATTCACAAACGAGTTGTTTGGCTTCGCTGAGATTGTCAGGTAGTAAGGCTGCACTGCAAACTGGGCAGCGCAGCGGTGGTAGTGTAGCCGATGGCATCATGATGCTAGCAGTTTAATTAAAATCTGCTCATAGATTTCAGAAAGCTTATCTAAATCAGCGATACTAACCCGTTCATCTATTTGATGGATGGTGGCATTAATCGGACCGAGTTCAACGACCTGCGCGCCAGTAGGCGCTATAAATCGTCCATCTGAGGTACCACCAGCCGTCGATAGTTCTGTTTCTAAGCCAGTGACCTGTTTAATCGCATCGTTGCAAGCATCTACCAATGAGCCAGCTGCGGTTAAAAATGCTTGACCTGAAAGTGTCCAGTCAATATGCCAATCCAGTTGATGACGATCGAGTATGGCGGCCACACGTTCACGTATCTCGGTGTCGGTAATTTCAGTCGAGAAGCGCAGGTTGAATTCAACCTTTAGCTCACCTGGAACCACATTGGTTGCACCGGTTCCTGCATGAATGTTCGAAATTTGAAAACTTGTGGGTGGAAAAAATTCGTTACCCTCATCCCATACTTCTTGAGAAAGCTCAGCTAAGGCTGGCGCTGCTAAGTGAATGGGGTTGCGAACCAAATGAGGATAAGCAACGTGTCCTTGCTTTCCTTTAATCGTCAAAGAACCACTGATCGATCCGCGCCGACCATTTTTAATGACATCGCCCACCTGATCTGTACTGGAAGGTTCACCGACGATGCACCAAGTGATTTTCTCATTGCGTGCTTCCAGTGTATCCACGACCCGAGTGGTACCGTTGATAAAAGGACCTTCTTCATCGCTAGTTATCAGTAGGGAAATAGAGCCCTGATGATCTGGGTGTTTTTCTATAAAACGCTCAAGTGCGGTAATGAAGGCAGCGATACTGCCTTTCATATCTGCAGCTCCACGTCCCCACAGAAATCCATCGACTTCCGTCGGTTCAAACGGAGGGAAACGCCAACGCTCTTCTGGTCCAGAAGGCACCACATCGGTATGGCCTGCAAAGCAGAATAAAGGGCCTTCCGTGCCACGTCTTGCCCAAAGATTGGTGACCTCTTCAAAGGGCATCGGCTCTAGTGTAAAACCGACTGCTGTTAATCTTTCACCAAGATAATCTTGGCAGCCTGCGTCTTCAGGTGTAACCGAAGGGCGGCTGATCAATTCTTTAGCAAGCGTGAGCGTGGCAGACTCAGATGACATTGACGATTCCTAGTGTTAAATCAAATTTGTGATCAGTTGTGCTTATGCAATTCAGCATTGAGTTCAATGGCTGACTGATTGGTTTTCACTTCAATCTGACCGGTTTGCGAGTTGCGACGGAAAAGTAAGTCAGACTTACCTGCCAGTTCTCCAGCTTTAACCACCGACACCGTTTTGTTTTCATCCAGCAGGGTGACTTTAGAGCTGCCAGTGACATACAGACCTGCTTCAATGGTGCAGCGATCGCCTAATGGCAAGCCTAGTCCAGCATTAGCGCCGATCAAGCAGTTTTCACCAACAGAGATGACCACATTATTACCACCGGAGAGCGTACCCATGGTAGAGCAACCACCACCTAGGTCAGAGCCATTGCCAACCACAACACCTGCCGAGATACGGCCTTCTACCATGCTGACACCCAGAGTGCCGGCATTGAAGTTGATGAAGCCTTCATGCATAACAGTAGTGCCTTCACCTACATAAGCGCCTAAACGAATGCGTGACGCATCGCCAATACGAATACCTTCGGGTACGGCATAATTTGCCATTTTCGGGAATTTATCGACGCTATAAACTTCTAAAATGCGCCCTTGAGCACGAGCCAATAGCTGGCGCTTAGCCAGTTCGTTTACGGCAATGGCACCTTCTGAAGTCCAAGCGATATTCGGCAGTAAACCAAACATGCCGTTCAAGTTAAGGCCATGTGGCTTAGCTAAGCGATGCGACAGCAAACTAAGTTTTAAGTAAACTTCAGCCGTGGTTTCAGGTTGTGCATCATTTTCTAAAATGCACAGTACCAATGGTTGCGGTGTGCCTTCAAGAATTTCAGTCAGTTCCGCTTGGTCTTCAGCATCGACTGACAAAAACGCCACTTCAAGTGCTTTAAGCTGGTTTTCCGCTAATTCAATAGTGCGATTTCCACCTTCATATCCCACCTCTTTAGCAATGGCCTGAATAAGATTTTCAGGAGCATTCATTAACGGAGCGTGGTAGTAGACCTCTAACCATTGACCTGCTGCAGAGCGAGTGCCAATACCTAAACCAAATGCAAAATTACTCATGGGTGACTCCGTTAATTAAATCGTTGTAAAGTGTTTCGTTGAAGCCCACCTCGCAAATGGAAGATCCTTCTGGTAAAGAACCTTCTAATAGGGGGCGCTTGATAAGGGCAGGATACTGCAAAAGCAGTTCAGTTGCTTGAGAGTTAGGATTTTCTGCCATTTCACGTTCTGCGTTCGATAATTGGCGCCACGTCGTGCCACGCTTGTTGATTAGCTTTTCTAATCCTAACTGCGATTGCCAACTTTCAATATCTGCCGCAGTCAGACCATCTTTGCGAAAGTCATGAAAACGATAGTCAACCTGATGTGCATCCAGCCATTTTTTTGCTTTACGAACGGTGTCGCAATTACTGATACCGTAAAGTGTTAACATGCTGCTTAGTAACCTGATTAAAGAGATTCAATATAGGTGCGAATACGCTGAGCGGCTTCAACACATTCTTCTACGGTAGCCACTAAGGCCATGCGGATATAGCCTGCTCCTGGCTGTTCTCCAGCCACTTCTCGTGCCAGATAACGACCGGGTAAAACCGTAAGGTTTTGTTGCGCTAACAGGCCGCGTGTAAAGGCTTCATCATCAATCGGAGTTTTGGCCCAAAGGTAGAAACTGGCTTCGGGTAAGTTAATCTGCATGACCGGTGATAAAATCTCGCTGACCGCCGCAAACTTCTCTCGATAGAGATCGCGATTTTCCAGAACATGTGCTTCATCTTGCCATGCAGCGGTGGATGCAATCTGGTGTTGAACCGGCATAGAGCAACCGTGATAGGTGCGGTATTTCAGGAAAGGCTGGATAAGTTTCGCATCTCCTGCGATAAAGCCTGAACGCATTCCAGGTAGGTTGGAACGCTTCGACAAGCTATGGAACACGACACAGTTGTGATAATCATGACGACCTATCGAGGCGCAGACTTCCAGCAAACCAACCGGTGGTTTAGATTCGTCTAAATAAATCTCGGAATAACATTCATCACTGGCAAGCACAAAGTCATATTGATCGGCTAAGGCAATCAACTTTTGGATGGTTGCGGCGTCGTGAACAGCTCCCGTAGGGTTGCCTGGCGAACAGATAAAAAGTAACTGACATTTTTCCCAAACTTCTGAAGGTACGGCATCGTAGTCAGGGATAAAGCCATTTTCTTCAGTGCAATTTAGGTAGTAAGGTGTTGCACCGGCCAGGTAGGCAGCGCCTTCATAAATTTGATAGAAAGGGTTAGGCGATACGACTAGGGCATCGTCAGAACGGTTCACCAGTGCTTGAGTAAACGCAAAAATAGCTTCTCGTGTTCCATTCACAGGCAATAGGTGTTGCTCAGGATCTAGACTTCCGACTTTCAGGTCAAAACGGCGTGTTGCCCAATCTGCTATGGCTTGACGTAACGTCAGGATGCCTTTCGTGGTCGGATAGTTAGATAATCCAGCAAGATTGTTGCGAACGGCATCGACGACCAGGGCAGGAGAGGCATGTTTTGGCTCTCCGATACCGAGTGATATCGCATTAAGATGTTCAGCAGGTTTGATATCTCGCGTGAGTTCAGCAAGCTTTTCAAATGGGTAAGGGTGCAGCTTGTTTAGATCGTTGTTCATGCCGGTATCCTGTAATAACCCCTGATAGATTCAGGGTTTGACCTCTGCCAAATAGGGCAAGCAGTATACCCAATGCAGCGAGTTCAGCCAAATTCTGTTGTGGTTAAATGATAGGTGTCATGGCTAGTACGGCTGTGCCATGTGAGCCGGATTCATGAGTTCTTCAAGCTGCTCTCTGGGTATATCGGTCATTTCTACGGCAACATCAATAAGAATTCGACCGCTGGCATAGGCTTCTTTGGCAATTGCCGCGGCAGCATCATAGCCAATTAAGGGATTGAGTGCGGTTACCAAAATAGGATTTTTGAGTAGTGCATCATGGATCCGTTGTTCATTAACGGTAAATCCTGCAATGGCTTTATCTGCTAAGGATGTTGCAGCATTCGCAAGTAATTGAAGGCTTTGTAATAGGTTGTAAGCGATTAAGGGCAGGGCTGTGTTCAATTGGAAGTTACCCCGTTGAGCACAGAAGGTGATGCTTGCGTCATTTCCTGTTATTTGAGCCACTGCCATAATGACCGCTTCAGGTATCACTGGATTCACCTTGCCAGGCATGATGGATGATCCTGGCTGAAGAACAGGAAGGGTGATCTCGCCAATACCTGCATAAGGACCAGAGTTCATCCAGCGTAAATCTTCAGCAATTTTTAACAAAGCGGTTGCGGTTGTTTTTATTTCAGCAGACAGCGCCAAAGCGGTATCTTGACTAGCTTGGGCGGCGAAAGCACTCTCGGGCGAAGAGACATGATAAGTGGTCATGTTGCTGAGATGAGTACAAAAGCGCCGAGAAAAGCCCTTTGGAGCATTTAAGCCTGAACCTATCGCTGTGCCACCCTGGGGAAGTTTCATCAATTCAGGACGAATAAACTCAATGCGCTTTTTGGCTTGCTTGATCTGCACACCCCAAGCCATTATCTCATCTTCCATGCGCATGGGAACGGCATCCATCAGGTGTGTTCTACCTGTTTTAATAACTTCTGATACTTCAGCCGCCTTTCGGGTGCAGCAAGTGTGGAGATGTTGTAAAGCAGGAAGTAACTGGGTATCTAATTGGTGTAATGCACTTAAATGAATTGCGGTGGGAATAACATCGTTCGAACTTTGACTCAGGTTGATATGATCATTAGGGTGTAATTCCATACCTGTTTGTTGTTTGACAAGGGAAGCTAGCACCTCATTGATATTCATATTCGTACTGGTGCCAGAGCCTGTCTGAAATACATCTACTGGAAATGCATCGCTTTCATAGTGGCTCTGTATTTGTTGGGCAGCACTGATAATGGCATTCGCTTGTGCTGTGTTGAGCATACCGAGTTCAGCATTCGTTTGTGCTGCTGCAGACTTAATCTGAGCCAACGCGATAATGAAACTTTTCGGCATCCTAAGATCACTTAGGGTAAAGTTTTCAACAGCACGTTGTGTTTGAGCACCATAAAGAGCCTTTTCAGGAACGCGAATTTCACCCAAGGTATCTTTTTCAGTGCGATAAGCTTTCATAATCCAGTTCCTTAATCTCAGTCGACCTAAGTATACTAGTGGTTATGACAAGTTCCAGAAAAACCGGAATACAATTGTCTTTAAATAGATATGTTTTAAGGATTCGACGATGAGTGTGCTTGCTAGCTGGCCTTCCTCCCACTTGTGCTTAACTGAAACTGAGCGTCAAACAGCTGTGTCAGCAGTTGCTGCTGCGTTTAGCTCTGCTCTGGAAAATCTGCAGGTGGATATAGGCTTTAAAGAAATGGTAGAGCAGATCTATGTCCCGATGGGAGCATGGATAGCCCAGCATCAAAATCAAAAGCAGCAGCCTCTGGTATTAGGTATTAACGGAGCGCAGGGAGCGGGTAAATCGACCCTGTTTAACTTGCTTGAGGTTACCCTAACCGAAGGTTTTGGCTTAAATGTTGTCGGTTTCTCAATCGATGATCTGTATAAGACACGTGCGGATCGAGCAAAGCTAGCAGAGCAAATACATCCCTTATTACTCACACGTGGCGTGCCTGGAACTCATGATATTGAGCTGGGGATTGATATCATTGATTCATTGCTTAAGGCTGATCAGCACAGCGTTACGTCGATTCCGATCTTTGATAAATCGATCGATGATCGCTGCCCTGAGCATACTTGGCAAGAATGGGTTGGTAGACCTGATGTGATTGTTTTCGAAGGTTGGTGCGTAGGTGCAAACCCTCAGTTGGACGAGGCCTTGATCGAGCCTGTGAATGAACTTGAGAGAGTCGAAGACCCAGAAGGTGTTTGGCGTCAATACGCAAATCAACAACTTAAAGAGAAATATGCAGAGTTGTTTGCTCGTTTAGATCTGTTACTCATGCTGCAAGTGCCGAGTATGCAGGCTGTTTTTGAGTGGCGATCACTGCAAGAAAAAAAGCTAGCTGAACGTATGCTGTATATTCACGATACCAAGCAGCCTAGCGATCATTTGCGCATCATGAATGAACAGCAAATCGTAAGGTTTATACAGCACTACGAGCGACTGACACGAGCCATGTTAGAGCAGATGCCTGATCAAGCGGATTTAGTATTAAGATTGAACGAAAACCACAAAATTGAAGAGATACGTATTAACTAAGAATTTGAATTAACAGGTAAATTAGTTTAGATCGGAAACAGTGTTGCCGTTGCGACACTGATAACAACTTTGTTAATACTGCGGTTATTTTTATCCGATACGATTCTTGCCATCATATCTTGATGTGCAATCAGTTTACCAAAGAGGCGTTCAAAGCTTAAGTTTTGTACGCCTCTGTCTGTTACGCCATTACTGAGCAGGAAGAGTTGGCCACGGCTGTCTTTACGATTACTTAATCGCCAAACGATGATCTCTATATTTCTAGCACTGTTGTACAGGCGTTGTTGATTTAGATCATTCAACATAAAAAATTCATCACGGTATTCGTAAGAAGCGTGGATCATTCCAGCGACGCCTATCATAAAAGCAAATACTCTATCTCCTTGAAATGTTTCATCAAAGGCTAGAGGAATCGCATCAACACCGTATCGATAATAAACTTCTGAATGGCTTAATTGTCTTGGTGAATCAAAGATCTGCTGCAAACGCATCTCGATGGTGGTGCCAGCTGGCGCTTTGCTTAACTCACGTGGGTTGCGATGGTAGAGTTTAGTGGTCAATTCTTTAAGTAACTCTGTGGTGATTTCAACATGGGCATCTGCGACTAAATCCACATCGCTCTTAGCCAAATTTTTAATGCGAAAAGGACGATCACTGGAGGATTGGGATAGGCAACCCATCAATAAGCTTGTGATCAAAATTAGCACAAATAACCTGATACATTGCAGGTGTTTATCCTTAATAAGCCGGATGAGTAATCCAAACACGGGCAAGAGTCCTATCTTAAGAGATCATTTTTTCGATATAGTAGCTGCATTATAACAACTGGAGACAGTCCATGAGTCAAGATAAAGTCGATCTCAAGTCATTAAGACGCGAGTATGTGGTAGGCGATTTGAACCGTGAAGATTTAAAAGCTGATCCCATTGAACAATTTGGTGTGTGGTTTAATCAAGCGTTAGAAGCCTATGCGGATGAAGCAACCGCGATGACTTTAGCCACTGCTGACTCCGAAGGTATGCCCTCTGCTCGTGTTGTGCTGTTAAAGCAGTATGATGCAGATGGGTTTAGCTGGTTCACTGACTATCGCAGTGAAAAAGGTCAGCAACTTGAACACAACCCGAAAGCGGAATTGTTATTTTATTGGCCTGATTTTTCCCGTCAGATACGTATTCGGGGTTTGGTCGAAAAACTTCCGGCTGAAGAAGGTCAGCTATATTTCAGCCAGCGTCCTGTCGGTAGTCGTTTGAGTGCTGCGTCCTCTTGTCAAAGTCATCCAGTTGAGTCGCGAGAAGTGCTGGAAAAAACCATTGAATCATTAAAAGCTCAATATCCCGATGGCAATATCGAATGTCCCCCTAATTGGGGTGGCTATCGTTTAATACCTCAGCGTTTTGAGTTTTGGCAAGGGCGTCCAAGTCGATTACATGACCGCTTTGTATTTCAGCTTTCGGATGGTCAGTGGACCATTCAGCGATTACAGCCTTAACCCTCACGTAGAATCCGCTCAACGCGTTTAGCTAAGGTTTCCTACGCTCGATATTGACGATCATATCCAGTGCTTAGGAAACCTTTTCGCGCCATTGCAACTCACCTATCTGCACATTTAACCAATCAAAACCTATGCGTTTAGCTACCGCTGCTGCGCCATCCAAACTTTTGAACTCTCTTTCTGTATTTGAACGTTGAAGATTCAGCGTTAGCACCTCTTTGTCTCGGGTAATGAACTTCAACGTCCATCCACGTGACATGGCGATTGGAGTTGCCTGGCAAGACTCGAATACACCCGCTTTAAAAAGCAGCCTTATTTCCTTCTCTTGCATCTTCATTTCCTCATTTAGATTAATCATTTATTTGTTATGATAATTATAAAATAGAAAATGATATATCGCAAATAAATATTGCAATTTTTAGTTGTGTAAGTTATTGAAATTTATGGATTTTATAAATATTTTTTCAGTTCATGGGTTTTTTCTGAGATGGTATGTAAGCTATTGATATATATGTATTTAAATGAATATCGAGGAATTGGCTTTTTAGAAGAAATTGCTATAAAAAGACGATAAGGAGTAATCAAAAAGCACTTTTTGAATGATTCAAAAGTTATTTTTGATTTTTCTAAAAGATTTGCTGAAAAAGTGCGGTCTAGGGTGAGGATTTGATGGAAGGAAGAAAGGGCATCAAGTCAATGATGCCCTGGGTTTAGCGTGATTAGTTTGACTTGGCTGCGTTGATGCGTGCTTCTAAAGCCTGTTCGATCGCTTCAAGTTTCTTCTTGGTGAGCGCGACTGCTTGATCAGTTTCATCTAACTCAGGTGAGAACTTGATCATGTCCAAGACTTCTACCATGAAGGTTTCTTCGTTCATCTTAATGACTTCTTCAGCTGTCCAACGTTTAAATCGATTGGCCATGTGGATCTCCTTAGGCTAAAACTAATGGGGTCACTTTAAGTTTAGTGTTACATGGCCTAGGTTTACCAGTAACCTTTGTATTAATTCCATTGCTTGATCTGACCGACATAAAAGTTGAGCTACATCAATATTCCGCAATACATATGCGGGTAATCTAGACTCACTAATTTAGGGGGAGAAACAAGATGTTTGGTATAGATACTCACAGTATGGAAGTATTGCTTCCAAGTATGATTGGCATCATCGCTATTACTGCGGTAATGGTATGGACTGGGTTTAAGCTACGTTCGCTGATGAACGAAGATCCAAAAAAGAAGTAAATTGGATAAAGCCATATCTGGTTCGTTCGATCTATGTTCTAACACCATGTAAAACCTGCTAATAGTAATACTATCAGCAGGTTTTGTTTTTTACATGCTAGCAATACGTTGTTGTTGATCCCTTAGACGTAAAGCAGACGATTGCATTTCGCTTAGCTTAGCGCGTTCTTTCTCGACCACATCAGCAGGGGCTTTGCTAACAAATCCTGGATTTGATAGTTTTCCATCCAAACGAGTAATCTCTTTGTCCAGCTTATCCAGCTCTTTTTGTAAGCGAGCCAATTCTGCATCTTTATCTATGATGCCAGCCATCGGAACAAGAATTTCCATCTGACTCACCAGGCCAGTGGCTGACATAGGTGCTTCTTCACCTTCAGCTAGCAGATCGATTTGTTCTAGCTTAGCCAGCTTGTTCAGAAGAATACGTGTTTCTTCTAAGCGGCGCTGATCTTCACTGCTGGCGTTGCGCAGCAATACCTTGATCTCTTTGGCAGGTGACAGATTCATTTCACCGCGAATATTTCGAATCGCCAGCATCACAGCTTTTAGCCATTCGATATCAGCATTGGCTTGAGCATCGATTTTATCGACCTCTGCTTGAGGATAGGCGTGCAGCATGATGGTATCACCTTGCTTGCCAGCTAAAGGTGCTACTTTTTGCCAGATCTCTTCGGTGATGTAAGGCATTAATGGATGTGCTAGACGCAAGATCGCTTCTAACACTCTGACGAGTGTGCGACGAGTTCCACGCAGGCGCTCAGGTGATGCGTGATCATCCCAGAGTACGGGCTTTGACAGTTCCAGATACCAGTCACAATATTCATTCCAGACGAATTCATAAAGTGTATTGGCTAACAGGTCAAAGCGATACTCGGCAAAGTGTTTGTCGATTTGAGCTTCCGTCTCTTGCAAGCGAGAAATGATCCAGCGATCAGCGAGCGTCAAATCAACCGCTTCACCATGAATACCACAGTCTTGCTCTTCTGTGTTCATCAACACATAGCGGGCTGCGTTCCAGAGTTTGTTGCAGAAGTTGCGATAGCCCTCCATGCGATTCATGTCGAATTTAATATCACGACCGGTGGAAGCCAGCGACAAGAAAGTAAAACGTAACGCATCGGTACCGTAGGCATCGATACCTTCAGGGAAGTGTTTACGAGTTTGGTTTTCAATTTTCTTGGCCAGTTGCGGCTGCATCATATTGCCGGTGCGTTTATTCACCAGCGTTTCCAGATCAATGCCGTCAATCAGATCGAGTGGATCAAGAACGTTACCTTTGGATTTAGACATTTTCTGCCCATCCTGATCACGCACGAGTCCATGGACATAGACTTTCTTGAAAGGCACTTGATCGGTAAATTTCAAGGTGAACATAATCATTCTGGCAACCCAGAAGAAAATGATATCAAACCCTGTCACTAGCACACTGCTAGGATGGAAGGTTTTTAGTTCCGGCGTGTCTTCAGGCCAGCCCAAGGTGCCAAAGGTCCAAAGCGCAGATGAGAACCACGTATCGAGTACATCATTATCCTGAGTTAACGGCAGGTCATGACTGAGTTTATACTTTTCGCGTGCTTCTGCTTCGGTGCGAGCAACATAAACATTGCCACAATCATCATACCAAGCAGGAATCCGGTGACCCCACCAGAGTTGACGCGAAATGCACCAGTCCTGAAGATCGCGCATCCACGCGAAATACATATTTTCATACTGCTTGGGTACGAACTGAATATCGCCATTTTCAACGGCTTCAATAGCCGGTTTCGCTAGGTCAGCGACTGCCACAAACCACTGGTCTGTTAATAAAGGTTCGATGACAACACCGGATCTATCGCCATAAGGCACTTTTAAGGCGTGATCTTCAATTTTTTCAAGCAGGCCGTTAGCTTCAAACTCGGCAACAATTTGTTTGCGCGCATCAAAGCGATCCAGACTCAGATAATTTTCCGGTAAACGGTCATCCAGTTCCGCATTGGCTGAGCCATCGGTATTGTAGATTTCGGCACGAGTTAAAATAGCACCGTTAGGATCGAGGATATTGATCATCGGCAGCTGGTGGCGTTTGCCTACTTCATAGTCATTGAAGTCATGGGCCGGGGTGATTTTTACACAGCCACTGCCAAAGTCTGCCTCTACATAGTCATCAGCAATAATCGGAATGCGACGACCGACCAGTGGTAATTCAATGAATTTGCCAACCAAGTGAGTGTATCGGCTGTCTGTTGGATTAACCGCAACTGCGGTATCACCGAGCATGGTTTCTGGGCGCGTCGTGGCAACAACGATATAGTCTTTACCATCAGCTGTTTTTGCGCCATCGGCTAGGGGATAGCGGAAGTGCCATAGGTATCCGCTTTGGTCTTTATTTTCAACTTCCAGATCAGAGATCGCGGTATGGAGCTTGCAATCCCAGTTAACCAGACGCTTGCCGCGATAAATTAGCTTGTCATCGTAAAGACGGATAAACACTTCTTGAACGGCTTTATAGAAACCATCATCCATGGTGAAGCGCTCACGGCTCCAGTCGATCGATGATCCCATGCGTCTAAGTTGGCGAGTAATCGTACCGCCGGATTCTTCTTTCCATTCCCAGATCTTTTCGATAAACGCATCGCGTCCTAAATCATGACGCGTTTTACCTTCTTCAGCGGCTACTTTTCGTTCAACCAGCATCTGCGTTGCGATACCGGCATGATCCGTTCCCGCTTGCCACAGGGTATTTTTGCCGAGCATACGCTGGTGACGGATTAAACTATCCATGATGGTATCTTGGAAAGCGTGGCCCATGTGTAAGCTGCCGGTGACATTGGGGGGTGGAATCATGATGCTATAGGCATCGCCCTGTCCTGACGGCTTGAAGTATCCGCTTTGTTCCCATTTGTCGTACCAAGTACGTTCGATTTCATGTGGCTGATAGGTTTTATCCATGCTTATCTCGGTCAATGTGATTTGGGACTGGGAAGTGATTGCTCTGCGTGAAATCGCAAGGCTTCCAGAAAACCCGATATTATAACGGTTGAAGTCAGGAGGGTGTAGGGTTGTCGTAAATTAGATTTACCGAGATCGCTGGCGCATATCCGTTCGGTGCATTTCATAGCCTAACTCTCGACACCTTGCATAGTTCTGTCTTGAAACTTGCAGCAATTCGGGTTCTTGAATCACTACCTCAGCAATGCGAGTAAACTCAAATGCAACCTCAGGTAATTTGTTGGCAGCATTAATGATTAGCTCTCGATGACTTGGTAGCTGGTCAGCATAACCAATACTGATCGGTGCTACGGGTTCAGTGCCAATCAAATAATGCGGTAAGAAGCTTTCCTCAGGGAAACTCCAAAGAAGTCGATCTAGGCGTTCAGCTTGAGCGGGGTGCTCAGTGAAAATGAATACACTGAGCTGTTGCTGCAGAGCCTTTTCACAGACTCTGCAGATAAACCGCATTCGGCTGTCATCATCTGCTTGCGGCAGAATGTAATAATCAGCTCGACGAGACATCAGTGGTGATGATGTTCAGCTTCAGATGTTTCAACCAGCTCTGCTTGATCGATCAGATATTGACAGAGTAACGAAACGCAGCGACCAGTGGCGCCTTTCTCTTTTCCAGCACTGTTCCATGCCGTACCGGCAATATCCAAGTGTGCCCAAGGGTATTGTTTGGTAAAGCGCGATAGGAAACAAGCCGCAGTAATGGTTCCAGCCGAGCGACCCCCAATGTTGCCCATGTCGGCAAAATTACTATCAAGCAATTCTTGGTATTCATCCCACAACGGCAGTGGCCATGCACGATCGGATGCGTAGTCACCTGCTTTCAATAAAGATTCTGCCAATGATTCATTATTTGAAAGTAGGCCGCTGGCGTGATGTCCCAGTGCAATAATGCATGCACCAGTTAGGGTGGCAACATCGATAACGCTGGCAGGCTTGAAGCGTTCAACATAGGTCAGCGCATCGCACAAGACTAAACGACCTTCAGCATCGGTATTCAAAATTTCCACGGTTTGACCTGACATGGTAGTCACCACATCACCGGGTTTAGTCGCTTGGCTACCGGGCATGTTTTCAGCGGCAGCAACGACAGCCGTGACATTGATCGGTAACTGCATTTCCGCAACTGATTCAATCGCGCCAATTACGCTAGCGGCGCCACACATATCGAACTTCATTTCGTCCATGCCAGCACCTGGCTTTAAGCTGATGCCACCCGTATCAAAGGTGATACCTTTGCCGACGAGTACGTGAGGCGCTTCATCTTTTTTGCCACCACGATATTCGATGATAATAAGCTTTGAAGGTTGAGCACTGCCACGACCCACAGATAAAAGGCTGTGCATGCCGAGCTTTTCCATTTTTTCTTCATCAAGTACTTTGACTTTTAACGAATCAAACTCTTCAGCGAGTGCTTTAGCTTTATCCGCAAGATAGGTTGGTGTGCAAATGTTGCCGGGCAGATTGCCAAGCTCTCTTGCAGCATTAACACCGTTCGCAATGGCAACACCATCAAGTAAAGCACTTTCACCTAGTTCTATCTCTTCATCATTCAGAACAATGGCATATTGCTCTAATGCAAGAGGGTCGGCTTTTTTACTTTTAGTGGTGTCATATTGATAAAAGTCGGCCGATGTCCACTCAGTTAATAAGCGTGTTTGACGATAAGGGTCAGAGTGGTCACTGGCTAAACCATCCAACGCTACCGCAACACTTTTCAGTTTTAATTTGCTGATGGTTTGATTGATGCCCTTGACCAGTTTGCGGTAATGACGATCTTTACGTTCATCCGGCTTTCCAAGACCCACCACTAATAAACGAGGTGAGGTGAGTCCGGGTAAATTGCGCAGAAGATGTTGATCTCCGGCTGCACCTGAAAAATCTCCTGAATTGATCAGCCCTTTGATAGCACCCTGAGTTACTTCATCCAATTTTGCGGCGGTTGGGCTAAGTTTTCCTTCCGCTTCAACACCCACTACTAAGCATTCAGTGGTAATTTTTTCTGCTGCGTCACCGAGAATTTCAAAAAACATGAGCACTCCAAAGAAGACTTTCAATAGCGATTAGGTAATAATGACACTATAAACCATTTTCATCCTTCGAAACCATGTTGGTGACTAGGATTCTGCGTTGATTATATTTCGTTACATTACTCGTGAAGTGCTAGCAAGCACCTTAGCTGTCACCGCGGTACTGATGTTAATCATCACTAGCGCCAGACTGATTAAGTATTTATCTGATGCTGCTGCTGGAAAGCTAGAGGCAGGCGCTGTGTTGCTGGTGCTATTCTACCGTATGCCAGGATTTCTTGAATTGTTGCTTCCGTTAGGGCTTTTTTTAGGAATATTGCTCGCTTATGGTCGTTTATGTTTAGACAGTGAAATGGTGGTGCTAAGAGCAACTGGCTTTAGTGATCATCGTTTGCTGCGATACGCTTACGGGCCAAGCGTGTTTATTGGTCTTTTGGTGATGTTGCTCAGTCTTTGGCTGACGCCTTTGGGATTGCAAAAAGCAGAGCAGCTTTTAGCCGCACAAGATGCTAGAAGTGAGTTAGAACTGGTAACGCCTGGGCGTTTTTTATCTCAATCTTCTGGTCAAGTGACCTATGCCGAAGCGGTAGCGGGTGATCAATTAAAGCAGGTTTTTTTATCGCGACGCGGCGATGATGGTCGACCCAATATTTTGATTGCTGAAGCCGCTGAACGACGACTCTTTCCAGAAGCTCAGCAACGTTTTTTAGTGCTCTTAAATGGCTATCGTTATGATGGACGTCCTGGCGAGAAAGAGATCACTCGTATTCGCTATAGCGAATACGGTGTTCAACTAGAAGAGCCTGAATTAGCTGCTGAAATACGTGAAATCGATGCTAAACCAACCGCTATGCTGTTAGCGTCAGATAATGTTCGTGATAGAGCAGCGTTGCATTGGCGTTTTGCATTACCGGCTTTGGTTTTGGTGGTTGCGCTCTTAGCTGTGCCTTTGAGTTATACCAATCCTCGTCAAGGACGTTTCGCAAAGTTGATTCCCTCTATTTTGCTTTATTTGCTCTATATGGCTTTCCTAACCACTGCTCGTTCCAACGTTGAATCGGGTGCTTCGCCGTTGCAGCTTTGGTCGGTTCATCTTCTGTTCTTAGGGGTGGCTGTTAATCTGCTTTATTTAGGTGATTATTGGCGACGAGCATATGGTTTTCTAATATCCCTCTGGCGCAGAGTGTTTAACAAGGCAATTGCATGACAGTCTTAGAGCGATATATCTTTCGTCAAGTATTTCAGTCAGTAATGGTCGTGTTGCTGGTCATTTTGGGTCTTGATGTACTGATCGCCTTTCTTGATCAAATGAGTAACCTTAACGATCACTACACCCTAGCGGGTGCGGTTCATTATGTTACTTGGACCATGCCTCGTCGTCTTTACGAATATGTGCCGTTAGGTACCTTGGTGGGTGTGATGATTGGTCTTGGGATGATGGCGTCGCAAAGCGAGTTAACCGTGATGCGAGCGGCTGGCGTCTCGACAGGTCGTATATTGATGACGGTTTTTAAGCCAGTAATGTTAATGGCTGTTTTAGGTCTCGTCTTAGGACAATTTATTGCGCCGGTCACTGAGCAGCGAGCTCAAAGCGTCAGAGCGATTGCGATGGCAGGTGGTGGAAGTTACTCCGCTAGCGGCGTTTGGCATAAAGAAGGTAACACCTTTATTTTTATTAACGCCGTTGAAAGCGGTGAAAAAATTCACGGTGTCACTCGCTATGAGTTTGCCGATGATTTACAGATGGTGCGCAGTAGCTTTGCACGTTTAGGTGAATATCATGATGGCGCCTGGACGTTACAAAATGTAACGGAAACGCGAATTTTGGATGAGCAAACGCAGACACAGCGTTTGTCTGAAGAGCGCTGGAGCAGTGGTCTAACACCGGAGCTTTTGTCAATTGTGGTGGTGGAGCCTGTAGATCTGTCGATCACTGGGCTGTGGGATTATTCTGCGTATCTAAAGCAGCAAGGGGTTAGTGCAGATGTTTACCTACAAGCTTTTTGGGCTAAACTGTTGCAGCCATTATCAATTGCAGCATTAGTACTGGTCGGTATCTCTTTCGTATTTGGGCCACTGAGAAGTGTGCCTATTGGGCAGCGAATTGTGACCGGTGTTATTTTAGGTGTGGTGTTTAAGTTTGCTCAGGATCTGTTAGGGCCAGCAAGTAGTGTTTATGGTTTTCCACCACTGTTAGCAACATTGTTGCCAATTTTGTTTTGTGCCTTGGGTGGCATCTATCTATTGAAACGTGCCGGTTAACGATTAATCGTCAACTGGCTTGGTTTTCGGCAATTGAACCACACAGGTTTCAGACCATTTATCGTGCCATGCTAGACGTTCATCACTAAAAAGAACCCAGATATATCCTAATCCGAATGGAATCCAAGACAATATCGACAGCATGAAGCGCATTAAAGATCGACTCCAGCTAAGTTTATAGCCATCCAGTGTTTGAACTCGGATCCGCCAAGCCTGCATTCCTAATGTTTGACCATTTCGTGTCCAGAAGAAACCAAAAAATAGAAAGGTAATGATAAACAGGCTGGTGTTGAATAAAGGGCCTTCAACCGCCTCACCATCATTCAGCGCAACGGCAGCGAAACCGGTAATCATCCAAATGGCAACAATCAGCATCAGATCATAGGTCATGGCTAAAATCCGTTTACCAAAAGATGCTGGACGAGTATCTGGGATTTCTGTTCGAAAGGCGCGCTTCATCAAATCATACCTGAATAACTTAATGGAATTGGAAATAGAGAGCGTGACCCCTCAGCCTTGCTGAGGGGAAGGTCACTGATTTACTGTGAAATATAACGCTCTTTATAGCGTTCAGCTAAGGATTTGGCTGTTTCGATTTCTTCTTCATTTAACTTAAGAAGTAATCTGTCAGCGATGGGTCTTGCCGTTTGATCACCCAGGTCAGCCGCGTTTTTCAACCAGGCATAAGCAATGATATCAGTGTTATAACTATCGTCTTGACCGTGAGCAGTTGCATAAAGTGTACCCAAGAAGAACAGTGATTGTGTGTATCCACGTTCGGCTGCTTTACGATACCATTCTTCGGCAATAGCGTAATCCTGTTCTACACCGCTACCAAAATTGTAGCTGCGACCTAAGTTATGCCAAGCAGACAGTTCGCCTTGTTCGGCAGCACGTTGGAACCATTGGTAAGCAGCGTCTTTATCTCGCTCAACACCTTGACCAAACTCCAACATTTCACCGATACGGTTCTGCGCTTCGGCATTGCCAGCTTTAGCGATCGGCATAAGGCGCGAAAACTCTTGAGCAAAGGCTTTGTTTTGTAATGCACGAAGACTGGTAATGCTGTCTAAGTGTCCTTGGTTAGCACCTTGGCGATATAGGCGAGCAGCCTCTTCTTCATCTGCATTAACACCTAAGCCTTGCTCGTACATTTGTCCGAGTAAGTTACTGGCATCTGCATTACCTTCTCGCGCGAGGGGGCGAAGCTGATCTAATGCGACTGCGTAGTTTTGTGATTCAATTGCGCTTCTTGCGTCCTGCACCGTGTTTGCAGAAACAGCTCCCATTTGCAGTGTCAGCAGGAGGCCTGCTGTTGCTAGGAATGTTGATTTTTTCATTAAAACTAACCTTCTATTCATAACTGGATTATGAGCTGTGTTAAGTTGTTTTGGAACAATTTAACGTCTTTGTAGCAGCGAAGCTCTGCCGGTACTGACGCAGAGAAGAGTGTTTTTATTAGTTAAAATGAATAGTACCAAAAAAAGCGATCTACGACACCGTGCAAGTTTACGCAATATGCATCGAGTTAGAGCTGATTTGTGTCATGACTTGCATGAAAAAAGTCTATAATGACGTTACACTTAGTATTATTGTGGAAAAAATTATCTGCTAAGGAGTAGACAATGTTTCAGGATATGACCAAACACATGACCGATTCAATGGAGCCTTTCAAAGACTTCGTTAACATTCAAACCCGTATGTTGGAAGACCTAACTCGCCATCAAATGGACTGTACTAAGGCTTGTTTAGAAGCAACCATGCAGCAAACCAAGCAACTGCAGCAATGTAAAACTCCTGTTGATCTAATGGAGTTGCAGCAGGCATACGCAAAAGAGTTAGAAAAAACGTTGCGTTCAGCTAATGAACAAAATATGAAAGCCTTAAGCGATGCTCGTGAGGCAATGGAAAAATTGGCTAAAGGTTCTTTAGATAAGGCGACTGGTAAAAAGTAATGATGTTAACGCAGGATCTGGACGTAGGAGTTTTTTATGCGAGCACGACAGGTAATACGGAACAGATTGCAGAAAAAATAGCACTGTTGCTAGGTCCTCAAGCTAGGTGTCACGATATTTCCAGTGAAGGGTTTTCAGAGCTTGAAAACTATTCTTGTGTGATCATGGGGATTCCCACATGGGATTTCGGTGAGTTGCAAGAAGACTGGGCGATGCATTGGGATGATTTAAAAAAACATTCATTTAACGATGTTAAAGTCGCATTGTTTGGCCTTGGTGATCAAATTGGTTATGGCGAATGGTTTCAAGATGCCATGGGGCAGTTGCATGATCAGCTTGCTACTTTAGGTGCGCAAATGATTGGTTACTGGCCTGTTGAAGGCTATGACTTCGAAGCCTCTAAGGCCTTAACTGAAGATGGTCAATGGTTTGTTGGATTGGCGCTTGACGAAGACGGTCAATCCAGTTTAACTGATGACAGAATTGAGAAATGGCTAAAAGAAGTTTGCAATGCGTTTGAAGCTGAGTAGACTAGAAATTGATAAATTAGTCAGCACTGATATTTTGAGTGCGGTCTGTCAACGAAAAATAAGGATATAAATATGAAAAAACTAGCGCTTACTTGTTTAACGGCATCGTTACTGTTTGGTACTGGTATGGTGTTGGCTGATGCTGATGCTTCCATTGAGTATCGTCAATCCGTTTACAAAGTTGTTAAGTGGCATATGGACTCGCTGGGTGCGATGGCTCGCGGTGATGCTGAGTTTGATGCTGATGCTGCACTTCATCACTCACGTCAAGTTCATGCCTTAAGCTTCATGGCGAAAGAGGGTTTTGGTGAAGGTACACAAGGTGGTGACGCTAAGCCAGAAATTTGGGCGAACTGGGATCAGTTCTCCGGTGGTATGGAAAAGTTTCAAGAAGTGAGTGGTGCCATGGTTGCTGCTGCTGAAGAGGGAACTCTGCAAGCTTTGCGTCCAGCCGTCGGACAAATGGGTCAAACTTGCCGTACCTGTCACGATAACTTCCGCAACTGATTTTCAAGATCAGCTTAAGTTAGAGAGTTTGAGGTCGCAATTGCGGCCTCAATTGTTTAATCCCTGCTCAGAACATTCAATCCCTTTCGCATATCGGTTAGAATAGTGCTCTTTTTTTGATAGCCCTTTTTTGATAGCCCTTTTCCACAGCCGGAGTTCTAAGTTCTAAAATGGAAATCAATCCAATTCTTCTCAGTCTCAAAGATTACGCTGAGCGCACCAATACTCTTAAGCGTTATATGGATTACGACGGCAAACGTGAGCGTTTGGAAGAGGTCGAGCGAGAGCTTGAAAACCCCGATGTGTGGAATAATCCTGAAAATGCTCAGCAACTAGGTCGTGAGCGCAATAACCTAAGTAATACCGTCACTACATTAGACGATTTAACTTCCGGTGTTGCAGATGCCCGTGAACTACTCGATCTTGCCGTTGAAGAAGATGACGAAGACACCGTTGCTGAAGTGGTCAAAGAGCTGGAAGGTCTGGGTAAACGCTTAGAAGACCTTGAGTTTCGCCGAATGTTCTCGGGTGAAGCCGACCCTAACAATGCTTTCCTTGATATTCAGTCAGGTTCCGGCGGCACCGAAGCGCAGGATTGGGCGAATATGATGCTGAGAATGTATCTGCGCTGGGGGGAAGACAAAGGCTTCAAAACCGAGTTGATTGAAGTCTCGGATGGCGATGTGGCTGGTATTAAAAGTGCGACGATACGCTTTGAAGGTGAATACGCCTTTGGTTGGTTACGCACAGAAATCGGTGTGCATCGCCTTGTACGTAAATCACCCTTTGACTCGGGTGGTCGACGTCATACCTCCTTTGCCTCGGTATTCGTGTCGCCAGAAATCGATGATAACATTGATATAGAGATTAACCCTGCCGATCTTCGTGTTGATGTGTATCGTGCATCGGGTGCCGGTGGTCAGCACGTTAACCGAACCGAATCTGCTGTGCGTATTACTCACGAACCCTCTGGTATTGTGGTGCAAAGTCAGTCAGCACGTTCGCAGCATCAAAACCGTGATGTATGTATGAAGCAACTGCGCTCAAAACTTTATGAGATGGAAATGCTGAAGCGTAATGCCGCAGCACAAGAACTGGAGGACTCCAAAGCCGACATCGGCTGGGGTAGTCAAATTCGTTCTTATGTTTTAGATGATCAGCGTATCAAAGATCTTCGCACCGGTGTACAAACCTCTAACTGTGATCGCGTGTTAGATGGTGAACTGGATCAGTTTATTGTTGCCAGCTTAAAAGCCGGCCTTTGATTAATCGACAACCGACAGAATTAGGAAACAACTTCATGTCCGAAGTGAATCAACCCCAAGATGAAAACCGCCTTATTGCCGAGCGTCGAGAAAAACTGCGCCAGATACGTGCTGAAGGCAAAGCCTTTCCAAACACTTTCCGTCGTGACAGTTATGCGGCGGATATTCAAGCTGCTCATGCTGATAAAACTAAGGAAGAATTAGAAGCTGAAGGATTACAGATGAGTGTCGCTGGACGGGTGATGCTGAATCGCGGTGCTTTTATGGTACTGCAAGATATGACCGGCCGTATTCAGTTATATGTGAATAAAGAAGCGCGTGCTTTCGCTAAATCACTGGATTTAGGTGATATCATCGGTGTGAAGGGTGTGCTGCATAAGTCTGGCAAAGGTGATTTGTATGTCGATATGGCTGAGTTTGAGCTGCTGACCAAAAACCTGCGCCCACTGCCTGAAAAACATAAAGGTCTGCAAGATACTGAAATGCGTTACCGTCAGCGTTATGTTGACTTGATTACCAATGAAAGCTCAAGACGAGTCTTCGAAGTACGTTCAAAAATTGTTTCCGGTATTCGTCAGTATTTATCGGCTCGTCGCTTTATTGAAGCTGAAACGCCGATGCTGCATGGCATTCCTGGTGGTGCAACGGCGCGTCCATTCGTGACGCATCACAATGCCTTAGACCTTGATATGTATCTACGTATCGCACCCGAGTTGTACTTGAAGCGTTTAGTCGTGGGTGGTTTTGAGCGAGTGTTTGAGATCAACCGTAACTTCCGTAATGAAGGATTATCGACTCGTCATAACCCTGAATTTACCATGATCGAATTCTATCAGGCCTACGCCGATTACCACGACCTGATGGATTTGACCGAAGATATGTTGCGCACCTTGGCGAAAGATATCCTTGGCACCACCACCATCGTGAATACCGTGCGTAATGAAGATGGCGAGGTGTTAGAAAGCTTTGAGTATGACTTAAGCAAGCCTTTCCGTCGCATCAGTGTATTTGACTCTATTCTGCATTATAACCCTGACATTAAGCCGGAAGCGCTTGCTGATGATCATGCTGCTCGTCAAATTGCTGAGCGTTTGCATATCGACTTGATGGATAATTGGGGCTTAGGTCGCGTACAGATGGAGATCTTTGATAAAACTGTTGAGCATCATCTGGATCAACCAACCTTTATCACCGAATACCCAACCGAGGTGAGTCCTCTGGCGCGTCAAAATGATAGCAACCCTCATGTCACTGATCGTTTTGAGTTCTTTGTCGGTGGACGTGAGTTGGCCAATGGCTTCTCGGAGTTAAATGACCCTGAAGATCAAGCAGCACGTTTCCGTGCTCAGGTTGAAGAAAAGGATGCTGGCGATGATGAAGCGATGCACTACGATGCAGACTACATCAACGCATTGGAGTATGGTTTACCACCTACTGCAGGTGAAGGTATCGGTATCGATCGATTAGTGATGTTGTTTACCGACTCACCTTCAATTCGTGACGTCATCCTGTTCCCTGCCATGCGCCCGCGCAGTCAGTAGACGCTGAAGAGGTTTTTTGATCATGGCATTAGAGAACGCACCCAGTTGGAAGCCGTTTCTTGATCCAGAGTTTGAAAAGCCTTATATGCAGGCGTTGAAGCAGTTTTTAAGAAGCGAGAAAGATCAGCATAAAGTGATCTTTCCGCCTTCTTCCGACTGGTTTCACGCGTTAGAAGTAACTCCTCTCGATCAAGTCAACGTCGTGATTTTGGGTCAAGACCCTTATCATCAACCGGGACAGGCGCATGGCTTGTGCTTTTCTGTGAAACCCGGTGTACGCATTCCTCCCTCGTTGCAAAATATTTACAAAGAATTGAAAACCGATTTAGGTATTGATCAGCCCGGCCATGGGTTTTTAGATCCTTGGGCAACTCAGGGTGTGTTATTGATCAATGCTGTGTTGACGGTTGAGCAAAGCAATGCCAATGCTCATCAAGGAAAAGGTTGGGAAATCTTTACTGACCGCATTATTGAGTTGGTTAATGAACAGTGTGATCATGCGGTGTTTATGCTTTGGGGGAGTTACGCGCAGAAGAAAGGTTCAGGTATCGATAACCAAAAGCACCTTGTTCTGAAGGCTCCTCATCCATCACCTCTCTCTGCTCATCGGGGGTTTTTAGGCTGTCAGCATTTTAGTCAGGCGAATGAGTGGTTGATCAGTCAAGGAAAAACGCCGATCAACTGGCAGTTGCCGGCATTAGATTGAACCTTGCTATTCAGCGTTTACTTTCAAATAAACGATCATCTAAAGTGTAGGGTAAATCCAACAGCTTAATAGCAACATGATCTGCAAACCATAATGCATCTTGCTCTGCTCTATCTTTGACAATAACGGCTAGCATTTCGTAAACACCTGATTCTTCTGTTTCGGCTACCAACACGATCTGACCAACACCTTCTTTGTCATCACAGTGGATCATGCTGCCGATCTGAGGTGTTTCAGACGCTTTACAGGTCACGCGATACATTGGACGTTTAAGTATGCCGCGATGTTGTAAGCGGGTAATGATTTCTTGCCCAGTGTAGCAACCTTTTTTGAAGTTTATGCCCTCAAATACCTGAAGATTAAGCATTTGCGGAATAAAAAGCTCTGAGGTTTCTTCTCGAAGATCTGCAATACCCTCACGTATCTCATGCAGTATCCATTGTTCCAGCGTCATCTCTTCAGTCGTTTGTGCAAGTGATTCTAGTAAGGACTTGGCAGTGGCCTCTGTTGTCCAAAATTCATATCGATTGGCTTGAATACAGCAAAGAATACCGGTTTCAGTCACTAAGGTATGAGACGGGGTTGTTGGCAACTTCTCCGCTGCTATATCCAATAAACTAGGTAATGTTTGAGTCAGATCCGTGCCGTAAAAGCCTATCCCTCTGGCTTTTGTTTCTATATTCGCGGTGGCTTTAGAAAAAATGATATATTTTTTTAGCTGGGCAAGCGCTTTTTCAGCCAAAGAGGTATGAGATCTAAGCAGAAAACACGCATCACTGTTTGCCATCACTCTAAAAAGCGAGATCATATGGCCCTTAATATTGCAGTGTGCTCCTAAGCGGCTTCCTTCTTTAACCACATCACGAAGATCACAGCTGAGCTGCCCTTGTAAAAAGGTAAATGCATCCTTTCCCTCAACTTGAATCAGTTGTTGATGACTCAGTGGTGTGTAAAAGCAGTTCATAGTGAGATCCATACAACCTATTTATAGTAATGATTGAGTGCAGTTCTTTGCAGCTATTCTGCCGTCGTTCTATTTTTATCTATAGAGCTATTGAGTTGTGGCTAGCTTGGCTATACCGCGGCCTAATTTGACGCCACTTCCTGCGCTAAGTTCACTATTCCACTGCAAGGCATTTTCACCAAAGAGAAGAATGACCGTAGAACCTAGTTTAAAGCGTCCCATCTCTTCACCTCGTGTTAGCGTAATGAGATCTTCATAGCGTTTACCGAGCACTAAGGGTGTTTTCAGTACCGGTGCAACATGCCCTTGCCAAACAACTTCAATGCCGGCCACGATCATAGCGCCGACAAGCACCATCGCCATAGGTCCAATTTCCGTATCAAAGATAGCCACTAACCGTTCGTTACGTGCAAACAGCTGGTCTACACCTTCTGCAGTAACCTGATTCACCGACCATAAATCACCCGGTACATAAACGGTTTCACGAAGTACGCCACTGATCGGCATGTGCACTCGATGGTAATCCTTAGGTGATAGGTAAATAGTGGCAAATTCACCATTTATAAAAGGTTCAGCGCGTTTTAGATCACCCCCCAGTAGCGTGGTTAAACCGTAATCACGTCCTTTCGCTTGGAAAATTCTGCCATGCTCTATCTTACCCAATTGACTAATGGCACCATCAGCAGGCGAGATCAGTACATCAGGATCACTGTCAATAGGTCTTGCTTCTGGTTTTAACGCACGGGTAAAAAAGGCATTGAAGCTTGGGTAGGCGAGGGGGTTCTCTTCAGCCGCTTCGGTCATATTGATTTGGTATTGGCGATTAAACCAACGGATGAAGCCGTTTTTAACCCACGCTGTTTTGCAGTCTGCTAATCGACCCACAAGGCGGGATAAAAGATGTTGAGGAACGAGGTATTGAAAAAAAATAAAGAGACGATTTTTCACTGTTTTTCCTGTGGTAAGTTTTTTAAAGCTTGGTTAGCCGCAGTGCATAAGAAGCGAAAGCGATCGGCAAGAAATTTGTTTAAGGGTGGGGCATCCTGTCCATGATCAGCATAAACCATCACTAAGGGGCCCTTCGGGTCAAATAACGACATTAATAACCAGTCATTATTAGGCATGATTTGTTCTAGTTGAGCAGGAATGAGTGGCAGCAAGCGTTGGCTCGTGTCACTGGAAAACCAGACAAAGGTGGCTTTAGTCAATGCACGCTTGAAAATGCTAGGGATTTTGAGATCCGCAGAGAAGCTTTTCAACGGATCATCAGGATTAAATCCACTATTTAACAGTGGCTTCAAGCGAGCTTCTTTTTGAGAAACTTGAAAAATTAATACACGTTTAATGCCAAGCCCTTCAGCTAGACCTTTGTGAAGCTGCTTAATAATATGCCCTGCTTTAATAAAATGTTTCGCTTCTGCAAGTGATTGAAATTCGGCGCTGATGGCGTCGAATCTCTGCTTATCTAAGAAGTCACTGGGTATCGCAGCGGGTTTAATTTCTGCAGCTGATCTTGGTGTTGTAGTAGCAGGTTTGTCAGTCTTTACAACAACTTTAGGTGTTTGTTCAGATAGCTTTTGTCTTTCTTTCTCGCCGATCATGCCGATAAAATGAGCGGATTTTCGAGTATCTGGAAGTAATAAAATTTCAGCTGCCGGAGAAAGTACACCTGGCTGATGATATTCTCGAGCGGATTGCGCGCATTGACTGTGCAGATGAGCTAGGGCGAGATCTTTATCCATTGCAAGGTAGTCGCTGATAATCTCGTAAAGTCTTTTGGCTTTAGGTGTATTCCAGCCACGTGTTGCGGTTAGGGCCAGCCAATTAGCCAGTTTGACTGGAAACAAAGGCTGTTGGAAAAAGTGATTAATTTCTCTAAGTGCTTCACCCTCAAGGCGAGGGTCACCCATCGCCTTCATATGTAACTTACTCAGTAGGTCAGAAGAGGGTGAGGTGTCATGACTCAGAGCAGTGACTGTTAACTCCGGTAGGTTCAAGTGTTTAGCTAGATGATGACCGACTGACTGAAGGGTGCAGCCAAAAACATCATATTCAGCCAAGGCAACATCAACGCCCTCAACGAGAACTTTTCGTTGATAAGCTTCCTTATGAAGAGGGGCGTACAGCCAAGCAAACCAATGAACACAACCATAAAGGAGTGCCGCTAATTTAATCTCCTCCGCTTGTGCAAGATGTTTAAGGCGAGCAAACTCAGCTGCTTGAGTGGATGCATGGTGACTATCAGCGACAGCGCGCATAAACAATGTATGCACTGTACTTAGCGGGTTTAATTTAAATCCCTGTGAGCTTTTTAGTAATTCTTCAATTTTGTCGAAACCAAGAGATTGTACAGCGTGGTCGATGCTGGCAACTCGGGTTCCTTTGGGTGTCAACAATGCCTGCGCAGCTCTGGTAACTTGAAACACCATCATGGGATCAGTGCGAATAATCGGCGCAAGGCTTAGCAGGTTGCTACTGGGTGAATCAATGGTTTTACGCAATCGCACCAGCGTACTTGCCCTAACTGGTAATGGCTTGTCAATAAAGAAGTCTAGCCACTCATCTAAATTGGTCGGTGATTGCGATTTACGTGACATCCGGTTAACTCGACTGGCCAGAGATAAGTTAAGTTTACAGCGTTTCCTGCATAGAGTTAAGAATCATGCGGTAACTACGAAAACGTTGCTCCGTGATTTCACCCTGTTCTACTGCCTGCAAAAGTGCGCAGCCTGGCTCTTGAAGGTGCTTACAGTCTCTGAAGCGGCAGTGACCAATAAAGGGTCTGAATTCAATAAATCCATCTAACACTTGCTCCTCATCCATATGCCATAAACCAAACTCACGGATGCCCGGCGAGTCGATAAGATCACCACCATCGGGCATGTGGAATAAACGAGCAGTTGTCGTGGTGTGACGCCCTTTACCACTTTGCTCAGACAGTTCACCTACTTTCAGATCTATGCCAGGTAGCAGCGCATTAATGAGTGATGATTTTCCTACACCCGATTGGCCGACAAAAACACTGATACGATGATTCAATTGAGCCTTCAGTTCATCTAAGGTTTCATCACGACCTGCGGAAGTATGAATAATTTTGTAACCAATATTCTGATAAATTTCTAGCATTGGCATCAGCCATTGAGCGTTTTCGTCGTTAATGAGATCGGTTTTATTCAGCAGTAAAATGGGCTCGATTTCAGATCGCTCGCAGGCGATAAGATAACGATCAATTAAATTGGCATGCGCTCTGGGTTCAGGTGCTAGAGTAATAATAATTTGATCAATATTTGCAGCAACGGGTTTTAGCTCACCATGGTTGTTGGGGCGTTGTAGTTGAGTTTTACGAGGGTTAACGGCCACCACAACGCCGCCGTCCGGTGAGCGACACCAAATCACTTGATCGCCAGTGACTAATTGCCCAAGGTGAGTTCGTAAATGACAGCGAACAATCTCTCCTTGCTGGCTTCCTACCAGTACTTCAACATCGACCTGTTTACCATAGTGAGAGATAATCAGTCCTTGCTGTTCAGGTCCTAGCTCACCACCAGAAAGTTGTTTTTCAATCTGTGAGTCACGTTTTAAAGCACGATTGGCACGTTCTTCCTGAATTTTATCGATGCGCCATGACTGGCGACGCGTTACTTTACGTTTGCTCATTGGTGATTGACTATTCCTGCTCTCAAGGTTTTTTTGCGGGTGTTGTTAAGCTTCGCACTTTGGTGTCAATAAGGTACTCTATAGTCAGAAATTAATACAGTCAGACTTTGCTGACTTGAGTAGGGGAGAAAGGTGAATGCCGCGCGAAAGTGCATTGCTATGGATTGATCTGGAGATGACCGGTCTTGATCCAGAAAAAGATCGAATTATTGAAATGGCCGCTATCGTGACCGATGCAGATTTAAACCCCCTAGCAGAAAGTCCAGTGATTACCGTGAATCAACCTGATTCATTATTAGCACAAATGGATGAATGGTGTACCAAGCAGCATGGTCAGTCGGGTTTAACTGCCAGAGTGCGCGAAAGCAAAACGACAGAAGCTGAAGCCGAAAAGATCATGTTAACGTTTATGCGCCAATTTACCGATAAAGGTGTGTCGCCGATGTGTGGTAATAGCATCGGTCAGGATCGTCGTTTTTTAGTGAAATATATGCCCGAACTTGAAGCACACTTTCACTATCGAAATATTGATGTCAGCACCATCAAAGAGTTGGCCAAACGTTGGAAGCCTTCCATCATGAATGGATTCAAAAAGAAGGGAGCACATTTGGCGCTGGATGATATTCGAGACTCTATCGAAGAGTTACGTCATTATCGCCGTCACCTGTTTCGTTTGTAAGCTGTTGAATAGCCCAATGGATATGTTCAGCTAATAGCGCTGAACAATCTGGTTGTTGCAGTCGACGTATCAAGGTGTCAATAACCTCTGTGCCGCCAGCACTGTTGCCTAAAGCGATTGCTATATTGCGCTGCCAGCCTTCAAAACCGGTTCGGCGAATCGCTGAACCTTCGGTTCGTTTCAAAAAAGTCGCCTCATCCCACTGGAATAACGAAATTAGATCAGCGTCATCAAGGTGGTGACGTGGTTTAAAATCATCTTCATGACTGTGCTGTGCAAAACGATTCCAAGGACAAAAAAGCTGACAGTCGTCGCAACCAAAAATACGGTTACCCATAGGTTTGCGAAACTCTTCAGGAATGGATCCTTTGTGCTCAATGGTTAAATAGGAAATGCAGCGGCGTGCATCTAGCACATAGGGTTGAGGAAACGCCTTGGTTGGGCATACATCCAGACAAGCGGTGCATTTTCCACAATGGCCCTTTTCTTCAGGCGGATCGATGGGTAAGGGTAAGTTGATAAATAACTCACCCAAAAAGAACCATGAGCCAGCCTCTCGATTCAGTAACAGTGTGTGTTTACCAATCCAGCCTAAGCCCGCATTTCTTGCAATAGGACGTTCTAGAACCGGAGCACTGTCGACAAAGGGGCGAAATAGGGTTTCTTGCTGCAGGTGCAGCTCAATCCTTTGACCCAGTTGTTTGAGCTTTTTTCTCATCAGTTTGTGGTAATCACGGCCCAGAGTATAGCGTGCTATATAGGCTTTATTGGGATTGTCTAGTATGGATAAGGTTTCTACACCTGCAGGTAGGTAATCCATCCGCACACTGATAATACGTTGAGTGTTTGGGTGCAATTGACTTGCATCTAAGCGCTTATCGCGATGATCTCCAAGCCACCTCATCTCCCCTTGCATCCCTTCATTTAGCCATTTATCAAGTGGTTCAGCTTCAGCAGACAGGTCTGTTCCAGTAATACCGCATTGGGCAAAACCTAGCTCGCTAGCCCACTGTTTGATTAACTCAGCAAGGTGCTGAATTTCGAATGTTCCTGTGAGAGGATGATTTTGCTTGCTCTGTTCGTTGTGCATGCCAGAATAGCTATCAAAGGTTAAGGAGAAAGCGGCATGATGACTCGAACCACACTGCCAGCCACAGTATACACGGCTGAACAAACCCGTGCTCTAGATGCGTTAGCCACAGAAGTATTTGGCATTCCTGGTTTTCGTTTGATGCAGCGCGCAGGTCATGCGCTTTTTGCGTTGATCATGCATCAATGGCCTGAGGTACGCAGTCTCAGCATTTTTTGCGGCACGGGAAATAATGGTGGAGATGGATTGATTGTCGCAGCCCTTGCTCAACAACAAGGAATACAGGTTCAAGTGTTAACTTTTGGACACCTTCCTTTTGAAGATCAATTGGTGGGTGAAGCCTTAGAAGCCTGCCGTTGGGCAGAGAGTTTGGGCGTCAGTTGGCAAGCCTGGCAGCCACATATTGAGATACAAGGAGAGGTCATTGTTGATGCCATGCTCGGGACGGGATTAGCCGGTGATGTCAGAGGTGATGTTCGAGATGCGATTATTAAGTTGAATCAGCAGCACCGGCCTGTCGTGGCTGTGGATATTCCATCAGGTCTATGCAGTGATACCGGAGAGGTAATGGGTGTTGCTGTTCGAGCTGAATTCACCCTAACTTTTATTGGTGTTAAACAGGGATTGCTGACGAATGCTGGTGTTGATTATTCAGGTCAGGTTTTATTTGATAATTTACGTGTTCCGGATGAACTCTATGAGCGTGTACCGGTCAGTATTTTTCGGACAGAGCAGCAAGACCTGATCGAACTCTTGCCGAAACGTAAGCGCTCTTCACATAAGGGTATTTATGGTCATCTTCTGGTCGTGGGTGGTGGCCATGGGTTGGGTGGTGCTGCATTGATGGCAGCTCAGAGCTCAGCAAGAAGTGGTTCGGGGTTAACTTCTCTAGCGACACTTCCAGAACATGTCATGGCAGCACTGACGCGCCAACCTGAGCTGATGGTTCAAGGTGTCTTGGATAGTCAAACGTTAGTCTCAATGATAACGAAAGCGACTGTTTTGGTGGTAGGGCCTGGTCTTGGAGACAGTGCTTGGAGTGATATGGTCATGCAACAAGTGCTAAATAGTCGTTTGCCCCAAGTACTTGATGCCGATGCGTTACATTATTTGAAGCTTAATCCTGTCGTTAATTCAAAACGCATTATTACACCGCATCCGGGTGAGGCTGCCAGTTTGCTAGGGTGGGATGTCGCAGAAGTTCAGCAAGATCGTTTTGCCGCAGTTAGGGCGCTTCAGCATCGCTATGGCGGCGTAGTGGTTCTTAAGGGGGCTGGAACCCTGACATTCGATGGTGACGTCATTCATCTGTGCAGTGACGGTAATCCAGGTATGGCCAGTGGCGGTATGGGGGATGTCTTAGCAGGGATTATCGGAGCCTTAATGGCTCAAGGTTTGAAGCCGATTGATGCCGCTCGTTTAGGTGTCTATGCGCATGCTCAAGCGGCAGATCTGTGTGCTGCTAAGCAAGGAGAAATAGGGCTGTTAGCAACGGATTTGATTACAAGATTACCCTATATTTTGAATGCTAAAGAGGAGTTTTTCGTTGAGTAATTCGTTTTTTTTGGCTGATGATCAAGCAACGGTTCAGTTCGGTCGAGTTTTGGCTGAAGCTGTTGGCATAGAAGGTGCTGTGGTTTTTCTCAGAGGTAACTTGGGTATGGGGAAAACAACCTTATGTCGCGGTGTCATGGGTTTTTGGGGGCATACAGGTGCGGTTAAAAGTCCTACCTATACCCTCGTTGAACCCTATGAATTTGATACCACAAAAGTCTATCATTTTGATCTTTATCGATTAGGTGATCCTGAAGAGTTGGAGTTTCTTGGCATTCGTGATTATTTTGATGAAACTTCCTTGTGCTTAATTGAGTGGCCAGAAAAAGGGCAGGGGATGCTACCTGTTGCAGATTTGGAACTCTCCTTGAGTGAAAAAAATCAAGGAAGAGAGATAAAATGGTCAAAAAACACTCAAAAAGGGTGTATCATTGCCGATAGAATAGTAAACAAATTGAATGGGTAAGCGCACATTGTGAAAGTAAATACTCGCACAATCGCCATATTTATAATACTGCTGATGGTCACTCTGGTGCCAGGCTTTGCTACGGCAAATGTCGATGTACAGAATGTGCGAGCGTGGCTGGCTCCTGACAATACGCGCTTAGTCTTTGATATTAGTGCACCTGTAGAGCATCGTATCTTTATGCTCGAAAGTCCTGATCGTGTTGTTATCGATGTGCGCAACGCTCGATTAAAAACGGAATTTGATCATTTGGCGCTTGCTGACAGTCCAGTTTCTAGTATTAGGCATAGTCACAGCGATGGCACCCTTCGCATCGTGCTGGATCTAAAAGCCAATGTGAATCCAAAAAGTTTTGACCTGCCGCCCAATGATCAATTTGGTCATCGTTTGGTCATCGATCTTGAAACGCCGGCGAATAGTCTTGCTGCTTCAACCTCTGTGGTAACTCCAGTAAACACAGTGGCAACGTCGACTACCACTAATTCAGCCAATGAAGTATCGACTCCCGTTGCGACAGCCACACCTCCGGCAAATGGAAAGGGAAATTTACGCGATATCATTGTTGCGATTGATGCGGGTCACGGTGGTGAAGATCCAGGTGCTATTGGTCCAAACGGTACGCGTGAAAAAGATGTTGTATTGGCGATAGCTAGAGAATTGAAAAGATTGATCGATGCCGAACAGGGTTACCAAGCGGTCTTGATCCGAAATGGCGATTATTTTGTCAGTCTTAGAAATCGTGTGCTGAGGGCTCGTCAGGCGAATGCAGATCTTTTTGTGTCCATTCATGCGGATGGTTGGAAAACACCAACGGCAAGAGGTGCTTCAATTTGGGTGCTATCTGAACGGGGTGCCAGTAGTGAAATGGGTCGATGGCTTGCCAGTCGTGAAAATAGCGCTGACTTGATCGGAGGAGTGGGCAACGTCAGTCTTGAAGACAAAGATGAAGTGCTAGCAAGTGTGCTGCTAGATATGTCCATGACTGCCAGTAGAACAGGTAGTCGTGAGGTTGCCAACATCATTCACAGTAATGTCAGTCAGTTTGCTAGAATGCACAAGCCTAATGTTGAAATGGCTAATTTTGCCGTTCTACGAGCGCCTGATGTTCCGTCTATTCTCATAGAGACAGGGTTTATTACGAATCCTCAAGAGGAAGCTCAGTTACGTACCTCGGCTTATCAGCAACGCATGGCTAGAGCCATACTGCAAGGTATCCAAGACTATTTTTGGCAGAAACCGCCGGATATGACCTGGATAGCTTGGCGAAAAACTCAAGGTGGTGCCGTGGCTGGTGGTAATCGTACGCATCGAGTACAACCGGGTGATACCTTGTCAGTGATAGCCGTCAGAAATGGCGTATCCGTATCAGCATTGCGTGCGGCAAATCAAATTAATGGAGATCAGATTCGAGTCGGTCAGGTCTTAAGGATTCCTGCTGGTTAATGCAAACAAAACAGAGCGTCAAATTTAACCCTATCAGACTCTTATCTCCGCAACTGGCCAACCAGATAGCTGCCGGTGAGGTGGTTGAGCGCCCTGCTTCAGTCGTTAAAGAGTTGTTAGAAAATAGTCTTGACGCTGGCGCGCGCGCTGTCTCTCTTGAGGTGGAGCAGGGTGGGGTTCGACTGATTCGTATTAGAGATGATGGTGTTGGGGTTAATAGAGATCAGCTACCCTTGGCTCTTAGTCGTCATGCAACCTCTAAAATCAGTGCTTTGGAAGATTTAGAAGCGGTTCTTAGTCTTGGGTTTCGTGGAGAAGCACTGGCTAGTATCAGTTCAGTTTCTCGGCTGACCTTAACATCCAGAACGGCTGAGCAATCAGAGGCTTGGGCGGTCGCTGTTGAAGGCCGTGATATGGAGCCTAACTTATCGCCTGCTGCGCATCCAACGGGTACCACCGTAGAGGTACGAGACCTTTTTTTTAACACACCTGCTCGACGCAAATTCTTGCGAACTGAAAAAACAGAGTTTAATCACCTCGAAGAGGTGGTTCGTCGACTTGCGCTAAGTCGATTTGATGTCAGCTTTACGCTTGCTCATAATGCTAAAACGCTTTATCAGTTGAAGCCTGCTCAATCAGACATAGAGCAGGAGAGGCGTTTGTCTTTATTACTAGGGCAGCCATTTATTGAGCATGCGTTGGTCGTTGATATGCATGCTGAAGCATCCGGTTTACGACTTTATGGCTGGATAACACAGCCCACTCATTCTCGCAGCCAAGCTGATCAGCAATATTTCTTTGTTAATGGCCGAATTATTAAAGACAAAGTGGTCAGTCATGCGGTGCGTCAAGCCTATCAAGACGTTCTCTATAATGGTCGACACCCCGCGTTTGTGCTGTATCTGGAGTTAGATCCGGCTTTGGTTGATGTCAATGTACACCCGACTAAGCATGAAGTGCGCTTTCGTGAAAGTCGCTTAGTGCATGATTTTATCTATCGCTCTTTGCATCGTGTGATTGCACAGATGACCCCTGCTAGCGTGATAGAGTCAACAGCACAAACAGCACAGCAGCCTGTTCATGTGTCGCCTAATCAAACGTTTGATCAAAGTCGTTTTCATTTACCACCCCAAGCGGCAGCATCACCATCGGCTAGGGCGGTTGAGCGACAAATTCACCACTATGGTCAGTTATACCCTCAAACCTCTGTAGATACCGTGATTGCTCAAAAAAACAGCAGTCTTGATGGACATGCTATCGCAGGTGTTGCGGAACAAAGTGCGGATGGAACACCGCCGTTAGGTTTCGCTCTGGCTCAGTTGCATGGTGTTTATATCTTGTCGCAATCATCAACGGGTCTTATTTTGGTTGATATGCATGCGGCACATGAACGTATTGTTTATGAACGTATGAAGCTGGCACTGACTGAAGATCGTCTTCGAAGTCAGCCATTATTGGTTCCTGTCAGTATGGCGGTAAGCCGTCGTGAGGCAGAAACCGCTGAGGTTAATACGGAATTATTTGAGCGTTTAGGCTTTCTTGTGCAGCGCTTGGGTGATGAAACGCTCGTGATTCGAGAAGTACCGGTTTACCTTGCTAAATCGGATGTATCTCAGTTAGTCAGGGATGTGTTGGCTGACGTGCAAGAGCTAGGTGGAAGTCAGCGTATTGAAAATCAGATTAATGAATTGCTAGGAACGATGGCCTGTCATGGTGCCGTCCGAGCCAATCGTCAATTAACCTTAACCGAAATGAATGCGCTTCTGCGCGATATGGAACAGACCGAACGCAGTGGTCAGTGTAATCATGGGCGTCCAACTTGGATAAGCCTAAGTATGTCTGAATTGGATAAGTTGTTTCTTCGTGGCCAATAATTCAAAACCGCTTGTGGTATGTCTGATGGGGCCTACTGCTTCGGGTAAAACCGACTTAGCGATGCAGATAGCAGATCATTTGCCGGTGGAGTTGATCAGTGTCGATTCAGCGCTTATTTACAGGGGAATGAATCTGGGTACTGCTAAACCGGATAGCGACACACTTCAGCGCTATCCTCATCACTTAGTTGATATTAAAGATCCATCGGAAAGCTATTCGGCAGCTGAATTTAGAGAAGATGCACTCAGTTTAATTCAACAGGCACAGTTAAATGGCAAGCTACCCTTGTTAGTCGGTGGCACCATGATGTATTTCAATGCATTGATAAAGGGAATGGCAGAGCTGCCTGTCTCAGACCCAGTGTTACGAGCAGAGTTGGATAAACGAATTCAGGCTGATGGAATAGAACAGTTGCACGCCCAGTTGAAAGTGTTAGATCCAGAATCAGCCCAGCGTTTACATCCCACGGACACTCAGCGAGTTCAGCGTGCTTTGGAGGTGTTTTTGTTAACTGGTAAGTCTTTAACTCAGCACTGGCAAGCGCAGCAAGAAGTTGAGCTGCCGTTTGAGCCTTTATCTATTGGTTTACTGCCAGCAGATCGTGCTTGGCTACATAAAAGAATAGCCTTACGCTTCCAGATGATGTTGGCAGCCGGATTTGAGCAAGAAGTGGCTTCCTTATATCAAAGAGGTGATCTTCATGAAGGCTTGCCTGCTATTCGCTGCGTTGGTTACCGGCAGATGTGGCAATATTTTAAGGGCGAATTAAACTATCAGCAAATGACTGAAAAATCAGTCGTCGCCACACGGCAGTTGGCTAAACGACAGTATACATGGTTACGAAGTTGGAAGAATTTGCATCCGTTATCGCAACATAAGCAGAATAACCTACAAGATTGCTTGAAGTTGATAGAGGGTAGCGTTATATAATGCTATTCTTTTGTGCATTGCAGCTAACTAATGGGGTGACCGAGTCAGTTGTAATCACCAAGAATTATAACTAAACGTAAATTTATGACTGAATGTTTTCAGCCAAGGAGCTAATAATGTCAAAAGGGCAATCATTACAAGACCCTTACTTAAATGTGTTACGCAAGGAACGGGTTCCTGTTTCAATTTTCCTAGTCAACGGTATTAAGTTGCAGGGTCAAATTGAATCATTTGATCAATTCGTTATTTTGCTGAAGAACACTGTCAGTCAGATGGTATACAAACATGCTATCTCTACTGTTGTTCCCTCAAGACCCGTCAAACTGCCACAGCCTGAAGATAAGCCTGAAGAGTGAGTAATTTGATTGTTTTTTGAGCGTCCGCAGTCTGGAGAACGCGCCATTCTGGTGCATATTGATTTAGCGTCAGAGGCAGAGGCAGAAGACCCAAGAGAGTTAGAAGAGCTTGCTTTATCTGCAGGTGCCGACCCTATTTGCTTTTTGCAAGGGACTCGCTCCGATCCCAGTCCTCGTTTTTTCCTTGGTAAAGGAAAAGTCCAAGAGTTGGCAGAGTTGGTCACCCTGCACGAAGCAGATTTGGTGATTTTTAACCACTCGCTGAGTCCTGCCCAAGAACGTAATATCGAGCGTGAGATAAAATGTCGTGTATTGGATCGAACCGGTCTAATACTGGACATCTTTGCTCAACGAGCTCGAACTCATGAAGGTAAGCTTCAGGTTGAGTTAGCTCAGCTTGAGCATATGTCGACTCGTTTAATTCGAGGCTGGACTCACCTTGAGCGTCAGAAAGGTGGTATTGGTCTTAGAGGGCCGGGTGAAACTCAGCTGGAAACCGATAGACGTTTATTGCGTGCCCGAATTAAGGCGATTTTGAAACGTCTCGATAAAGTACGTAAGCAGCGAGATCAAGGTCGACGAGCAAGGGTTAGAGCTGAAATACCAACGGTTTCATTGGTAGGCTATACCAATGCCGGAAAATCAACACTCTTTAATAGTATTACCTCAGCCAATGTTTATGCGGCTGATCAGCTCTTTGCTACCTTGGATCCTACTTTACGAAAAGTGCAGTTACCTGACGCTGGACCCATGATTTTGGCTGATACGGTTGGTTTTATTCGACATTTACCGCATAAGTTAGTGGAAGCGTTTAGAGCAACGCTGCAGGAAACGGCTGAAGCGGATTTGCTTTTGCATGTCATAGACTGTCATGATGAAGACCGACAGGTTCATATTGAGCAGGTCAACGATGTGCTTCATGAAATTGGCGCCGATGATCGACCAGTGCTACTGGTATACAATAAAATAGATCTTCTGGAAGATTTTGCGCCTCGCATAGATGTAGATGAAGATGGCATGCCCGTTAGGGTGTGGTTGTCTGCTGAAAAAAATAGCGGCATTGATCTGCTATTGGAAGCAGTTAACGAGCGCTTATCTGGATCTATGTTTGAGGGGACTCTAGAACTAACGCCAGCAGAAGGGCAGTTTCGTTCATTGCTGTATGCAAAAGAAGCCGTATTAGATGAACGGATTGATGATGATGGGCGTATCAATTTACGAGTCCGTTTACAGCAAAAAGACTTTCGACAAATGTTAAGTCGATTACAGATACCAGCGGAACGATATTTGCCGGTTGTTGTCGATAATGATTAGCGGTTGCATCTGAGTGCTGCGGTCCATAAAATTTTACCCTTTAAATTTTGTTTTATAACGGAGAACACTATGGCCTGGAATGAGCCTGGCGGAAATGGCAAAAACCATGACCCCTGGAGTGGCGGCGGTGATAAAAATACCGGCGGTGGAAATCGCAACAGCGGTGGCGGCGGTGGCGGTAACAATAATCAAGGTCCACCTGATCTTGATGAAGCGCTGCAAAAGCTACAAGATCGCTTAAATGGCCTTTTCGGTGGTAACAAAGGCGGTTCTGGTAGTGGTGCCTCCGGTTCGACTGGTGGCTCGGGAGGCAGTTTCAAGCTTCTAGGGATTGTTGCTATTCTTGCTTTGGTTGTTTGGGCAGGTATGGGTTTCTATACCGTTGACCAACAAGAGCGGGGTGTCGTGCTTCGACTTGGTAAATTCCATACAGTGGTTAATCCAGGTCTGCAATGGAACCCACCATTAGTTGATGATGTTAACCTCGTTAACGTTACCCGTGTTCGTATCCATGACCACCGTGCGTTGATGTTAACGGAAGATGAAAACATCGTTGATGTCGATATCAGTGTTCAGTACATTGCTGAGAATCCCGAGTTTTTCACTCTTCGTGTTCGTAGTCCTGAAGACAGCTTAGCGCAAGCTGCTGAATCAGCTCTGCGTCAGGTTGTGGGTAGTTCTGATTTGAACTCTATCTTGACTGAAGGTCGTCAAATCATGGCGGTGTCGGTTCAAGAGCGTTTACAGCGTCACATGGACACCTATGAAACAGGTATTCGTATCGCAGGTGTTAACGTACGAAATGCTCAAGCGCCAACACAGGTTCAAGATGCATTTGACGATGTGATCAAGGCACGTGAGGATGAGCAGCGTTCTATCAACGAAGCTCAGGCTTATGCCAACTCTGTTGTTCCAGAAGCACGTGGTATCGCGCAGCGTATGCTAGAAGAAGCCAGCGCTTACCGTGAAGAAGTGGTAGCTAGATCGAACGGTGAAACTCAACGTTTCTTAGCCTTGCTAACCGAATACCGTGCAGCACCTGATGTACTGCGTGAGCGTCTGTATATCGATACCATGCAAGCGGTTATGAGTAACAATCCAAAAGTGTTAATGGATCTTGAAAATGGCGGTAACAATGTCATGTTCTTGCCATTAGATAAATTGATGGATCAGCGCGGTTCAGGTACAACAACACGCTCTTCTACAGGTAGTGCAGAGATGAATCTTCGTCAGTTAAATGACCAGATTACTGAGCAGGCACGCAATCGACAAGCCGGCAATCTGAGGGAGGGTCGATAAATGAAATCCAATTCAGTATTTGTTCTGGTTGTTGCACTCGTAGCGGTATGGTTGGTTTCTGAATCAGTTTATATCGTAAAAGAAACAGAACGTGCGGTTAAGTTACGCTTTGGTGAGATCGTTCAGCCTGATATTCCACCTGGCTTGCATTTCAAAATACCGTTCGTCAACACGGTGAAAAAGTTTGAAGCGCGTTTGGTCACCTTAGACTCACGTCCTCAATCTTTCTTGACCTTGGAAGCTAAGCGTTTGATCGTCGATTCTTTCATCAAATGGCGTATTAAGGATGTAGAAACATACTACACCGCGACCTCTGGTGACGAAAACCGTGCAAACAGTCTTCTCTCCAGTCGTATCGAAACGAACCTGCGTAATCAGTTTGGTGAGCGTACACTTAATCAAGTGGTTTCAGGTGAACGTGAAGATCTAATGGATGAAGTGAATCGTGCTCTAAGCACAGTAGCAGAGCGTGAGTTAGGGATAGAGATTCTTGATATACGTATCAAGCGTATCGATTTGCCTACTGAAGTATCTGCATCGGTTTACGATCGTATGCGTTCAGAGCGTCTTCGTTTGGCTCGTGAGCTACGTGCTCGTGGTCTTGAGTTAGCAGAAGGTATTCGTGCCGATGCGGATCGTCAGCGCACGGTAATTACTGCCAATGCATTCAGTGCAGCAGAGATTATCCGAGGTGAGGGTGACGCAGAAGCTGCCAATATTTATGCTAACGCTTTCAATCAAGATCAAGAGTTTTACTCTTTCGTTCGTAGCTTGAATGCTTACCGTGAGTCCTTTAGTGGTGGCGGCGATATCCTGGTAATGGAGCCGAATAGCGAATTCTTCCGCTTCTTCCAAAACCCGATGGTTCGTCCAACGAACTAGACTATAAAGCAGACTAAAAAGCGGGTGCCAATGGCATCCGTTTTTATGTTAGAATTAATCAACCGGGTAGCTCCCGGTTTTTTTATGTACAGGAAGTACAGTATGCCACGGGCGCATGGATGCGCAGGAGTGGCGATGTACAGGAAGTACGGGCAGAAAAATTTCGAATCACACGAGGAATCATGCATGGCATTGGCAGATAGATGGTTGCTGCCTGAAGGCATCAAAGAGTTGTTGCCGCCGCAAGCGCGACAAGCAGAGTTAATGCGTAGACGCTTGTTAGATCTTTTTAATACCTGGGGCTATGAATTAGTGATGCCACCGTTGGTTGAGCATTTAGAATCATTGCTCACGGGTACGGGAAGAGATCTTGATCTGAATACCTTTAAAGTCACGGATAGCCTAAGTGGTCATGCCTTAGGTATACGTGCAGATATTACTCCTCAAGTGGCACGCATCGATGCTCATCGTCTGCGGACTGAAGGGGTTAGTCGTCTTTGTTATTGTGGTTCTATTGTGCATACTCAGCCTTCGCATATGTTGGCAAGTCGTAACCCACTGCAAGCGGGTGCTGAGCTTTATGGTCATGCGGGTATTGATAGTGACTTTGAAGTGATTGCGCTAATGCTTGAAACCTTGCATGCTGCAGGTTTGAATCACTCCTTGACGTTAGATTTAGGTCATGTTGGACCTTTTAGGGCCCTGGTGCGAGAAGCTCAATTAAGCCAGCAGCAAAAAGATCAATTTATTGAGCTGCTTCAGCGTAAAGCAATGCCAGAAATTGATAGTTTTGTTGCAGCGCTAGACGTTGATGAGGCATTACGTCTTCAGCTCTTAGTCTTACCAAGATTGCATGGTACTTTAAGTGTCTTGGATCAGGCGATTGAAAAATTAACGCAGCCAGAAGCTCATCAAGCGGTTGAATACCTTAAACAGTTAGCGGCTCGTGTTCAACAGCATTACCCGAATGTACGTTGCTATGTCGATTTGGCAGAGCTGCGGGGTTATCATTACCATACGGGTGTTGTATTTGCTGCCTATACCCCAAGTTTTGGACAAGCGCTGGCGAAAGGCGGGCGTTATGATGAAATCGGCCAAGATTTTGGTCGAGCTAGGCCCGCGACCGGGTTTAGTACCGATTTAAGTACCCTGATTGACCTGTCTGGTATGTCGGCTCAATCAGAAAAAGCAGTTTTAGCCCCTGCACACCACCATGATGCATCGTTACAGCGTACGATAGGCGAGTTACGATCTCAGGGTGTGCGTGTGATTCACGCACTGAGTGGCGCTTTAACGCCAAGCAATTGCGATAGAGTACTTGAAAAGCAGGGTGACGAGTGGCTGGTAAAGTCGCTGTAATTTTTAACTTTAAATGAGCACATGAGACAGCAATGGGTAAAAACGTCGTTGTTCTAGGCACCCAATGGGGTGATGAAGGAAAAGGTAAAATTGTCGATCTGTTGACTGAAAAGATTGCTGCAGTAGTGCGCTTTCAAGGTGGTCACAATGCAGGTCATACACTGGTTATCGATGGTAAGAAGACAGTTTTACATCTGATTCCCTCAGGCATTCTTAGAGAAAACGTTCTCTGCTTGATAGGTAACGGTGTGGTTCTATCACCGGAGGCATTGCTTAAAGAGATCGCAGGTCTTGAGGCAACTGGAATACCCGTTAGCAAGCGTTTACGTTTAAGCCCAGCGTGTCCTTTGATTTTGCCGTCACATGTGGCATTAGATCAAGCAAGAGAGTTGGCACGTGGTGAATCTAAAATAGGCACCACAGGTCGTGGCATAGGGCCAGCCTATGAAGATAAGGTTGCACGTCGCGGTCTGCGTTTAGGTGATATTCGTGATCCTGAGAGCTTTGCAACTAAGCTTAAAGAAGTGCTGCGTTATCACAACTTTATGCTTGAAAACTACTATGCTGTTGAGCCGGTGGTTTTTGAAGAAGTGCTTGCTGAATGCATGTCGATGGCAGAAAAACTGCTGCCCATGATTGCTGATGTAACCGCGATTCTGCATGATCTGCGTCGTCAAGGTGCCAGTATTATGTTTGAAGGTGCGCAAGGTTCACTCTTGGATATCGATCATGGCACCTATCCTTATGTCACTTCTTCAAACACCACTGCTGGAGGTACTTCAACGGGCAGTGGCTTTGGTCCTTTGTATCTAGACTATATCCTCGGGATTACCAAAGCCTACACCACTCGTGTCGGTGGCGGTCCTTTCCCGACTGAATTGTCTTGTGAAGTAGGTAAGCGTTTGGCGGAAAAGGGTCATGAGTTTGGTTCGACGACCGGACGTGCTCGTCGCTGTGGTTGGTTTGACGCAGTTGCACTCAAACATGCTATCGAGATCAACTCGGTTTCCGGTATATGCCTTACCAAGTTAGATGTCTTGGACGGACTTGAGCAGATCGGAATCTGTACCGGTTATCAAGATGCGGATGGTCAACCTGTTTACTCCCTAAGTGGCAGTGAAGACTATGAAGCGATTACGCCTGTTTACGAAATGATGCCGGGTTGGACTGAGTCTACAGTGGGTGTTAAAACAGTCGAGGCATTGCCTGCGAATGCTCAAGCCTATATTAAGCGTTTAGAAGAATTGGTGGGTGCTCCCGTTGACATTATTTCAACCGGGCCTGATCGAAACGAAACGATTGTATTGCGCGATCCGTTCAACTGATCGTCCCAATTAACTAAAAACGGCCTGATCGGATATTCGATTCAGGCCGTTTTTGTATCTAGAGTATTTTGCGCTTAGAGCTGTATTAACCTGTTCAACTGAAGCAAGTCGATCGACTAGGTGAGTTAGATTGACTTAGCTATGCAAATTAATCAGCGTTTTGTAGGTTCTTAACCAGCAGCTTAAACATTTTCGGATTGGCGGCGACAAGGCTGCCAGATTGGCGATGAGCGTTTCCGCCTTTGAAGTCGCCGACTAATCCACCCGCTTCTTGCAATAATAAAATACCAGCATCCATATCTGTTTCACTTAGATCAGCTTGAAAGAAACCATCTAAACGACCCGCAGCGGTGTAGGCCAAATTGAGTAGCGCTGATCCGCCGTTAAAAAACTGCGCACCCGCCACACTGAAGCGATAAAGTTGTTTTTGGTGCTCTGCAAACGCTTCCTCACGGTTACCGCCTAAAGCAAAACCACAACCTAGCAGGGCTTGATGGAGTTGTTTAGTGCCGCTGACACGAAGACGTCGACCATTCAGTTGGGCGCCATTACCGCGACTGGCGGTAAATTCTTCACCCGTGACCGGGTTGATCACAACGCAGTGTTCTATTTTGCCATTCATGCGCGCTGTCATGCTTAGCGCATAAACTGGTAAGCCATTGGAGAAGTTGATTAGGCTATCAACGGGATTGATCTGCCAATCGCAAGCGGTTGGACCTTCCCCAATCGCTTTATAAGCACCACTAAAAGCGCCTTTAAGCGTATGATGAGGGTACGCTTTTTGAATTGACTGAGCGATGGTGCGCTCAACCTGTGAGCAAGTTTCAGTAATAAATTCAGCCGCACTGGACTGTTCGGATTTAATCAGGTCTAGGCGTTCTGCCGCACGGGCAATCTGTTCTCCGCCAAGGCGGGCAGCACGAAGTGCGATATTAACTATCGGTTGCATCAGGTTAAGCGTCCAAAAATGTTCAAGAGCAAAAAAATCATTATACGTTAGCGGCGCTCTGTTATCTATTGATGCAGGCCTTTTTCCTTCGTATCTGTTACTATATCGGGCTTATTTTTTCTGGGTTAGTTGTTTAACTTTTGATTTTTTGGCCATTTGTTATTCATTTACTAGATGTTTCTTAAGCGATTTGTTTTTTAACTAGGTTGTCAGGAAGAGTTCAATCATGTTGGATCAGATACGTATCGTCATGATTCAAACCACTCATCCGGGTAATATCGGGGCGGTGGCGCGGGCAATGAAAAATATGGGTCTTAACGATCTATGCATTGTATCACCCAAGCGGTTTCCCGATCCTGAAGCGGATGCTCGTGCTTCAGGCGCTACGGATATTCTCGAGTCTGCTAGAGTTGTTGCCTCATTAGATGAAGCGCTTGAGGATTGTCATTTTGTTGTCGGTACCAGTGCGCGCGGTCGTCATATTCCCTGGCCAATAACCTCACCCAGAGAAATGGCCTCAGTAGCGGCAAGCTTGCAGCCAGGAAAAAGAATGGCGATTCTTTTTGGTCGTGAAGATCGTGGCTTAACCAATGATGAATTACATCGATGCCATCATCACGTACATATCCCGACTAATCCAGATTTTAGTTCGTTAAATGTAGCCGCGGCTGTGCAGGTGATTGCCTATGAGTTGCGTGTCGCCAGTATAGAGAGTGCTTCAGTCACAGCGCCTCAGTGGGGTACTGATTGGGATATTGACCTAGCGGATGCTCGTGAGGTTGAGCTGATGTTTGAGCATCTTGAAAAAACTCTCGTTCAGGTTGAATTTTTAGATCCTAATAATCCAAGGCAGTTAATGACCCGTTTGAGGCGTCTTTTCTTAAGATCAGTGCCTGATAAAGTAGAAATTAACGTGATGCGTGGTTTTTTGACTGCCATTAATAAAACTGTGGCTTCTTTCAGTAGTAAACAAACCCTCTCTAATGATCAACACCCGCCATCCGATAAGGAGAAACCGCATGTTTGATCGAATTCGTGAAGATGTACGCTCTGTTTTTGATCGCGATCCTGCTGCGCGTAATTTTTTGGAAGTGATCACTAACTACCCAGGGTTGCATGCCATTTGGTGGCATCGCTTGGCGCATGCGCTGTGGAAGCGGAACTTTAAATGGTTAGCGAGGGTGATCTCCAATTTTGCGCGCTGGATGACCGGTATCGAAATTCACCCAGGTGCTCAGTTGGGCCGGCGCTTTTTTATCGATCACGGTATGGGAGTGGTGATCGGTGAAACAGCGGAGGTGGGAGATGATGTCACCATCTATCAAGGTGTGACCTTAGGGGGAACCAGTTGGAACAAGGGTAAGCGCCATCCGACCTTGGAAAATAATGTCATTGTGGGTGCTGGGGCCAAAATACTGGGTCCGTTTACGGTGGGAGCTGGGGCGAAGGTCGGCTCCAATGCTGTCGTTACCAAAGCAGTACCCGCTGGTGCAACGGTTGTTGGTATTCCGGGACGTATTGTTCGCAAAGCGGAAGATGATCCCGAGTTTAGTGACGCACAGCGTCGAGAAATGGCGGATAAAGTTGGCTTCGATGCTTACGGTGTGAGTAGTGAAGTATCCGACCCAGTTGCTCACGCAATAGGTTGCATGTTAGATCATCTACAGGCGATGGATAAGCGTATGGATAAAATGGGCAGTGTATTGTGTGAGCTTCGTCCAGAATATTGTGATGAGCAGTTGCCAGAATTGAAAAAAGAAGACTTTGAAGGTGCCGTAGAAGAGGATCTTCCGCGGTAACTAAAAAGCACGCTTTTCGAGTGATCTAAAGGCTGACTAATTTAGTAGGATAAATAGTTGACTAAAACTGTTGGTTTTAGCATAATCCTTACAGAAAGTAAGCTAAGAGAGAGGTCGATTATGCGGTTAACAACGAAAGGACGTTATGCAGTGACAGCGATGTTGGATTTGGCGCTGCATGAAGGGAAAGGCCCAATAAGTTTGGCGGATATCTCTGAAAGACAGGGAATATCACTATCCTACTTAGAACAATTATTTGCAAAATTACGTCGTAATCAGCTTGTTGGTAGCGTTCGTGGTCCAGGTGGTGGTTATCAATTAAACCGCCCGAAGGCTGAAATTGATGTTGCCGAAGTGATTGATGCGGTTAACGAGAATGTTGATGCGACAGGATGTAATCGACGCGGAGACTGCCAGTCAGGTGAAGTGTGCTTAACGCATCATCTTTGGTGTGATTTGAGCGATCAGATCCACACGTTTTTAAGTGGCATTACACTCGCTGATTTAGTCGAACGCAAAGACGTAAAAGAAGTATCCATTCGTCAAGAATCGCGTCAATCAGAAAAAATGATTGCAACCGATATTCGCGCAGCGAGTGGCCTTTAAGTAACTAATGGCGGTGTGATGAGAAAACCAATTTATTTAGATTATGCAGCGTCAACGCCAGTTGATCCGCGTGTAGCTGAAAAAATGATGGCTTGTTTGACGATGGACGGTAACTTTGCCAATCCAGCGTCGCGATCACACCTCTATGGCTGGAAAGCAGAAGAAGCGGTAGAAACAGCTCGGCAGCAAGTTGCGGAACTGGTGAATGCAGACCCACGGGAAATAGTCTGGACCTCTGGTGCGACTGAGTCGAATAACCTAGCGCTAAAGGGTGCGGCTCATCAGTATCGTCGTAAAGGCCTGCATTTGATCAGTTCGATGATCGAACACAAAGCGGTGATTGATACGCTTAAGCAACTTGAGTTAGAGGGTTTTGAGATCACCTGGTTAAAGCCTAATGCTGATGGATTGATTGAGCCCTCTCAGGTTGCTGATGCCATTCGTGAAGATACCTTGCTGGTGAGCTTAATGCAGGTCAATAACGAAATCGGCACGATCAACGCCATTCAGCAAATCGGTGAAATTTGTCGTCAGCATGAGGTTTTATTTCACGTGGATGCGGCGCAAAGCTTCGGTAAATTGCCGATAGACCTGCAAGCCTTACCAGTGGATTTGATGTCTTTTTCAGCCCATAAAATTTATGGCCCTAAGGGTGTTGGTGCGCTGTATGTTCGTCAACAGCCACGGATTCGGTTAGAAGCACAAATGCATGGTGGTGGACATGAGCGTGGCATGCGCTCAGGTACCCTAGCCACCCACCAGTTGGTAGGCATGGGTGAAGCCGCTCGTTTAGCTTATGAACTGATGGACGAAGAGTCTAAGCGTATTAAATCATTACGTTGTCGTTTTATGAATGAAGTTATTGAACTGCCGAATGTGCAGATCAATGGTTCATTGGACCAGCGTATTGATGGAATTGTAAATATTGCGGTTGCAGGTGTAGAGGGTGAGTTTTTATTAATGGCCTTAAAGGATATCGCCATTTCTACTGGCTCTGCCTGTACCTCCGCCAGCGTAGAACCCAGTTATGTATTGAAAGCTCTGGGATTGCCAGATGCCTTAGCACATGCATCGTTGCGTATAAGCTTCGGGCGTTTCACCACCATGGAAGAAGTAGAAGCTGCTGCTTCACATTTTCTTCAGGTGGTTAGTCAATTATCAGGCGCTCCCGCCACCGCATAAAGAGTAATCAGAGGTAGAGTTATGTCTGAACAGGTTGAGCAGTTAATTAGAAAAGAGTACGCGGCAGGTTTTCATACGGATATCGAGTCTGAAACGCTTCCTCCAGGGCTAAATGAGGACGTCATCCGCTTTATCTCTGCCAAGAAAAATGAACCTGAATGGATGCTTGAATGGCGATTGAAGGCCTATAAAATTTGGTTGACGATGGAAGAACCAGAATGGGCGCATGTTCATTATCCAGAGATAGATTTCCAGTCTATATCTTATTTTTCTGCGCCTAAAAGTTATGAAGATCGACCCAAAAGCTTAGATGAAGTCGATCCTGATTTGATCGAAACATACAATAAGCTAGGTATTCCTCTTCATGAACAGGAGATGCTGGCAGGTGTCGCGGTTGATGCAGTGTTTGACTCTGTATCGGTAGTAACGACCTATCGTGCCAAGCTAGAGGAAGCCGGAGTTATTTTCTGCCCGATCAGTGAGGCTGTTCATCGTTTTCCTGATTTAGTTAAAAAATATCTCGGCAGTGTGGTTCCGCAGCGTGATAATTATTACTCCGCGCTGAACTGTGCAGTCTTTTCCGATGGTTCGTTTGTGTACATACCTAAAGGTGTGCGTTGCCCGATGGAGCTATCCACCTATTTTCGCATTAACGAGATGAATACCGGACAGTTTGAACGTACCTTAATCATCGCGGATGAAGGTTCTCACGTGAGCTATCTTGAGGGTTGTACTGCACCTCAGCGTGATGAAAACCAGCTTCACGCGGCGGTCGTGGAACTCGTGGCGTTAGATAATGCTGAGATCAAGTACTCAACGGTACAGAACTGGTATCCCGGCGATGAAAACGGTAAAGGGGGTATCTACAACTTCGTGACCAAGCGCGGTATTTGTCATACGCGTGCCAAAATTTCTTGGACTCAGGTCGAGACAGGATCAGCGGTGACGTGGAAATACCCTAGCTGTATCTTGAAAGGTGATCACAGCATCGGTGAGTTCTATTCAGTTGCACTGACCAATAATTATCAGCAAGCCGATACCGGTACCAAGATGATCCATTTAGGTAAAAATACTAAATCAACCATCATCTCTAAGGGTATCTCAGCAGGTCATAGTCAAAATGCCTATCGTGGATTGGTGCGCATGGGTTCATCGGCTGCCGGTGCCCGTAATTACACTCAATGTGATTCTTTATTGATTGGTGACCGTTGTGGTGCGCATACCTTCCCTTACATTGAAAGTGCTCATCCCTCAGCAATCGTCGAGCATGAAGCAACGACCTCTAAAGTGAGTGACGATCAGATGTTCTTATGTCAACAACGCGGCTTAGACGCTGAAAAAGCGGTCTCTATGATCGTGAACGGTTTCTGTCGTGAGGTATTTAAGCAATTGCCGATGGAGTTCGCGGTAGAAGCGGGCAAGTTGCTTGAAGTCAGTCTTGAAGGTTCAGTAGGTTAATTCCTCCGAGTGCTAATTTTGCGAATTTTGGAATAGATTATGTTAACAATTAAAGATTTATGTGCCTCAGTAGAAGATAAAGAGATTATTCGTCAGCTTTCATTAGAAGTGAAGCCAGGTGAAGTTCATGCCATTATGGGTCCGAACGGGGCTGGTAAAAGCACCTTAGGTAATGTTTTAGCAGGTCGCCCTGGTTATGAAGCCACCTCGGGTAGTGTTGACTTTAAAGGGCAGGACCTGCTTGATTTAGATCCTGAAATTCGTGCACGTGAAGGATTGTTTTTAGCCTTCCAATATCCGGTTGAAATTCCAGGTGTCAGTAACATGGAGCTGTTGAAGGCAGCTGTTGATGCACGTCGCAGTCATACAGGACAGCCAGAACTGTCCGCCATCGATTTTATGAAAATGGCACGTGAAGCCAGCAAAGCCGTTGACTTGGATCAAAGCTTCTTGAAGCGCGGTGTCAACGAAGGTTTCTCAGGTGGTGAGAAAAAGCGTAATGAAATCATGCAGATGATGTTGATGGAGCCGTCTTTATGTATTCTAGACGAAACTGACTCAGGTTTGGATATCGACGCACTTCAAGTCGTTGCCAAAGGGGTCAATGCCATGCGTTCACCTGATCGTAGCTTTATCGTGGTTACTCACTACCAGCGTTTGTTAGATTTTATTGTTCCTGATTATGTCCATGTTCTGGCAAATGGACGTATCGTAAAATCGGGTGACAAATCGCTTGCATTGGAACTTGAAGCGAAAGGTTATAGCTGGCTCGAAGACGAGGTGGCGTAATGGCAGCTGAATTTCAACAACAAGCGATAGCGCTTGCTAGTCAGCAATCTGTTTTAGGATGGTTAAATGATGCGCGCGAGCAAGGTCAGCTCGCATGGAACACCCATGCATGGCCCACGCGTAAAACTGAAGCATGGCGCTATACCTCGTTACTGCCGGTGGAAAATGAGCAATGGCAGTTAAGTGACACTGCATCCGATACCCTGCCGCAAAGCGCGTTAGCAGAATTGATCGAGTTTGATGCCTATCGTTTAGTCTTTGTTAATGGCCAGTTAAGAGCAGATTTGTCCTCTGATTTGCCTGCCAGTTTAGTCCTTTTTGCTGATGCAAATGCTGATCAGCAAAGCGTGATTAAGCAACATTTGAATCAGGTTGCCGATCAGCAAGTACATCTATTTACCGCGTTGAGTAGTAGTTTACTCAATCAAGGTGCATTACTTCACCTGAGTAAAAATCAGCGCTTGGAAAAACCAGTCTATATCGTTCATATCAACGATAAAGCCAATGCTAAGGTGACGAATGCTCGCCTATTACTGGTGCTGGAGAGCGGAGCCGAAGCGCAAGTCGTGGAACACTTTTTCTCCACCGACGATCAAGATCGCGGTTGGATAAATGCGGTGACTGAATGCTCGGTAGGCGCTAATGCTTCTTTGCGTCATCACCGGATTAATTTGGAGTCAGAACAAGCCCTGCATACCGGTGCCGTTCATGTTGCGCTGGCGGAGAGTGCTCGTTTTAATGGCTTTACTGTTGCCAATGGCAGTCGTCTTAAGCGGATTGATTACCATATCAAGCATCTGGGTAGCGGTTCAGATTTACAGCTAAATGGTATTTATCTACCTCGTCATCAACAACGTGTGGATTACCATACTTGTGTTGAACATGTTGTGCCGCATTGCACCACGACAGAGGTGTTTAGAGGTGTGATTGCCGATTCTGCTCGTGCAGTATTTAATGGACGTATTCATATTCATCAAGATGCTCAGAAAACATTGGCAGAAATGAGTAATCGTAACCTGCTGACATCTGATCAGGCACAAGTGAATACCAAGCCTGAATTAGAAATCTATGCGGATGATGTGCGTTGTGCTCACGGAGCTACCGTCAGTCAACTAAATGACGAAGCACTTTTCTACTTAACCAGTCGCGGTATTTCAGAAGCCGAAGCTAGAGTGATGTTGAGCTTTGGCTTCGTTAATGAATTGGTTGAAGGTGTAGAACTGGAAGCACTGCAGCAGTGGCTTAGACCTAGAATTGCCCATATGTTCGGCCAAAGTGATCAGCTGACACGACACATTATTCATGAATAAGGCAGCCACGGTGACAGAGCAAATCAAACCCTTTGATGTGATGGCGGTGCGTCAGGATTTTCCTATACTGCATCAGCAGGTTAATGGGCATCCCTTGGTTTATTTGGATAACGGCGCGACGACTCAAAAACCTCAAGCAGTTATTGATGCGTTGGTAGAGTTTTACAGCACTTACAATAGCAATGTGCATCGCGGTGCGCACTCTTTAAGTGATAAGGCGACTGAGAAGTTTGAAAATGCTCGCATCACCTTGGCTGAGTTTATTAACGCTCCTGAATCACGTGAAGTCATCTGGACACGCGGTACTACCGAAGGTGTCAATTTGGTTGCTTACAGTTGGGGGCGTCAGAACCTGAAGGCGGGTGATCGCGTTCTTGTCTCGATGATGGAGCACCACTCTAATATCGTACCTTGGCAGTTGGTTGCCGCAGAAAAAGGCGCAACGGTCGAACCGATTCCTGTTACTCAGCTGGGTGAAATTGATCAGGATGCCTATGCAGCTATGCTGGATGACCGAGTCAAGATGGTTTCTTTTGGGCAGGTCTCCAATGCATTGGGTAGCATCAATCCAGTCAAAGAGATGGCTGACAAGGCTCATCAAGTGGGTGCCTTAGTGATGGTGGATGGTGCTCAGGGTGTTGGTCACTGGATGGCTGATGTGCAAGCCTTAGGGTGTGATTTTTATGCCTTTTCTGGGCATAAGCTTTTCGGACCTACGGGCATTGGTGCGCTTTGGGGGCGGGCAGAGTTATTAGAGAGCATGCCGCCTTGGCATGGTGGCGGCGAAATGATTGAAAACGTTAGCTTCGCTGGTACCACGTTTAATCGAATACCCTTTAAGTTTGAAGCGGGTACGCCAAATATTGCCGATGCCATTGGATTAGCGGCGGCGATCAACTACTTAAATGGTTTGGATAAAGCCGGTGCCATTGCTCATGAGGAGGCGCTAATGCAGCGTGTCCAGGAGCGTGCTGACGCGTTCGAAGGCTTGCGACTGGTCGGTTGCGCTCGTAACCGAGTGTGCGTGATGAGCTTTATTCTGGAAGGCATTCATTCTGCTGATATCGGTATGTTGCTGGATCAGCAGGGGATTGCCGTAAGAACGGGGTCGCACTGTGCACAACCAGTCATGGAACATCTTGGTCTTGATGGTACCGTGCGTGCCAGTTTTAGTTTTTATAACACCTTTGAAGAAATTGATCGATTATTTGCCGGTTTAGAAAAGGCTAAAACCTTTTTACTTTGATAGGTTTTGATAGCGAGAGGTGTCAGTATGTCGGTTGAAGAGTTTAATCCAACCACTCAGGCAGTCACAGTACTGCCCAGTGCGTTATCGCATTTTCGTAAACAGCTTGAAGGTCAGCCTGAAGCCAGTGCTGTTAGATTAAGTGTGAAACCCAGCGGTTGTTCGGGTTACATGTATATCCTTGATTTAGTCAATGCAGATTCAGGTGAAGATCTAATAATGCAGGTTGACGATGTGACTTTCCTGATCGATAAAGGGAGTTTACCAATCTTGTCGGGTACCGAAATAGACTACGTTAAAGAAGGGATCAATCGACAGGTCAAATTTATTAACCCCAACGCAACCAGTGAATGTGGTTGTGGTGAAAGCTTTACGGTGAATGACTAATGGAAAGACGCATGGTCGTTACGCAAACAGAGTGTCCTGCCCGCATTGTACCCGCAGGAACTCCAGTGACTATACCCAAGGATACTTTTGTGACCATTACCCAGTCGTTGGGTGGTAACTATACCCTTACCTGGAATGGACAGATGGTTCGTGTCGATGGAACAGATGCAGGCGCTTTAGGTCTAGTACCAGAAAAGCTATCTTTTCCTGAACCTGAGACAGATCAAATACTTGAAGAGCAAGTTTGGGACGCCTTAAAAACGATTTACGATCCGGAGATACCGGTTGATTTGGTGAATCTTGGTTTGATCTATGCTGTAAAAATCAATCAAGAAAGCAAGCGAGTCGATATTAATATGACGTTGACTGCGCCAGGTTGCGGTATGGGGCCAGTACTGGTAGGTGATGTGGAGTACCGTGTTGCCAAAGTGCCTAATGTCAAACAAGTTAAGGTCGAATTGATCTTTGATCCTCCTTGGCAGCGCGATATGATGAGCGAAGAAGCTCAGTTGACCACAGGTATGTTTTACTAAGGTGTTGTCGGCTCGTTTGAGTTAGTTTTTTGTGAAATGGAAGAATGACTAAGTTATGAAAACCTTTGGTAGCGATATCACCACCGACGATATAGTTGATAGCCTCGCCTTTTTTGACAGCTGGGAAGATCGCTATCGCTATATCATTGATTTAGGTAAAGAACTTCCACCTATGGCGGAATCTTTACAAACGGAAGAAAATCAGGTCAAAGGTTGTCAAAGCTTAGTCTGGCTATCCGAGCATTTGGAAAATGATCGGTTATTCTTTGAGGCCGACAGTAACTCACACATTGTTAGAGGTCTGTTGGCAGTCGTGTTAGCCGCCTACAATACAAAATCGCCTGCAGAGATTCAGACGTTTGATATCGAAGGTTATTTTGAAGAACTTAATCTGATAAAACATCTCAGTCCAAGCCGTGGTAATGGCTTAAAAGCAATGGTGGCACGTATTCGCGAAACCGCCGCCCGTATTGCTGCCATGGCTTAAATGAATAAGCGTTGAGAAATCAGCTTATTAAGTGTTAGGTGTTGAGTGCTTTAAGTTATAAGCAAAGGCGATCACTTCCGCGATGGCCTTGTAGAGTGTTTCGGGAATTTCATCCCCCAATTCAAGGCGAATGAGGACTTCGAGAAGCTCGGGGTTCTCATGAATATGGATATCATGCTCTTCTGCAAGCGCGATGATCTGTTCAGCGATTAACCCTTTACCCTTCGCGATGACCTTAGGTGCAGTTCCTTTCTCTTGATCATATTTCAGAGCAACCGCTTGTTTTTTGCTAACATCATCCTTCACGGTTATCTTCATGTATGAATATCCACAAGACGTTTACTTAAGGGTGTCACCTGAGGATTTTCTAACTTCCCTAAGCGTGCATTCAGAGGCGCCACTTCAAAGCCCTTGGTTTTAAGTTCTTGCTCAAAGTTATTCAGTCGCTCTCTTAATCGTTCCAGTGTTTCAGGTTTTTCAACCCAAAAATTAGCGTTCAGTTGAAAGTGATTTTGCAGACTTAATTCTGCATCCATCGCTCCCTCTTCTTCTAATTCAAAATGCAACCTCACTGTCCATAGGGTAACAAATTCGCCTTCTTCATTACGGCGACGATGTTCGGTAATTCGCAGCTCCGCATTTTCAAAACCTTGCTGTTGCTGAATAGGCAGGTCAAGGCGATAGTGGCGTTCCTGTCCTCCATCCGGGAGATCTCGCCAGCGTTGCAGGCTGCTAATTTGCTGTGCAGTACTGCGAGCCAGCAAGGCATTGACAAGCTGGTTGAGCTGTTCTCTGGCCTGAGCTGGAAGTTGATCCGCGACCTTCAGGAGTTGCCCGAGTTGTTGTTTTAGGTCAGTAGGTGGCGGTTGTTGCCCCGTTTTACTTAATCCCACTTCACTTAATAAACCACCTTGTTGCAAGTTTCTAGCTATCGCTTTATCAGCATCTGCTGAACCTGGTTTTACACTAAATAAACTCAACATTGACTGAATGAGTTGATTGAGCGCATTGTTTTGTCTTGTACCTTGGCGCTCGCTGATCTGCATCAGTTGATTCAAACCATCTGCCAGTGGCAGTTGAACCGGCAGTACCTCGCGCAGGGCTTGTTGCATAATAGCTTGCACAGCAGGTTGTTGAGCCAGAGGTGTGGTGGGTTGACTAAATTGAATTCGAATAAGTCCTTGCTCATTGCGTGTCACGTCAACCTGTTGTCCTGACTGAACCGGTCTTGGGCTGACTAAATCAATTACCTGCCCTGCTACTAACACCCTGACCGGAAATCCTTGTGGTCGATTTGCAGCCTCGTTGCTATTGATTAAATTGGCAATGGGCGAGGGAGTTGATGTATTCGTTGCTGGGTTTGTTGGAGCTGTGGTTGTCGATGCTGTTGTTGATGGCGCAGTAGATACTGTTTGCGAAGTTGCGGTATTACTGGCTGTATTAGCGTTACCAGTGCTGACATTGGTGATATTTATGTTGGCAAGATTTGCAGCTTGATTGGCAGTCGTTGCAACATTGACCCCTAAGTTGGTCGCATTAGCAGGTGTTACCGTTGCGGTCGCATTGGCTGCTGTATTTGCAGTATTTGCAGTAGTGACTGTGGCTGGACTGGAAGCATTCTGAATCGTGGTGGCAGGCGCAGGTGTGTTAGCTAAATTCGAGTTAAGGGCGGGTTGACTAACACTATTGCTCTGTTGCCCGGTCATTGCTGGGTTGCTAACTGCTGCCGGTTGACCGCTTGCTTGTGCAGTCGTGGTTTGGTTTGGCGCGACTTGTCCTGTTGCCGGTGGATTACCGGTTGCAGATGCGGTGTTGCTTTGAGTTGCTAAGATTCCAGAATTTGCAGCAGGTGCAGGTGCAGGTGCAGGTGCAGGTGCAGGTGCAGGTGATTGATTGCCTGATGATTGGGCGGTAGACGGCACGGTAGGGCTTTGAGTTGAGCTACTGGTATTGGCTGGCGCTTGGCTATTCAGGGTTTGTCCCGATGAAGTATTCGACGTGCTAGCGTTAGCGGGCGCTTGACCGTTAGCAGAGGGTTGCGCCAAAACGACCCCTCTTTGGGGTTGATTCAGGGGTAAATTAGCCGCTTGTTGAGATGAGTTAGCGGTAATTCTCATCAATAGCGCTTCGGCATCAGCTCTAGCCTGTGCCGGTGCATTCTGAATGCGACTGTTGTCAGCCGCTGCTGAGTTGTTATTAATGGGTAATTGAAGTTGAATATTACCTTGAGCATCACGGCTCAATAGTACCTGACTGCCTTGAGGGAAAGGGCGTGGAGTTGCTAATTCCAGTGTTCGATTACCGACTTGCAGTTGAATGATAAATTGTCCAGATTGAGATTGACTCTGGCTGACTTGTAAAACGGTTGCGCTTGTCTCACGCCCAGCAGGGATCGCACGAGACAGATCCGTGCCTCGTGAGCCTTGTGCAGGATCGTTACCGACATTCATTGCACGAACGTTTAAGTAGGTTTGCACAGTCTTCCCCAGTTAACCTCTAACATGACCGTCCCGAACAGTTTATAATAATAGTCTTATTTATATCGGCGGCAATGTGGAAAGTTACAGTCCTCATGTCGAAAATCGCGAAATGTCAGATAGGGTGATGTGTGGCTGACCCACTTCTTCAAGTTGTTGATCTTTTCTGTGAGCGAGATGACAGAGTTCTGTTCAATAATTTAAATTTCAGTGTGTTTCCTGGTGAAATACTACAGGTTGAAGGTCAAAATGGTAGTGGTAAAACAACACTGCTACGCATTCTGAGTGGTTTATCACGTCATTACGAAGGCGAAATATTGTGGCGAGGTGTTTCTGTGACAGAGCAAGCTGAACAATTTCGGCGTGAATTGCTCTATTTTGGCCACAATGCGGGTGTAAAAGCGGTGTTAACACCTGAAGAAAATTTAGCCTGGTACGCGGCTCTAGATACGGATATTGATCTACAACATATTCCTAACGCGCTGAATGCCGTAGGCTTACAAGGGTTTGAAGATGTGCCTTGTCATATGCTTTCAGCCGGACAAAATCGTCGCGTTAGCCTTGCACGGCTTTATCTTAGTCGAGCGCCTTTATGGATTCTGGATGAACCCTTTACTGCTATCGACAAAAAAGGTGTCGCAGCTAAGGAAGCTCTGTTGCTAGAACATGCCGCTCGTGGAGGTACAGTAATGCTGACTACCCATCATGAACTGGATTTAAGTCGGCATGTTCGACGCATTAATCTTGATGAGTTGTCAGGAACTTAATCTTTATGTCAGAAACTAAGCTTCAACCCTTGGCAGAACTTCAGCAATTAGAAAATGCTGATTATCGTCCTGGAAAGATATTTGTTGCGACCTTGAAGCGCGAGTTGCAGTTAGCGCTGCGTCGACGAAGTGACTTGGTGAATCCGCTGATTTTTTTTCTGATGGTGGCCACCTTATTTCCCTTGGGTGTCAGCCCTGAACCGACGATATTAGCAACTTTGGCACCTGGAGTTGTTTGGGTTGCCGCTTTACTATCAACGCTGTTAGCAATGGATAGTATGTTTCGATCAGATTATGAGGACGGCTCGTTAGAGCAGATTCTACTGAGCCCTCAGCCACTTTTTGTCGTGGTCTTAGGTAAAGTGCTGGCGCATTGGATGATGACAGGTTTACCTTTGACTTTAATGGCTCCTCTGATCGCGGTAATGCTATTTTTGCCTGCAGAAGGGATGAGTGGACTGATGTTAAGTTTGCTGATTGGAACGCCGACTCTGAGTTTAGTCGGTGCTATCGGTGCGGCTTTGACCGTAGGTTTGCGAAAAGGTGGAGTATTGATATCGTTATTAGTATTACCCCTGTATATACCGGTTCTTATTTTTGGCACGGCAGCAGTCGAAGCAGCTGTGACTAGTTTGCCGCTAGCGGGGCATCTTGCCCTACTGGGAGCCTTGTTAGCTTTGGGTGTGGCTTTAGCGCCAATCGCCATTGCAGCAGCATTACGAATTTCAGTAAGTGGATAAAGAGAGAAATATGGCAGGAAAAAATTGGATGCCTCGCTGGTTTTATCAGCTGGCTTCACCTCGCTGGTGCTATCAGATTACGGGTAAGCTTTTACCAGGATTCTCGATAGCAGCACTCTTCTTAATTGTTGGTGGCACGATTTGGGGGTTGGCTTTTGCCCCACCAGATTATCAACAGGGAAATAGCTTTAGAATCATATATCTACATGTCCCTACGGCGTATATGGCTCAATCCATTTATATCACTATGGCAATAGCCGGTGCCATAGGGTTAATCTGGAAAATGAAAGTGGCTGATATGGTGGCAAAATGCTGTGCACCGATAGGAGCGTCTTTGGCGATTTTAGCGCTGGCTACGGGTGCTATCTGGGGCAAACCGACCTGGGGTTCTTGGTGGGTTTGGGATGCCAGGCTGACGTCGATGTTAATACTGCTTTTTTTATATTTTGGCATAATGGCATTGAACTCTGCTATTGAAAGTGAGTCTACAGCAGCACAATCAACAGCAATATTGGCGTTGGTGGGCTTGGTTAATATTCCAATTATTCAGTATTCAGTGGATTGGTGGAATACGCTTCATCAACCTTCAACCTTTAAAATTACCGAAAAACCAGCTATGCCTCCTGAAATGTGGATTCCACTTTTGATTTTGGTGATAGGGTTTTACTGCTTTTTTGCAGTGACGCTAATGATGCGTTTGCGTAACGAAATTCTTCGTCGTGAGCGTCGCACAAGTTGGGTTCGTGAACTACTGATGCAGCAAAGAGGTTAATGTGAGTTTCGATAGTTTCTCTGATTTTCTGGCTATGGGTGGACACGCTTTTTACGTCTGGAGTTGTTTTGCTTTAGGCCTCGTAGTCATGCTCGGAAATGTAATTGCACCGATGTTAGAACGGAAAAAACTGATTTCGGAACAGTTGCGTCGTATTCGTAGAGAGGAAGCAAAATCATGAATGCACAACGTAAACAACGTTTAACGCTGGTACTGTTAATTGTTTTTGGTAGCAGTATCGCGGTGGCATTAGTGGCTTATGCCCTAAGTCAAAACATTAACCTATTCTACTCTCCCAGTCAGATCTCAATGGGTGAAGCGCCTGCGGATACGCGCATTAGGGCGGGTGGAATTGTTGTTGAAGGTAGCATTCGTCGTGATCCGAGCAGCTTAAAGGTTGAATTTGATATCACCGATTATGCTCACTCTACCACGGTGCAGTATGTTGGTATTTTGCCTGACCTATTTAGAGAAGGTCAGGGTATTGTGGCTCAGGGTGCACTCGATGGTAGCGGTCGTTTAATTGCCAGTGAAGTCTTAGCCAAGCATGATGAGAACTACATGTCTCCTGAAATAGCGGCTGCGTTAGAAGCAGCAGGACAAATGCCACATATGCCCCCAACAGCCGGTAAGGGTTACTAAGCATGATTCCTGAGTTAGGTACCTTCGCAACCATATTGGCTTTATGCTTATCACTTATACTTTCCGTTGTTCCTATGATAGGGGCATATACGGGTAATAAACTCTGGGTTGATTATGCACGACCGTTAGCTAAAGGAGTGTTCTTCTTCCTGAGTTTAGCCATGCTATTCCTTGCTTACTCCTTCCAAACGGATGACTTCTCGGTTGTTTACGTTGCGCAAAGCTCAAACTTCAATCTGCCTTGGTACTTCAAAATCAGTGCTATTTGGGGCGGGCATGAAGGTTCATTATTGTTATGGGTATGGATTCAAGCTTTCTGGACCCTCGCCGTTGCCGTGAAGAGTAAAAATCTTCCCATCGATATTGTTGGTCGTGTATTGGCTGTGATGGGGATGATTACTGCGGCTTTCCTACTGTTTATTCTATTTACATCCAGTCCTTTTGAGCGCTTTTTACCCAATGCACCAGCGCAAGGTGCAGACCTTAACCCCTTGTTGCAGGATTTTGGTTTGATTGTTCACCCACCTGCGCTTTATATGGGTTACGTTGGATTGTCTGTTGCCTTCTCCTTTGCCATCGCTGCGTTACTGAGTGGTCGATTAGATGCTGCTTGGGCACGCTGGTCACGTCCTTGGACAAACGTCGCTTGGGCATTCCTGACCTTGGGTATTGCCTTAGGAAGCTGGTGGGCATACTACGAGTTAGGCTGGGGCGGTTGGTGGTTCTGGGACCCGGTAGAGAACGCTTCTCTGATGCCGTGGTTAGTAGCTACAGCGTTGATTCACAGCTTGGCAGTCACGGAAAAACGTGGTGTGTTTAAGAGCTGGACAGTGCTGTTGGCAATTTCGGCTTTCTGCTTGAGTCTACTGGGTACCTTTTTGGTGCGTTCAGGGGTATTAACATCCGTTCATGCTTTTGCTACCGACCCTGAGCGCGGGGTATTTATCCTGGGTATGCTGATCTTCGTTATCGGTGGTTCTCTGTTGCTTTATGCAATACGAGCAGGTTCTGTGAAAAGTGAGTCGACCTTTGCACTCAGTTCACGTGAAAGTATGTTGTTGGTTAATAACATCATCTTCACAGTGGCGTGTGCCATGGTATTGATAGGAACCCTTTACCCACTGGTAATGGATGCGCTTGATCTGGGTAAGATCTCTGTCGGCCCTCCGTATTTCAACGCACTCTTTGTGCCGATGATGTCCTTGATGGTCATATTCCTAGGCATCGCTGCGTTCAGTCGATGGAAGGAAACGCCAACAGAACTGTATGTCTCTAAACTGTGGTTGCCAGCTGTGTTAGCAGTGGTCGCTGCTGTAGTGACTCATTGGATTTACAGTCAATCGATTGAACCCTGGGTGCTTCTAGCGCTGGTGCTTAGTTATTGGATCGTCTTTACCTGGGGTCGTGAGTTTGTTTCTAGGTTACGCAATCGCGATAGTCTTGTTACTGGACTCACACGACAAACTCGAAGCTACTATGGCATGTTGCTAGCGCATTTAGGTGTTGCGGTGATGATTGTCGGTATCGCGATGGTGACAGTCTTTGTTGAGCATCGTGATGCTCGCATGTCTCCTGGTGATCAAATCGAATTCCGTGGTTACACGTTTATTTTTGATGGAGCACGTGAGGTACAAGGACCTAATTACACCTCTGATATGGCTCGTGTGCGGGTATTGAGAGATGGCGTTCCTTATCGTGAAATGTTCCCTGAAAAGAGAATGTATACTGCTCGCGGTATGGTGATGACACAAGTGGCATTGGATCCCGGCTTTACGCGTGATCTTTACATCGCTATGGGTGAAGAGCTTGAGAATGGTGCCTGGGCGATGCGATTGCAGTTTAAGCCTTTTGTGCGTTGGATCTGGTTAGGTGCGCTGTTTATGACAGCGGGTGCTTTACTGGCGGCAAGTGATCCTCGTTACCGTAAACAAGCGAAACGAGATGCTGCACAACGCCAATTAGTGACGGAGTAACTATGCGTAAGTTTTGGGTGTTTACCCCCTTAGTGGCATTTCTTGTCATGGGTGTATTTTTATTCAAGGGTCTGTTTATGGACCCTAGTAAGCTGCCGTCTGCCCTAATAGATAGACCGTTTCCTAGCTTTAGTTTGCCATCCCTTTATGAGCCTGATCAGATGATGACAGAGCTGGATTTTAAAGGTGAGGTCGCTTTGCTAAATGTCTGGGCAACCTGGTGCCCTACCTGTAAAGACGAGCATGAGCAGTTAAATAAGATCGGGCTTGAAGAGGGTATACCGATTTACGGTCTGAATTATAAGGACGATCCTCAATTAGCGCGTGCATGGCTGGAGCGCTATCAAGATCCCTATAGCAAAGTGGTTGTGGATCGCGATGGGCGATTAGGCTTGGATTTAGGAGTCTACGGTGCTCCTGAAACTTATATCATTGATCAACATGGCATTATCCGTTACCGCCATGTAGGTGAGGTCACTGAAAAAGTCTGGCAACAACTGAAAGGCTTAATGGAAATTATTGCAACTGAGGAAGATGTATGAGATCGATTACACTACTTCCAATCTTGCTGTTGTTGTTAAGCTTTGCGGTACAGGCTTCCTTCGAAACTTATGAGTTTTCTACTACGCATAATGAAATGCGTTACTTCAAACTTTCTAAAGAGTTACGTTGTCCGACCTGTCAAAATCAAAACATTTCTGATTCAGATGCGCCACTAGCAGCGGATCTTAGACGAGAATTACACCGCATGATCGAAGAAGGCTATCAAGATGATGCCATTCTAGATTTTATGGTGAGTCGTTTCGGTGATTTTGTACATTACAAACCACGCATCGCGCCTGAAACCTATCTTCTATGGTATGGACCTTTCGCACTGCTGTTCGGTGGTTTTATTGTGGTGTTCTTTGTCGCACGTAATAGACGTTTACGAGCCAGAGCATCGACGGATCAACCACAAGTAGTCATGGAATCAGTAGAAGAAACGAACGTCACAAGTGCATTAACAGCAGAAGAGCGTGAGCGTCTAGACAGATTATTGCAGCAGGATAAAAATCTATGACTTTATTGTGGGTAGGAATCGGTGTGTTAACACTGATCGCAGTGGCTTTCGTTTTTTGGCCATTAATTCAAAGTAGAAAAGCGCAAGTTGTCGAAACAGAGGCAGATAGAACTACACAGAATATTGAAATTTTTCGAGAGCGTCTTGAAGAGCTAGAAAAAGAGAAAAATTCAGGCACTCTAACAGAGGAAAATTTTCAAGAGCTTAAAGTAGAGTTAGAAAAAAACCTCTTGATTGATGCAGAAGTTAATCGTCGCCAAGCACCTGTGTTAAAGGTGGGTCAGTCTCAGCTTATCACGATTACATTGATTGCCTTGCTTGTACCGACCACTTCTTTCGGACTTTACGCGTATTTAGGTCGCGCGGATGATGTGGCTGCACGAATGGCAATGGATGCATGGCAACAAGCTCCAATGAGTGAACTCTCCGTTGATGAAGCGATTGCACAGCTTGAAGATGAGTTGGCTCGCCGCCCTCAAAACGCAGAAGGTTGGTACTTATTAGCGACCACTCGCATGAATATGAATCAGTTTTCTGCAGCAGTGTCAGCGTTTGAAGAGTCGTTAAAGCATTTGCCAGAAGAAACTCCTGAGTATCCAATGGTGATGGGTCAATTAGCTCAGGCAATGTTCTTTGCTGCTGATGGTCAAATGACTGAGGCGGTGTTGCAACAAGTCGAAGCGACGCTGGCTAAAGATCCAGATGAGCTCACTGCGTTGGGCTTAGTGGGCATCGCCGCCTTTGAAATAGGTGAATATCAAACGGCTATAACCTATTGGGAAAGAGCGTTACGCTCTGCTGACGGACAGTCAGCTATGTCCTTACAAACAGGTATTGAACGTGCAAGACAAGCGCTGCAAGCTCAAGGCGGTGAAGAGTTGTCTGCAGAAATACCGGCAACAGGGCCTGGTGTTCGTATTGATTTAGATGTAGATAGTTCCATCATGACAGAAATACGAGGCGATCAATTTGTCTTTATCTTTGCCCGAGCACCAGGCGAGCGTATGCCGATTACCGTTGAACGTATCCGTGTCGCTGATCTGCCGACACAGGTATTTTTGAGTGGTTCTAGCTCGATGGTAGAGGGCATTAGCCTAAATGACTTTGAAAATGTTGATATTGTTGCACGAATCAGTGTTTCCGGAATGGCAGAAGAGCAGCCGGGTGACTTTAAAGCTGAGCTAAGCAATGTTAAAGTGACAGAAGATGAGACACCTGTAAGTCTTATCATTGCAGACAGAATAGAATAGTCTGCATTTTACCTTTTTTAACACAGTAACAGCTTGGGAATCAGTTGAATCATGGAGATCAGTCTTCGCGAATGGTTAATAATCGGCGGCATACTAGTGATCGCTCTGATTCTCTTTGACGGCTGGCGCAGAATTCGCGCTAGCCGCAATCGTTTAAAGATAGATATTGATAAGTCTCTTTCCGAGTTAGGTGAAACCAGCCATCATAATCCTGAATTACCAAATGGCGGTGCACGCGTTCGTAAGTACGACCAAGAGCCTTTCTTTTCCGAAACCAGTTTAGAAACTGAACTTCTATCAGATGTTCCAAAACCTAAACCTGTCCAGAAGCCTGCCAGTAAATTGTCTAAAGTGGCTGGTAAATTTGCATCGTCTTCCTCCGTTCACTCATCCGCAGTTCATAGCAACAATCGTCAAGAACCTGAGTTTAACCTTCAGGCAAATGATGAACCGGAACTTGACCCTATTGAACTGCAGTCCGCTATGCTTGATCAAGATGGCATTAAAGCAGAGCCTGTAGAAGCTGATATTATCCAAACTTCAGTAGCTGACGATGGTGTTGTGAATCAAGATTCTGCTCTTGAAGAGGTTGTCGAGGATAAAACGCTTAATGAAGAGGTTGTTTTTGAAAAACCTGCTGATGAACAGCCCTTATATCAACAGACAATTGTTGAAGACTCACCTTTAGAAGACTCACCTCTAGAAGGTTTACCTCTAGAAGAGTCACTTACTGTTGAGTTTACTGAAAAGACCAATGTCGAGCCTGAACAGCCAACTATCATGTCTGAGGTGTCCACTGACGAAGATAAAGGGGCTTTTGAACAAGTACCCCCATTTGAAATGTCAGAAGAGGTCTTCGAAGAGGTTCAAGCTGAAGCACCTGAAGAAACTCGTCCTTTGTATGCAGAGCGAGAAACTGAATCTTCGTTAGTTAAACCTGAATTACAAGCATCTGAACCTCAAGATCTTGCGTGGGACCCAGAGTTAGAAAAGCAGTTTGATCAAATGGATCCCAGTGAAGAACCCTCTATCAACGTTGATCAGCCGATTTCAGAGCCAAAGCGTGTAGCGCAAAACTTTGCTGATCTTGATCCGTTATTTGATGATATTCCAACAGATCCACTACCACCGGTAAAGTCTAAGGATAGTTCAGTCAGAACAGATAGTTCAGTATCTAAGGGCCCTGAGAAAGATAGCGGTAAAGATGAGCCAAACCTATTTTTGGATCTAGACCTAGACCAGCCAATTCATCAGCTTATGGCAAACAAGGCTGCTGAAACCAAAGCTGTCAATCGTGAAGCTGCGCGTCGTTCTAAGGATAAACCAACTGCTCGCGAAGAATATAAGAGTTTGAGCTTACCTTTAGAGCCTGATTTAGAACGACAGCTAGAACCAACGTCAGAAGCAACGTCAGAACCAGCGTCAGAACCTAAGTTAGAGCCAGAACTAGATGATCTGTTTGCTGATTTTGATGGCGTTAATCCGCTAGAGGAAGTCAGTGTCGATCCGATCAGAAAAACTGCCGTAAAAGCGGACACTTATATACCTAACGTTGAAAAGCCAACTGAAAAGCCAATTGAAAAATCAAAAGTTGATTTTCAGGCTAAAACTCAATCGGATAAACAGGCTGAAATTAAAGCATCTAGCAATGCCCAGGACCTTGAGAAAAGTCGTTCAGCAGCCACAGCGGCAAGAAAAGCACTCTCTGATCTTCCAGATCCTGAAGAAGTGCTAGTGATCACCGTAGTGGGTAAAAATCGTCAGCACTTAGATGGTGCGCGTTTACAGCGTGTTGTTGAAGCCTGCGGCATGGAACATGGCGATATGTCTATTTATCATCGTTTTGATGGTACCGGAGCAGCCGCGTCGTTACAGTTCAGTATGGCTAATGCGGTTAATCCCGGCACTTTCGATCCTAATGCGATGGATGCACTGGAAACACCGGCAGTGTCCTTCTTTATGTCCATGCGTGAACCGCGCGATGCCATGACCGCTTATGAGTGCATGCTAGCCACAGCAGAAACCTTGGCTAAAAATATTGATGGCGACCTACTTGATGAAGATCGCTCAGTGATGCGAGAGCAAACCAAAGAGCATTACCGTCAGCGTATTCGTGATTTCGAAATGCAGACACGGCGCCGTAATTTAACTCGCTAGTCTCATCACTGACTAACGCTACTGTCTATTAATCCAGCTATGAATGCCGCTATGAATCCAGCAGATGTTTCCGTTCGTCTTGAAGAACTTCGTGAAGCCATTGATCAGCATAGCTATCGTTACTATGTGTTGGATGACCCTAGTGTCACAGATTCAGAATATGATCGACTCTTCAACGAGTTACAAACGCTTGAATCTGAACACCCTGATCTGATTACACAAGACTCACCAACGCAGCGTGTCGGTGCTAAACCCAAAGGTGGTTTTGCCGAAGTTGCCCATGAGTTACCGATGTTGTCATTGGATAACGCTTTCTCTGATGAAGACCTGAGCAGTTTTGTGCGCCGAGTAGAAGATCGAATCAGTCTAAAAACTATCGACTTTGCATGCGAACCTAAATTAGATGGTATTGCCATTAGTCTTATTTATGAAGAGGGTCGATTTGTCAGGGGAGCGACACGCGGTGATGGATATACAGGTGAGGATATCACCCTGAATATTCGTACGCTTCGCAGTGTGCCACTGAAATTACGTGGAAAGGATTGGCCTAAGCGCTTAGAAGTACGTGGTGAGATTTACATGCCTCACAGTGGTTTTGAACAGCTAAACGATATGGCTCGTAGAGCTGGCGAAAAAACCTTTGTTAATCCGCGAAATGCAGCGGCAGGAAGTTTACGCCAGTTAGATCCCAGTATCACCGCGACACGTCCACTGGTGTTTTGTGCCTATAGTACGGGCGTTGTTGAAGGTGGATATCTACCTGAAAGCCACTACGAAACACTGTTGCAGCTTAAACAATGGGGCTTTCCGGTCAATCCAGAAATGCGACGTGTAACCGGTATTCAAGGCTGTATCGACTATTACACCTCGTTAGAACAAAAGCGCCCATCCTTAGGATACGATATTGACGGTATCGTATTTAAGGTTGATAGCCGCCGTTTGCAGCAGCAGTTAGGATTTGTATCACGCGCACCGCGATGGGCTATCGCACGTAAATTTCCCGCTCAAGAAGAGATCACTCTGTTAAAAGCCGTCGAGTTCCAGGTGGGGCGAACCGGCGCAATCACACCGGTCGCACGATTAGAACCGGTATTTGTTGGTGGGGTCACGGTCAGTAATGCCACCCTGCATAACATGGATGAGATTGAACGTTTAGGCGTCATGGTCGGTGATGAAGTCATCATTCGCCGTGCTGGAGATGTCATTCCGAAAATCGTCAGTGTGGTATTGGAAAGACGCGATCCGCAACGTGTCACTAAAATAGAGCTTCCTAAGCAGTGTCCCGTATGTGGATCTGAGGTCGAGCGCAGTCTTCTTAATCGTCATAGCCAGTCCAGTCAAAAGCCCACCACGACCTTCGGTAGTATCTACCGCTGTGTTGGCCGCTTGGCCTGTCAGGCGCAGGTGAAACAAGCGTTATTGCATTTTGTCTCTCGTCGGGCCATGGATATTGAAGGCTTGGGTGAAAAGAATATCGAACAACTGGTCGATAGAGCATTAGTGAGAACGCCTGCCGATCTTTATGGGTTAAGTGTTGAACATTTTTTAACACTGGAAGGCTTTGCACAAGTCTCTGCTGAAAAGCTCTATGCGGCTATTCAAGCCAGCAAGCATGTGACCCTAGAGCGTTTTATCTATGCGCTGGGCATCCCTGAAGTAGGCGAAGAAACCGCACGCGTTTTAGCACTTAGCTTAGGCAGTCTTACCAAAATTCGCACGGCCTGTGCAAAACTCTTGGAATTTTTACCCGATGTCGGTCAAGAAGTGGCATCAGAAATTGAACACTTTATGCGCGATGAGCATAATGCTTGCGTGATCGATGCACTACTAGAACAAGGTGTTCTACCTGCCGAAAACGGTGTGGTTGGTGCTTCTTTGCGCGGTAAAATCAGCTTTGCAGAAGTGTTAAAACGCTTATCAATTCGCGCCGTTGGTCCCACTACCGCCAAATTGATTGCCAACCATGTTGGCTCAATGGACGCACTGCTTCATCTAGAAGCAGCACAACTGTCGCAACTTCCTAAGCTAAGCCACGCGGCACAACTCGCGTTACAGAAATGGCTTGCGGATGATCAGGCCGTCACCATGGCTCAACAACTCAATCAACAGTTAATTGAGTTTGGTCTATTAGAGGGGAGTGTTGTTGAACATGACAGTAACACACCCACTCATGAATCTGTTTTACCTTTAGAGAATCAAACCTGGGTACTGACAGGGACGCTAGAGAGCATGACACGAGATGAGGCCAAGCAGCAGCTTCAGCAGTTGGGTGCAAAGGTCAGTGGTAGCGTCTCTAAGAAGACCGATGCTGTCGTGGCAGGCCCGGGAGCGGGTTCTAAACTGACTAAAGCAGAAGCGTTAGGATTAAAAATACTGGATGAGCAAGGCTTGATCGCCTTGTTAGCGTCTTATCGCTAAAGAGGCAAGCCTTATTGTTTAATAATGGATATAAAGTCTGATTGATTAAGGCTATGCCCAGCTTTCCACCTGGGCATCGTTGATTAATAAGCGCACTAGATCAGTTCTGGAGATAATCCCGACCAGCTCATCGCGATCGTCTATCACGGGCAAGGCTGCAATGGGGTAATTCACAAAGGTGGAGGCAATCTGTGATAGCTCAGTATCGGGTGTCGCAGCCACCATTTGTTTTTCATAAACAGCGGCAAGGGTCACGGTCGAGTCTGTGCCATGTTCTTGTATTTCAGGGCGAGAAATTAACCCTAGCGGTTTTTCATTCTCATCAATGATCACCAAATGGGCTATTCGATACTCCTCCAGTTGCAACCAAGCTTGGCGTAGTGACGCGGTCACTAAAATCGTTTGCACAGGGAAGGTCATGATCTGCTGTGCACGTAGTGTAGGGCGAGATGCTTTAGGTTTTCCTGCAGTTTGAGTTTGTTCATAAGCTGCTTGAGGGCTTCCTGCAGAGGAAGGTGGACGTCGGCTTGATTCAGAATCTATGCGAATCAGTCTATCTTCAGTACGTTTGAAGTTCTCCTCAGAGCCAGGCAGTGAAGATGAACCTTTGCTAGCCGCAGACGCGTCTACACTGCGTGATTTAAACAGCGCTTTTACCGGCGTTTGAATGCGATTGCCTTGATCAATAATTATCAGTGACATAGTTCATTAACTCCCCCATACACTATGAGTATATCGACATTTTACGGAAAAGCATTAAATACGTCTTCTTGTTAGGTCTCTTAAAATAAATCTTGCAGGATCAAGGCGTTCTGTTAAGTCTTTCGGTAGAGGGTTAGGTTGGTTGAACATCATCGCCACTAAAACACCTGCACTGATAGGACAGGTAATTAGCCCTTTAGATCCATGGCCAAGATTAACAAAGAGTCCTTTTAATCTAGGAATCGATACTTGCTGACAGCTTTGCGCATCATTGCGAAGTTTTGCGAAACGTTTAATCGTTTCTGAGTAATGAGCAGCTTCACCGACGATGGGTAAATAATCAGCAGTACTGCAGCGAAAACCTGTCCGCCCAGAGCAATGCTCAACCCTAGTCCCCGAGAATCCTGGCAGGGTTTTAGTCAGTTGATTGATGTTCTTTTCGTGATCGCTGTCTCGGCACTCACGATCATGGTGATGTAAGTCAAACGTCGCGCCAAAACAGTAATATTGTTGACGTGCAGGTGAGATATAGCCTTCACCGCAGACGACGGTTTTCAGCGTGGGTAAGTCATCACTTGCGTTCATTTGGGAAGTTTGTCCACGAATGGGTTTGATCGGTAAGTGATCCAGTTGAGTTAATCTGCGTGCCTCAGCCGCGGTACAGATAACCACATACTCAGCCTGATACTGGCGATTATCGGTTGTTACAGTCCAAAACCTGTCCTGGTGTTCCAGTTTTACAACCTGCTGGTTAAAGCGACAGTCAATTAATGGATGATCCAGCAAATAATGGCAATAATCAGCAGGAGCTACCCATCCTGCATCTGGAAAAAATAGACCCGAAAACGGCGTTTCAGCACCGCTCAATTGGCTGGCTTCAGCTGGATCAACCGCATGAAATAAACTACTAGGGTATAGATTTGATTCACACAATTGAGCCTGCCGCTCTCTTTCTTTTTCACTCAGTGCAAGTTGTAGTACGCCACATAAAGAGGCCAGGGGAGGATCTAGCTCGGGTAGTTGCTGAATCTGATGTTTACTGTAAAGCAGTCCATGTAGGTGAAGAGAGGTTTCAGGCGATGGCTTAACCGCTAATTTAGCATAAAGAGCACCCTGAGGGTTTCCAGAGCCCTCCTGCGCCGCCTTAGAATTAGATTCCAGCACCAACACTGATTGTCCTTGCTCTGCTAAGAGTCTGGCAGTGCAAGCACCCGCAAGCCCTGCACCAATAATGATAACGGGAAGATCTGTGCTTAATTTAGCTGTTTTTTTAACCTTATCCGTTAAACAGCGACCTGTTAACATCTCACGTTTTTGGCCAAATCCAGAACGCTTAGTTAGAGAATAGCCTGCTGCTTGCAGTCCTTCTCTAACTTGTCGTGACACGGTAAAGGTTGCGAAGGTGGTTTGTGAGTGACTTAATCTTGCCATGTGTTGATAAAGGTCACTTTGCCACATGGCTGGATTTTTTGATGGCGAAAAACCATCTAAATACCACGCATCGATACTGGCCTCTAACCTAGGTAATTGTTCCAGTAAGTCGCCAAAAATTAGAGTTAATTTTACCATTCCTTGATCAAAAGAAAGGCTATGAAACCCTTCAATAGCAGGTGGATACTGTTCTAATAATGCGTTGTTACAGTCATTCAAGTGAGGCCATGACTGCCATGCAAGAGCCATATCATCAGCAGTCAGTGGGTATTTTTCAAAACTGATAAAGTGCAATATGGCATCATCAGGCGCATTTTTTAGCCAGTGCTGACGAGTGATTAAAAAGTTTAACCCTGTGCCAAAACCGGTTTCAGCAATAACGAACGATTCTTTAGCCGTTAGTGCTTTAAAGCGATCCACAAGTTGATTGCCCTGAATAAATACATGATTGCTCTCATCAACGCCACCATCGGAGTTAAAGTAGAAATCATCAAACTGGTCAGAGATGGGTACACCTTGATCCCAGCGCAGTGTCGCTGATTTAATCCGTTGCATGGTCATCCTCAAGGGGTTTTAACTGACCGAGGTAGCGTTGCCAATCAAAGTAGGGACCCGGGTCTGTTTTGCGTCCGGGGGCGATATCGGAATGTCCGGTAATTCTTGCTGGAGTAATATCAGGATAATGAGTCATCAAGGCGTTGGTAATGTGAATTAAGACATCATACTGCTGAGCAGTAAAGGCTTGTTCATCACAGCCTTCAAGCTCAATGCCGATTGAAAAATCATTGCACTGATCTCGGCCTTCAAAGTTTGAGACGCCAGCATGCCAAGCACGGCGGTCGAAAGGCACAAATTGAATCACTTCTGCATCGCGTCGAATCAGCAGATGTGCAGACACTTCAAGTGGAGCAATAACAGTAAAGCTGGGGTGCGCATCGGGATCAAGCCGATTACAAAATAGGTCTTCTATATAAGAGCCACCAAATACACCCGCAGGTAAACTGATGTTATGAATCACCAGTAAAGAAATTTCAGCATATGGGCGTTCATTGTGGTTGCTACAATCGACTTGTCGTGCAATGTTTAAACGATGATTTTCTATTAGCAGAGGCGTATTAAAAGTTGGCACTGTCCGTTCCTGCTGGTTTAGAATGACTTATTCTGTCACTAGACTCTCTATTCATTTTTATATTCGACGATCGGAAATCACTATTCTCATGCTTACACTCCCTGAACTGCAAGCAGTAATCCAAGATAATGTCGCGGTAGCGCTTAAAGAAGATGTCGGTACCGCTGATATTACGGCAGAACTTGTGCCCGCAGACCACCAAGCTAAGGCTCGTGTGATAACGCGAGAGGTCGCAGTCATCTGTGGCGTGGAGTGGGTCAATGAAGTGTTTCGGCAAGTCGATAGTCGTGTTGTGCTAAATTGGTTAGTTGCTGATGGTGATCAGGTAGCAGCGAATACCGAACTACTGCGTTTATCCGGCCCCGCTCGTGCACTATTAACGGGTGAGCGATCGGCATTAAACTTCCTACAAACCTTGTCTGGTACTGCAACGATCAGCTCACAATATGCCGCTAAAGTGGCAGCAACTTCCGTTAAGTTACTCGATACGCGTAAAACTTTACCCGGCTTGCGGTTGGCACAGAAGTACGCGGTGAGTTGTGGTGGCTGCTTTAACCATCGTATCGGTTTATTTGATGCCTTTTTGATTAAAGAAAATCATCTCATGGCCTGTGGTGGGGTTACGCCAGCTATTCAGGCAGCTCGACGTAATCATCCGACCAAACCGGTAGAGGTTGAAGTGGAAACCTTTGAGCAGTTACATGAAGCTCTAGAAGCCGGTGCTGATATTATCATGCTAGATAACTTTACTCCGGAGCAAATGATTGAAGCAGTTAAGATCACTGCCGGTCGTGCTCAGCTTGAAGCTTCTGGTAATATTACCGATGAAACCTTGCTCACTTTTGCATCAACCGGCGTTGATTATATATCGATCGGTGCCTTGACTAAGCATTGCAGAGCGATCGATTTATCCATGCGTATCGACCTGTAAAAGTTACAGAACCCTGTTGGTATTCAAATATTTGCTGTTTTCAGCAGGACCTGTGCCATCGGCATAAAGAGTCACACCAGAGCGTAAGCAGATCGACAAGTTATTGTGCGATGCTTCGGTTTCTTCAGGTAATAAGTGATTAACTGCTTGCTTCTCTTCCATTAATTCTTGCTCGGTATTTCGCATCATTTTTAGGCTGAATTCATTTAAATTCAGCCCTTTTACGATTTGATAGCGGCCATAGTTACAGCGAACAGGGAAAGAATAAAAGATCCCTTTTTCGATACCATAACTGCCATCACTCAGAATACCCATGCTGACTACTTGCCCCGGCGGTGTGCCTAACGCCCAATCATGCATATGATGAATAACCGCTTGGGCTGCTGAGGCTGCGCTAGATACTCCCCTAGCATCGATGATCTGACTACCACGTGTTTGTACTTTAGGAATAAATTCTTGGTGGTACCAGCTTTCATCGATTTGCTCAATAACGGGTTGTCCTAAAGCAGTGGCATGATACAGATCAGGGAACTGAGTAGGTGAGTGGTTACCCCAAATAATGATGCCATCGATATCTCGTGGGTTGGCACCGGTATGATTCGCTAGAATACCCTTGGCACGGTTATGATCAAGACGTGTTAAGGCGGTGAACTGCGACGGTGACAACTTAGGGGCGTTTCGACTAGCGATCAGTGCATTGGTGTTCGCAGGGTTGCCGACGACCAAAACTTTGACATCACGGTTGGCGAAATCATTTAAGGCTTTACCCTGACGGCTGAAAATTTCAGCATTCACTTCAAGAAGATCGCGTCGTTCCATGCCGGGACCACGCGGACGAGCACCGATTAACAGTGCGTAATGGGCGTTATTGACCCCTTCTTCTATATTGTCGTGCAAAGTAATGGTGTGGAGTAGCGGAAATGCGCAATCTTCCAGTTCCATGGCCAAACCTCGTAATGCTTCCATGCGCTCAGGCATTTCAATCAGTTGAAGTATGACGGGTTGATCATCACCGAGCATGCTGCCATCGGCAATTTGAAACAACAGGCTATTACTGATAGCACCAGCGGCGCCAGTGATGGCGATACGGACGGGACGTCTCATGAAGTGTTCCTTATATTATTTTGTTCTTATATTATAATCCTAGACTAAAGGCTTACTGAATTGAAGTGTTTTTTCCCAGCATGACGTCGATCAAGTTATTCATGTCGTTGCGCTGCTATGCTTGCCCAAATTCGAGGAGGTCAGCATGGAGTTGGTGTGTCCGGCTGGAAATTTACCGGCTTTAAAAAAAGCGGTAGATGAAGGCGCTAATGCGGTTTATTTTGGTTTTCAGAATTCTACTAATGCACGGCAATTTATCGGCCTTAACTTTACCGATAAACGTGCAAAAGAGGGAATCGACTATGCACAGAGTCGCGGTTGCAAGGTGTTTTGTGCGATCAATACTTATCCGCAGCCATCAGGCTGGAAAATCTGGACAGATGCTGTCGACCAAGCGGCTGCGTTAGGCGTTGATGCATTAATCTTGGCGGACATGGGATTATTGGATTATGCCGCTCAAGAGCACACCGATGTTTCTCGTCATCTATCTGTTCAAGGATCTGCTACCAGTCATGCAGCATTGCGTTTTTATCAGCAGCAGTTTGGTATCAAACGTGCAGTGTTGCCTAGAGTTCTATCTATCAGTCAAGTTGAAGATTTAGCTCGAAAAAGCCCAGTAGAACTGGAAGTGTTTGCCTTTGGTAGCCTGTGCATTATGGCTGAAGGACGCTGCTATTTATCCTCTTACTTGACGGACGAATCGCCTAACACCCGTGGTGCTTGTTCTCCTGCTAAAGCGGTTCGCTGGCAGGAAACCGATCAAGGTTTGGAATCGCGTTTAAATGGCGTGTTAATTGATCGTTTTCAGCAGGGTGAAAATGCAGGATATCCTACCTTATGTAAAGGTCGCTTTGAAGTAGAGGGAGCTACTTATCACGCCATTGAGGAGCCGGTCAGCTTATCCACTTTGGATCTGTTACCCAAACTGGATGCCATGGGGATTTCAGCGGTCAAAATAGAGGGTCGCCAGCGAAGTCCAGCCTATGTTGCCCAAGTCACCCGCATATGGCGTCAAGCCTTAGATGCGATAGATTCTCCTGTCAAAACAGAGCAGCAGCTTCAAGCTTGGGCTGCCGAACTCAGTCAGCTTTCTGAAGGCAGTTTGACCACACTGGGCGCTTATCATCGTAAATGGAAATAGAGAGCAGATGTTAAAATTATCCTTAGGGCCTTTACTCTACTACTGGCCAGCTGAAAGCACACAGGCATTCTATCAACAACTTGAAGACTTGCCGATTGATCTAGTTTATTTAGGTGAAACGGTTTGCGCTCGACGTCGCGATCTAAGATTGGATGATTGGGTGGCGATAGGGCAAAGGTTAGAATCAGCGGGTAAGGAGGTCTTATTATCAACGCAAACCTTGATTGAATCTGAAGGGGATCTTAAGCAGCTTGCTAAATTAATTCATAGGGCAGGCGAACTGGGTTGGTTGGTAGAAGCGAATGATCAAAGTGCTTTACAGCTACTGATTGAAGCAGAGAAACCTTTTGTCACTGGGCCTTCGTTAAATATTTACAATCTGCGCAGTCTGGAAAAACTGGTTAATTTAGGTCTGAAACGGTGGTGTTATCCTCTAGAGCTGAGTCGTGAAACCTTGGTTGATTTTCAACGATCTCTTGTGCAGACGGTCTCAAATTCTAATGCTGAGCATAACAGACAACTAGAAACGGAAGTCTTTGCTTTTGGACATTTACCCTTAGCTTGGTCATCACGCTGCTTTAGCGCACGTTTTCATGATTTACCTAAGGATCGCTGTGGCTTTGTGTGTCAGCAATATCCTGATGGACTGATGATGCGCTCTCAAGAAGCGCAAGATGTATTTGTTCTGAATGGTATTCAAACCTTATCGGGGGCTCGATGTAATTTGCTCGATCAACTGCCCTTGATGCAGCAAGAGGGTGTTTCCATTGTTCGCTTAAGCCCGCAAGCACAGGATATGAAATCTGTGGTGATGGCATTTGACGAAGCAAGAAGAAATCTACAAGCAGGTCTGTCGAGCACCATAATGCAGATACCCTTGCATGCAGCTCAAGAATGCAACGGTTACTGGTTTGGACGTCCCGGGATGGATCATATTAACATTGACCTAGAGTAAAGCTTATTGCCTTTAACAGTTTTGTTCAGCAGTCATATAGGTCGGTATTACGCTAGTGAGTCGCTGGCGTAATGATTCTAACTGAGTCAGTAACCAACCGACCTTCGAATCCTCTAAAGACCACTCCAGACTATCCAGCAGATTTCTGACCCCTAGCCCAAGTTCCGTATCCCCTTCGATCAAGAGTTTGCGTTGAAAGAATAACCCATCGGCATCGACCTGCTGTTTAGCTAGTTGGATAAAAGTGTCAAGATCGCCACTGATGGTCACTTCACCTGAGTTATGGCTCAACCTTAGCTGATCATCTTCAAGCGTTAGTGTGATTTCAATCTCATAATCTCGTAATTTAAGGGTGATAAATCGTCCCGCTAGTAGATCAAATTCACCTTCTTCAATGTAAGAGCCAAAGAGTTGATTGAGTTGAGGTTCAAGCAGCTTTTGTTTGATCCATAACGGTGTTCGCTGATCAAGCTGACGCAGTAAATGACGTGCAAAAGAGGAAGGAAAAGGAGGTTGTGGAAATCTTGGTAAACTCAGCATGGAAAACCTCAAGGCAGTGATCAGCGTGAATCAATCTTTAAGGTTTTGCATACTAAACGGCCTTGTCATCATCTTTCTTGATGTGTATCAAGTGTTATTCAATAGGTTAATCTACGCTCTCGTCGTAATTAATTACTGATAACATTTTAATAGGCACTTCAATAAGCTCTTCTGGACCATGGGGAATTTCAGCCTCAAAGGATAAGCTGTCACCGGGTCCCATTTCATACAAGTGATTGCCGTGACGATAAACAATACGGCCCTCTAAAATATACAAAAACTCTTGGCCTGCATGAGAAAAGGTTGGAAACACCTCAGATGCATCATCCATGGTGACTAAAAAGGGTTCATAGCTTTTACGTTTACCGCGATGATAGCTTAAGAGTTCATAACGATGGCCTTTTTCCGTACCTTGTCTAACCACTTCCATACCTTCGCCAGCGCGTGTTAATTGAGCGCCTCCTTCAGGGCGATCGTAGTCACCAAACAGTGTTGCCAGGGTTAACCCTAAGGCATCGCACAGGCGACCCAGTGTATCTAAACTAGTCGAAACCTGAGCATTTTCGATCTTACTGACCATCCCTTGGCTGAGTCCAGCGATGCGAGCAACATCGATAATTTTAAGGCCTTGTTCTACGCGCTTGCGTTTCACTTTCATGCCGATGTATTGCTCGATGCGCAGCTTTGGGTTATTCAATTTATCCATGTTCGGCAGCATCATTTCACCCTTTTCGAGTCAGAATAGCATCAGGAAGACCCTTGGCAACCGCTTGTGCAACGCTGGCAGCAATCACCGCTTTTACCAGATCACCGGGAATAAATACGGCCATGACAGAGGCTGCATCTAACCATTCACGTCCAGAAATGATTTTGAAACCCGTGATACCAAATAGATAAAGTACAACGATGCCGCCAAAGATAGCAGCCAATAAGGTGGCTGGAAAGATAGGTAAACGTCTAAGTAGGATAGCCATATAACCGGCAGCAAAGGCGGCAAAAGGAAAACCTATAGCAAAACCCGCAGTCGGGCCCATGAAAACACCTAAGCCACCTCGACCTCCGGATAACAGTGGCGCACCTAAGGCAACCACGAAGATAAACAGCGCCATGGATAAAGCACCCCGCCAAGGACCTAGCATCACTCCAGCGAGCATGACACCCAGTGTTTGAACTGTTATGGGTATTCCCGTAACAAATGGAATAGGAGGGATTAACCCCATTGCAGCGATGAGTGCAGCATACAGAGCAATTTGAACTAGAGATTTATCTTGACTCATGGTTAGAAACTCGTGGGTTAGAGATAGTAGATATGCCACCTCGTGCTGCTAGCGCTTCGGCGACGTGATCAGAAAGACGGATCGATTGGATCGTTAGCGGAATGGCGAGTTTCCATACCTGACGCTTTCCTCCGCGTGCACGCCATGCTTCCATTAAATGCTGAATAACTGCCATTAACACAGGTACAAACCGAATCAATAAGGTGACCGCAAAAGCGATGCGCTTAGGATCAATATTGAAGAGTTTTAATGGAGCAAACATAGGTGCAATTGCTGCCATCATGTCATCCATGCGGGTCGTTAGGGTGATGAGATTGGCGAGCAAAATCAGCACCAACATCCGCAATACCAGAAGGCTTGCGGATAACCAGCCAACACTCCAACTCTGCATTAAGAAAATAAGCAGGAAAAGTGGTGCTAAGGGCTTTAACAGGATCAGTTGTCTTATGGCAGGTTTGCCGACAGAGGCATATAAAATCAGAGTTAACAGGAACATTAACGCCATCAGTACAAGGTTGGCAACCGGATAGAGGAGTATACTCAATAGCATGAGTCCCAACAGCTTATAGCCTGCCGGTAGCCTGTGAAGCCAACTTGGGTGAGCCATATACAGGCTAATCATGATCTAAACTTCCGAGCAGAGGCATAATACTCAGGTAACACTTCTGCAGGTGTGCCATCTTGAAAAATCTTGCCTCCCTCTAACCATAAAATTCGATCAAAGTTTTCCAAGGTTTCCAGTTCATGGCTGATCATCACGACTTGTTGAGGAAGTGTGTCTAATAAGTTTAATAGTTGATAGCGGGTAATCAGATCTAATGCTGAGAATGGTTCATCCAGTATCAATACTTTAGGCTCCATCACTAACACTGCCAAAATACAGACTAACTGCTTTTGGCCATCTGATAAGCTATGAATTGCTTTAGGTGCCCAATCAGATCGTTGATGTTCAACTAAAATTCCTAGGGCTTTCTCTTGGGCTTGCTGCTTAGAGTAGCCTTGATTGATCAGGCCAAAACTTAGCTCTTCTTCAACGGTAGGAAAAATAATCTGATGATCAGGATTTTGAAAAATAAATCCGACGTCCGCCGACATTTTTTGAGGACCCGCGGATGGGTTTTTACCATGGACAAGAATATTGCCCGAATTAGGCTGAAGTAGTCCATTGATCAGCCTGACTAAAGAGCTTTTTCCGGAACCATTGTGACCAATAATACCCACTCGTTTTTCAGATAATGAAAAAGATAAATCGTTAAGTACTTTAGTTTGGCTTCGAAGAAGGTTTACCTTATCGAATCGAATGATATTATCTAAGTGCATTGATTATTTAATAACCAGATGTTTTCTTAATTGGATTTATTGGTTAACAGAATTGTATCAGCATTATTTACCCATAAATAGCTTGTCACTATAGATAGTTGTTAACTCTACTTCATTGTTAAACCGTGCATGCTGAACAAATATCCTTCGTTTTCATCCCATCACTCTAGGGTATACGTAAATCCATGCACAAAAAAGCTGAGTTGAAACTCAACTCAGCTTTAATTAAACGCTTACTGGGAATACCCTAAATCAATCGGACATCAAACTCGCGCGTCCAACAACTAATGGATCAATACCCCCGATGGTATCAAGATCTCTGCCTGTGTAGTCTAGTTTGTGTAAGACGTAGCGCATCGCATTCAAACGAGCACGTTTTTTACAGTCTGATTTAACGACTGTCCAAGGTGCTTCGGCCATGTCCGTATGGAAAAACATCGCTTCTTTGGCTTCAGTGTAAGCATCCCATTTATCCAAGGAGGCTAAGTCGATCGGGCTGAGTTTCCATTGTTTTAATGGATGTATTTTACGTGCTTCAAAACGTGAGTGCTGTTCTTCACGACTCACTGAAAACCAGAACTTAATTAAGTGAATACCACTGCTGACAAGGTGCCTTTCGAACTCGGGCACTTGGCGTAAAAAGTCATCATATTCTTGATCAGTACAGAAACCCATCACTCGCTCAACACCGGCACGGTTATACCAGGAACGGTCAAATAGAACGATTTCACCGACAGTGGGCAAGTTTTGAACGTAGCGCTGGAAATACCACTGACCTTTTTCAGTTTCTGTTGGTTTTTCTAGTGCTACTACTCTTGCTCCCCTTGGATTAATGTGTTCCATAAAGCGCTTAATGGTTCCACCTTTACCGGCTGCATCTCGACCCTCAAATAGAATAACTACTTTTTGACCTGTCTCTCTTACCCAGGCTTGAAGTTTGAGTAATTCAACTTGAAGATGATATTTTTGTGTTTCATAAGCTTTACGAGAAAGACGGTTTTTGTAGGGATAAACAGCGGTACGCCAGTTATCAACCAGCTCTTCATCTTTATCGATTTGTTGTTGATCTTGAGCAGGGTCGTGCCAGCGTGATAGGGCAGACTTTAAGGCTTCCGCATCATCGGGTGACGCGCCTGCTAAAATAGTATCAAGCGTTTTGACGACGGCTGCTGCATCGACCGATTTCGCTTTTTGTTTCTTTAAAATGTCATCCGTTGAGGTCTCGGTAGATAATTGAGCGCCTGACACTGCTTTAAGAACCGTAAATGCTTCGATAGGGTCAATTTTTTGTTTGGTTTTGCGCGGAGTTTTAGCTTTTGATGTGTCGGCGTTTTTCATATAACGTCCCTTCTTTTTTCGTCTTAATATGTCAAATATATTACCACGAAAATAATAAATATCAGCAGTTCCTTTATTCGACTAGATACTAAGGATAAAAAAAATGGATCCCAATAATCGGATTATTGGGATCCATCTGTTTTAACGTTTTAGCAGACTGTTTTCACAAACAGCAGGAGAACGAATCCTTATCTGCTAAACGTTAAGCGGTTATGCCTGCAGATCAAATCGGTCTGCATTCATGACTTTGGTCCATGCGGCAACAAAGTCGTTTACAAATTTCTCTTTCGAGTCATTTTGTGCATAAACTTCAGCGTAAGCTCTGAGGATTGAGTTAGAACCAAACACTAGGTCAACACGAGTTGCTGTGTACTTCGTCGAGCCTGATTTACGTTCAACAATGTCATAGCTATTTTTTCCAGTGGGTTTCCACGTGAAATTCATATCGGTTAAATTCACAAAGAAATCATTGGTGAGTTGGCCGACGCGATCGGTAAACACACCATGATTGCTTGAACCATGGTTAGTCCCCAAAACACGCATTCCGCCAATCAATACAGTCATTTCTGGACCGGTTAAGCCCATTAGCTGTGCACGATCCAGCAATAACTCTTCAGGACTGACCGCGTAGTCCTTCTTCACCCAGTTACGGAAGCCGTCATGAACGGGTTCTAAGTACTGGAAGGATTCAACATCGGTCATCTCTTGCGTCGCATCACCACGACCTGGAGTGAAAGGAACGCTGATATCATGTCCTGCGGCTTTAGCTGCATGCTCCACACCGACATTACCGGCCAGAACTATCACATCAGCCACACTGGCGCCCGTTTCGGCGGCAATACCTTCTAGAACGCTCAGAACTTTACTAAGACGAGCAGGTTCGTTGCCTTCCCAGTCTTTTTGAGGTGCCAAACGTATACGCGCACCATTAGCACCACCGCGCATATCAGAGCCACGGAAAGTCCGTGCACTATCCCATGCAGTTGCAACCATCTCGCTGATACTTAAACCACTTGCTTCGATTTTGGCTTTAACTGCCGCAACATCATAGCTGCTGTTTCCTGCTGGTATAGGGTCTTGCCAAATCAGATCTTCTTGTGGAACTTCTGGTCCAATGTAACGGGACTTAGGGCCCATATCGCGGTGAGTCAGTTTGAACCATGCTCGTGCAAAGACTTCATCAAAGTAGGCTGGGTCTTTGTAAAAACGTTCGGAGATCTTGCGATACTCAGGATCCATCTTCATCGCCATATCGGCATCAGTCATCATCGGGTTTAAACGAATGGATGGATCTTCAACATCAACCGGTTTATCTTCTTCTTTGATGTTCACAGGTTCCCATTGCCAAGCACCTGCTGGGCTCTTAGTCAGTTCCCATTCGTAATTCAGAAGTAGATGGAAGTAGCCGTTATCCCATTGAGTCGGGTTCGTGGTCCAAGCACCTTCAATGCCGCTGGTAACGGTATTTCTACCTACTCCGCGTGATGTTTTGTTGTTCCAACCTAAACCTTGCTCGTCAATATCCGCGCCTTCTGGCTCAGGGCCAAGCAGGCTGGCATCACCATTACCATGGGCCTTACCTACGGTATGACCACCTGCGGTGAGTGCAACCGTTTCCTCGTCATTCATAGCCATGCGCGCAAAGGTTTCACGAACATCTTTTGCGGTTTTTAAAGGGTCAGGATTACCATCAACGCCTTCTGGATTGACGTAGATAAGCCCCATCATAACGGCTGCTAGTGGATTTTCTAAATCACGGTCACCTGAATAACGACTCTTTTCGTTATCACTAGGTGCTAACCATTCTTCTTCAGCTCCCCAGTAAATATCTTCTTCTGGATGCCAGATATCTTCGCGTCCAAATGAGAAACCATAGGTTTTGAATCCCATGGACTCATAAGCAACATTACCCGCTAGAATCAACAAATCAGCCCAGCTGATTTTGTTACCGTATTTTTGTTTAATGGGCCATAACAGACGACGAGCTTTATCGAGGTTGCCGTTATCAGGCCAAGAATTTAAAGGTGCAAAACGTTGGTTACCTGTTCCTGCACCACCGCGGCCATCAGCAACTCGATAAGTACCAGCAGCATGCCATGCCATACGAATCATTAAGCCACCATAGTGCCCCCAGTCAGCAGGCCACCACTCTTGGCTATCGGTCATTAAGTCTGTTAAGTCTTTTTTCAACGCATCTACATCTAAAGACTTGAGTTCTTCGCGGTAATTAAAACCGTCACCGAGGGGATTGGTTTTGCGGTCATGTTGATGAAGGATGTTGAGGTTTAGCGCATTCGGCCACCAGCTCATCGTGGTTTTACTAGCTGTTGAGTTGGCACCATGCATGACTGGACACTTGCCCAATGCACCACTGTTTTTGTTATCCATATCCATCTCCTGTTATTAGCTTACACGCCTAAAATTCACCCAAAGTCGGACAGGTGTTTTAAGTTCATAGTTAGGATAGTTGAAAATATTAAGCTTCGCCTTATTTGCTTAATTTTTTATAAACATCGATTTGATAGTTATTGGCTATAGTTAAGTTGATTAGAGTCAAATTAAGGTTTCAAATATGCTTAAATCTTTATCTAATACATCAAAAGCGACTAATATAAAGTCAGACCTAACCTGGAGATCTTTAGATGAAGTCAATCAGCCTAAGTTATCGTATGACTATTTCTTTATTAGTTGTAGGTTTAGTGTGTTTAAGTGTTGCAGTAATCTATGCATTTTATGTGCGCTCTGGCCTAGAGCAGCAGGCCATTGATCGTCGTACCACGGAGATGCTTCAAACCCTAGATAACCGTTTTGAAACCAAATTTGATGTGGGTATTACCAACGCTGTTGCCCTAGCAAGCGATCCAGACCTGCGCATGGCAATGATGAGTCGGAATAGAGGCTCTGCTGAAACAATCGTCAATCAGCTTCGAGAAGCCTATGGTAAGTTTACTAACTACCAAGGCATTCACGTTCATCTGTATCTTCCAGATGGAACCACGCTTTATGAAAGTGCTCAGCGCTCTCAACCGATTGACACCCGTTTAGGAGGTTTTCGTGCTGCACAGTCGGATCGGCAGGCTCAAGCCGCCTTTGAGCCAGATCCCAATGGTAATGTTTTGATTCGTGCCTTTGCTCCGGTGGTCTTTCAGGATCAATTAGTTGGCATTATTGAAATGACACAAGGGGTGGGAAGTATCAGTCGTGATTTTGGTAACGAGAATATTAACTACTTGATGGTGTTGAATGCGGCGCAGTTACCTTCTAGCGCACCTGCTAGAAACAATACGGAAGTGCATTCAGGTTGGGTGTTAGCAAATGACCGATGGTTTTCAGACGACGTTGTTGGCTTCGCTAAAGCCGTCATACTCCAAAACCATTCAAGTGTGATGGCACATTTGGATGATCAATGGTTTTCGGTGAATCGACCTGTTGTAGGTGCTAACGACCAACTCCTAGCGATGCACATGGTAGGAATACCTGCCGACGTTTTAAAGCAGGATATTAAAGTTGCGACAACGCTAGCAGATTCGCTTTTATTAGCGATGGTTTTGCTGGTTCTGGCGATGGTAGCAGTTGCTATTTTCTTGACCCGACAGTTAGTTACACAGCCGATTAGTAAAATAGCGGATGCTTTGGCAGATATTGCCGATGGACGGGGTGATTTAACCCATCGACTCGAAGTGAAACGAGAAGATGAGATAGGCAAAGTTGCTCTAAGCTTTAATCGTTTCGCTGATAATATTCAAAACTTGGTGAGAGGCATTGCTGCACAAGGTATGCAGATCGAAAAAGCAGGTAAAGAACTTGAATCCTCAACTGATATCACTTTTGAAGGTGCTCACACGCAACAGGCGGAAGTGACTCAAATTGCTGCAGCCATCACCGAAATGAGTGCCGCAGTAAATGAAGTGGCTCAGCATGCACAACAAACCTTAGCGACTAGTGAAAAAGCTCATCAAGCAGTAAATGATTCAAAAGACACCATGAATTCACTCGTAAGCATGATTGAACAGCAGACACGAGAAATTCAGCAGGCGGCTGATGACATCCTTGCGCTCGAGGGAGAATCTAATTCTATAGGTGAGGTGGTCAGGGTCATTCGTGATATTACCGAGCAGACTAATTTATTGGCTTTAAACGCTGCTATAGAATCGGCAAGAGCGGGTGAGCAAGGTCGAGGGTTTGCAGTGGTCGCCGGTGAGGTTAGAAATCTAGCTGCAAGAACGCACGAGTCGACTCAGACAATTGAAAGCACCGTATTAACGTTGCAGAATCACACTAAAGTGGCTGTTCAAAGCATGATGCGTAATCGAGATCATGCCTTAGAAAGTTTGGAGTTGGTGAAGAATACTCATCAACAGTTAAATCATTTAGCAGAAATGATGACCGAAACTCGTGATATGAATACGCAAATAGCCGCTGCTACGGAAGAAGAAACCGCTGCAACCAATGAAATTAATCAGAGCATTACACGGGTACAAGATCTCGCGGTTAGTGCTGCACAAAATGCCGAGCAGAGTGCTCTGCATGCAGATGGATTGCTTAGACTATCTAAAGAGATGCAGAGCTCTGTATCTCGGTTTAATTATTAAAAGACCTAAATTCGCCACGCTTGTTTCAAATTAAGTAAGTGTGGCCTTGAATACATAGACGTATTTTAAAATGTTTTCTAATATAAACACTTTACAGCCTTAAAAAGGATTTCTATTTTGGCATTCAACGAATCCGATCGACTGCGTTTTTTAAAAGAGCTTCACATTCTTGATACAGAAGCTGAAAAACACTTCGATCAAATAACGCAGTTGGCAGCAGATTTCTATCATGTTCCCATAGCGTTGATTTCACTAGTCGATGAGCATCGCCAATGGTTTAAATCCAAAATTGGTCTTGATGTCTACCAGACGGATCGAGATATTGCCTTCTGTAGCCATGCTTTATCTGAACCTGAATTGATGCTGATTCCCGATGCCAGGCTTGACCCTCGATTTAGAGATAACCCACTCGTTACGCATGATCCCAAGGTTGTTTTTTATGCTGGTGCTGTGCTTCGTCCTGATCGCATGAATCCGATAGGAACTCTCTGCATTATTGATCATTCGCCTCGGTCATATTCACTTGCAGAGATGAGAAATTTGCGTTTCTTAGCCGATCAGCTTGAAGAACTTATTCGACTGTACCAGATAGAAAGTCAGCTAGAAAAAGCTAAATTAGAATGTGTTTCTTCAATCAGACATGATTCGCATGCTCATAAAAAAACCAGCTTATCTGAAACTAATACAACCCACGATGATGAATAAAATCATGGCTCCTTTAAAAGTAAAAAGGTAATGATCATGAGTCAACGCATGGAACAGCTATCCCGTTTTGAAATCTTTCCTTGGAATGATCATTTCTGCACGGGGATAGATTTGATCGACGCACAACATCAGCGCTTAGTTGACTATCTGAATCAGTTAGCTGCTTATTTCGTGGAGGGTGGTGATGCAGAGGGGCTAGATGGCCTTTTTCAGGGATTGGTCAATTATGCTGACTATCATTTTGATACCGAAGAAACTATTTGGGAAGAACACTTCAAGGAAGATCCTGCCTACCAAAATCATTGCTCAATTCACCAACAGTTTCGTGAAAAAGTGCTGCAGTATGCTCAGCAAAATCCCGAAGAATCCGGTGTTTTAGAAGGACTCTTTGGCTATCTTGTGCATTGGTTAGCTTTTCATATTCTCGATTCAGATCGACGTATGGCAATTACTGTGCAGAACCTCAAACAGGGAATGAGGATCGATAAAGCTAAACGCTTGGCCGATGATGAAGTGAACCGGTCATTAGACACGCTTATTAATGCGGTGCTGGGTATGTACCGTAAGTTATCAGAGCGGACTGTGGATTTAATGCGTGAAAAACACGCGCGTGAAAAAGCAGAGCAACAGTTAAAAAATGTCAGTGAGGCACTGATAGAAGAACGGTTACGCAATAGTGAGGATCGTTTTAAGGCATTATTTGCTTCCATCCCTGAAGCTGTCTTTGTTGTGGATAAAGTGAACGAATCCCTTACAGATATGAATCGTGCAGCTGAAACACTTTGTGGATTCCCTGTGGATAAGGTGTTAGGAAAACCCTTTGAAGAATTCTTTCATCCAGAAAGTCCACGACTCTTGCATACGTCAAACGACAAGATCGAAAGTACTATCTTAACGGCAAAAAATGAATACCTTGATGTGGAAGTTACCTTAGGCTTCTCTTTTGAAGAAAAGGGACGACATTACATGATTGCAGTGGTTAGAGATATTTCTGAACGTGTTAAACACAAAAAAGCGCTTGAACATCTTGCTTACCATGATGCGACCACCGGTCTTCCTAACAAGGCATCCCTGATTAGTTATTTAACTGATCGTATACAAAACACACCAGATCAAGCCATTGCACTGATCTATCTTGATATTGACAACTTTAACCTCGTCAATGATTTGTATGGCGTGTCGCAAGGGGATCAACTGCTAAAGAAAGTGGCCAGACGGTTTTTAAGACTCACACAAATCGATCGTCATGCTTATCATTTGGGAGGTGATGAGTTTGTGCTCATTCTGCAAGATTTTTCGAATGATTATGATTTAGAAAAACAGATATCCAGCTTGTTTACGGAGATTTCAGCTCCATTCCATTTAGATAAGCATGAGATCAACATCCAAGTGAGTGCGGGAGTCAGCAGCTACTCCAACGATAATCTTTGTGACCCCAATACGCTGATCAGACAAGCGTCACAATCCATGTATCAAGCAAAACTTAAAGGCAATCAACGCTTTCACCTGTTTGATAATAATCAAGAACAAAGCACACGAAGTTATTATCAAACACTGGAACGTATTCATCAGGCACTCATCCGTGATGAGTTTGTGTTGTACTACCAACCTAAAGTTAACTTAACCCAAGGACAGGTGATCGGCTTTGAAGCCCTAATCCGCTGGGAGCATCCCGATAAAGGACTGATTTCACCGGGTGAGTTTTTGCCGGTGATAGAAACCTATCCATTATCTATTGAAATTGGCTATTGGGTTATCGAAACGGCACTAAGGCAGATGCAACGTTGGTTACATCAGGGCTTCAAAACCCATGTCAGTGTTAATTTAGGTGGCATGCAACTGCAAGACAGTCAGTTTGCGGTGCGCTTAAAAGAGCTGTTAGAAAAATATTCGGACGTACCTGCTTCGAGTTTGGAGTTGGAAGTGTTGGAATCCAGTGCACTGGAAGATATGCCTGCGGCGATACGGACCATGAAAGCTTGTAATGACTTGAAGGTCAGTATAGCGTTGGATGATTTCGGTACTGGCTATTCTTCGTTGGCCTATTTGAAACAGTTACCGATACAGGTTCTTAAAATTGACCAGAGTTTTATTAAAGACATTTTGACCAGTCAACATGACTTGTCCATTTTGGAAAGTATCATTGGTTTAGGAAAGGCTTTTCATATAGAGGTAATGGCAGAGGGCTTGGAGTCTATTGAAGCGGGTTGCTTGCTGATTGATGTTGGCTGTCAAGCCGCGCAAGGGTATGTGATTGCCAGACCCATGCCAGCCGAGAAGGTAATTTTGTGGCATAAGACATGGAACGCCCCAACGGAGTGGCTTAAAACGGATACAGTGCTCTGCTAGATAAGGTCTTTCACAGTGGTCGACTCAGGCGATAATCGTTAAAATACTGCGCTTATTTTATCAAGCACGTTATTAAACGTTCATTTAAAGAGTCTCGCCCCCCTATGAATTCAAATCCTGTTCATTACCCTTGGTATAAAAAGGAAGATACGGACGCCTTTTTTGCCCTGTTTCAGAATAATATCGCCAACTTTGTCATCATTGCGATCACCATGCTAGGTATGGGATTTTCCACGTCGATTGTTTTTGGTCAGGTATTACCGGGTGCCGCCGTCGCGGTGATGGTCGGTAATTTCTATTATGCTTGGAGCGCGGCGCGTTTGGCGCGTAAAGAGAATCGAGCCGATGTGACCGCGTTATCTTACGGTATCAGTACCCCGGTGATGTTCGTGTTTTTGTTTGGCGTTTTACTGCCAGCAAAATCACTGACAGGGGATGAAATGATGGCATGAAAGATAGCTGTTGCCGCTTGTTTTATCAGTGGTTTAATCGAAATGTGCATCAGTGTCATTGGTCGCTGGATTCAGTCTCATCTCCCGCGTGCGGCAATGCTAGGTGCTGTCGCTGGGGTCGCATTGACCTTTATTGCCGGTGAGATGCTATTTAAGACCTTGGAAATTCCTGTCATTGGGCTGTTAGTGCTGGCGATTATTATCGTTGGCTTAGTGGCTAGAGTGAGCATGCCGTTCAAAATACCAGCGTCTTTGTTTGCGATTATTGTCGGTACGGCGATGGCCTATTTAATCGGAGCAGCAGATACCAGCAAATTCAGCGATGCCTTCACTCATTTGGGCTTCTATCCATTGTTGCCAGGATTAGCTTGGTTTGAAGGGCTAGGTCTGCTGTTTACTAGCATGTTAGCCATACTGACGGTGGTGCTACCCATTACGCTTTATAATGCCATAGAAACGATGAATAACGTTGAGGCGATGGAAGCTGCCGGTGATAAGTATGATGTGCGTGAATGCCAGGCAGTTGATGGTGTGGGGACGATGATCGGTGCCGTGTTTGGTGGTGTTTTCCCGACCACTGTCTATATTGCCACCGTTGGATCCAAATGGATGGGTGCGGGTCGTGGATACAGTATTCTGAATGGTGTCGTTTATGGACTAGCAACGATGTTTGGCTTGATTGCAGTCTTGGCAGCGATTATACCGGTATCTGTGGTAGCGCCCATTCTGGTATTTGTCGGCATGTCGATGATAGCCACAGCCTTCCAAAGTAACGAAACGCGTTACTATCCTGCCATTGCCTTGGCGATGCTTCCTTATTTCGCTAATTATGTCATGACTCGATTCAATCGTGGTGCTGGAGAAGTGGTTGATAATATTTCCAGCGCCATTGTCGTATTGGGTCAGGGCGCGATGTTTACCGCCATTCTGTTAGGTGCGATGACCGTCTCCGTGATTGATCATAGATTTCGTCAGGCAGCTGTGTTTGCGTTAGTCGCGGCAGCCTGTTCTTTTGTAGGCCTGATGCATGCACCTGAACTATCTTTTAACGCCTCACAGGACTTCACTTTGGGTTATTTAGTGATGGCCGCATTCTTTGGATGGTTTGCCTTCAAGTCTTCCAATCAGGGAGTTTAATGCATATATAATTAGGTTATGCTAATATGTTATTTAGTTATTACTAAGTGATCATAAGGAGAAAAGCATGATGAAATTAAAACTAGCCGCTTGTGTTTTGGGTGCAACTTTATTGGCACCATTAGCTGTTCAAGCTGACAATCACCAACATTCAGGCGAAAAAGCATTAATTATGCTGAACAGTGATTCTTTGATGACTCAAGGAATGGCAATGGTGCTAGGAAATGCCATGCAAGGTCAGGGTGTTCACGTTGATGTATTGCTATGTGATGCAGCGGCTGATTTGGCTTTACAAGACACGACTAGTGAGCTGTTGAAGCCTAATGATGTTACGCCAGAACAGTTAATGATGCGTTTACAGCAAAACGGTGCAACTATCAGCGTATGTGCACTTTACCTACCAAACAGCGGTAACACTCAAGAAGCGTTGCGTGATGGTGTTGAAGTCGCGGCACCGCCGGCGATGGCTGAGAAGATGATGGAAGAAAACACTCGCGTGTTTACGTTCTAATTTTTTTGGCGTGATAAAAAACAGGGCTCTTTAGCCCTGTTTTTATGACTAGATTACTGATCAGATTTCTTGAACAGGTTTACCGGAACCTTCAAATAAACCTGACCATTCTCTTCGGCTGGTGGCATTTCACCCGCGCGCATATTGACCTGTACTGAAGGTAAAATCAGCGTCGGCATTTTAAGTGTCGCATCACGTTCAGTTCGCATTTTCACAAACTCTTCCTCAGTGATGCCGTCATGAACATGAATATTGTGTTGGCGTTGATCCGCAACCGTTGTCTCATGGACATATTCATCACGACCTGGCGCTTTATAATCATGGCATAGGAAAATTCGTGTATCAGCCGGTAGACTCAGGACTTTCTGAATAGACTTATACAGTATTTTTGCATCACCACCCGGGAAGTCGCAGCGTGCAGTGCCATAGTCAGGCATAAACAAGGTATCGCCAACAAATACAGCATCACCCATCACGTAGCTCAAGCAGGCAGGTGTGTGACCTGGAGTATGCATGACATATCCTTCTAGTTGACCAATCTTGAAGGTATCACCCTCTTTGAAGAGTTGATCAAACTGGCTACCGTCGCGAGCAAATTCTGTTCCTGCATTAAATGCTTTACCAAAGGTATCTTGCACAACCGTAATCATCGCACCAATGCCAGTTTTACCGCCCAGTTGTTGATGCAAATAGGGTGCGGCAGAGATGTGATCTGCATGGACGTGGGTTTCAAGAATCCACTCAACCTCTAGGTTGTTACCTTTAACATAGTCAATAATCTGGTCAGCTGATGCGATATCGGTTGTACCGCTGGCATAGTCGAAATCCAGAACGGAATCAATGATCGCACAGCTGTTGGATGCTGGATCTTTAACGACATAACTGAACGTATTGGTCGGCTCATCAAAAAAGGTTTTCACGATAGGTTTGATAGGGCTGCCAACTGGTGCATCGTTTGTGTGACTCATGAAGTGTCTCCTTAAAAACGTAAATAGGCAATAAAGGATTCATGCTCCTAGCCTAGCGAAAACTGTTGATACAAATAAGAGATCGATAGAGTTTTCTTTATGTAACGCTAATATAACACTTAAATATCCAAATGGAATAAAGGTATAACTATTATTTCGATTGTCAAACGCTATGTCATCAGTTCATTTCATATTGCATTTGCTATGAATGCCGCGTCTAAGTTGCATGTGCTGGTGAAAAAGAGTGATCTTAACGCGTTGCATCACTGTAAGATGGAGTAAACCTTAGTGGTTTAAATTAAAACAAAAACGCAATGGTGAGGACAAATAAATGAATCTAACCGCTAAAGCATCTAGCTTTTGTCTGGGCATAGTGATGTGTAGTGTCGTCGTTAATGCACAAGCAGAGATAGTCAGTACTCAGTATATTTATGAGATCGATGGTCAATCTTATGAAGGCTATGTGGCATATAACAGTCGTTTAGACAGCAGCAAGGGAACAGCATTAATCATACATGATTGGGATGGATTGACATCCTATGAGCGCCTAAGAGCAGATATGCTTGCAACGATGGGATATACCGCCTTTGCCATTGATCTGTTTGGTCAGGGAAAACTACCACAGTCAATCGATGAAAATCGTCAGCTGACTTCAGCGCTTTACGCAGATAGAGACGAGTTTCGGCGTCGTTTAGCGGGTTCTTTAAATCAGGTTTCATCTATACCTGGAGCTTCAGAAAGCGTTGTGGCGATGGGTTACTGTTTCGGAGGTGCGGCTGTTTTAGAGATGGCGAGAGCCGGCATGGAAACTGACGGTTTTGTGTCATTTCATGGTGGATTGAGTTTACCTGAAGGGCAAGATTACACTGCGGTAACAGCGCCTGTACTGCTGCTTCATGGTTCTGCTGATCCAGTATCTGGAATGGATGAACTGGCAGCACTGTTGAATGATTTACAAGCGAATGGTGTTGAACACTCGGCACAGATATACGGTGGTGCACTGCACTCGTTTACCGTTTACTCAAGTAGTGATTATGACTTTTCTGCAGATCAACAATCTTGGTCCGCACTTCAAGCATTTTTGAATAAACAAATGCCATGATTATCTAATTAGACAAGGTTAAGTTTAACTGACCTTAAGCAATAATCGTCATTGACTGCTCTTGATCTGAAGGGAATGCTTTTCTTTGTCATATTTGTGACAGGGTGTTTAAACTTTACCAGTTAACTTAAAAAACCATGCTTTAAATCATGATTAAAGACAAATAGTAATTTCAGAGTATGATTTTCCGATTGCAATTGGGTATCTTTGTCGTTTTGATGCTTAAATTGACTTAATAAGCCCGATTGGTGTTTTGAGATGTTTCATTAATGCTCGGATTGTCGTTACATCACATCGCTTCACCGCAAGTAGTGACTCTTGATGCTAGGCATACACTTTATGACGCATTGAAGAAGATGTCAGAAAAGGACGTGCATTCGATTATTGTCACCGATGATGCCCGCTTTAGAATTGTCACCACAAGGGCGTTGGTGACACTTCAGTTAGCAGGGGTAGGCTTTAATACGCTGTTAGCGGATGCCAGTCTACCGCAAGTAAAATGTGTTAAGTCATCCGTCGCGGTTAGTGATGCTTTGATGATGCTGGAGGGGTCTTATTCTCAGCATCTTTGCCTGATTGATGATCACTGCAACCTGCAAGGTATTATTAGTTACAGCAATATCATTAAATCATTAGACCCTGAATTATTTCATTCGGACAATGCTGTTGGTGAGATAGGTAGCCTCATTGACTTCACTGAAGTGATAGAAGGTGTCAGTCTAAAAGCTGCCATGCTAAAGATGCACATCGCTGGACATACTTCCTGTGTGGTCAGAATGCATGACCAGACACTAGGAATTATCACGCAAACGGACATGCTCAAGGCGCTTCTTAACGGTGCAGATTTGTCACTTTCGATAAACAACTTCGCATCTTTTCCTCTCGTTAGTATTCGTGAAAACTGCTCTTTCTCTGAAGCTTTGGCTAGTATTCAACAATATCAACACAAGCGCCTTGGGGTCGTTAATGAGTTCGGTAATCTAGTTGGTTTGCTGCATCAGAAAGAGTTAGTTATTTTTTTGATTGAACATTGGCGTGAGCTAGGTTTACAGGAGGAGGCACGCACTCAGTCAGCTCAAACCATCTTTGAAAATGAGCAGCGTTGGAAGGCGGTTCTTGAGGGAACTCATCAGGGAGTGTGGGATTGGAATGCACGCACGAACAAGGTGTATTTCTCACCTATTTGGAAGTCGATGCTGGGTTATCGGGACGATGAAATTGGCGACAGTTTATCGGAGTGGGAATCGCGTATTCATCCAGATGACATCGCAGAGGTTTATGCTGATTTAGAACGTCATTTCAGTGGTCAAACCTTGCTTTATGAAAATACCCATCGAGTGCGTTGCAAAGATGGCTCTTATAAATGGATATTAGATAAAGGTCAGGTTTTCACAAAAGATGATGATGGTAAACCTGTTAGGGTCATTGGTAGTCATACCGATGTCACTGAGGCTTATGAACAGAAACTAAAATTCGATCAATTAGCAGAAAATACGCCGGGTATGCTTTATCAGTTCCGTTTCTATCCCGATGGAACCAGTTGTTTTCCTTTTTCGACACAAGGCATGCTAGATGTCTATGGTTACACTCCTGAACAGGTTGTCAGTGATGCAAGTATAGTCTTTGATAGACTCCACGCTGATGATCTTGAGGCAGTCAAAAAAAGTATAGAGTATTCAGCACATCATTTGTCAGTTTGGCATCTTCAGTATCGTTATGTTCATCCTTCTAAAGGAGTGATATGGCTGGAGGGGCGTGCATCACCGACAAAAATGCAAGATGAATCGATTCTTTGGAATGGCTATATCAACGATATCACTGAGTACAAACAAGATCAGTTAATGTTGGAAGAAACTCGCAAACGTTTCGAGTTGACGATGGAGGCTACGGATACCGGTCTTTGGAGTTGGGATTTATCCAGCAATCAAGTGATCTGGTCAGATATCACCTATCAACAATTAGGTTATCAATCCAGTGAGTTAGATATGTCTCTGGCAACGTTTGAAGCCTTGATGCATCCAGATGATCTGAATAAAACCATGGGCACGGTCAAAAAAAGTATTCAACTTGGCCAAAGTTTACATGCACAATTTCGTTTACTTCATGCCGATGGTTCTTGGGTATGGATACAAAGCCGTGGAAAGGTAACGGTTTTCAATCAACGGCATCAACCTATCTATATGATGGGTACTCACACGAACATCACCCACAGTAAGTTAATTGAAACAGAGCTTGGTCTCAGTCGCGAGCGCTTAATGCTGGCGACTGAGTCTGCAGGGTTAGGGGTTTGGGAGTATGATATTGAGTCTGGCTTGCTCAGTTGGGATGATCAGATGTTTGAGCTTTATGGTGTCTTTCGATTGACCTTCAAACATCGTCTGCAAGACTGGTTGAGCTTAGTATTACCCGATCATCGTTCAGAAGTGCTAGGTCACTTTCAAGAAGCTTTAAGAGAACACTCGATACTTTCCTTTACCTTTCCTATTCGTAGATCTTTGGATAACCGCATTAGTTATTTGCATTGTCAGGCACGGGTAGTCCGGAAGGTCAACGGAGACCCTATGCGTGTTGTGGGTGTCAATCGAGATGTCACCGCCACTGAAAAAGCAGCTGAATTAGCCAGATTTATTGAAGAAAGAAACACTCGTTACCGGACTGCGCTTGATCAGATAGCGCTGACGATTGCAGCTAAAGATGAACCTTTATCGATCTTAGCATCAGCTTGTGAAAGTATGGCCAAAGCACTCAATGCTGATAGAGGGATCGTATACAAAATTGATTTAGAAGAACAAAAAATATTGGGTGTAACGGAATGGCTAAAACAAATTAATAGCAAGAAGCCGCTTAATGTATTGAGTGATTTAGATTTAGATTTAGATTTGTTGGCAAACTCTATGGCTCACATGAGAGAAACAACAGATTGGATCGTTAGTCATCAGCACACTATTCATCCATTGATTAAGCAAGATGGATTTGCCTCGTTCTTACATGAAGAGTTGGCAGTAAAGTCGCTCAGTTGGTTTCCGTTTAATTTTTCTGATGAAAGCTTCCATATACTGGTTTTTAATTGGCTAGATGAGTTTTATGAGCCAACAGCAGAAGACAAATTGTTTATGGCATCTGTCGCACAGCTCATCGAGTTGGCGTTAGTGAAAATTAAACTACTGACAGAACAGCGCTCTATCGAATATCGACTAAAACTCTTCATGCAAGAGTCTACGGTTGGCGTTTTTGTCACAGATCAGTCTGGTCATTTCACACAGGTGAATAGGGCCGGTTGTGAAATGTTGGGTTACGCTGTAGAAGAATTGCTAACACTCTCCATTAGCGATCTCTATCCATACGAATATGAATCTCACCAGAAAGAATTAAATGATGCGTTACAAAGAGATGGATCCGTTCAAACCGAAGTCCATTTGAGTCACAAACAGGGACACACTGTCCCTGTCGCTTTCAGTGGAGTGGCTATTGATCAATTCGGTGTGATGGCGTTTTGTACGGATATTTCCGAACGAATTAACCACGAACGCGCTTTAAAAGAGGCGATGTTGGAATCAGAGCAGGCCAACAGAGCCAAATCAGAATTTCTGGCAAATATGAGCCATGAAATTCGTACGCCGATGAATGGCATCATTGGACTGAGTCAATATGCACATGAAATTAATACGGTTTCAGTACTTCAGGATCGTTTGATAAAGGTCAATCAGTCAGGTCGTTTGCTGTTAGGTATCATCAACGACATCCTAGATTTCTCCAAGATTGAATCTGGCAAGTTAACGATAGATCCCCAACCTTTTGTCATTGCAAACATCGTTTCTCATTTGAAAATGGTTTTTGAAGAGTTAGCCGCTAATAAAAACATAGAACTCAAATTTAACATTGATTCGAAAGCTCTAAGAGGCTACGTGGGTGATGAGTTACGACTTCGGCAGGTTTTAACCAACTTGCTTGGCAATGCGTTGAAATTTACCCATAAAGGCAGTGTAACGCTTAGTATAAATGAACAAAAACAATTAAATAACAATGGATTGCTAAAGTTTAGCGTTCAGGATACAGGAATAGGAATCTCTGAAGAGCAGCAGCAGCGACTTTTTCAGGCGTTTAGCCAAGCAGATACAAAAATTACTAGGAATTATGGCGGCTCAGGTCTGGGTTTAGTGATTAGTCAGCGCTTACTTGAAGCGATGGGTAGTCAGGGAATTCAGGTCGTCAGTCATCCCAAACAGGGTTCTGAATTTAGCTTTTCTTTAGCATTGCAGCCCTGTAGCGATGATCAAATGGATGAATTAATTGCTCAGCAAGAAGAAAGCATTTTACCTGATCAGTTTAAGGGTAGGGTGCTGATTGTTGAAGATAATGTGATTAATCAAGAAGTGGCGAAAAATCAATTGACCCGCTTAGGGCTTGAGGTTGATTTGGCTGATGATGGTCAAGTCGCCGTTCAAATGCTCCGTGATGCTTCATACGATTTAGTATTGATGGATATACAGATGCCATTTATGGATGGATACGAAGCCACTCGATTATTACGACAACAAGGCTATGACCGACCCATAATCGCATTAACCGCCGCAGCCTTAATTGAAGATCAGCATAAGGCACTTGCTTCAGGGATGAACGATCACTTATCCAAGCCTATAGATCCGTCCACTCTCAATCAAATGCTAGCACGCTGGTTACCTCATATAACACCCGCTGACTGGATAGATCTGAATTCAGCTGATCTTCATGGATCAGAGAACACTCTGGCCGAGAAGATGATCGACCTAGACCAAGGAATGGCCTTGATGTCAGGTAACAAGCCTTTGTATTTTAAATTGCTCGGTAAGTTTGCTAGGCAATTGACTGAAGAAAGAGATCAGTTACTTTGTGAGTTGGCGCAACTCAATATTGACAGTGATTCACATCAATTTGATGCTATGCAAAAGCGCGTTCACGGTTTGAAAGGAGTCTGTGGTAATCTTGCTATTGTCTCCTTATATGATGCTTTGGTTGACCTAGATCAATCACTTAAGCGAAAGAACTTGTTTAAATCGCATGATCTTGAAAGATTGACTAGACTGATAGATGCTACGCTGACAGAGTTGCAAACCTTGTTAACTGCTGTATTGACCTCTGAGGCAGAATTAGAGCAAACGCATAATACCCTGACACCACAACTTCTGCTGGAATTGAAACAATTACAGCAGTCACTCAGTAAAAGTGAGTTTGTTGCTGAAAAACGGTTGCATGCTATGCGTGATAAGATGCCCATAGAAGTGATGACAGTTTGGCTTACTTTCATGGAAGCGATTGAACAACTTGATTACGATCAAGCATTAGTCAGGCTTGGTAAAGTGTTAAACACACTAGAGGGCTAGTATCCCTCTTTAAGAGTAGTATTTGATGTGTATTGTTACTGGGCTTGCTCGAAGAACACAGCGTTATGTGTGTTTGATTTTACTGATACTCTTCTGCCTTTTCTTCCAGATAAATCCGCTACTGGCTGACAGTTTAGATGACTTCTTTGAACGTCATAGTGTTCCCATGTTATGGATTGAGCCAGCCAGTGGCGTGATTGTCGATGCTAATCCAGCAGCAGAAGCCTTCTATGGCTATCAACCTGAAGACTTTAAACAGTTACTTATTTCAGATATCAATACGCTTAGCCCAGAGCAAATAGCTGAAGAGAGAGCTTATGCTGCATCAGAAGGGCGCAACTATTTTATTTTTAGGCATCGTTTAGCCAACGGTGAAGTGCGAACGGTAGAAGTGTATTCGCACCCTTATCAGCGTGGCGATCGTCAACTTCTGTTGTCTATGGTGCAAGACATTACACCCGGAAGAAATCTTTCCTATGGCATGTGGCACTATCAAGATCGACTCGAAGCCTTGGTTGAACAACAAACAGAAGACCTGTTACATCGCAGTCGACAAATCGTATTTCTACTGGTGTTCGGCTTAGCGATTACCTTCACGATTATTTTTGCGTTAGTGTTTGTGATGCGTAAGCGTCATAAAGCGGAAACCGATGCTAGACATTTTAAGTCTATGGCAGATAACGCACTGTTTGGCCATGTTGTCAATGACTTAAAAGGGAATGTGATCTACGTAAATGATTACTTTGCTAGGGTCCATGGTTTTAAACCTGAAGAGTTAATTGGTCAACATATATCCGTTTTTCATAACCATGAACAACGTCAAGCGGTTAACAAAGTATTTGATGAACTTGATCTCAAGGGTTATTTTCCACCCACCGAAATTTGGCACTATTCGAGAGAAGGTCATACTTTTCCGATGTTAATGAGTGGCATGGTGATGAAGGGAGAGGGAGATGATCCGGATTACATAGCCTCAGCAGCAATTGACCTCTCAGAACAATATGCAGAACAAACGCAACATGAAAAAAGTCTGTTAGAAGCTAAAGACGTTGCTGAGAAAGCCAGTAAAGCAAAATCTGAATTTTTGGCCAATATGAGCCATGAAATCCGAACCCCTTTAAACGCCGTCATCGGTTTAAGTGAGTTACAACTCAATGAGCCTATGTCAGCTGGTATGCGACAGCGTATCGAGCAAATCCATCGTTCTGGAAGCTTACTGCTAGGAATTATCAATGACCTACTCGATTTTTCCAAAATCGAAGCGGGTAGGATGACCACTGAAAATACGATATTTAAACTGGGTGATGTTCTTGAGCACTTAAACACCCTGTTTTCATTATCCTGTCGTGAAAAAGGCTTAGAACTCTATCTGTCCGTTGAACAGGGCTTGCCTGATTGGTTCGAAGGGGATGCGCTCAGATTGACACAAGTATTAACCAATCTGATGGGGAATGCGGTTAAGTTTACCCATCAGGGTAGAGTGGAACTTAAGGTTGAAACGGACCACTCTTCAGACACCCTCTATTCAATCAGGTTTTCTGTGTTAGATACGGGGGTAGGTATCAATGAAGAGCATCAATGTCTGTTATTCCAAGCGTTCAATCAGGCAGATACCTCTATTACTCGTCAATATGGTGGTACAGGTTTAGGTTTGGTTATTAGCCAACGGCTTGTTCAATTGATGGGTAGCGATGGCATTCAGCTAGAAAGCCAAGAGAGTCAAGGTAGCTGTTTCCAATTTGTCCTGCCGTTGAAGTTAGCCGAACAACCGTTCATTCCAAAGGATGAGATGCGTGTATCCGATTTTCAGAACACACGCTTTTGTGGTCAACGTATCTTAGTCGTGGAAGATAATCTGATTAATCAACACATCGCCAAGTCCTTACTTGAAAAGATGGGTTTACAGGTCGCCATTGCTGAAGATGGTTTTGAAGGCGTTGAAAAAGTTAAAACAGAAAGCTTTGATTTAGTGTTGATGGATATTCAAATGCCTATTATGAATGGCTATCTTGCCACTCAGCATATACGAGAATTCAATCAAGAAATTCCCATTATTGCCCTGACGGCAGCGGCTTTAGTGGAGGATCGTGAGAAAGCCTTGGCGTCTGGTATGAATGATCATTTAGGAAAACCCTTTACGGCTGAACAGCTGTTTGACTCCTTAACGCCATGGTTAGCCACTGAAAAAATAGAAGCAGAAACAGATTCAGCCTCACCTTCTAAATCCGATAAGCGCTCCATTCTGATCGTTGACGACATCGCTACCAATATTCAGTTACTGGCAAATTTACTGTCTGATGACTATACAATCCAAATCGCTAATAGTGCTGCCAAAGCACTTCAAGTGGCTCGAGGTAATCACCCACCTGATTTGATTCTTCTCGACATTGTGATGCCCGATATGGATGGTTACGAGGTTTGCCGTCAATTAAAAAATGACAAAGCAACTCGACGTATTCCGATCATCTTTATTAGCGCGCTAGACGAAGTGAAGGACGAAATGCGTGGGCTCGACTTAGGTGCAGTCGACTTTATTACCAAACCTTTTCATCCTGATGTGGTGAAAGCCAGAGTTCGGAATCACATGACGCTAAAAGTGAATACCGATCTACTTGAAAGTCTGTCTCATATCGATGGATTAACACAGATTGCTAATAGACGTCAGTTTGACTTCATCCTTGAGAATGAGTTTAAGCATGCTAAGCGAGCACGAAGCTCTTTAGGGCTCATCATGTTGGATATTGATTACTTTAAACCCTTCAATGATCACTATGGTCATGGCAAGGGAGATGATTGCTTAGTTAAAGTGGCCGCAGCCTTACAAAAAACCATCAATCGACCCAAGGATCTACTGGCACGTTACGGAGGAGAAGAGTTTGCTGTCATTTTGCCAGATACAGACCTTGAATCCACTCGATACATTGCTGAAAAAATGCGTCTAGCCGTTGAAAGCTTGATGATAAAACACGAGTTTTCAGATATCGCCAGCGTCATCACGATTAGCCTGGGCGGTGTTGCCTGTATTCCTAATGGAGATTCACCTGAGAAAATATTGCAAGTTGCAGATAAAGCACTATATCAAGCCAAGGAAAAAGGGCGTAACCGAGTTGAAACCATTGAAGGTACCACATGACTGAGCAAGAAACGAAACTGAGCGTAAATGAAAATGCTTTTGATGGTTACATCGTTGCTGTTGGAGCATCTGCAGGAGGGCTGGAGGCTTTAGAGAGTTTCTTTCGTCATTGTCCAGAGGATGTGGGAGCTGCCTTTGTGGTGATTCAGCATTTATCACCTGATCATAAAAGCATTATGAAGGATCTGTTAGCACGCCACACTAAGATGGAAATTGCCGTGGTTGAGCAAGGTATGCGCTTAAAAGCCAACTGTATTTTTTTGATTCCTCCGGGCATGGTCATGACGCTAAAAATGGATAGGTTTCATCTAAGTGCCAAAAGTCCACATGTATTAACCTTGCCGATAGACATCTTTTTCAACTCCATGTCGCAAAGTTATGAAAATCGATGCGTTGCGGTGATTTTATCTGGTACAGGTTCAGATGGCTCTAGAGGCGCATTAGCCGTTAATGCCGCTGGTGGTTTTGTTGCCGCACAAGACCCGCTAGAGGCAAAGTTTGATGGAATGCCTAAAAGTGCTCTTGCAACGGATGTAGTAGATGCGGTTTTAAAAGTTGATGCGCTGCCTAAGCGTATTGTTGATCATATCGATAACCCAACCTTGCATAAAGTTGATACCACTTCAGATAAAGTCTCTATCCCAACCGATGATAATGATGCGATGGAAGGCATCATGGACTTACTATTACAGTCGGGTGGTATTAACTTTAGGGACTATAAAGTTGCCACATTCTTGCGACGAGTAGAAAGACGTGTTCAAGTTAGACAGATCAACTCGATCAGTGACTACTATGTGTTACTGCAAGAAGATCAGGCTGAATTAAATACCTTAAGACGCGAGCTATTGATCTGTGTCACCAGTTTTTTCAGAGATCCAGAAGCTTTCGAGGTTTTAGCCACCAGTGTGATACCTGATTTGGTTGCCAGAACTGAGCCCAACTCAATTATTAGAGTCTGGTCTGCAGCGACTTCAACGGGTGAGGAAGCTTATTCTTTGGCGATGCTTTTTATTGAGGAATTTGAACGTGCTCGACGTTGGCCTCAACTAAAAATCTTTGCTACCGATGTCAATCAACAGGTGATAGAAATTGCAGCGGCAGGCCAATACACACAAGCTGTCGCGGCTGAACTCTCAGGTCAGCGCCTAGAGCGTTTCTTTAATCAAACAGGCAACAACTTTACAGTCAAACCTGAATTGCGTCAGTGCATCGTCTTTGCAAAGCATAACTTACTCACCGATCCTCCATTCACCAAAATGGATTTGGTTGTCTGTCGTAATGCCTTGATCTACTTTAAGCCAGAAGCTCAGCTTCGTGCGATGCATCGACTACAATATGCTACTCGCCCTGGTGGAGTCCTATTTCTAGGTTCCAGTGAGTCTATTGGTGGTATTGCCAAGGGTTTTGAAGATATCAATCCAAAGTTAAAGCTGTTTCGACGAAATGATAAAACGTTACCTTTTGTCATCGATGGAACTAGCCAAGCCTTATTACATAGATCCTCAAGTCTCCAAAGCGCTAAAGGTCAAGTGCCTGCTATCACTTCTGGTATGAGCCGAGAGTTGTCGGTGTTAGATCAGTCCACGGCTGTTTTATTAGATCTTTATGCCCCCCCGTCGATCTTGGTGAATGATAATCATCAAGCAGTCCATTTTTTTGGTGACGTGCAGCCCTATTTCCGTGTGCGCTCAGGTGCAGTCTCTACCCAAATCTCTCGTATCTTGCCAGAGTCCCTTGTTCCAGTAGCCCAAGCATTACTTTTTAAAGCTGCCAAGGATTGGATAATGCTGCAATCTGACTATGTTAGCTTATCTAATGATTATGAAGGTCCTTATCAGCAAGTTCGGCTCACTGTAAAGCCAGTGATGATGGATGCAAACGAGAGGCTTTTGTTACTGTGCTTTGAAAGCCCAGCCTCTCATCATGAAACTTCGAAAAGTCCTTTTAGCTCGATTGATGTCAACTCTGAAACCACCGCTCGTATTGAAGCACTTCATACTGAACTTGCTGCGACTCGTGAAAGTTTGCAAGCGACGATTGAAGAGCTTGAAACTTCTAACGAAGAGTTACAGGCGACCAATGAAGAGTTGATGGCATCCAATGAAGAATTGCAAAGCTCGAATGAAGAACTGCAATCCGTCAATGAAGAGTTGAATACGGTCAATGCAGAATTCCAAGAAAAAGTAATGCTGCTCAATCGTCTAAACGTTGACTTGGACACGATGGCAAAAGCGGTGGGTGTGGCTACGGTATTTGTTGATGAAAAATTAAACTTAACTCGTTTTAGTCCTGCAGCAGTCTCGATCTTTAAACTTAGAGAGGGAGATATCGGTAGACCCCTAGATGAAATAACACATCGACTGAAGCATTCTGACATTATGGAAGATTTTGCTCGAACCTTAGCGACAGAGCAAACACTTGAAAAAGAAGTGCTCTCTGATGAAGGTAAAGCCTTTTTGATGCGCATTATTTTTTACAAGGTACCCTCCAGTTCAGCGAAAGGTGCAGTCGCGACATTTGTCGATATTACTGCTTTTCAGGATGCAGAACGGTTGCAATCAATCATCGACGCATTACCAGAGCATATCGCTGTGTTAGAGCAAGACGGTACTATCGCTATGGTTAATGCATCTTGGAACCGCTTTGCTAAAGCTAATGGTGATCCTAAGTTACTGACAACAGGTCCGGGTACTAACTACTTAGAGGCTTGTAGAACTTCGTTATCTGATGGTAAAGACAAGACAGTTAATCGTGCCTACCAAGGCGTTAAAGGGGTGTTAGAAGGTTCCTTACCCATTTTTCAAATGGTCTACCCCTGTCATGCACCTGATGAAAAACGCTGGTTTATTATGAATATTGGCTTGATAAAGGGTAACCATGAATTTGGTGCGGTGGTCAGTCACAATAATATTACTGAGTGGCATGAAGAAAACAGTTCAGATACTCTGGACTGATTGGAAAATGAGTAGTCTATGTCAAAAGAGTTAGAAGATCTAAAGAAAAGGGCTGAGAAAGCACTTGCTGACTATGATGGTCATGATGCGTCGTTATATAAAAATGATGCTGTCGACCTTATGGATGCAGCGAATGCGCCACGCGTGCTGGAAGAACTGCGGGTATATCAAGCTGAGTTGGAAATACAAAACCAGCAGTTGCGCGACTCGGAGTATTTAGCCAATCGAGAACAGCAACGTTATCTAACACTGTTTGACACTATGCCAATTGGTGCTTTGGTCGTTGATCGATCAGCTATCATACTTGAAGCCAACCTCTATGCAGCTGAACTGCTGAACTTTACCGGTCCTAAAAGATTACTGAAGCATTCCCTGTTTAGACTATTTGACGCCAATTCATCTTCATGGCTAGCAGATCAAATCAATCAGCTTTGTAAGCAATCTGTTACGACCGTTAATCATAAACTTCGTTTAAAGCAAGTTACTGATTACGTATCGGTGGACTGCTCGATTGCACGACTTCCCGCCAGTTATGGATTAGATAATCACTTCTTGCTGATGTTGCGTGATTTACGTGCGGAAGATGAACTGGACCAATACCATCGTTTAGTGCAAACACTCTTAGATAATAGTGAGTCATTAATCTATGTTTTTGATGAGCACGCAAAGTGTCTGTTAGCCAATAAGAAGACAGCTCAATTACTCGGAACCGATGTGGATCGACTGATAGGCCGATCACGGAATGATTTTGTTGATACAGCGGATTCGATACGGCACTCGAAAAATGACGAAGAAGTGCTTAATAGCGGTAAAAGCTTAGTCATAGAAGAAGAGTTTATCGATGAGCATGGTTGGAACTATAAGTTTCTAAGTCATAAATTCCCGTTACCTGATAGTAACGGTCGTTTGTATGCTGTGGCTGGTATTACTACTGATATCACTAACCTAAAGCAGATAGAATCACGCTTAAATTTGGCTATGCAGGTTTTTAGTCGAGGTAGTGAAGGCATTTTAATTGCTGACAAACATGCTCGTATTACCTATGTTAATCAGGCATTTGAAAAAATTACCGGTTACAAACAGCATGAGGTGATTGGCCAAAATCCGCATATTTTGTCATCGGGTCGCCACGGTGCTGCTTTTTGGGAAACCTTTTGGACGTCCATTAACAACACAGGTCAATGGATGGGTGAGATTTGGAATCGACGACGAGATGGTGAAGTCTATCCACAGTGGATTTCGGTCAGTCGTGTTGATACCGAGGTTGGATCAGATCCGCAGTTCATTGGTGTATTTAGAGATATTACCCTGCAAAAACAAAATGAAGAAACCATAGAGCGCTTAGCCTTTTATGACGAACTAACAGGTTGTGCAAATCGATATCTGCTACGAGATCGAGTCCGTCAAAAAATTGTTGAAATGCAGAGAGCCGACAAAACCTTTGCCTTAGTATTTATCGATTTAGATCATTTCAAAGATGTCAATGATGTCTATGGCCACGCAGTGGGTGATAAGTTACTGCAAAGAGTAGCATCTAGATTGTCCGATCATATTCGCGAAACCGATACCCTAAGTCGCATCGGTGGTGATGAGTTTGTTATTCTGATTAGTGATGTTAATCAAGAGGTTCTCGATCAAAAAGCCAAGCTCCTGATTGAACTGGTTGTATCTCCTTATACGATTAATCACACCGAGTTAAACATATCAGCTTCCATCGGTATTGCACGTTTTCCGGATCATGGTGATGATTATGATACCTTGTTAAAGCATGCCGATATTGCCATGTATGCTGCCAAAGAAGCAGGTCGAAACACCTTCATGTATTTCGAGTCACAAATGTTAGAGGATGCCTCAACGCGAGTGACTTTCGATACTGCAATGCGTCAGTCTCTGCAGCAAGGGCACTTCAGCCTTGTGTATCAGCCGCAGTATAACCTTGAGAGTCAAAAGATCGTTGCTGTTGAGGCCTTATTGCGTTGGTCTCACCCTGAGCTTGGCAATATACCACCGGATATTTTTATTCCAATTGCAGAACAATCCGATTTAATCAATGAGCTGGGATCATGGGTGCTTGATGAAGCCCTAGGTGCTTTGGCTGATTGGCATCGCCAAGGTTGGACTGAGCTGAGAATGGCTGTCAATGTTTCCGCTAGGCAGTTCTGGCGTGCGGGATTTGTTAATATGGTCACAGAGGCACTTGATAAGTCAAATGTTCCTCCCCATCTGTTAGAACTTGAGCTCACCGAGCGTTTGGCCATGCAGGATACTGATAAGCTGGCATCCATTATGAGTAGTCTGCATGAAAAAGGCGTGCGCTTGTCGATCGACGACTTTGGCACTGGTTACTCATCGTTGATGTATCTCAAAAAACTTCCCTTCCATGTGTTAAAAATTGATAGGTCTTTCGTGCTGGGTTTACCATCGAAAAGTGATGATGCTGTCATCTGTAAAACCATCTTGGCTATGTCAGCAGCGCTTGGATTTGAAACCGTTGCGGAAGGGATTGAAAATAAGCAGCAAGAGGAGTTTTTAAAAGCCAATGGCTGCATGATGGGGCAGGGGTATTTGTTTTCTAGGCCGGTATCTTTGAGTGAGATAACCCACTTGCTTCGTCGATAGGTATCTGTTTTAGCAATGCCTATCAACAGTGATTTTTACCAACTCATCAACTGGACATACATTGCTCTTCCATTGACTGATGAATTCTTGAAAGTGCGTTGATTCAACAAAGCTCACGCGATTAGCGTTTCGAATATCTAAAAATCCATCACTCATAAGTAATAAACGACTATTTTGTGTACAGTTTACGTGAAGCTGTTCGGCTTCAAAATCATATTTATCAAGAATACCGAGCGGTAACCCAGATAGCTTTAGTTGGCTTAAATCATTATTTTGAAGAAGATGGCAAGCAGGCATACCGCCAGACCAAAGCGTGAGGTTGCGCTTGTCCTCACTGACGTCAACAATAGTGGTCGCCATAAAACGATCATCAGGAAGAAGTTTACATAATCGTTTATTTAACTCTGTCAGCAACTTAACTTGATCACAGCCCAGTTCTGTAAGCGTGTAAAATAAGTCACTGACCGGAAGTGCAACGATTGCAGCAGCAAGCCCGTGGCCAGTGAAGTCTCCCAGCAATATACGCATACCGCCATTAGGTAATTTTGCGCTTAGAACCATGTCGCCACTAAAAGTGGATGCAGAAAGACTAGCCGTGCGTATTTCCGGTATTTGCTGACATCTAGAGGTCAGATACCCTGATTATCGATACAAAAAACACCCTCAGCTAAGCTTTCGAGCAACCGTTGGTTGAAGTTTTCGAGTTCAACTTGATGAGTGATATCTCGCTGAACTGATACAAAGTTAACGATTTCTCCTTTCTCATTCATCAGCGGACTGATACTCCAGCGAACAACATAGGGTTGACCATTTTTTCGATAGTTAATGGTCGATCCTTCGAAACGTTGTCCTGACGCTAGCGTTTCACGCAACTCGTCTAAGAGAGATCTATTGGTCATCTCTCCTTGAAGAATTCTGGGGGTTTTACCGATTAACTCTTCGCGTGAGTAACCGGTTTTCCGACAAAAAGCATCATTGACATAAATGATTTGAGGACCCGGTAAGTCTAGTTCCGCAGTGGTTATTAGAATGGAATCGTAAGTTTGTTCTACAGCTAATTCAAACAGGCTCATTGGGAAACGTTTATCGATCATGTAGGCAAACTATCACTTAAGGGTTGGATTGGATAGAAATGCAAAACATTTCAAGGCCACTAACAAGGTTCTCGAATGCCTTTTAAATTTTCCAACCCAGATAACCCTTACCCAGCTGACTCAAGCGAATACTATATTCACTTTTGCTTGATTGAGGGTTATGTATTTTACTGTAGTCAATCAATCCACACAGTCCGAGTAACGTTAACCAACGGTGCGACATGGTGTGAATCAACACCATTTCCGCTGAGGTATAAAGCAGTTCTTCTTCTGGAATATCGTCAATAAGTGCTGGAAATATGGTCAGTAGAGACTCAGCAGCAATATCACTAGGTATTTCTAAATCATTGTCACGTAATAGAAATAGCGTCATCCAGCTAGTTGCTCTAATCATCCCTAGTTCAGGAAAGCTATCGACGTACGCCCAATTAAACTCTGTGAATAAGGCTTTAACCAGTTCATGGAAAGCCAGTTCCCATTGTTCTGATTCTAAAATCTTACGGCCTTTGGCGGTAAGAAGTAGGGTTCCTTTCTGAACTCGACAGAGTCCAGAGATGGTCGCCAGTATTCTGGTAATGTGGACTGGGTATACATCTTCCTCGGAGCGGATATTTTTATTCCAGTCAGATTGGCCATAAGATAAACAAGAGGGTATTGCAAATATCATTTGCCGAGTGACTTTTAAGGGTAAATTTTCCCTTGACGTCAGTTTTATTCCTTTTTGCTGAGCCGCTTCTGCCAATACCCTAAAAATTGCCAACATAGGAGAATTTTTAAGGGTCGCAGCGCTTGGGTCAAAGGTAATAACCTCTGGCGCATCAAATGGATGATATAGGAGTTGATGCAGCTGATCGGGTGATATGGGTAGTTCACCGGAAGCGGATAGGTCATCTTCAAGCATATCCATTAAAAACTGATCGATGATCGCTTGCTGTTGAACGTTGTCTTTTTTAGAGATGGTCGAGATGAGTGCATCCACTTCGCTTTGATTGCTATGAAAGTTATCATAGATTTCATCATGAATGAGCAAAGGGCTATAAGTCAGCATCATCTGCAAGCGAGTGTTGGTCGCTGCTAAATTGAAATAGCTTGGATCAAAATGGTCAAATCCAATCCAGTCTCTCATCTCTTCAAAATCTGGGTGTGATCGATCTTCTAATACCGTAATTAGGTTTTTATAACCCTCTATACCGCCAACATCCTCTGGAGGGCAGGCATTTTCGCCGTTTAAACACAGAATATCAGCGCTCTGCTGTCCTATCAGTGGCAACATTTTTTCTAGCGTAATGCGATGACTCCATGCATCACCTAAATCATAATCGTAGCTAAGATATTTAGATTTGCCGTGAAGAACATCACTGAGTGGCACATCGGTTTCGTCAAACCAGCTATCCATGCCATCTTCTAAAGCTTCTGGATCACTAAAACAGCACTTTTCCTGTGTCTGAAACACATGGTAATGACAGTTTTGCCATCCCATGGTGACCTGAATAATTAAATGGAGTTGGTCTAATGATAAATTGCTAGGAACTAAAAGCTTACGCCAGACAGAGGGAGAGGATTCTTCCAGTTCAATATGAATTTGATAAAGCTGGCGAGAGAGAAATGTTGCTTGGATTTTTTTCATAGGGCGACGATTTCAACTAATTGGAGCTGGTGGGTTTAAGTGCTTTTTTTATAAGTTTTAATCTCGAGTGGATTTTAATACCCAATGAAAAAAGGCAGATCAGTAGTTAACTGATCTGCCTTCTAAAATTTGGTAGCGGGGACAGGATTTGAACCTATGACCTTCGGGTTATGAGCCCGACGAGCTACCAGACTGCTCCACCCCGCATCAACGTGTGGCGTATATTATAGATGAGTATAGGGCTTGTCAAGGAAATGTTACGCATCTGCAAAAGAGTTTACTTGTCGTGCTCATCATGTGCCTCTCGAGCACGCAGGATTGCATTTTTTTGGCATTCAAGAATGAAGCGCGATAGTAAACGCTCATCTAGAGAAGTCATCTGTTGCAGTTCTCCAGCATAGGTGCCCGTTTTCGTTCGGATCAGCTGGAGTTTGCAGAAAATAGAGTAGTCTCGTTCGCTTAGGGTAAAGTTAAGTTGTGCATCATAACTACCAGAACTGAGTTCATCTTCCGTTATAAAGGCAACACCATTTGCGGAAAGATCTTCAAGATCAACTAGATGTCCGTTGACTCTAAGGCTAACAGGATCATCTTGAACGGGCGTCATGCGAAAGGCTCTTCGGCCTTTTTCTTTCACGCCTGGTAAACTAACTAGGGGCTTCATCGTGGTAGCTCCATTCGTTCAAGAACAAACTCTATGCGCCGATTGGCGGTGCGATTTTCTTCTGAGGTGTTAGGTAACAGTGGTATGGAGTCACCATAACCACTGGCAACGACTCGTTGAGGGGTTAGCCCGCCTTCAATTAAAAAGCGTAATACGGCCGTTGCACGGAGGGCTGATAACTCCCAATTAGACGGGAAACGGTCGGTATCAACGGGTGTGTCATCAGTATGGCCTTGTACTTCAAGCTTAAATCCCGGGTTTTCTAGAACTACTTCGAGGATGCTATCTAAAAGTGGCATCATAGAGCGTCGAATTGCCACAGACCCTGGGTCAAACATTACTGCAGCATTCACTTTGAGCGTTAACCTACCATCTAGCGGCGTGCCAATCTCAACCCAGCTGCCCATGTCTGATTCAGCCAACGAGCCTTCAAGATCTTGAATGATCTCTTCTAACTCAAGGTTTATTGAGTCTACTAACGCTTGTTGAAAGCGCATTTGATCGGCTAGTTCAGCGTCTCGGTTAATGATGACCGATTCATTAGGGTCTGGAATACGAGTGGTTTCTGCTGCAGGCTCCAGCAGTGGAATTAAGCTTGATGGCGCGCTATCACGAGATAAGGCTATATTTAGGGAGCGAGCAGCTTCTTCAAAGGCTTCATTTTCTACACTAGACATCGAAAACAGCAACACAAAGAAAACCAACAACAGCGTCATTAGATCTGCAAAGGTAGTGATCCAGCCGGGTCCATCGTTTTCTTCCAGCAGCTGAGTTTTCCGACTCATGCTTTTTTACCCTTTGCATCTGCTCCTTCTGCTTTAGCCTGCTTTCCTCCCATTCTTAAAGGTTTACGAGATGCTTCGGGCAAGTAGGATGAGAGTTGTTCATACACATGCGCATAATGGTCGTTGGTTAAAATGCTAATACAGCCTTCACGGACAATCTCTAGGTTAGTGACTTCTGATAGGGTTCTGGCGCGAAGTTTTCCTGCAATTGGTAAAAAGACGACGGTGGCGAGGAGGGATCCGTAAAAGGTTGTCAAAAGAGCTATTGCCATCGCAGGGCCTATGGTTTCAGGATCTTTTAACGCGCTCAGCATTTGGATTAGGCCGATCAGTGTTCCTAGCATGCCGAAGGCAGGAGCATACATCGCCATTTTTTTAAATACATCTTGTACTGTAAAGTGACGAGCGATTAAAGAATCAATTTCATTTTGAATGGTATTACGAATCACTTGTTCAGACGCAGCCTCTGCCAGTAAGTTAGCAGCGCGCTGAAGGACGCGTGAGTTAGTTTCGATATCGCCTAGCATTAACAATCCGTGGCGGTGACTGATTCGGCTTAGCTCCAGCATGGTATCAATCATCTCTTGGGCATTGGTTCTGTCTTGAGTAAAGACAATCCAGGCCGCTCTGAATGCATTGAGAACATCTCGGAACTGAACTGTTAACAAGGTTGCTGCTATGGTGCCACCGAATACAATCATTAATCCGGGAATATTCACAAACACATCTGGATTGCCACCCAAAAAGATAGCAATAATGATCAGGGCGAAGCCAGAAATGATACCTAGCAGTGATGCGAAATCCATGGCATTACTCTGTAAATAAAAAGAATTATGCACCGAGTATAACAATACTCGGTGAATTTGCGTAAGGGGTAAACAGAGAGGTTTAGTGAAGCGAGTTGGGAAGAGCGAGTGTGAATGCTGGAATAGGGGCGATAAACTCGCCAAGAGCCTCGCTCACCATGGCGTAGTGACCTTGCATACTTCCCACTTCGGTTGGTAGAACTGTGCCACTGGTGTAGCTGTAGCTTTGGCCTGGTTGAATAACAGGTTGTTCACCTACCACGCCTTCACCATTCACTTCTTGGGTTTGTTCGTTGCCATCGGTGATCAACCAGCGTCTACTAATAAGTTGCACTGGGAAGGCATTATGGTTGGTGATGGTGATGTGATAAGAAAATACATAACGGTGAGCTTCAGGATCTGATTGCTCTGTTAAGTAGGCGGTGTCGATGGATATCTGAATGTTTTTATCCAGTGAGGGTGTATTCATAAATGCACGTTATTCCTTTTCTGCTTGAGTCAGGTGATCACTGATACGTATGAAAGCCTGCAAGTCTAATCGTTCAGGTCTTTCGCCAGGATTAATATCAAGTGCCTCAAGCGATTCAGCACTGATTAGCTCTTTTAAGTTGTTACGCAGTGTTTTACGACGTTGATTGAATGCCGTGCGCACTACGTTTTGTAATTGATTCACCTCTAATGCTTCGTAAGGAAGCGTTTCATAGGGTGTCAGACGCACTATCGCTGAATCGACTTTCGGGATAGGGTCAAAGGCTTCGGGTGGAACTAGGAAGAGGTTATCAACACGGCAGTAATACTGTGCCATGATACTGAGTCGACCATAGTTTTTCTCCCCAGGGCCTGCTGCAAGACGCTCTACGACCTCTTTTTGTAACATAAAATGCATATCAGCGATATGTTGATGATGACTCAGTAGATGGAAGATCAATTGAGTCGAGATGTTATAGGGCAAATTTCCGACGACACGCAGTCGTTTTTGATCAGTACACAAAGTCGTGTAATCGAACTTCATCGCATCCGCTTCATGGATGCGAAACTGATCACCATAACGAAAAAACTTAGTGCGAAGAATAGGCACTAGATCACGGTCCAGTTCTATCGCATCGAGATGACCTGCATTGGCTAGCAGTTCTTCAGTCAAAGCGCCCAGTCCCGGACCTATTTCTACCAGTGCATCTTCAGCTTTTGGACTTATGGAGCGTATGATGCGTTGAATGACACTTTGGTCTTGAAGAAAATTCTGACCAAAGCGTTTACGGGCCTTGTGGGCCACGGGTTTTTTACTCATGTGATTCCAATTGTTTATGTTGTGCGTTCGCCATTTCGACAGCGACTTGAATAGCAGTCATTAAGCTTCCTGGATCCGCTTTTCCGGTACCTGCCAAATCAAACGCAGTACCATGATCGACAGAGGTTCGAATAATAGGAAGCCCTAAGGTGATATTTACGGCCTTACCGAACCCTTTGTATTTAAGCACAGGTAAGCCTTGATCGTGATACATGGCTAAAACGGCATCGGCTTGACTGAGTAACTTTTCATTAAATAAAGTATCTGCAGGAAGAGGGCCGTTAATGAGTTCTCCTCGTGCTCGAAACTCATCGAGAACGGGGGTAATGATATTGATCTCTTCCATGCCTAAATGGCCACTTTCACCCGCATGTGGGTTAAGACCTGCTACCAATACTCTAGGTTGTTTGATACCAAATTTTTGCCGTAAATCAGTTAGCAGTATTTCTAACACTTCATGTAATAGCGGCGCTGAAATAGCATCTGCAACATCACGCAAGGGTAAATGGGTGGTGGCGAGTGCAACCCGTAAACCATCCGTTGCCAGCATCATCACGACTTTAGAAACACCTGTCATCAGTTCAAGAAACTCGGTATGCCCAGTGAAAGCAATACCTGCATCATTGATAACACCTTTATGAACTGGGGCCGTAATCAAACCGTCTAAAATGCCATCTTGGCAGAGTTGAGTCGCACTCGTCAGCGTATCCAATACGTACTGTGCATTTCGTGTATCGGCTTGACCGACGGTAACCTGTGCTCCCAGATGATGAGGATGAATTAATAATTCACCGGGTGAGCATAGATGTGAATCTTCAGGGCCTTCCCACAGCTTAAGCTTTAGCGGTAAGCCCAGCAGTGCAGCACGAGACTGCATTAGTTTCGGGTCTGCAAAGATGATTAACTGATGGGGCCAAATTTGCTGAGCCAGCATAACGCAAAGATCTGGCCCTATGCCTGCTGGCTCACCGGGTGTCACTGCAAAACGTAATATTGACACGCACTTAACCTGGATTACGAATTTCGATATAAGACTGAGAACGTAATTCACGTAACCAATTATCTAGCTCTTCACTAAATTTGCGCTGGCCGATCGCGTTACGTGCCATGTTTTCCATCATCTCATTGGTCATGTCCTGTGTGCGACGATCTCTAACCCACAATACATGCCAACCAAAACGAGATTCAAACGGTTCAGAGATCTCACCCACAGGCGTGTTAACCATGACTTGCTCAAACTCTGGCACCATTTGGCCTTCTTGAGCCCAATCTAAGTTACCGCCTTGTGAACCGCTGCCTGGATCATCACTGTATCGACGTGCCAGATTCTCGAAAGGTTGTCCTTCGCGTAAGCGATTACGCAGATCAACCGCTAGGCTTCGGGTTTGTTGTGGTGATCGAATCTCGTTTGGAGTTAACAGAATATGACTGACCAGGGTTTGCTCTACCAAGGTGACATCTCCACCTCGACGATCGCGCACTTGTAAAATATGGAAACCACCCGGAGTACGAATAGGACGACTAAACTGACCGGGTTGAAGAGCTGAGATAGCAGTAGCCAAATTTTCAGGCAGTTCATTCTGATTACGCCAGCCTAGATCACCTCCGTTCAGTGCATTCGGAGCACTTGATGCTAAAACGGCTAAATCAGCAAACACCGCACCGTCTGTCAGTTGTTGATAGATCTCCTGAGCCCTACGTTCCGCTTGTTGGATATCTTGTGGTGACGCTTGCGAAGGCAGTCCGATTAGTATATTGCTAAGAAGGAATTCCGCTCGTGATTGTTGGCGTGCAGCGTCTGAATTCAGAAAGTTGCGAACTTCTTGTTCAGTGATCTGAATGCGACGATTAACGTTGCTTTGTTGAACTTGGCTGACCAAAAGTTCACGGCGAATTTGTTCGCGTGCTTGAGCGTAGTCTTGACCTTCAGCAATCAGCGCATCCCTAAACTCAGATAAGGTCATACCATTCTGTGCCGCGATATTCTCTAAAGTTTCGTTTAGCTGACGATCGGATACTCTAAGACCTTGCATTTCTGCAATTTGTAGCTGCAGGCTGTCCATGATTAAGCGGTCGAGAACTTGCTGGCGTAATACATCAGCAGGTGGTACTTGTACACCTTGAGCAAGAATTTGATCGGTCACTAAGGCAATACGAAGGTCAAGTTCGCTTTGCATGATGATGTCTTCATTCACTACGGCAACTATACGATCAAGCTGTTGTGCTAAGACTTGGGTAGCTAGGGCACTTGTCAGAACTAGGGTCATCAATGACCGCATCAGTCCTTTTTTAGAAATTATCATGATCTCTCTCTCTAAATCCGGTTATTTCTTCGATCAAGCTACGCCCACCGTCTCCACCAAAGGAGCCAAGACCGCGTAGGACGAATTGCAGGAATACGCCGCGATCATATTCTGCTTCTGAGCCACGAAGGTTAGATGTTGTCAGCCATTCTCGTGCTGTCAGACGCATCTTCCAGCAACAGGTTCCATATTCTAAGCCTAGGACAGTATCTAGTCGTTGACGATTTGCAATGTCATGCTGCCATCGACCAATAGTTGCCCATTGTGGGTTTATTTGATTTCTAAAAGCAATGTCTGACTGACGAGTTCTGGCTGCATTACTGGCAGAGTTTATGCGATCGCGGTAGCTAAAGTAGAAAAGGTTTTCATCGTCAGGGCGCCAGGTTAGCTGATAGTTTTGTTCTTCAAGACTAAAGTCATCACGATCAATTTCAGAGTCATGACGAAGTCTCAGATACTGGGTAATGTTCCATTGGGCGAGAAGTGCAATATTAGAACTTGATTCCGTTCCGCTAATATCACCAGGTCGAAGATCATTGAGTTCACGATCACTAAAATAGTAGGCTTGTGCGACAGCTAGGCGAGCTTGTTCAGCGCCTCTTTCATTGTATATAGCTGAAGACGCACCAATTGTCGCTTGCGATGTTGCTGACACTCGATCATTCCCACTCCATCCATATCGATCAAATAAATTGTTATAGCTGAAGCTTAACTGTGAAGAGTCAAAGTAACGGAATTGCTGAGGTGTAGGTTGTTCATTATTTTTTGCAACATGCAGTAACATTAATCTAGGTTCTAGTGACTGAGAGTAGCTGTTACTGGCAAACTCGAAGTCTCTATCAAAATAGAGACCAGCGTCTACGCTGGCAATACCTGCAGTAACTGAGTTTGGTATCAAATTAGTAACGTCATTTTCAGGAGGAATCTCAGGAAAACTAAAATCATAGCTACTGTTCCACAACGTAGCTGCACTATTTAAATAGCCCCATGGGCGACTATTTAAGTGTGAAATTGTGGGGCGTAAATGAATTCTTTGCGCTTCAGTTCTATTTATGAGCAGATTATCACGTATAAAAAAGTCTTTTCTATCACGTGTGAATCGAACGTATTCAGCTTGATAGTCTAAGTTAGCACGGTTATTAAGTCTTTCATTCCCCGTTAATAACAGTTGCGGCGATCTCTGATAAGGAGATGCGATGTTGTCGTTAATAGTTTGATACTGATGGAGATCAGCTAAAAAGTTCCATCCATTACCTTGGTAACGAAGTTGACCACGTTGGTCAAGATGATCAGCTCTTTGTACCTCTAGAGAAGTGCCTAAGTCTGAAAAATAATCTATATCACCAACCTTGGTATAGTCAATTTGACTTGTCCAGCGATCCGCTGGCGTACCTCGATGAGTTAAACCAGTCAACCAACGGTTCTCGCCATCACTTTTCTTGTCACCTGACAAATAACCAAGACTTAATTCATTTCTTGACCATTCATTCATGTAACGCAATTCATTCTCAAGCAAAAGTCCACGTTTTTCGATATGACGAACCGTTAGAGTGTCATCAATGTTGGGAGCAATATTGAAGTAATAGGGGATGCTTACATCAAGGCCATCGCTTTTAGATACCCCAAGGCTGGGATACAAGAAACCCGATTGACGAGTGTCATCAATAGGGAAGCGGAACCAAGGTAAATAGAATACAGGAACATCGGCGACTCTAAAGGTCATGTGTTTGGCAGTGCCATAGCCTCTATCCGGATATAATGTGATATCAGATGAGGCGATAGCCCAAGCATTATTGCCAGGTTCGCAATAGGTTACAGAACCAGAGTTGAAGGTCACGCGTTGATCGTTAAAGCGGGTAATCTTCTCTGCAGAACCTCGAAGATGTTCTGCGTGCATCACAAATTCGGCTGAATAAAAGCTTGAAACGCCTGTGTTAAAATCTGTTTCAGCTTTGGTGCCAATCAACAATAGACCGGGTTCGCGAAAGGTCACTGCATTTTCTAAGAAGGCTGTACCTGCGTTATTGTCGACTTCACCATAACCGCTGGTAAACAGACGATTCGATTGCTGAATAATGACACCACCGGTCAAACGAGCAAGTCCTCCTTGCAAGTCAGCAGAAGATAAGTATGCCTCGGCATAAACGGCTTCGTTACCAAGTTCAACATTCGGTTCTAAATACGCAATTTCAGGCTCAATGTAGCCACCAGCGCAGAGCATTGGTTCATTGCTAGAGTTTGGATACCAATCCAGATAAGCAAAGGGATTATTCAGTAATAGCCCAGTTGATCCCGCAGTTGGGGTGTTAAATTGACCTACCTGCGCAACACTGACGCCTTGTTGGTTTCCTGGCGCACACGACCAATTGCCGTCGCTACCCGTTGTGCAATCCCATGCGCTGGCTGATTGAGCTCTGCCTAAAGTGCTGCTTTGAGTCGTTCTTGGCGCAGTAGAGTCATTGGATGATGACACTGCTCTGGTATCGACAGGAGAAGAGGCTGAAGGCGTTGATACAGGCGTTTCGGTTAACTGTGGTGTTTCTGTTGATATTGATTCAGAGCTTGTCGTCTGTGTTGAAACAGGTTCAGCGATGGCTGGCGGAGCGGGTTCAGAGACGATTACAGGCTCGGCTGGCTCTATGGAGCGAGTGACTTCAATTGGCGCTATATCTGGCGTTTCAATGATCAGGTCACCGATTTTACAGTCCCATTCACCGTTAGGAAGTACATCACACACCCATGCATTATTATCCTGTTGTGCAAACGCAAAAGGCGCACACAGGACGGTTGCGATGGCTAAAGAAAGTTTATAAGCACTGTTTTTTTTAAAAGGCATCTGGTCGCGATCCGCTAGCGAGTCAGGCAGTGTTTCGTGCTGCCTGTGAGTCTAGTACTATTAAGCCCTGCATAATAAAGCATTCACTGGGTTCAGTGCTAGAGGACAACGAATGAGCGAGCGTCAACAGGCGTTGAAAAAATGGGTATCAATAGAGCTTTCGTCTTTACTTAATCAGCCTGTCGAAGTGGCTGACATCACCATGATTGCTGGGGATGCAAGCTTTCGGCGATATTTTAGGTTCAAGCATAACGACACAAGTTACGTTTTAATGGATGCTCCTCCTGAGCATGAAGATTGTTTGCCATTTGTTCAAATTGCTACGATCTGGATCACTTTTGGCGTTCGTGTGCCACGTATTTTGGCAAAAGATCTTAAGCAAGGCTTTTTACTGTTAGAGGATTTTGGTGATCAACATCTGCGCGCTAGTCTAACAAGAGACAGTGTTGATCAGCTTTACGCTAAAGCGATGGATGAATTACATCGTATTCAAACCTTGCCTGCACAAAATTTACCGCTTTATGATCAAGTCTTGTTAACACGTGAAATGTCACTGTTTCGAGAGTGGTTTTTGTGTTCATGGTTACAAATAGAGCTTACTGACGATGAAGAGGCTTGTTTAGCGAAGGTTGAAGCTTTGTTGATCGAGTCGGCTCAACAACAGCCCCAAAGCGTTGTACATCGTGATTATCATTCTAGAAACCTCATGCTGTTACCCAATGATCAAATCGGCGTGATCGACTTCCAAGATGCCGTTATCGGTGCAGTGACCTATGATTTGGTGTCATTGTTGCGTGATAGTTATGTTCACTGGCCGGAAACTCAAGTAAAAGGATGGGTTAAAGAGTTTTATCTGTCTTCACCTTGGCAAGAACATTTAACCTTGACTCAATTTGAACAAGCTTTCGACTGGATGGGGATGCAGCGTCAATTGAAAGTCTGTGGCATTTTTGTGCGTTTATGTCAGCGGGATGGTAAAGCCGGATATTTACAAGACATACCTCTTACCTTTAGAAATCTGATGCAGTCTGCTGAGCGCTATCCGCAATTTTTTGAGTTTTCTCAATGGCTAAAGCGTCGAGTCTTGCCTGAGCTGTTAAAACGCCCTGAGTTATCCGATAGGTTAATGGATTTATCAGCAGATTATTGGAATGTTGCATGAAAGCTATGATTTTAGCGGCAGGTCTGGGAACGCGAATGCGCCCTTTGACCCTAACAACACCTAAGCCTTTACTCCCGGTAGCTGATAAACCACTGATACAATGGCATATTGAAAGGTTGGTCAATGCGGGTATTACAGATTTAGTGATCAATCACGCATGGTTGGGTGAGCAGATAGAAGATTATCTCGGCAAAGGTGAAGCGTTGGGTTGTCATATTCATTATTCAGCTGAAGGTGAGCCTTTAGAAACGGGAGGTGGAATCTTTCGTGCCTTACCCCTGTTGATTGATTCGCCAGGTGAATGCTTTTTGGTCGTCAATGCCGATGTCTTTTGTGATGTGTCATTCTCGGACCTTCTTCAGCCAGAGTTGAAGTGTAATGACTTAGGGCGATTATTGATGGTTGATAATCCTGATTGGCACCCTAACGGAGATTTCTTACTGGATGAGTCAACGGGCTATCTTCAAACGGATCATGGCAGATCCTTAACCTATAGTGGCATCAGTCTGTTATCGGGAAGATTGTTTGAGGGTTGTGCTGAAAATTATCCTGAAGGTGTATTTGGTTTGGCGCCTTTACTTCGACAAGCGATTACCAGGAATCAACTACAAGCCATTAGGCATAAGGGGTTTTGGTCGGATATTGGCACACCGGAGAGATTAAGTGCCGTTAATGAAAAGGTTAAAGCAGGAGACATTGCATGAGTGCAGAGCACTGGGGGCAGAAAGCAGGGCAAGGTTTTTTAACGCATAAAACAGGCCTAGTTATTGGCGGCTTAATCGGTTTGATGTTTGGTGGGATTTTCGGCCTGATGTTTGGTGGCGCGCTGGGCTATTTTGTTGAGCGGACTCTGCGCAAAGTTAAGGCGATTGCACCACAACAGCTCTTTTTTAGAGCTACCTTCACTGTTATGGGGAAAATTGCCAAGGCTGACGGGCGTGTCACCGAGTCAGAGATCGATTTTGCTCGAGCGGTTATGTCTCAGATGCGTTTAAATGAGTCTGCTCGTGCTTTAGCGATACGTTATTTCACTGAAGGCAAAAGTGCTGACTGTGATTTGGAAAAAGTATTAAGACCGCTGGCGATCGTATTGAAAAATCGTTTTCCTGTGAAGTTGATGTTTTTGGAGTTGCAGTTACAAGCAGCGATGGCAGATGGAGAGATGTCAGCTGCTGAATTAGAAGTGATAGAGAGGTTGTGTCATCACTTGGCCTTTACGCCAGTTGAAATGCGCGCTGTCGTTGAGCGAATTCGTGCCGCTCAAGCTTTTGCGCAACATGCAGGTGACTGGGATCATGCGACAGGTCAATCCCATACCAGTTTGCTTGCAGAGGCATATGGTGTTCTGGGTGTCAGTGAAACAGCGAGTGACGCGGAAGTGAAAAAAGCATGGCGAAAACTGATGAGTCAGCATCATCCCGACAAGCTAGTCTCAAAGGGCTTGCCAGAGGAAATGTTACAGCTAGCTAAAGAAAAAACCCAAGAGATTCAAAGTGCCTATGATCGCATCCGAAAAGCACGGGATGCGTCATGAAGTAGCTGAAACATTATCGACGAACACCAGGAGGGCGTTCGTCTACCTCTAAAGCTTCTGGTGCTTGTTGCGCACGTTTTTGATCGGCAAGAATGATATACGTATTGATCACTCCTCGCAGTTGGCGTTTCAGCAAATCTGTTTCGTTTCCCCAGATAGCATCTTTGATCACTTGTTGATGGTAATTTGCATGACCCGCCTGAATCATCGCATTGCGACGCAAGCGTGCATCAGGAATGGCTTGCTTACCGGCAGAATAGGGCTCTCTGTAAAGATCAATAATAGTGATTTCTAGCGCTGTAAGATGATCTAACAATCTCATGGGGTGTTGATCATCAGCGGGTCTGGGATTGATGATAATCAAGCGTATCGAAGGATTATTGTCTTGCAGGACTCTTGCCGCCCATTCCGCACTTCGTCCCATGGCTAAGATTAGAATGCGTTCTTCATCCAGTTGTTGTAAGCCCGTTTGTATGCGGGAAATAACCTGCTGTTGATGCTGATTGAGTAGCTCATCGTAAACTTCATCCGAGTGTAAATCGGTTTTGACGGGTGTGATCGGCAGAGGGAGCGTCATGGTTAGCCAGCCATGATCAGCTAGGTGAATACGAATCGCATGGGATTGATCGAGCCATTGTTGCTGACTTTGAGTATCCGTTAGCAGCAAAATAGCGCCCAAAGGTTCGGCACGAACAGCCGATTGCATCAGTGCTGGAAACTGTCCTTGAGCTTCTTCCAGTATCACAATATCGGTATCAACTGGCACAACTCGGCGCAGTTCAGTCTCTAGTCTGGTGCTAGCAGATGCGCCAAAACTCATGATGATGATGATCATCCAGCCCATTAACTGTCTTAAGATGTTCAGCAAGTTAAAAAATCCTAGTAGATTGGTAGAGCCTAATTTGTATTCGCCATGATGGCTGTGGTCATGACTATTGTAAGTTACAATAGCGGAAAATTGACAGACAGACGACCAGGAAGAAACCCATGAGTGACTATCTAATCGCCCCATCCATCTTATCTGCAGACTTTGCACGCCTAGGTGACGAAGTGAATGCCGTGTTGGCTGCCGGTGCTGATGTTGTGCATTTTGATGTAATGGATAACCACTATGTGCCCAATTTAACCATAGGGCCGATGGTGTGTAAGGCGTTACGTAAGCACGGTATCACGGCTCCGATTGATGTGCATTTAATGGTGAAGCCCGTCGATCGATTGATTGGTGATTTTATTGAGGCCGGCGCGAGCTGGATTACCTTTCATCCCGAAGCTTCAGAGCACATCGATCGCTCGTTGCAGATGATTCGCGACGCGGGTTGCAAAGCGGGTTTGGTTTTTAATCCCGCCACTCCACTGCATTATCTTGATTACGTTATGGATAAGCTCGATGTGATTTTGCTGATGTCGGTAAACCCAGGCTTTGGCGGTCAAAAGTTTATTCCTAGTACCCTAGATAAACTAGCTGAGGTTCGTCGCAGAATTGATGCCAGTGGTTTAGCTATCCGACTAGAAGTAGATGGTGGTGTGACCGTCGATAATATTGCTGAAATAGCGGCTGCCGGGGCGGATACTTTTGTTGCGGGATCAGCCATATTTAATACGAGTGATTATCAAGCAACGATTATGAAAATGAGAGCTAATCTCAAGTAATGTAAGACCTTTGTTTATCGAACGTTTTGTTGATCTAGATCAATTTTAAGCGTGAACTTTTGGATTTTTCCGATTTGCCCTCTTGTCGATCCTTGCTACACTGATTTTAGTTTAATACCCGCTACGCGGGTTAAAGGGGGCAAAATGAAAAGAAAAATCAGTCTATTGACAACCGCTGTCTGTTTGTCTTTGGCATCTTCCGTAGCAATGGCAGACGCTCTTCGTGATCGTGCTGCTGCTATGTTTGAAGCCATTCCACAAGAACCACCGGTAATCGATGGTAATGAGTTAACGCCTGAGAAAGTTGAGCTAGGCAAAATGTTGTTCTTCGAACCACGTTTATCTGCCAGTCATCTGATCAGTTGCAACACTTGCCATAACGTTGGTTTTGGTGGTGATGATTATCTTCCTGTTTCCATTGGTCACGGCTGGCAGCAGGGTCCACGTAACGCACCTACTGTGTTTAATGCAGTGTTCAACGCAGCTCAGTTCTGGGATGGTCGTGCGGCTGACTTGGCTGAACAAGCGATGGGACCCGTTCAAGCAGGTGTAGAGATGGCCAGTACACCAGAGCGTGTCGTTGATACTCTGAATAGTATGCCTGAGTACATCGAGCGCTTTAAAGCGTCTTTCCCAGGTCAAGATGATCCTGTGACCTTCAAAAATATGGCGGTTGCCATTGAAGCTTTTGAAGCAACCTTGATCACGCCGAACTCACCTTTCGATTTATGGTTAGGTGGCGATGATGCTGCAATGAATGATGAGCAAAAAGAAGGCTTGGCACTGTTTATGGACAAAGGTTGTGCAGCGTGTCATGCGGGCGTTAACTTCGGTGGTCAAAACTACTTCCCATTTGGTTTAGTGAAGCGCCCTGGTGCTGATATTCTGCCAGAAGGTGATCGTGGTCGTTTCGAAGTGACTCAAACTGCGACTGATGACTATGTGTTCCGTGCCTCACCTCTTCGTAACATTGAGTTAACTGCACCTTACTTCCACTCTGGATCTGTTTGGGATCTGGAAGAAGCGGTCGCAGTCATGGGTGTTGCGCAGCTTGGTGCTGAGTTAAACGATGAAGAAGTACATAAAATCGCAGAGTTTTTACGTACATTGACAGGTGAGACTCCAACAGTGGTCTATCCGCATTTGCCAGTCAGTACTCGCGAAACTCCTCGTCCAGTGAGTATGTTGGATACTACATACTAGAGATTGACTGTGTTGAGTGACTAAAAAACCCGCCTCGGCGGGTTTTTGTTATATGTACAGAATTTGCGGTGTGCCGCGGGCGCATGGATGCGCAGGAGCTGCGCAGCTTAGCAACGCTGATCAAGTTTTTGCTTCAATACTCCCTGCACTTGTCCAGGGTTCGCCTTGCCTTGGGTCAGTTTCATCACTTGCCCCATAAAAAAGCCGAGCATCTTGCCACGCTTATCTGGTTCTGCGGCGATGTATTGCTCGACTTGAGTTGTACATTGAGCAATCACTTGATCAATAGCAGCTTCGATAGCACCCGTGTCATTGACCTGCTTGAGTCCTTTCGCTGCAATAATTTCATCAGCACTGCCGCCTTCGTTCCACAGTAATTCAAAGACATTTTTGGCAATTTTGCCGGTGATAGTATTATCCTGAATACGGTTGATGAGACCGGCTAACTGATCAGCTGACACGGGTGATTGTTTGACCGTCATATCAGCTTGATTTAACAGCCGAGCAAGTTCTCCCGTGATCCAGTTAGCTGACAGTTTTGCGTTTTTGGTCAATTCTGCCACGGTTTCAAAGTAATCAGCCTGGGCGCGATCGGAAGATAAAACGCCAGCGTCATAATCGGAGAGTCCGTACTGCTCTATAAAGCGAGCACGACGTGCATCGGGAAGCTCGGGTAGTTCGGCACGAATGGCATCAATGTAGGCATCGTCAATGATCACGGGAAGCAGATCAGGACAGGGGAAATAACGGTAATCGTTAGCTTCCTCTTTCGAGCGCATGCTGCGAGTTTCATTTTTGTCAGGATCGTATAAGCGTGTTTCCTGTATCACACGACCGCCATCTTCAATCAAGTCTATTTGGCGAGCCACTTCGGTATTGATGGCGCGTTCGATAAAACGGAAGGAGTTAATATTCTTTAACTCGGTTCGAGTTCCCAGCGTTGCTTGCCCTTTTGGACGAATAGAAACGTTACAGTCGCAGCGCATGGAGCCTTCTGCCATATTGCCATCACAAATTCCCAAGGTTGTAATGATAGCGTGTATTTTGCGGGCATAAGCTGCTGCTTCTTTGGAGCTGCGCATATCGGGTTCTGAGACGATTTCAACCAGTGGGGTTCCAGCACGGTTAAGGTCGATACCGCTCATGCCGTGGAAATCCTCATGGAGAGATTTTCCAGCATCCTCTTCCAAATGTGCATGATGAATGCGAACTCGACGAGTATCGCCATCATCTGTTTCGATATCAACATAGCCAGGGCCGACAATGGGTTCAGCTAGCTGAGTGGTTTGGTAGCCTTTTGGAAGATCAGGGTAAAAGTAGTTTTTACGATCAAAAACAGAGCGTTTACCTATCTCGGAGTTAACCGCTAGGCCAAACATGACCGCCATACGCAGGGCGTTTTCATTAAAGACCGGTAGTGTACCTGGTAGCGCCAAATCAACTGCACAGGCTTGTGTGTTGGGCTCAGCGCCGAATGCAGTGCTGGCGCCTGAGAAAATTTTGGTATTGGTAGCAAGTTGGGCATGTATTTCCAACCCGATAACGACTTCCCATTCCATCTTGATTAACCCTCACTCAAATTGGCAGGTGATTGTTGATGCCAATTCGTCACTTGTTGATATTGGTGAGCAACATTGAGTAGCTTGGCTTCGTCAAAATAGTTGCCAATGATCTGTAAACCTACCGGTAAATTATCGGCAAACCCACACGGAATAGACATCCCGGGTAAGCCCGCTAGGTTAAGTGACAGGGTGAAAATATCTTCCATGTACATGGAAACGGGATCACTATTCTTCTCACCCAAGCGGAACGCTGAGCAAGGTGTCACAGGTGCCATAATGACATCGACTTCACTCAGTGCTTGAATGAAATCTTGTTGAATCATGCGCCGAATCTGTTGCGCCTTACGGTAGTAGGCATCATAAAATCCTTCAGACAGCGCATAAGTGCCGACCATGATGCGACGTTTGACTTCAGCGCCAAAACCCTCTGCGCGGGTGCGTTTGTATAGATCTTCTAAATCTTTAGGACTGTCACAGCGATGGCCATAACGTACACCGTCAAAACGCGATAGATTAGAAGACGCTTCTGCAGGTGCAAGAATATAGTAGGCTGGGATGCTGAGTTGTGTTTTGGGTAGACTGATTTCTTTAACGGTTGCGCCAAGCTTTTCAAACTCTGCAATGGCTTCACGAACGCGCTCTAAAATCACTGGGTCAGTGCCTTCAGCAAAATACTCTTTAGGCAGACCAATTCGAAGACCCAACAAGCTATCGTTAAGACTCGCTGAGAAATTAGGAACGGCTTGTGTAGCGCAGGTAGAATCTAAAGGATCTTCTCCAGCCATCACCTGCAGTAATAGCGCAGCATCTTCCGCTGTGCGGGTCATAGGACCGGCTTGATCGAATGAAGAAGCATAGGCCACCATGCCGTAACGTGAAATGCGTCCGTACGTGGGTTTTAGTCCAGTGATACCGCAAAGCGCAGCAGGTTGGCGAATCGATCCACCGGTATCCGATCCTGTGGCTGCAGGCACTAGACGAGCAGCGACTGCTGCGGCTGAACCGCCTGAAGATCCGCCAGGGACTCGATCTAAATCCCAAGGGTTCTTAACTGGGCCATAGTAACTGGATTCGTTGGATGAACCCATCGCAAACTCATCCATATTGGTTTTGCCTAGCGTAACCATGCCCGCCAAGTTGAGTCTTTCAACCAGAGTCGCGTTATAGGGCGAAATAAAATTATCCAGCATTTTGGAGCCGCAACTGGTACGAATTCCTTGGGTACAAAATAGATCTTTGTGTGCGATAGGTAAGCCGGTCAGTGCTGTTGCTTGACCCGTTGCGCGCAAAGTGTCTGCTGCTTTTGCTTGTTGCAGTGCATGTTCTTCTGAAAGGGTAATAAAACTGTTGTACTGCGTATCCAGACGCTTAATTCGATCCAGAAAGGCCTGTGTCAGCTCTAAGCTGCTAAATTCGCCTCGGCTCAGAGCGTTTGATAGCTCGCTGAGTGTTAGGTTAAACATCAGTGGTTTCCTTGAGGGTAGAAGGGCGACAATTATTCAATCACTTTAGGGACTAAGAAGAGCCCATTTTCGACGGCTGGCGCACAGGCTTGCAAAGCATCGCGCTGGTTAAGCTCGCTGACTTCATCTGCACGAAGTCGCTGAACCGCATCCATTGGATGGGCTAAGGGCTCAACTCCATCGGTAGATGTTGCCTGTAATTGGTCAATTAAGGTGAGAATACTGTTCAAACTCTCAGTGTATTCTGGGGCTTCGTTTTCATTCATGGCCAAGCGAGCCAGATGCGCGATGCGTTCAACATCAGATCGATCCAGAGACATAAATCAATTTCTCACAAATAAACTTGAAAAAAGTGGGTTTCCTGCATAAGTTAACACATTTGTTCCTTGCTCAAAATCCCTGCGATTGTTAGAGTTACTGCCTTTATGGATTATTGGCCAAACGTGCAAATCTCAGGTACTCACTCACATGTTTAAGAAATTCAGAGGGCTTTTTTCAAGCGACCTTTCCATCGACCTCGGTACAGCTAATACACTGATCTATGTCCGAGATCGCGATATTGTATTAAATGAACCGTCGGTTGTGGCCATCCGGACGGTGGGTAACCAAAAAAGTGTTGCGGCTGTTGGTATGGAAGCAAAACGGATGCTGGGGCGTACACCCGGAAATATCACCGCAATTCGCCCTATGAAGGATGGCGTTATTGCCGATTTCCATGTTACCGAAAAAATGTTGCAGTATTTTATCAGTAAAGTACACGACAACAGTTTTATGACGCCTAGCCCGCGTGTGTTAGTGTGCGTACCTTGCAAGTCAACACAAGTAGAGCGTCGTGCCATTCGTGAATCTGCTATTGGCGCCGGTGCTCGTGAAGTCTATTTAATTGAAGAACCTATGGCAGCAGCCATAGGTGCGGGTTTGCCAGTAGATGAAGCAACGGGATCTATGGTTGTGGATATCGGCGGTGGTACCACAGAAATTGCAGTGATCTCCCTTAATGGTATCGTTTACGCAGAATCAGTGCGCGTCGGTGGTGATCGCTTCGATGAATCTATCGTTACTTATGTTCGTCGCAACTACGGTAGCTTGATCGGTGATGCAACGGCAGAGCGTATTAAGCAAGAAGTCGGTACCGCTTATCCAAGTAATGAAGTGTTGGAAATAGATGTTCGAGGCCGTAACCTGGCTGAAGGTATTCCACGTAGCTTCACCTTGAACTCCAATGAAATTCTAGAAGCGTTACAAGAGCCACTATCTGCGATAGTTCAGGCAGTCAAAAGTGCATTAGAAGGTTGCCCTCCTGAATTAGCGTCTGACATTGCCGAGCACGGTATTGTATTGACGGGTGGTGGTGCGCTGCTTCGTAACATAGATCGTTTGATTAGCGAAGAAACTGGATTACCTGTCATCATGGCAGAAGATCCGTTAACTTGTGTTGCTCGTGGTGGTGGTAGAGCTCTTGAAATGCTGGATAAGCATTCTTTTGAGATACTGACACACGAGTAAACTATGCAGGATCAAAACCTTCTGCGGTTAGAAAGCACACTTCCAAAACAAGCATTTTTGGAGGTGTGTAATTAATCCTATCTTCAAAGGACGCAACCCTCGTTTTTTGTTTGTCTTTTTGCTGCTGTTAACTTTCGGGTTAATAGCAACAGATTTGAATTGGCAAAAAATGAAAGAGGGGCGAATGTACCTTACTCTTTTGGTAACACCCTTACAGTGGTTGATAGATATCCCTGCTCGCGCAGCTGATGGCCTATCTGATCTGTTTGTTGATCGTGCTTCGTTGATTCGTGATAATGAACACCTTCGTTCAGAGGCACTTGAATTGCAACGTAGAACCCTGCGTATGGAAGCCCTGACAGAAGAAAATATTCAACTGCGTGAGTTGCTCAATGCGCGTCAACGTGTTGAGCACAATGTTAAAGCGGTTGAGCTAATTGGTGTAAATCCAGATCCATTCTTGCATGAAATTATATTAAATCGCGGAGTTGAGGACGGTCTTGCGGTAGGGCAACCCGTTATTGATTCGGGTGGAATCCTAGGGCAAGTGCTTTCATTAGCTCATTACACAAGCCGCGTTATGCTGATCACCGATGCTCGAACTGCCATTCCTGTTGAAGTCAATCGAAGTGGCTTTCGTTCGATAGCACTAGGCAAGGGATTGTTGAATGAACTTGAGTTAAGTCATGTCCCCAGCACGGCTGATATTGAAGAGGGTGATCTATTAGTGACCTCTGGTCTGGGTGGTCGCTTTCCTAGAGGCTATCCCGTGGGTGTGGTTGAGGAGATAGTTAGAGATCCGGGTCGACCATTCTTGTTAGTCAAAGCAAAACCTTCAGCGCGTCTTGATCGAAGTCGTCAGCTGTTGGTTATCGACTACCCCAACCCGCAATCCAGTGTTCAGTCAGAGCCTCAGTTAGGGTTAGATGAGTCACAGGAGTCACCTGAGACATGAGGCAGGATGCGACCCAGGGTGGTTCGTTACTGATTTTTGCCACTTTCCTGATAGGTTTAATACTCAGCCAAATTCCGTTACCTGATTTTTTAATTTGGTATCGCCCAGAGTGGGTGGCATTAGTATTAATCTATTGGGTGTTGATGGTTCCGCATCGCGTTGGTTTAGTCAGCGCCTTTTTCATGGGACTACTACTGGATATTATTCGTGGTAGTGTGTTGGGCTTAAATGCGTTATCACTAACCATCATTGCCTACCTGGTATTACTGCTTTATAAGCGCTTACGAATGTTTCCTCTGTGGCAGCAGTCCATGATGGTGATGGTGCTGGTGGGTATTAACCAACTGCTTTTCTTTTGGATGCAGGGTATTACAGGGACCACAGCAGGTGGGCTACAGTTTTTGATCCCCTCTATAATTAGTGGTATTTTCTGGCCATGGATCTATGTCGTTTTGCATGGCGTTCGAAAAACCTTCCGTATTGAGTAATTTATGCCTGAGTTAGTTCTTGCCTCAGCATCGCCTCGCAGACGTTCTTTGTTAAAGCAGATCGGTGTTTCCTGCATCGTGGCTCCTTCTGATATCTGCGAAGATGCACTACCCAACGAAGCACCCGAGCCATATACATGTCGATTAGCACTTGAAAAAGCACGGCATTGCTTGCGTCATCATGCTTCTGAACAGGTTGTTTTGGCAGCAGATACAACCGTTTCAATCGATGGTGCTATACTAGGTAAGCCGGTCGATGAAACGGATGCGATACAGATGTTGATGCGTCTGTCAGGCAAAACTCATCAAGTGATCACTGGTATTGCGGTGATCTCCAGTCAAGGCGAAGATGTGTTGAGTGTCGTAAGCGATGTTGAATTTGCCCATTTAACTGAGGCGATGTGTCGAGCCTATTGGCGTACTTGTGAACCGCAAGACAAAGCGGGTAGCTATGCGGTACAAGGTTTGGGCGCCATTTTTGTGAAACATCTTAAAGGTAGTTACTCGAGTGTCGTCGGATTACCCTTACATGAAACTGCACAACTGCTAGAGAAACATGGTATTAAGGTTTGGCAAATAGATGATCTTTGACACTGTAAATTCGTTACGATAAGGAGCCTTTACGTGGCTGAAGAGATATTAATAAACTTTACTCCGATGGAAACCCGCGTGGCGGTGATTGAAAACGGTATGCCGCAAGAAATTTACGTTGAGCGTGCTAGTCGTCGGGGTATTGTCGGTAATATCTATAAAGGTCGCGTTGTGCGTGTTTTACCAGGTATGCAAGCTGCCTTCGTCGATATCGGGCTGGAGCGTGCAGCCTTTATTCCGGTTGATGAGTTAGTCAGTCCCGAAGTTCAAGCTCAGCAAGGCCAGCGTTCGACTGTGCCGATCGCCCAAGTGATCCGTGAAGGTGAAACCCTGCTGGTGCAGGTTACTAAAGATCCCATTGGCACTAAAGGTGCGCGTTTAACCACCCATATCTCTATTCCTTCACGTTATTTGGTGTTGATGCCAAAAAATGATCATATCGGTGTTTCTCAGCGCATTGATGATGTAGAAGAACGTGATCGCCTGAAGGATTTGATGGAGCAACTCCTTCTTGAAACTGCTGAGGAACAGGAGTCCAGTGGCTTTATTCTTAGGACAGTAGCAGAAGGTGTCAGTGAGTTAGAGTTACGCTCTGATATAGACTTCTTACGACGCCTTTGGCAAAACCTACAACAGAAAATAGTTTCAGCCAGTGTTCCCTCTATTGTGTATGAAGATTTGCCGTTGCATATGCGTGCCTTAAGAGATATGGCGCATGCTGATGTGGAGCGCATTCGCATCGACTCCCGTGAAACCTACCAAAGTGCGGTAGAGTTCGCTGGAAACTTAGTTCCTGAAATCGTTGATAAGATCGAGTATTACCCTGGTGAGCGACCTTTGTTCGATATGTTTAATGTCGAAGAAGAGATGCAGAAAGCTTTAGGACGTAAAGTTGAATTGAAATCGGGTGGTTATCTCATTTTCGATCAAACAGAAGCCATGACCACGGTTGATATCAACACCGGTGGTTTTGTTGGACATCGTAACCTAGAAGAAACGATTTTTAAGACCAATCTTGAAGCGGCGACCGCGATTGGACGCCAACTACGTTTACGTAATCTTGGTGGTATTATTATCATCGACTTTATTGATATGACTGATCCTGACCATCAGCGTCAAGTGCAGCGAACACTGGATCGCGTATTAGAAAAAGATCATGCCAAGTGCAAGGTGACTGGCGTGTCGGAATTAGGCTTGATAGAGATGACACGAAAACGTACTCGAGAAAGCCTTGAGCATGTTCTCTGTGAATCATGCCCCGTTTGCCAAGGACGCGGGACCGTAAAAACACCAGAAACCGTATCTTACGAAATTTTCCGTGAAATACTTCGTCAGCACCGTGCCTATGATACGCAAAGTTATTTAGTTGTTGCGGCGGTCAGTGTGGTGAATTATTTATTAGATGAAGCTTCTGATCATTTGGCAGAACTCGAAGCCTTTATTGGTAAAACCATTCGTTTTCAAGCTGAAACTCTTTACACACCAGAGCAGTTTGATGTTGTACTGCGTTAACTATGGCTAATCGCAGATGAAACATCATTTGGCTAGAAGCTATCGTGTTCTGTTAATACTGGCATTGATTCCAGCAGTATTGATTTTATCCTTGAGAATGGGCTTGCCCCAGTTATCAAGGTATTCAGATCAGATTGCCGATCAACTCAGCCAATCTCTTGGGATGCAGGTGCAGATAGGTGAGTTAACTGCATCACTAGATCAATGGCGCGTTCGTTTGCAGCTCAGTGAACTTACCTTGTTGAGCCAGGATGAATCTCAACCCCGAATGTCTTTAAAAGCACAGCATCTGAATTTAACGCTGGATTTATTTAAAACGATTCTGCATCGCTTACCTGTATTTAGCACAGCATCACTTCAACACACTGATATTTTGCTTCAGCAACATCAAGGGCGTTGGTTTCCAGAGGTAGATACAGAAGCAACCGAGCAGGATTCCATTACAAAACTCTTAGCACTATTGCAGTACCAACCCAGCATTATGTTGCAAGATCTACATCTTGGCCTTCAACCAGAGGAAGGGCCGATGCAGTTAATATCGCCGGTCAATGCCATGTTTGAGGCAGCAGAAGGCGAGTATCAGATCAGTGGTTCTATACGCATTCCCCGAATAGGTGAGGATGCCTATGTCGTTATGGCGCTGCATGCACAAGAATTTGATCCAAAAGATCTCTTGGCAGGTCACTATCGTTTTTATGTACAAAGTGATGCGCTAGGCGCTGAGTTGTTAAGCCTTGGGGTATTGCCCTTTGAGATGAACGAATTAAATCTATCAACGCACCTTTGGGGTGAATGGAAGGCGCATCAGCTTATCGAGTTGCAGGGCGACATTGCTATTACGCCGTTACTACTTGCTGGCGAGAGATGGCCTGATATAGATGAATTGAAAATGAAATTTGTTCTTTTACCCATAAAAGAACAGCTGTATCAATTACAACTTCGCGATATTTCAGCAAAAACGCAAGATGTTGTTTTAGCGATTCCAGAGTTGATATCCGATTTTAGGTTTGAACAAGGCCAGCAACCAAAACTAGATCTCATTCAAATTGCTAGCCTAGATCTGGCTGCTCTTTATCATTGGGTTGATCAGCTGGATATCTTGCCTGAATCCGTTGAAGGGATATTGGATCGACTAGCACCCTCTGGACGGTTAAATGATCTTGTTGTCTATTGGGAAAATGCAGAAGATCTCTCTGATTTTATTCTGCAGGCCCGGCTCGATGACGTGGCTGTTTCTGCATGGCAAGATGCTCCAGCAGCGTCCGGAATTTCTGGCTGGGTTCATGCAGGTCCAACAGAGGGACAGGTCATGCTTGAGAGTGCTGCATTTACCCTCAATTTCCCTCAACTTTTTGGTACGGGTTGGCGCTACTCTGAAGCGAGCGGACAAGTCAGTTGGCAAGTCACGGGAGAGGCGCTGCGATTAAATAGTGGTATTTTAAGCTTAAGCAACAATGATATTCAGGCTAAAGGACGCTTTGGGCTCTATCGTCCTTTTGATCGCGAAGAACAAATTGAGTTTAGTTTGTTGATCGGTATCACTGACACAGATGCCATGCAAACGGAGTTTTACACGCCACCGAAAGAGTTAGGCCAGACACTCTATGATTGGCTTAAAGGCTCAATTAAAGCCGGTAAAGTGAATCAGGCGGGGTTGATGATACATGCTGGTTTACGACCGGGTTCATACGCTTTACCTCCGACTGTTCAACTTTTTTTAGATGCTGACCAAGCTGAATTTACTTTTGATAATAATTGGCCAACCGTTCGAGAGGGTCGTGTGTTTTTACAATTACGCAACACTGAATTGCGTATCGATATCGCTTCCGCAAAGATCTTAAACTCGACTGTCCAAAGTGGCTGGATATATCTGCCACCAAACAGCCAAGAGGTTCAAGTCGCAGCGATGCTTGAAGGCGATGCTTCTGATTTCTCAGTATTGCTGTCTGAGTCTGCGTTAGGTAATTATTTAGGTTCAGCCTTTGATGACTGGCAGCTGGCGGGGCCTACAGCAACGCGCTTGTCCCTGCAAATACCGGTTAATAAGCCAGAGCGCGTAGGTGTTCAGGTAAATACTCAGTTGCAGGGTAATCAACTGCATTTACAGCAGCGAGATCTTCAGTTTTCTGAGATTCGAGGTGGTATTATTTACACCACCCAAGATGGTCTGCGTTCTGAAGCCCTTCAAGGTCGCTTATTTAATGAGGCGTTAAATGCCACTATTTCTTCTCAAGGCGATCGAATCCAGGTTGCGGTGAATGGCCCAGTTGCGACAGCAAACATGGATCAGTTGACAGGTTTAAGCCTAGGTCAGCGATTTCAAGGGAAAAGCCATGCTGATATGACGTTGACGTTATGTCCACAAAGTTTGCAGTGTCCTCGAATTGAAGTACGTTCTGATCTAGTCGGAACGACTGTCGACTTGCCCTTAAACTTAGGTAAAACTGATACAGAAGTTAGACGGTTATATGTTGACCTATTTCCCGAACTGCAGCGGCTTCATTTTAATTATGACCAATTCTTGCAAGGTGCTTTTGATTTATCTGTTCCATTAAGGGGGCAGTTGCTATTAGGTCAAGGTAAGGCTTTATTACCTCAAGATTCGTACCTTGAGCTGTTTGGAGATCTGCCAGAAATAAGTGTCAACGGTCGCATACGTCGAGACGGTGAAGTGTGGGTGTCGCACCTCAATCACTTGCATTGGCGGGGTATCGAATCTGAAGCTGAAGATGAGCCGTTAAATCAAGAGTATTCATCGGTAGACATCAGTGGCTTTCCTCAGGTGTCTTTGCAGATAGATGACTTGCGTTATAAATCGATGGGGTTGGGCGCTTGGTCTCTTGACCTAAAACCGAGTGGTCAAAATTTAACTATTGAGTCAATTCGCGGAAGATTAGAAGATTTTACCTTATCCGGGCATGCGCATTGGAATGCCGCTGATTTTCCCAGCACTAACTTGACCGCAAATCTGGCTGGTGGCGATCTATCACAGATACTCCATCGTTGGGATTTAGGCCGACCTATTGAAACAAAACAGTTCAGATCTAACGCTCAACTGACATGGCGTGGTGCGCCTTGGCAGTTTCGTTTAGGGTCACTCGATGGAATGTTTCAATTTCAAGCAGATGAGGGTCGCATTATAGAGTCTGGTGCGGGGGCAAATCTGTTAAGAGTCTTTGGCTTACTCAACCTCAATACATTATCCAGAAGATTGAGATTAGATTTTAGCGATCTACTGCAAAAAGGGTTAGTGTTTGATCAAATTAAAGCCGATTACGAGTTAAATCAAGGTGTTGCTCTGATTCGAGAGCCCCTACAGATGACGGGTCCCTCTGCCAATATGGAGATCACCGGACAGGTTAATCTGAATACACACCAGCTTGACAAGACGATTAGGGTGAGTGTGCCGATAGGCAGTAATTTAACTATCGGTGCAGCACTCTTAGGCGCCCCTCATGTAGCTGGCGCGTTGTTTCTTTTTGATCGTGTTATGGGTGATCGGATCGATAAAATGACCCGAATCGCTTACACCTTAACTGGTGATTGGAAGGACCCACAGCTTAATTTACTTAATCCTGCTGATCGCTAATATCAGTATCGGTGGTTTCTCGCAAAAACCGGAAGAGTTTCCTGAATTGAGTCGGAGGCTGTTGTTTTTCAATCTCTTTACGAGTGTTACGTATCAGTTGTCTTAATTGTTGAATATCTGTCGAAGGATATTCACTAATGAAGGCTTCTACAGCTTCATTTCCCGCCTCACCAGGCAAAATTAGGCGATCACGCCACTGTTCTAGTGCATGAAACTTTTGGTTATGCGCTTGGCTTGCTGTATCAAACTGGTCTAGCGCCGCTTGTATCGCTTCAACATCCGCATGACGCATCAGTTTACCAATGTATTGCATGTGTCTTTTCAGCGCACCATTCGAGGTGATACGACGTGTTTCTGCCATCGCAGCTCGTAAAACAGAGTCCATTGGGATTTTATCTTGCTGATCCGGACGCAGTTCAGTAACACGCTTGCCTAGATGCTTTAATGCTTCCATCTGACGTTTAATTTCTGAACGACTGATGTAATCTTCGTCATCGAGGTTCGGGTTTTTATCTGACTTCATAGACTCTTCTTTATTCCGGTTCATCGAAACGGTTATTAATTAAGGTAGTGAGTGCGTCAAGCGCATCGGCTTCATCTGCTCCATCGATGTGCAAGATCACTTCTGTCCCTTTACTTGCAGCTAGCATCATCACAGCCATAATGCTTTTACAGTCGACAGAACGACCACCTTTTTCTATTTGAATTTGACTGGTGTAGCTTCCAGCGAGTGCACTTAACTTTGCAGCCGCGCGTGCGTGCAGTCCTAATTTATTAATGATAGTGATTGGCGCTGTAATCATGCGTTCTCAGTTAATTCTCGGTGGCGAACATGTACATTATCCATAGCTTGACTAAAATGGCTAGCCAGTTGTTCAGCAAGATAGACAGAGCGATGTTGCCCGCCAGTACAGCCTATAGCGACAGTTAGGTAGCTACGGTTATCTTTGCGAATCCGTGGCAACCAGCGTTCTAAAAACTGGGTAATATCTTGTTGCATTTCTAACACATCACTGGACTGTCGTAAAAACGTTTGCACTGGCTGATCCATTCCCGTAAGTGGACGAAGCTCGGGTATCCAATGAGGATTAGGAAGACTACGAACATCAAAGGTAAAGTCGCTATCCAGTGGTGATCCATGCTTAAAGCCAAAGGATTCGAACAGTAACGACAGTGACTGTTCACGACTTTGATTAATGCGAAGCTTAATTCGATCACGCAAATCATAGAGTGTCATGTGCGTGGTATCAATTCGTAAATCAGCCAGAGAGGCGATAGGTTCAAGAACCATACGCTCTTGGTCAATCGCATCTTGCAAGCCAGAATAGAGATCTGTCAGTGGATGTTTACGTCGTGTGGCACTAAAACGTTTAAGCAGTGTTGCTTCAGAGGCATCTAGATAGATCACTTCACAGGTGAGGTTATTGAATGCCTTAAGCTGCTTGTGTAGCGTTGGGAAGCGCTCAAGGTTACTAGTCAAGTTGCGTGCATCGATACTAACGGCAATGCGTTTTGGTCCGTCGTCGGTTGCTGTCATCTGCTCGATGAGATCGGGCAACAGCATGGCAGGTAGGTTATCTATGCAATAAAAGCCAGCATCTTCAAGTGCCTGTAGAGCGGTAGTTTTGCCTGATCCAGAACGTCCACTCAGCACGACCAGTTTCACAACTTAGCTCCGTTTATCCGCAAGAGAGATAAATCGCTGATAGAGTTCATCGTCAGCGGTGCATTGTCGTAACGCTTCACGAATATCTGACTGGCTGAACATTTCTGCCAACCCTGCAAGCGTATGAAGGTGTTCAGTGGCCGCATCTTCGGGAACCAGTAAACAACACAGAAGATCGACAGGACGGTTATCTATTGCGTCAAATTCGATCGGCTCTTTTAGGGTTATAAGAAGGGCTGTAGCATGTTCACAGCCGGCAAGGCGACAGTGTGGGATCGCCACACCGTCTCCAATACCCGTACTGCCGAGCCGCTCACGATTCAACAGCGCACTGAAAACATCTTCTGCTTCCATTGCTTCGTTATTACCAGCCAGCAATTCGCTAGCTAATTCAAGGACACGTTTCTTGCTGACTGCATCAATATGGCAGCGTGTCATCGACTCTGTCAGCAGCTCGGAAATAGGCATGAGATAATCTGTCTAATTAGTTTATTTATGTGACTTCATTTTTTCCTTGTGCTTGATAACCTGGCGATCCAACTTGTCGACCATGGCATCAATAGCAGCATACATGTCGTCTTGCTCTGCTTGGGCAAATATTTCACCTCCTGCAACATGCATATCTGCTTCAGCTTTGTGGCGTTGCTTCTCAACACTGAGGGTCACCTGTACATTGGTAATGTTATCAAAGTGTCGCTCCAGACGCTCAAACTTTGTATTGACATACTCGGTCATAGCTTCTGTTAGTTCTACGTGATGACCTGTGATATTGATCTGCATGGTATATCTCCTTAGTGCTGGTACGATGAAGATCGTACTCTATATTAATTAAAGCAGACGCTTGCGCTCATTTGAAGGTGGAATCGATAGCGCTTCACGATATTTTGCAACCGTGCGTCTAGCGACATTGATCCCTTGTTCTTTGAGTAGCTGCGCAATTTTATTGTCGCTTAGGGGCTTTGCTGTGTTTTCTGACGAAATGAGTTTCTTAATCAGTGCTCGAATGGCAGTAGAAGAGGCACCTTCACCATCGGCAGTATTCACTTGACTGGAAAAAAAGTATTTCAGTTCGTAAATACCACGGGGTGTATGAATATATTTTTGTGTGGTCACACGAGAAATAGTCGATTCATGCATGGACACGGCCTCAGCAATGTCATGAAGCACCATCGGCTTCATTGCTTCATCACCTACCTCTAGGAAATCGCGCTGACGCTCAACAATTTCGGTGGCAACTTTTAATAGAGTTTCGTTACGACTCATCAGGCTTTTCAAAAACCAGCGAGCTTCTTGCAGGTGGTTTTTAAGATAGGTGTTGTCAGCACTGGTGTCAGCACGACGAATCAGATCAGCATATTGATTGTTGATCTGTAATTTAGGGGCAATGTCAGGATTTAAAGATACTATCCATTCATCTTGTATTTTACGCACCATCACGTCAGGAATAACATATTCAGACTGTGTGCTACTGATCATTGCGCCAGGTTTAGGATTTAGTGAACGAATTAAGGTGATGACCTCATCCAGCTCAGTTTCATTTAAGCGCATCTTGCGCAGCAGTGTTTTGTAATCGTGACTACCCAGTAGAGGTAAAAAATCTCGACAGAGTTTGATTGCCTCTTGTCGCCATGTTAATTCAAGTGGAAGTTGGTGTATCTGAATACACAGGCATTCACTTAAGTCTCTTGCTCCAACGCCAGGAGGATCAAACTGTTGAATCCGGTGCAATACAGCTAAGATTTCATCTTCTTCCGCTTCAGAAAAAAGATCCGGTTCTTGGGTTTTGAACTGTTCCAATAATTCTGTTACATCACTGCGTAAATAACCATCAGCATCGATGGAATCTATAATCGACTCGGCAACTAAACGGTCCTGATCGGTCATTGGAGTTAAATTCAGCTGCCAGATAAGATGATCCTGGAGTGTATCTTCTCGGGTGTCGTTTTCATTATCAGGCCAATCACTGTCTCCTGAAGGGCCACTCGATTGATGTTGAAACGTATCTTCCCATTGACTGTCGGTAGCTAATTCCTCTGGAATCGACTCGCTCCACTCATGCTCGGCATTGCTTTCTTCAGCATGTGAGTCGAGTTGATCTTTATCATTGTTAGAAGCGGTTGTTTTTTCTGTGCCTTCGTACTGATTGGCGTCGTAGTTGTCATTGGTGCGTTCTTCAGCGTGATCAGCTTCATCTTCGCTAATTTCAAGCAAGGGGTTACTATCCAAAGCCTGCTGGATCTCTTGTTGCAGATCTAAGGTGGATAACTGTAATAGCCTGATCGCCTGCTGTAACTGCGGCGTCATCGTGAGATGCTGGCCAATCTTTAGATGTAACGCTTGCTTCATATGCCTTTAGATCACTTCTTCAGAGGCAGGGAGTTGTTATAGTCTGAATTGGTCGCCCAGATAAGCGGAGCGAACTTGTTCATTGTTCATTATGTCAGATGGGCTGCCATCTGCAAGGATTGTGCCTTCACTAACGATATAAGCTCGTTCACAAATGTCCAACGTTTCGCGCACGTTGTGATCGGTAATGAGTATACCAATGTTTCGTTCTTGAAGGTGCCGAATGGTTTGCTTAATGTCATTGACTGAAATGGGATCAACACCCGCAAAAGGTTCATCAAGCAAAATGAATTTGGGTTCAGTCGCTAATGCACGGGCAATCTCAACCCGTCGTCTTTCGCCACCGGATAGCGACATGCCTAGGCTATCGCGAATATGGGTGATATGGAACTCCTGCAGCAATTCTTCTAAAAGCTGCTTGCGTTGCGCTTTCGATAGCTCAGCACGTGTTTCTAAAATGGCCATTAAATTATCGCTAACACTGAGTTTTCTAAACACGGATGCTTCTTGCGGTAGGTATCCAATTCCTTTTTTGGCACGACTATGCATCGCTAGACGAGTAATGTCTTGTTGTGCCAGCCGAATATTTCCTTTATCAGCAGTAATAATGCCTACTATCATGTAAAAGCAGGTTGTCTTGCCGGCACCGTTGGGGCCAAGTAAGCCAACGATTTCACCTTGTTCGACGTGTAATGAAACGTCACGAACAACAGCGCGACCTTTATAGGACTTAGCAAGATGCAGCGCTTCCAGTCTATGTGTCATATTAAGGGTTAGCCTTAGGCTGAATAACCATTTGCACGCGTTGGCCGCCTTGACTATCGCTTCGGAAAGCATCGACTACCGATTTATCCATATTGTAAACAATACGTTCACCGGTAAATTCATCAGCGTCTTGGGTTACCCTTGCCTGTTCGGTAATGGTAACGGTTTGTGTAGGGACGTTGTAGTCCATCCGTAAACCAAAAGCTTTAGTTAATGGTTGGTTCGGTGATGCTTGCTGTTGGAATTGTGCTGGCGAACCCGTGGTAATAATACGATTGATGCTTCCTTGAGCGTCACGATGCATTTCCACACGAGAGCCTTGGAGAATCATGGTTCCTTGGCGAATTTCAACATCGCCTGTGTAGATTGCAATACCCGTAATTTCATTCATTGATGCTTGGTCGGCACTGACGTAAATCGGTTGGTCTTGATCTTCGGGTAGTGCGTGACTGGTGATGCTGACCGTCAGTAATAATGCGAATAGGGCTCGTAACGTGTTGCTAGTTGGTAACATAATAACCTCTTACCTCTGACAGCAAATCGACTTGGCGTTCATTAAACCATGCCTTCATTCCAATCGCGTCAGTACGGTTTTGACCCTGAACAATCAGCACGGGAGCCTCTGTTTCAGCATAATTTTCCGGTGGCAGGAAAGTCAGGATGGCTGTTGTTAGTACCCAGGGTACTTCTGATGTGGAATTATCAATAACCTGCACGTTTCCTGCAAGTTCAATTTTGGTCTCGTCATCCAGCATAAAGCCTTCATCAGAAGAGATTTGCATATCACCTGTATCATTCGGAAGCGTGACGAAGGGAGTTTCAAGTGTGGTTCGTTCTTGTACTGGAAAGTGCTGGAGCAAGGGTGATGTGATGATGTGTTCAATCTGGCCTTGTTCATCAAATTTGGTAATAAAAGCATCTCTAATAAAGAAGTCAACGCGATTAGGGTCATCAGGTGTGCTTGTTGATAAGGGTTGTGGAGTGCCAAAAAAAGCCCAATACACACCTGCTATGGTGAGTAGCATAAAGCCAATAAATAAACGTAGGCGGGCACTTTTTAGCATCAACGAAAGGCCTCTAATAATGCATTCAGCTTACCTTGTTCATGAAGGATGAGTTCGCATAGTTCTCTAGCTGCCCCCTCACCACCGCGACGGGTGCTGCACCAGTCTGATTCTTTACACACTAATGGGTGACCATTAGGGACTGAAGCGCCAAAGGCGACCGTTGTGATCGCAGATAAATCAGGAAGGTCGTCCCCCATGTAAGCGGTTGTCGCGGCACTTTCGCCACTGTCTTTCCAGATCTCTTCAAGAGCGATCAATTTATCTTCACGTCCTTGAATTAACCAATCGATGCCCAGTGCTTTAGCACGCATACTGACTTGAGAGGAGCTTCGGCCAGTAATAATAGCGGTCTTGATACCTGCTTTTTGCAGCAACTTAATGCCTAAGCCATCAAGGGTGTTGAAGCTTTTTACCTCTTGACCATCAGGTAAGAAGTTCAATGATCCATTGGTTAGTACGCCGTCAACATCAAACACCACTAATCGTATGCCTAGCAGACGCTGTTTTAGAACTGCTGAAAGGGGTTCGGACATGTTAAATTACTCCTGCTTTTAGCAGGTCGTGCATGTTTAGAGCGCCTGCAAGCTTTCCTTGTTCGTCAGTAATAAGAAGCGCGTTAATTTTGCGTTCTTGCATGATTTTTAATGCTTCAGCGGCCAAGGATCCAACTTTGATCGTTGTGCCTCCTAGAGTCATTACTTCTGCAATCGCTGTGTTTTTTAGATCAACACCGAGATCTAACGTTCTGCGTAAATCACCATCGGTAAAAATACCCAGTAACTCCCCTTTATCATTGGTGACCGCCGTCATACCAAGACGTTTTTGCGTGACTTCCATCAGTGCTTTATGGATGGGAGTGGTAATCGTGACCTGAGGTATCTCGTCACCTGAATGCATGATGTCATCGACGCGTAATAATAATTGCCTACCAAGGCTGCCGCCGGGATGAGAAAAAGCAAAATCTTCAGGACTAAAGCCTCTAGCTTCTAATAGAGCTATCGCCAACGCATCGCCCATAACCAGTTGAGCGGTGGTGCTTGAGGTTGGTGCTAAATTATGTGGGCATGCCTCACGTTCTACGGGCAGGTGCAAATTGACATCGGCACATTTTGACAAGGTAGACTCAGGATTAGAGGTCATGCTGATCAGTGGGGCGCCCATGCGTTTTATCAATGGAAGTATGGTAACGACTTCTGCGGTTTCACCTGAGTTAGATAGGGCGAGCACAACATCTTTACCGGTAAACATGCCCAGGTCACCATGGCTGGCCTCACCGGGATGGACAAAAAACGCAGGTGTGCCTGTACTAGCAAGTGTGGCCGCTATTTTATTTCCGATATGGCCAGATTTACCCATTCCAGTAACGATAACTCGACCTTCACAGCGCAACATCAATTTACATGCGTCTGTAAAGTGGCCATCCAGTTGACCTTTCAAAGCCGTTAAGGTGGCTTGTTCGATTTCAATGGTGCGCAGACCCGTAGCAAGAAAATTGAAATTATTCATCTGAGTTGGAAGTAACCAATAGTAAGTATTCGTTATAAATTAAAGACCAAGTTTAGCGCAGATTGAACGAGTTTCGTATCTCATTTGTCGTAATAGTGATCGTTTCGTATCAATAGCACGTTTAATGTGAGGCGTTGTAATGGTATATTTGCACGTCTTGTTTGAAGTTACAGGGTGAAAAGATGGGTCAGGATAAGCCTGTCGTTGACGGTAAAGCACTACCACTAGACGATATCATAGTAGAAATCCGTAATATGACCTTTACTCGTGGATCGCGAAAAATTTTCGACGATATCAGTTTAAAGATACCTCGCGGTAAAGTAACAGCGATTATGGGACCTTCTGGTACTGGAAAAACCACCTTGCTTAAGCTTATTGGTGGTCAGTTGCGTCCAGACACGGGTGAAATTCTATTAGACGGACAAAATATTCCTAAACTTAATCGCAAAGATCTATTCATTGTGCGTGAGCGAATGGGGATGTTGTTTCAAAGCGGCGCGCTGTTTACTGATATGAATGTGTTTGACAACATCGCATTTCCTATTCGAGTTCACACAGAGCTACCGGAAGTCATGATTCGCGATATCGTGTTGATGAAGCTTCAAGCGGTCGGACTTCGCGGCGCAGTGTCACTGATGCCAAGTGAGCTTTCTGGTGGCATGGCTCGAAGAGTTGCACTAGCTAGAGCTATTTCATTAGATCCAGATATTGTGATGTATGACGAGCCCTTTACCGGCCAAGATCCTATCGCAATGGGTGTTTTGGTGAACTTGATTAAACGATTGAATCAAGCGCTAGGTCATACATCCATTATCGTTTCCCATGATATACAGGAAACCCTATCGATAGCAGATTACATTTATGTGCTATCAGATGGAAAGATTATCGCTGAAGGAACACCCGAAATGCTGAAACAGCAAGATTCAGAGCAGGTTAGACAGTTTGTTGATGGTTTGCCAGACGGTCCTGTTCCCTTTCACTATCCAGCACCTGATTTGCTAGATGAGTTGATGGCAGGAGGTGTATTTAAGTGATTTTGGATAATATACAGCGTTTGGGTCATAGGACCCTGTCTAAGTGCGCTGCATTTGGGCGTTCTGGACAAATTTTATTTCAATCTATCGTCGCTCGTCCTGCGCCGATGATGATGTTGCCACTATTGATCAAGCAGATCTATTTTATAGGTGTCTTATCACTAGTGATTATTGTTGTGTCCGGTGCATTTATAGGTATGGTGCTTGGGTTGCAGGGATATACTATCCTTGTTGACTACGGTTCAGAGCAAGCTGTAGGTCAAATGGTTGCCTTAAGCTTGTTAAGAGAGTTAGCCCCTGTTGTTACTGCATTATTGTTTGCTGGTCGCGCTGGTTCTGCATTAACGGCAGAAATAGGTTTGATGAAAGCAACAGAGCAACTTGCCAGTTTAGAGATGATAGGCGTCGATCCTTACCGTCGTATTATCGCGCCAAGACTTTATGCTGGATTTATCTGTATGCCACTACTCTCCATGATCTTTGCTGTGGTGGGTATCTGGGGTGCTGCAGTGGTCGCTGTTGACTGGTTAGGTATCTACAGTGGTGCATACTGGGCAAATATGCAGCAAGCTGTTGATTTTAGAGAAGATGTTATTAATGGGTTGATCAAGGCGGTGGTTTTTGGGTTCATTGTGACCTGGATTGCTGTCTATCAAGGTTATGACTGTGTCCCAACCTCTGAAGGCATAAGCCAAGCAACGACTCGTACAGTTGTGTACGCATCGCTCGCTGTTTTGGGATTCGACTTTGTTCTTACCGCTTTGATGTTTGGAGATTTGTAATATGCGTATCCGTACTGTTGAAATCAGCGTCGGTATTTTTATGTTGTTGGGTTTTGTAGCCTTAATCCTGCTGGCTTTAAATGTAAGTGGCCTAACCTTGAAGCCCAAAGCGGGTGGTTACACACTTTACGCCTCTTTTGAGAATATCGGTGGATTAACGCAACGGGCTAAAGTGTCAATGTCAGGCGTACAAATTGGAGAAGTTCGCAGTATCCGACTCGATCCACAAATGTTGATGGCAGAGGTGGAGATGAGTATTTTTGCTGATGTTGATTTTATTAGTGCAGACAGTTCTGCAATGATTCTGACGTCAGGTCTGCTAGGTCAGCAATATATCGGGATAGTCCCTGGTGGTGATATGGATGTTTTAGGCGATGGTGATTTTATCTTTAATACCCAGTCAGCTCTTGTGCTTGAAGATCTGGTCGGTAAATTTCTCATGAATCAGGTGAGTGAGTAAAAACGAATGAATAAACTGTATAGCGCAGGTTGGATTTTTTTGGTTTCCATGTTGATCTCTGCAAAATCAATGGCTGCAGATGCTGAATGGGAAGCCGCTAGAGCGGTTGTTGCTGAAACGACTGAAAACGTCATTGCACTGATGGAGGATCGCTCATTATTGCAGGATGAAAATCGTACACGATTACAGTCTGAGATAGAGACGATTGTGACACCAGTGATTGATTTTTACGGTTTCGGCCGCGGTGTGATGGGACGTTTTGCTCGTACTGCAACGGAAGATGAGTTACAACGTTTTGCTGATATTTTAAAAACGACGTTGATTCGTACTTATTCTTTGGCGGTTAGTGAGTTTGCGGTTCGTGAATACTCAATTACACCACCCAGAGCACCCAGCCCCCAGCCTGAAATGCAGGTAGTTAACGTGCAGTTAACTTCAACCGCTGGAAAAACATACAATATTCTCTACTACATGCGTAATGTTGACGGAAACTGGATGTTGGTGAATGTTGCAGTTGAGGGTATCAACCTTCGTTTAACCTTCCAAAATCAGTTTGCTGACATGTTCCAGCGTTCAAGAAACGTTTCTGCTGTAATCGATAATTGGGAAGAGCGCGTTGCTCGAACTATTGCTGAGGTAGTAGAAGATGTCGAAGGATGACACTTCCGTCGTTGAATTAACAGTCGCAGGTGATTTGTTATTTTCAACGGTTGTTGCGAAACGTGACGCTTTACTGAATCAGTTGAAAGATTTAACCGGTCAATGTCGTATCGATTTTAGTGGTGTGGGTCGAGTTGATAGTTCTGCTTTGTCTTTGTGGTTGTGCTGCCAGCGTTACGCTCAAGCAAAATCACTATCATTAGAAGTTGTTAACTTGCCCGTTGATATGCTGTCGATTGCAAAATTGGTCGGCATTGACGATCAATTAAACTAATTCCTTTGTAAGGCTTTTGAGTCAATTCGCTCAAAAGCCTTTTTTTGCGTTAAGATAGTCCCCCTTTATAAGTGATTAAGAATTTCTCGGAGCTTTTATGCAGGCTGAAGAAGTAAAGCGCATCGTTGAAAGTCAAATTCAAGACAGTGAAGTTGTGACGGCTGGTGAGGGATGTAACTTTGAAGTTACCGTGATTAGCCCAGCTTTTACTGGTCTTTCGCCGGTAAAAAAACAACAAATGGTTTACGGTTGCTTAAATGAGCAAATTGCCAGTGGAGCCATTCACGCGCTAACGATTAAAACCTATACCCCTGAACAATGGGCCGCACTGAACTGATTGCCCAAAATGGAAAGATAAATGGATAAGCTATTGATACAAGGCGGCGCTTGCCTAAAAGGCGATGTGTGGATTTCTGGTGCAAAAAATGCTGCCTTGCCGATTCTAGCCTCTACTCTGCTGGCATCGGAACCCGTGACGATTTCAAATTTGCCACATCTGCATGATATCACCACCATGCTAGAATTGATGCGTCGCTTAGGTGTCGAGATTACGTTGCACGAGTCTATGAGTGTTGAAATAGACTCAACACAGATCAATTCAGTCGTAGCGCCCTATGACCTTGTTAAAACCATGCGCGCCTCAATACTCGTATTAGGGCCTTTATTAGCAAGATTTGGCAAGGCAGAAGTTTCTCTACCCGGTGGCTGTGCAATAGGTAGTCGTCCCGTTGATCTTCACCTAAAAGGTTTAGAGGCCTTGGGAGCAACGATTGAAGTTGATCAAGGTTACATTCGTGCATCATGCGAAGGTCGTTTGAAAGGCGGTACAGTATTCTTTGATACGGTCACAGTGACAGGTACCGAGAATATTATGATGGCTGCAGCGCTTGCTGAAGGTGAAACGCTGATTGAAAATGCCGCGCGTGAACCGGAAATTGTAGACCTGGCTAACTGCCTAAATGCAATGGGTGCGGATATTCGCGGTGCTGGAACCGATATGATTACGGTTCGCGGTGTGGCTGAATTGAAAGGTTGTCGATATCCAGTCATGGCTGATCGAATTGAAACAGGAACCTTTTTAGTGGCTGCCGCTGCAACAGGTGGTCATGTTCGTACCCGAAACACACGCCCAGATACACTTGATTCTGTGTTGAAAAAATTGCAAGAAGCTGGAGCGGACATCACTACGGGTGAGGATTGGATAGAATTAAATATGCAAGGTCGTCGTCCAAAGGCTGTCGATTTGACCACGGCACCTTATCCTGCGTTTCCGACCGATATGCAAGCCCAGTTTGCGGCGATGAATACCGTGGCAATCGGTGTTGGAATCATCAAAGAAACGATCTTCGAAAATCGTTTCATGCATATGCAAGAAATGCGTCGTATGGGTGCTGATATCACCATCGACGGTAACACTGCAGTCGTCGAAGGTGTGGCAAAATTAAAAGGAGCACCGGTGATGGCAACGGATCTTAGAGCCTCTGCCAGCTTAGTCATTGCTGGATTGGTTGCAGAAGGTGAAACCTTGATTGATCGTATTTATCATATTGATCGCGGTTATGAATGTATCGAAGAAAAGTTTCAGGCTTTAGGCGCTCAGATCAAGCGAATTTCGGGTAAGGGGACGGGTGCATGAACTCCCAACAGTTGACGATTGCTTTATCTAAAGGACGTATTTTAACCGAGACGCTACCCTTGCTCGCGGCTGCTGATATACATCCATCCGAGGATATTTTTAGTAGTCGGAAACTGATCTTTGATACGAATCACGACAATATCAAGCTATTAGTGATTCGTGCAACCGACGTGCCTACCTACGTTGAGTATGGTGGTGCAGATATGGGAATTGCTGGTAAAGACGTACTGATGGAGCATGGCGGTCAAGGTCTCTATGAACCCCTAGACCTTGAAATCTCTTGTTGTCGATTAATGGTGGCAGGAATGAAAGGTGCTGCAGCGGTAGAAGGTCGTCTTAAAGTGGCCAGTAAGTTCGTCAATATTACCCGTGACTACTATGCCCGTTTAGGTATGCAAGTGGATATTATCAAACTCTACGGCGCGATGGAGCTTGCTCCAATCATGGGTCTGGCAGATCGTATTGTCGATATCGTAGATACCGGCAATACCTTGCGAGCGAATGGGCTGGAACCTCTTGAGCATATCGCGCATATCAGTTCACGACTGGTTGTCGGTCAACCTTCGATGAAAATGAAATATGAATTAATTCAGCCTATTGTTGAAAAAATGCAGGCCGCTGTGGTGGCTAAACGCGAGGTTTAAAATGACTCTGGAAATCACCCGCTTGGTCGCAGGCCAAACAGATTTTGATGCAAAATTGGATGCATTATTAGCATGGGAAAGCGTTTCGGATAAGCAGGTTAATCAGATAGTCGATGATGTGATTGCTAATGTTCGATCACGTGGCGACGAAGCCTTGGTTGAATACACCAATCGTTTTGATCGAATGAATGCTGAAAGCATGGCTGAGCTAGAAATGAGCCAGGCGCGTCTGCATGAGTCGTTAAAAAACCTACCTGCAGATCAGCGAACGGCTTTGGAAATTGCAGCAAAACGCATTGCGGATTACCACGAGCGCCAGAAAAGTGAATCTTGGCGCTATACTGAAGCGGATGGCACAGTCTTAGGTCAGCAAGTTACACCGATGGATCGTGTGGGTATCTATGTTCCCGGTGGTAAAGCCGCTTATCCCTCATCGGTGTTGATGAATGCCATGCCGGCCAAAGTGGCTGGCGTCAAAGAGATCATCATGGTCGTGCCGACTCCAGACGGGGTAGTTAATGAGCTGGTTCTCGCTGCAGCAGCCTTATCCGGTGTCGATCGAGTATTTACCCTCGGTGGTGCACAAGCGGTTGCCGCGCTTGCTTACGGTACTGAAACGGTTCCTCGAGTTGATAAGATTGTTGGCCCAGGAAATATCTTCGTCGCCACAGCGAAGCGCGCTGTGTTTGGTGCCGTGGGTATTGATATGATTGCGGGACCTTCCGAAATTTTAATCATCTGTGATGGCAAAACCAATCCTGACTGGATTGCGATGGATCTCTTTTCTCAAGCCGAGCACGATGAAGATGCTCAGTCGATCTTGATCTGTCACGATGCATCCTATATTGACCAAGTGCAGGCAAGCATTGAGAAGCTGCTGCCAACGATGGAGCGCGAAGAGATTATTCGCACTTCACTGAAAAACCGTGCGATTTTAATACAGGTGGATGATCTGCAAGCGGCGGCTGAGTTAAGTAATCGTATCGCACCAGAACACTTAGAGCTTTCTATAGAGGATCCAGAGGCGCTATTGCCATCGATTCGTCATGCTGGCGCGATCTTTATGGGTCGATATACGGCAGAATCCTTGGGGGATTACTGTGCAGGCCCTAACCATGTGTTGCCTACGTCGGGTACGGCGCGTTTCTCATCACCCTTAGGTGTGTATGATTTCCAAAAACGCTCTTCGATTATTATGTTCTCTGCTGAGGGCGCATCAGAAATGGGTAAGGTCGCTTCAGTCTTAGCACGCGGTGAAAGTTTAACTGCACACGCTCGATCAGCGGAATATCGTATTCTTTCTGATAAATAAAATTCTATGATCACTCAATCTGCACCTTAGCGTGCAGGTTGAGTTCTTTCTGACATCTCTGCAACAATTGAAAACTTGCGTTCGTTACGTAGAATTTCAAATCTAACTGACTCACCCGGCTTGGTTCTTGCTATTCTGCGCATTAAATCTCGTCCAGTCGTGATGGCTGTGCCATTCATCGCAAGAAGAATATCGCCCGGTTGAAGGCCAGCGCTATGAGCTGGGCCGTTTCGTACAACACCTGAGATAATGACACCTGAATTGGAGTCCAAATTAAAGGATTCAGCGAGCTGCAGTGTAAGTTCTTGAACCTCTATACCTAACCAGCCACGAATCACACGTCCATGCTCAATCAGGTCCTGCATAACTTGACGAGCGGTAATGGCTGGAATGGCAAAACCTATACCATGAGATCCGCCTGATTGCGAAAAGATAGCGGTATTTATTCCCACTAGATGACCGTTAGGATCAATTAATGCCCCTCCAGAGTTACCAGGGTTGATCGCTGCGTCCGTTTGAATAAAGCTTTCATAGGTGCTTAGCCCGATGCTATTTCGGCCAGTCGCGCTAACGATGCCTTGAGTAACCGTTTGTCCAACCCCAAATGGATTACCAATCGCAAGGACGATATCTCCGACACGCAGGTTATCTGTGGTATTTAAAATGATACTAGGAAGGCTGGGTAGATTGATTTTCAGTAAAGCTAGATCCGTTTCTGGATCGCTGCCAATGACGGTTGCCAGCGCCTCTCGACCATCTTGGAGCGACACGACAATGCTATCAGCCCCTGAGATAACATGGTTATTGGTCACTACATAGCCTTGAGGGCTTAGAATGACTCCTGACCCTAAGCTTGATTGAATGCGTTCTTGTTGTGGTAAGCGCTCAATATTAAAAAACTGCTGAAACAATGGATCATTCAACAAAGGGTTAGCAGGTTGTCTGACCAGTGTTTGAGTGTAAATGTTTACTACGGCTGGTGAGGCTCTATCCACTGCTTCGGCAAAGGATAGGCGACTCGGCAAAGCTCTAGCTTCTTGCTGAGTAATGGCTTGCGTCTCAATAATCTCGACCTTTGGAGCTAAGCCTGACTCATCTGTTTTGTAAAAAAACTGAATCAGTACTAGCGCAGCTAAGATGCCAGTCGTAACAGGCCAAGAGAGTAGTTTGAATTTACCCATATATCCATTTCGTTTAAAGTGATCGACTATTATACGTCTCTAAAAGAGAAATTGGGAATTTTACAATGAATTACAATAGCGTTGAGTTGACTGAGTTAGTTGAATATTGCGATGAAATTCTCAAATCATCCCAGTTTAATGACTACTGCCCGAATGGTTTGCAGGTTCAAGGTCGCTCGCAGGTTCAAAAAATTGTCACGGGTGTCACAGCCTGCCAAGCATTACTGGATGAAGCTGTGGAATGGGGCGCTGATTTAGTACTGGTACATCATGGTTATTTCTGGAAAGGTGAATCATCCGTATTGACCGGTATTAAGTATCGTCGGATTCGTACCTTAATTCTTAATGAGATGAGTTTGCTTGCTTATCATTTGCCTTTGGATGCACACCCAGTCATGGGTAACAACGCTCGTTTAGCGGTCCGTCTAGGGTTGGAAATTGAAGACACGCTTGAGCCAGGCAAGGTCAATGCGATTGGGAATATAGGACGACTGTCAGAGCCTTGCTCGTTAAAACTGTTTACTCAGCGTGTAAAGCAAGTGTTAGATCGAGAGCCTCAAGTCATTGCAGGAGGCACTCATAAGGTCAGTAAAGTCGCTTGGTGTACTGGAGCCGCAGAGCGCTATATTGAAAAAGCCATCGAGCTAGGAGCGGATACCTACATCAGTGGTGAGATTTCTGAACCAGTGGTACATATTGCGCGAGAGGCGGGTATTCATTACATCGGAGCTGGGCATCATGCCACAGAGCGTTACGGTGTTCAGGCACTCGGTGAGCATCTAGCGCGTCATTTTGGCCTTGAACACCGCTTTGTCGAGATAGCTAATCCAGTATAGTCTTCACAGATTAGTTGTTAGTTTTTTTCTGTGAATCGTTTTTGTCAGATTCATCCTCGTTCAGACCTGGGTCTGGATAGGGTGGATTTGGCATGTCTTCAGACTTTTTCTTGAGACCATAACGATCAGAGAGCGTACCTTCATCATGAGGGCTTTTGGGTGCCCAGTCTCTGGGTGGCTCAATATTGATTTCAGGGGTTTCCTGTTTCTCTTTGGCAGCTTTACTTTCAGTTGTATTTTCTGAGGTTTCTGCTGTATTAACTTCGTTCAGTTCTTCACTGGGAGCAGAAGAGGTAGTTGGTTTTTCTTCAGCAGCTTGATCGAGATGCTTCTGGTCACTTTGCTCCGGTTCAGTTGTTGATTTTTCGAGCTTAGGCTGAAGAGATGATTGAAGCGAACGTCCTGCCGCTTGGTCAGGGCATAGGTTTTGAGCACCCGTTGCAAGATGCTGATGAACTTTTCGGTACTGTTCAGTTAACTCATTGACTAAAGAAGCGGTTTGTTCGAAATGGCTGGTGACCTCTGTTTTGTAACGATCCATTTCGGCACGAGAACCGTTGAGTTCGTCTTCGAGGGTTTTGCGTTGAGTTTCGCTGCTTCCGGATTTGCCCATCAGAAAACCGATGAGTACACCGACTGCAAGAGCAACAATGGCAATAATCCAAATTGTTTCTTGTTCCACCTGACTCTCCTATTTTTAGCTATTATGATCCTGTTCTACTTCAGATTATCCTGATTTGTACTGCTGTGTAAAATCATACTTTTTCTTAGAGCGCTTCTGGGGCAGAAGGTTTCCAATGTATTTCTTGACCACCTTGCTCACGTGCCAGTGTTCTTGCCATCACAAAGAGGAGGTCTGATAAGCGATTTAGGTAGCTTGCTCCCATGGGATTGATGGTTTCCCCTTCGATGCTGGCTAGCGATACCATTTGTCTTTCAGCTCTTCTGCATACTGAGCGAGCTAGGTGTGTTGTTGCGGCGGTTTTACTGCCACCAGGAAGGATAAATTCTTTCAGTGGCGGAAGTTTGTTGTTTAAAGCGTCTAATTGCTCTTCTAGATAGGTGACTTTCTCTAGGGTGATGACGGTGTAGGTCTTATCTGCGATGGCGAGTTCTCCACCTAGGTCGAACAGGTCATTTTGCAGTCTTGAAAGAAGTTCGGCGAGTGGGTGTGGGTGATCTAGTTCTGCGATCACAAGCCCGATGATGCTGTTAAGTTCGTCGACATCGCCTAGGGTTTCGATTCTGGGGTGCGTTTTGGGGATGCGTTTGCCGTTGGCAAGTCCCGTGGTGCCTTGATCGCCACTGCGAGTATAGATTCGGTCGAGTCTGTCAGACATGGTGGTTGCCTTATCGTTATGATGTTCGTGCATCTGTGCGTCTGAGGTTACCCTGTAATCTGACACGCCACAAGTACGTCCTTGTAGGCTCGCTGCAGCCATCCATGGCTGCAGAGGTCATATTTCAGGGTAACCTCAGACTTCCTTTGATAATTCCTGCCGTCGATCAAAAACGGTAAGTTAGACTTGTTTCAAAGTAGCGGCCTTGGGTGTTAAAGCCAACTGCTTGTTCGTAATCTTTGTCAAACAGATTGTCGATTTTGGCGCGAAGTGTCCAGTCAGGTGATAGGTGCCAGTGGGCTCGGGTGTTTACAAGAGCATAGCCGCCCATTCTTTGATTGCCGAAGTCGTAACGTTTGCTTTGGCCTTCGAGCGTTACACCAGCACCCCAATTAGAAACAGCATAGTCGATATCAAACCTAGCATGTTCTCTTGCGCGTCGAGTTAGTAGTGTATCAGTTTGTCGATTTACAGGATCTTGTAGTGTGATGGCACTGTTGAAATTGAAGTTTTCAATAGAGTATGTCACTGAGACTTCAGCACCTCGTATCCTAGCTTCGTTTATATTATTAAATTTCCAAGAGTTGTTGGGATTACCTACGATGAGATTGTCGATTTCATTCTGAAAAAGTCGTAATTCAGTATTTAAATCATTTGTAGGCTTGTAGCGCCAGTACAACTCATAGTTAAGTGACTTTTCCGGTTGTAGTTCTGGATTTGAACCCCACGAGATTGGTCCATATAACTCTAAGAGATTTGGTGCACGATAGCCTTGTGCTATCGAAGCTCCGAGCGTATTTGAATTACTGACAATCCATTGTAAACCTAAATTCCCAGTAGTTTTTTCGCCAAAAAACTGATCTTTATCATGACGAATTCCAGCTGATAGTTGCCAAAACTCATTCAGGTCATAACTGGTTTGAGCAAACACCCCATAAATTTCTCTACTGTTTCTTAAGTAGTCACTTGCTTCCAAAAGACGTTCTTTTTGGGCATCCAAGCCCATTACCATAGCTATGTTTTCTAATCTGTAGGTTGATTTTACGCTAGCTTGATCTCTTTCTGTTTTGACTCTACCGTTAGCAACACCTTCTCTAAATTCTTTACGGTCTTCTGCAGTTCGTGAGAAATTCGAATCTATAGTGAAGCTGTCTGTAACAGTAGCTTTCAAACCAAAATTGATGGTTTGTAGTACAAAGTTTTGCTTGAAAGCATTGTTAGAAATACATTGGAAGTCTGGCGGTGGAGCGGTATCACATGAGTTATCATACTCATTAGTCCCCTGACTTCTTAAATACCCAGCCGAAACAGTATTCTGATCATCAATATCTTGTTCCACTTGTAATCTAACAGCGTAATGTTCAAAACCGTCTTTTTCACCCGTAGTGTCAGCTTGGGTGGCATTAAACCCATCTGATTTTCGGTAACTTAGAGATGAGTTAAAGCGAGTGGTTTCGTTTGCTGCGCTGAAGTTAGCGTCGGTGAGTTGGGTGTTTTGTTGGCCTGCACCGACACGAATTTCACCTTGAGTTCCTGCTTGAATAGGGCTCCGTGTGATGATGTTAACCACACCGCCAATGGCATCTGCGCCCCAAATACTCGATTGCGGGCCGCGCACGATTTCGATGCGCTCGATTTGGCTGACGGGAAGAAATTCCCATCTGAAGGAGCCATCTGTTGGGTTATTGGCTTTAACGCCATCGATCAAAACAAGGGTGTGGTTGGAGTTTGAACCTCGAAGAAACAGGCTGGTCATTGATCCTGAACCGCCAGTGCTCGCAAATTCAACGCCCGGTGTGCCTCGCAGCAGTTGTGCCACTGATTCGGGTTGTTGGCGTTCGATGTCTGCTCGAGTAATGACGGTTGTTGCTGCTAAGGTTTGGTCAACGGGTTGTGACATTCTTAAGGGTGTGGTCACTGTGACCACTAAGGGGTCAAGCGATGTTTCAGCTTGAAGTGGCAAGCTGATGGCAGCGATTGCGCTTAACAGTAATGTTCTTTTGAACGATGGAGTTTTCAAATCTAAATCCTCATACGCTAAGTTAGGGCGTGATGAGGGAGGGAAAGCCAAAAGCACAGCGCTATCGTAGTGACAGTTCTGATTGTTTGACTGGGTGAAGCCCTCCGCAACACCAACAGTGTTCCCACTTAGGCCGGTATCCGGGCTTGATGCGGCGCAGTGCGCGGATCATCGCGCCTTCCCATGCTAAAACAAAGCACAGTGGCATTAGCGATGACAACATCTTACCGTTGCGGGGGCAGCACAGGCTTTTGACGGGTGTCAGCACCTGTTTCCCGTTTAACTCTGAATTGAAACACTATTCCAAAGACAGAGCACCTGAGTGTAGGAAAATTGAAGCGGACGTAGTATACGTGATCTAAACAGATGAAGTCATCTTAGGTTTCCGTTATCCTGCTTGGTTTTGATCTTGTTGCTAGGCAAAGATGAATCAAACTAGACGATGGTTACATAGCAGGGCAATGATTGGGTTGATCTGTGCGATGCTCTCTGTGTCCTCGCTGACTAAAGCGAGTGATAGCATGACTGAGCCTGACCAATTTGATATAGCCTATCAGCGTATCGCTTCGTTGGATCTCTGTATGGACTGGCTATTGGCTTACTACCTGGATCCGTCTCGTGTGTTGGCTTTGTCACCTCTGCATCAACGTTTTCCTCTACCGATCAATACGACCCAGTGGCCTGTTCATGATGGGTCGCTTGAGCAATTGGTTAGTTTACGCCCCGATTTAGTAATCGTTGGCGAGTTTAATGCATTAATGTTGCGTTCTCAGTTGCAGCGTTTAGGTGTTAATGTTGAAGTATTAGCGCTCCCTCGCTCTTTAATTGAAGTAGAACGTTATCTGCAACGTTTTATTGAAATATTGGATCTCTCTTCGATCACGACTATTCCCAATCTCAGCAATGAATCGATTGATCCGTTAGATCCAAAACTGGATGATTTACGTTCTTTTACTGAACAGTCAGTCGTTGCTCAGAGCACTCCTCATCAACCGAGATTGTTACTGCTCGGTGCTAATGGTGTGGGAACTGGTCAAGATACCTTTGAGGATCAATTAATCACACGGGCAGGTTGGCAAAATTATCTAACGTCATCGGGTTATATTAGCTTAGATTTAGAAGGGTTAGTGACGGATCTTCCTGATGCGATTTTATGGGCTGCACCTGAGTCAGCGGCGTTGGCAAACCAATTTGCGCAGCATCCGGTCCTTGCAAAACATTTACCCGAAAATGCATGGTTAACAACTGATTATTGGCGTTGGCAGTGCCCAGGGCCATGGACTTATGAGCTGATAGACCAGTTATCAGCACTGAAGGAGACGTTCGATTGATTTATCCAGCATTGACTTATCCAGTATTGATATTGCTGCTCATCGTCTCTTCATTATTATCCTTATCGATGGGCTCTTCAGATGTTGTCGTTTTCAAAGGTCTATGGGAGTGGATTTTTCAGCAGGAAACCCTAGATGCAATAGTCGTGGGTGATATTCGCTTGCCTCGTACCCTAATCGCTCTTTTAGTCGGTGCCGCCCTCGGTTTGAGTGGCGCTGCATTACAAGGCTTGTTGCGAAATCCATTGGCAGATCCCGGTTTAACGGGCGCCAGTCAGGGAGCTGCTTTGGGGGCAGCGGCGGTATTTTACTTTGGAGTCTTTCCTCAGGCAGGTGGTGCAGCTCCTGCGATGGCAGGTTTATTGGGCGCTGGCTTGGCGATGATGTTGATGTTGTTTTTAGCAGGCAGTGCTCGCCAAAGTATGGTGATCATGGCGGGGTTAGCCATTTCTACCTTGACCGGTGCTCTGTTAGCCATGGTGTTGAATTTCGCCCCTAACCCTTATGCTATGCAGGAATTAGTCTTTTGGCTATTAGGATCTGTTGCCAATCGGGGTTTTGAGCATCTATGGATTTTGTTGCCAGCACTCATCATAGGGGGTGGGCTGGTCTTCAGTCAGCGCCGTTTATTGTTCGGCTTAAGTCTTGGCGAAAACGTTGCGACCAGCTTAGGTTTATCAACCCGATGGGGAAGTCGTCTTGTGGTATTGGGAGCTGCCATTCTAGTGGGTACTGCAGTTTCCATTGCTGGAGCCATAGGGTTTGTTGGCTTGATCGTTCCGCATTTAGTTCGCCCATTTGTGTCGAATCGTCCGGATAAAGTGTTGCTTCCTTCGGCCTTAGCGGGCGCCATATTGGTTTGCTTGGCAGATACGTTAATACGCAGTTTGCCCCCAGGTCCGGAATTAAAATTAGGCGTATTAACCTCCTTGTTGGGTACGCCACTCTTTATTTGGTTGATCTGGAGGGAGCGACGTCGATGGCTGTAATCACGATCAACGATCTTTCGTTAGATAAGCGCTTGAAGTCCATTCACTTGGATCTTCAAGAGGGCGAAGTGTTAGGTCTTATCGGGCCTAACGGAGCTGGTAAAACTTCTCTGCTGCATTGTCTAGCGGGTATTGAATCTTTTCAGGGCGAAATCCTTCTGAAACAGCAACCCCTAAATACTTTTTCCGACACCGCAAGAGCACGTAGATTAGGTTTACTCCCTCAAGGAAGTCAAAGTGCTTGGTCTTTAAGAGTTCGGGATGTGATTAGTTTAGGTCGACTCCCTTGGCAGGATGAAGACCCAGCAAAAATTATTGCGGCTGCAGAATTGACGGGAGTTGATCAGTGGATGAATCATTTAGTTGATCAGCTATCGGGAGGAGAGCAACTCAGAGTTTGGCTAGCGCGTGTGTTTGCGGGAGAGCCTGAAATTCTGCTGGCAGATGAGCCTTTGGCAAGCTTGGATCTGTATTATCAATGCCGTGTTTTATCGTTGCTACGTGATTATGTAAAGGCACGTCCTGAAGGGAAAGCATCGAGAAGTGTGATGGTGTCATTGCACGATTTATCTATGGCTGCGCGTTATTGTGATCGTTTATGTTTGTTGCATCAGGGGCGTGTTTGGTCTTTAGGGCGGCCTGATGAAGTCTTAACACAGCAAAATCTGCTGGATGTGTATCAGGTAAATTGTCAAATCGATCTTAATGCTGTTCCGCCGGTGGTGTCAGTCTTAGGTTAACCCTCATGGATCAAGGATCTTAGCTATGCCAATCAAGCCTTCTAAAAACCTAGATGAGATATGTTATCCGTTCATTCACGAAACGTCCTATCTGTGTGATTACGAGGTACTCACTGATGAACTGGCGACCTTAATTGGCATGGCATTATCTGCATTGCCTGATGAGATGATTCAGGTGATCGATGATCTAGATAAGCTTCAGCCTCTGGCTTTCCATGCCAATGGATCCATCCGAGGACGTTTGGCTTTAACGGAGCAGGATCTGGATTGGTTGAAGGTGCGGTTAAATCATTACAAGTCCTTGATTTGTGATCCTATCCAAGGATTTGTTCTACCCAGAGGAACGGCCGGTGTCAGCTATTTGCATCAGGCCCGATCAGTCAGTAAAAAAGCCATTAGAGCGTTAGTCAGAATCGATCAAGACGGTATTCAAGTCCCTGATCTACTGCCTCGTTTCTTGAGTATCTGCTGTAACTTCTTCTTTGTGCTAACTCAATTGCTAAATCAACATGCACAGGTCAAAGAGCCGCGTTTTATCAGCCTGAGTTACGCTAGCAAAGATTAATTTTCCGATGAGTTTTTGCCCAGCAGTTTGCGCGCTGGAATACAAATCTTCGGATCAGGTTGTATCTCGATATCAGGGTTTTTGTCTGGATAGGGTAACTGGCTTAGGATGTGGCGCATCGCGTTCAGACGCGAGCGCTTCTTGTCATCCGATAAAATAATCGTCCAAGGGGCTTCGGGAGTGTCGGTATGTCGAAACATGGCATTTTTGGCATCCGTGTAAGCATCCCATTTATCCAGTGAAGCCATGTCGATAGGAGAGAGTTTCCATTGCTTTACCGGATCATATTTACGTGACTGAAAGCGTTTAAACTGTTCATCTCGACTGACTTCAAACCACAACTTAAACAGTCGAATACCGCTACGTACAAACATTTTCTCCAATTCGGGTGTTTGCCGCATAAACTCTAAATATTCTGATGGTGAACAAAACCCCATGACGCGCTCAACGCCGGCTCTGTTATACCAAGAGCGATCAAATAAGGTCATTTCGCCATCCGTAGGCAGTTGTTTGACATAGCGTTGAAAATACCACTGACCACGTTCGACATCTGAAGGCTTTTCCAGTGCAATCACTCGTGCATGTCGAGGGTTCAAATGCTCCATAAAACGTTTAATGCTGCCGCCTTTCCCTGCCGCATCTCGACCTTCGAAAACAATAACAATGCGCTGGCCTGTTTCCCGCATCCAACTTTGAACCTTTAAGAGTTCGATCTGAAGCGCTCTTAGCTCCTTTTCATAGACCTTCTTTTTCAGGTTTTTATCGTAAGGATAAGGAATTTCTTGCAGCGCTTCAGTCATGGTATTCGCCTATTCGGTGTCAACTAATTACATAGTCTTGAGTGTAGCATGACCATTTCATGAAGAAAGACTTTTCACCTTTTCTAACAGGGCATGGTTGAAGGGGAGACTGATACCGAGCAGATCGGCTTGGTGACACAGATAGCCCGTAATGAAGTCAATTTCCGTTGGGCGCGAATGCAAAATATCGGTAAGCATAGATGATCGATTTTTCGCCGTTTGATGGGCTACCTGCATCGCGTGTTCGATCAAAGGTCCCTCCAAGACAGATAGGTTTAATGCTTGTAACACCTGTTCGACTTCTGTGCAGACTTCTCGCATTTGCTTAAGAAAAACAGAGTTTTCAACCAGTTCGCCATTCAAACATTGGTGAACCGCAGTCAAAGGGTTGATTGCACAGTTAATGGCTAATTTGCGCCAGAGACTGAGCTGTATGTTTGCCGCAGCGATAGGTTGTGGCGAAACTTTTTCCCATCCATCTGGTAAGCCTTGGTTATGCCTATTTAACAAACCTATCTCGGTAATTCCTTGCGAAACACAATGTAATGTGAAAGGCTCACTTCGCCATGCGCCCGCTGTGGTTATTCCCGCCCAAATATGTGCCTCAGGTAAAAGGGCTTGAACAGCTTCGTGTTGTCCCATACCATTTTGCAGCAGTAAAATATGCGCGTTAGCGTAGATGCGATGTTGGTGAGTGAGTAAAGCATCCACGGTGTCAGGAGCTTTGGTACAAACCAGCAGATGTGTGATAGGCTCTTTTGCATCAATCGAATCAGGGTGCAGTGTATAGGTGCGTTTATCTTTACCCTCTAGCAGATGCAGTTGATAATAGTCGCTCGGTTGACGAGACAAGATGCGCACTGAAACGCCCGCATCGATTAAGCGTGTGGCAAATAGTTGCCCAATAGCACCCGCACCAAGTATATGCCAAATCATTTTAAATCCATGAATATGAATACAACGTTACTGGAGTGATAGTATGCCTTCATTTGATATTGTTTCCGAGCTAGATTCCCATGAGGTGACCAATGCGGTCGATCAGGCTAATCGAGAATTACAAACCCGCTATGATTTTAAAGGTGTGAAGGCTGAATTTGAACTTCAAGATGAAACCGTGACGATGATTGCGGAAGTGGATTTTCAACTTCAACAGATGATGGAAATTTTACGCGCAAAGCTAACCGCTCGAAAAATAGATATTCGCTGTATGGAAGCAAAAGATCCTGATCTGAGTGGTGTTAAGGCTAAGCAGCAGGTCATACTGCGTCAAGGATTGGATCAAGTGCTGTGCAAGAAAATCACTAAGCTAATAAAAGAAAGCAAAATGAAGGTGCAAACCCAAATTATGGGTGAAAAAGTGCGTGTGACAGGTAAAAAGCGCGATGACTTACAGGAGGCAATGGCGTTGTTGCGTGAGTCTGATATCGATCTGCCGCTACAATATAATAACTTCCGCGATTAAGAGTCTACATAGCGAGATCAAATAAAGTAAATCAAGACAGGCTACTTATAGACTGTCTTGATCTCTTCGGCAGAATTAGATGCGCAAACCGCCATCTACTTCGAAGCAACGACCATTGACATAGTCGTTTTCTAGGATAAAGGTAACCGTTGAAGCGATCTCTTCAGGTTTACCTAAACGCTTAGCAGGAATGCCGGCAGCGATTTTCTCTAGCGCTTCAGGTTTCATGCTCATGACCATCTCAGTACCGATATAACCCGGTGCAATAGATGCCGCACGGATACCGTAACGAGCCAGTTCTTTAGCCCAGGTTACAGCCATTGCTTGAACGCCAGCTTTGGTAGCGGTGTAGTTGGTTTGACCCATGTTACCAGAGCGAGAAACTGAAGAGATATTGACGATGCAGCCAGGAACACCCAGTTCAATCATCTTAATAGCAGCTTCACGACCACACAGGAAAGTACCTGTCAGGTTGACATCCATGACTAGGTTCCACTGGTCCATGCTCATCTTACCAACGACTTGGCCTTCTTTAACTTTGATGAACAAACCGTCACGAGTGATACCGGCGTTGTTAACTAAGCCATGTAAAGCGCCGAAATCAGCAACCACATCGTTGAACAACTTCTCTACATCAGCTTCAACTGCAACGTTGCAGATATAGCCGCGAGCTTCAGTCCCTTGCTCTTGACACAAAGCAATGGTGTCATCGAGATCTTGTTGATTCAAATCAGCCAGTGCTAGTTTTGCACCTTTAGATGCTAATTCAAGAGCCATTGCGCGACCTAGGCCACGACCGCCGCCTGTGACGACAACTACTTTATCCTTCAGATCCATAAGTAAATACCTTATTAATTGTTAAGCGTGAACTATTGTGCGCCGCAATATGTCGCAGCGCAACAATTATTCCGTTATAAAAAAATAGCTATTTTTGATGCATTTAGAATAAGGGAAAACCCTTATCATCTTCTTAGGGTATTTAGAAGTGTTGATTTGCCAATATCTTGCGCACGTCGTGTGAATATGATCCCATGATCGTCTGACAAGTGAGGATCAACATGCCTATTATATTTTTGCTGTTTATTATTGTACCTATCATTGAAATTACGTTGTTAATTAACGTAGGGCAATGGATTGGCGTATGGTATACCGTGGGGTTGGTGCTTTTATCAGCCTTTGTTGGTGTGAATATGTTGCGTATTCAAAGCTTAAGTACCCTATCGCGCGCCCGACAAAAAATGGATCAAGGAGAAATACCTGGCCAAGAAATGGGCGAGGGCATTGTGCTTGCCGTAGGTGGAGCCTTGCTTGTTACCCCTGGATTTGTCACTGACATTATCGGTTTTTGTTGCTTGATCCCTTTCACTCGTCATGCACTGATTCGCTTTGTCAGCCAGCGAATGACCGTGATTGCCAGTCATCAAACTGTCCACCAGCGTCCTCCTTTTGAACAAGACTTTCCGCCCAATCGTCCTGATCATCACTCACGTCCAACCAGTGGCGACGTTATTGATGGTGAGTACACACGAAAAGATTAAATTTTTTTCTATTTGGGGTGTTGAAATCCTCCTGACTGCACCCCACATACGGGACAGGCATTAATACTTGAGAAAGTATTGGTGAAATTAACTCATTAAATCTGTTCCTAGATACCAGGAGAAAAACCAGATGAATATTCGTCCACTTCACGATCGTGTTGTTATACGCCGCAGCGAAGAGGAAAAAACCACTGCAGGCGGTATCGTTCTGCCGGGTTCTGCCGCTGAAAAGCCTAACCGTGGCGAAGTTGTTGCTGTCGGTCCAGGTCGCACCTTAAACAACGGTGAAGTTCAAGCTCCTTCTGTCAAAGTGGGTGACAAAGTGTTGTTCGGTCAGTACGCCGGCTCCAATGTCGTCAAAGTTGACGGTGAAGAGCTGATGATCATGCAAGAAAGCGAAATTTTCGCAGTTATTGAAGACTGAGTAATCTCGCTTTTGTAAGTAATGATTTCTATTTGTAACAGATTTTTTTGAACAGGATTAATAAGAATGGCTGCTAAAGACGTACGTTTTGGTAATGATGCTCGTCAGCGCATGCTCGCTGGTGTGAACATTCTGGCTGACGCTGTAAAAACTACTTTGGGTCCAAAAGGACGTAACGTAGTACTGGAAAAATCATTTGGTGCTCCTACCATCACTAAAGATGGTGTGTCTGTCGCTAAAGAGATCGAACTGAAAGACAAGTTCGAAAACATGGGCGCGCAAATGGTGAAAGAAGTTGCTTCTAAAGCCAATGATGTTGCCGGTGATGGTACAACTACGGCGACTGTTTTGGCTCAAGCAATCGTCAATGAAGGTCTAAAATCAGTTGCAGCGGGTATGAACCCAATGGATCTGAAACGTGGTATCGACAAAGCTGCTGCTGCAGTTGTAGCTGAGCTAGCTAATATGTCTGTGCCTTGTACTGACTACAAAGCGATCGCGCAAGTCGGTACTATTTCAGCTAACTCTGATGCTGAAATCGGCCGCATCATTGCTGAAGCGATGGAAAAAGTGGGTAAAGAAGGCGTTATCACCGTTGAAGAAGGTTCTGGTTTCGAGAACGAACTTGACGTGGTTGAAGGTATGCAGTTTGACCGTGGTTACCTGTCTCCTTACTTCATCAACAATCAAGAGAACATGTCTGCTGAACTAGAAGATCCATACATTCTTCTGGTAGACAAGAAAATCTCTAATATCCGTGAATTGCTACCAGTACTTGAGCAAGCCGCTAAATCTTCACGTCCATTGTTGATCGTTTCTGAAGATGTTGAAGGCGAAGCCTTGGCTACTTTAGTGGTTAACAACATGCGCGGTATTGTTAAGGTTGCTGCGGTTAAAGCACCTGGTTTCGGTGATCGTCGTAAAGCGATGTTGCAAGATATCGCTGTGTTGACCGGTGGCCAAGTGATCTCTGAAGAAGTCGGCCTAAGCTTAGAGCAAGCCGGTCTAGAGCACCTAGGTCAAGCTAAGCGCGTTAACATCACTAAAGAAAACACCACGATTGTTGACGGTGCAGGTTCTCAAGCAGAGATCGAAGCGCGCGTTCAGCAGATCCGTGTTCAGATCGAAGAAACTTCTTCTGATTACGATCGTGAGAAACTGCAAGAGCGCGTAGCGAAACTTGCGGGCGGTGTTGCTGTCATTAAAGTGGGCGGCGGTACTGAAGTAGAAATGAAAGAGAAGAAAGCTCGTGTTGATGATGCTCTGCATGCAACTCGCGCTGCGGTAGAAGAAGGTGTTGTTCCTGGCGGTGGTGTAGCACTGATCCGTGCGTTGGACAATATCGGCAAACTGGAAGGTGATAACCACGATCAGACTATCGGTATCGAATTGGCATTCCGTGCACTTGAAGCACCGTTACGCCAGATCGTTGCTAACGCCGGTGGCGAAGGTTCCGTTGTTGTCTCTAAAATCCGTGAAGGTAGCGGTTCATTCGGCTTCAACGCTGCAAATGACCAGTATGGCGACATGATGGAAATGGGTATTATTGACCCAGCTAAAGTCACTCGTTCTGCACTACAAGCAGCTGCGTCTATCGCTGGTTTGATGATCACAACCGAAGCGATGGTTGCTGATATGCCAGAAGATAAGCCAGGTATGCCTGATATGGGTGGTATGGGCGGTATGGGTGGTATGGGCGGAATGATGTAATTTAACATCATCCGGCCAGTTACCCACTGACCCGAACCCCGTTGTTTGTCAGCACGCCCTTCGGTAAGCTGACAAGCAACGGGGTTTTTCTGTTATAAAGCCTTTTGATGATGTGTGATAGGTTAAAAACCATGCAAGACAAATTGGAACCCAGATTTAATCCAGATTCGATTCGTGAAAGCGTTCGCTCACCGATGTCAGATAATGATGATCGAATGGGAGCAGTAGATGTGTCCAATACAAAACCGAAAGGCTCTGGGGTATTGCTGAATTTAGTATTACTGATTTTGGTCATTGCATTAGGTGGCTTGGGTTGGCTGCTTTTAGAACAAAAACAGCTGCTTCAAACGACTCAGCAGCAGGTAGAACGTCTAGAATCTCTCGTGCAAAGTCGCTCTGAAGGTGATGTCGTTATCGAAGCCACGCTGATGAATCAAGTGGATCAATTGCAAACCACGCAAGCGGATGCTCAACAGGCATTAGGCAGGGATTTAACTCAACTGCGCGAAGCAATTGCGAAAGAAGCTACCGATCGTCAAGCGTTACAGCAGTTAGTGCAACAACTTCAGCAAAGTGTATCGGCACAGGACACACGTATACAATCGATACAGGATCGTCCGCAACCAGCCGATCAGTCATCCAGTATTGAGAATTTGTCCACATCGCTTCGTCAGTTGCAAACAGAACTTTCACAATTGAAAGAAACTCGCAACAATGATGGTCAAGGTGAAGTATTGCAGCGCCTCAGAACGGATCTGAATACGCTGACTGAAGGTCAACAACAGCAAGCACAAAACGTAACCCGTTTAACCGAAACCTTAACCGAGCAGCGTAATCAGCTGCAGTCAGTTGAACGTCAGCTAACGAGTCGATTTGAACGAATTCAAGCGGATATGGCCAGAGCAACAGAAGCGCCATCTGCCACCTCAAGTTCTTCTGAATTAGCCGTGATCGAATTAGGCTTAGCAGAACTGCGTGAAGATATACGTGCGATTAACAATGCACGACAATTGATCAATCGAGATTTGTTGCAGCTTCGAGAACAGCTAAACCGTGTTCAGCTGATGTTGAATTAATCAGCTGAATTGCCATTATCAAACAAAATCGGCACAATGGCGCGCTTGATTTTGGAGTAGAGAAACCATGCGACAACCAGAGCTTTTATCCCCCGCAGGGACACTGAAAAACATGAAATATGCATTTGCTTATGGAGCAGATGCGGTATACGCAGGACAGCCTCGTTATAGTCTGCGCGTCCGTAATAATGATTTTAACTACCAAAATTTAGCGGAAGGGATAGAAACTGCTCATCGTTTGGGCAAAAAGTTCTTTGTTGCCAGTAATATCTTGCCACATAACTCTAAACTGAAAACCTACATGGATGACATTGTCCCCGTGGTTGAGATGGGGCCGGATGCACTCATCATGTCCGATCCGGGGCTGATCATGATGGTAAAGGAACGCTTCCCAGATCTGCCGATTCACTTATCGGTTCAAGCAAATACCATGAACTGGGCCACAGTGAAGTTTTGGCATCAAGCAGGCATCGAGCGGGTCATACTGTCACGTGAACTGTCCTTAGAGGAAGTGGAAGAGATACGCCAGCGTTGTCCAGAGATGGAAATCGAAGTGTTTGTGCATGGTTCACTCTGTATAGCATACTCTGGCCGTTGCTTACTGTCTGGCTACATCAACCATCGCGATCCTAATCAGGGCACCTGCACTAACGCCTGTCGTTGGAAATACGATGCACATGAAGCGACGCAAAACGAGTCGGGTGATATTGTTCCTGTGCAGTCATTTGATCCAATGTTAGGTGAAGGTAAACCGACCGATAAGATCGTGTTACTGCAAGAAGCCTCTCGTCCCGATGACTATATGCCTGCTTTTGAGGATGAGCATGGCACTTATATTATGAATTCTAAAGACTTGCGTGCGATTCAGCATGTTCACCGCCTAGCGGCAATGGGTGTGGACTCGTTAAAGATCGAAGGGCGTACTAAGTCGCACTATTACGTTGCCAGAACCGCTCAAGCCTATCGTCAGGCGATTGATGATGCGGTGGCAGGTAAGCCGTTCAATATGGAATTGATGGATACACTGGAGAATCTCGCCAATCGAGGTTATACCGAAGGTTTTTATCGCCGTCATGTGCATGATGAATATCAGAACTATGAAACAGGCAATTCGATTGGTGTGCATCAGCAGTTTGTCGGTGAAGTGGTCGAGCATGATGCAGAACAGGGTTTGTTGAAGGTCGATGTTAAAAACCGTTTTGAGCGCGGCGATACCATGGAGCTTATGACGCCTGCAGGCAATAAGCGCTTTCGGTTAGAAGAGTTATTGGATAAGAAGGGCGCTCAGATCGATGTCGCACCGGGGACGGGTTATCGAGTGACCATTCCGTTGGATTTTAATACTGATATGACCTATGCACTGCTGATGCGTGATCTACCTAACGCTCCAGCAAGGAGTTGATTGGATTTGGTTAATCCTGCTGCGTTAGAAAAATATCGCTTTTCTAAGGCGCTAAGACCATTTTCGTTTCCCGTTGCGATTATTGCTTGCTTGGTGGGTATCGCAGCGGCTTATGCAGATGGTTATTGGAATTTGGGATCGGTTAGCCTGATTCTCGTCGCTGGTGTTCTGCTTCAAGCCGGCGTTAATCTGATCAATGATCATGCTGATTTGCCTCTTTTGACAGGCTCTGATCCTTTGCTGCAACTTTCCCGTGATCGCGTTCGCTTCAATTTTAAGGTTGGCATGCTATGCTTTTTAATTGCAGCCGTGATTGGCTTTTATCTGATAACTATCGCGGGATTATCGCTATTACTCATTAGTGTCGTCGGTTTACTGGGTGCTCTTGGCTATACAGTGGCTCCGATTAATTATAAAAATCGTGGTCTTGGTGTGATCATGGTGTTTTGGCTAATGGGTGTGTTAATGATTACCGGTAGTTATATAGCCGTCGGTGCACCCTTTGATTGGTCAATCGTCTGGTTGTCTTTGCCGATCAGTTGCTTGGTGTCACTATTGTTATTGAGTAATGAGCTACGCGATTATGAGAGAGATATCGATGATGGTCTCTCGACTTTAACGGTGAGGTTGGGCTACCAATCCAGTGTTTGGATCTACTGGAGCTTATTAGTAAGCGCCCTAGCGATTAGCATTGTGCTAGCCCTGTTGGGGTATCTTAGTCATATCTGGCTGCTACTGTTTGTATTGCTGTTGTTACCCCAACCTTTTCGTCTACTTCAGGCTAAAGCAGCCGATCGGAAAGGGCTTACTCCAGCTACCGCTAGAATATTGTTAGGGTTTGGAACGGTTTTTTGTCTATTGATCTTGTTGTGATGTCTATCTGATTAAGACTAATAACTGACGCGAATCTCGGTACATTTCAGGTATAATTCAATCTTTATCGTTTGTATCTTTGCACAGTAACCTGTCAATTCAAAAAAATTCTGACCGGAGAGAGTCCACATGAGTGTTATTCGCCAAGACGATTTTATTAGCAGCATCGCCGATGCGTTGCAGTTTATCTCGTACTACCACCCGATCGATTTTGTCAAAGCGGTGCATGAGGCTTATCTGCGGGAAGAAAACCCAGCAGCAAAAGATGCAATGGCGCAAATTCTGATCAACTCCCGCATGTGTGCCGAGGGTAAGCGTCCTATTTGCCAAGACACAGGCATCGTGACTGTATTCTTGAAAGTCGGCATGAATGTTCAGTGGGATGCCAAAATGAGCGTCACCGATATGGTCAATGAAGGTGTTCGTCGTGCCTATTTGAATCCCGATAACGTATTGCGTGCCTCTATCCTTGCTGATCCTGCTGGCAAACGTCAAAACACCAAGGACAATACGCCTGCCGTCATTCATTACGAAATCGTTGAAGGCGATGAAGTGGAAGTGCATGTGGCAGCGAAAGGCGGCGGTTCAGAAAATAAATCCAAGATGGCAATGTTAAATCCATCTGACAGCATCGTGGATTGGATCGTGAAAACGGTACCTACCATGGGTGCGGGCTGGTGCCCACCGGGCATGTTGGGTATCGGTATTGGTGGTACGGCAGAAAAAGCCGCTGTCATGGCAAAAGAGTCCTTAATGGACCCGATCGATATTCACGAAATTCGTGAGCGTGGTCCACAAAACCGCGTTGAAGAACTCCGTTTAGAAATCATGGATAAGGTCAATGCGCTCGGTATAGGTGCACAGGGTCTGGGTGGTTTGACGACGGTTCTGGATATCAAAATCAAAGACTATCCAACTCACGCGGCGTCTTTACCTGTGTGCATGATCCCTAACTGTGCAGCGACACGTCATGCGCATTTCACGCTTGATGGTAATGGCCCTGCGGTATTAACACCGCCAAGCCTAGAAGATTGGCCGGAAGTGACGTTTGAAGTAGGTAGCAATACTCGCCGTGTGAACTTGGATGAAATCACGCCAGAAGAAGTTGCAGAGTGGAAAGTCGGTGAAACGGTTCTGCTCAATGGCAAGATGTTGACCGGTCGTGATGCCGCGCATAAGAAAATGATCGAGATGCTCAATAATGGTGAAACTTTGCCTGTTGATCTGAAAGGTCGCTTTATTTACTACGTTGGGCCTGTTGATCCTGTTCGTGATGAAGTCGTCGGACCTGCGGGTCCAACCACGTCTACCCGCATGGATAAGTTCACGCGTCAAATTCTGGAAACCACCGGTTTGCTAGGAATGATTGGTAAATCAGAGCGTGGTCCTATCGCTATTGAAGCGATCAAAGACAGTAAAGCGGTTTACTTAATGGCTGTTGGTGGCGCTGCTTACCTAGTGTCTAAGGCGATCGTGGGCGCTAAAGTGCTGGCCTTCCCAGAGCTGGGAATGGAAGCGATTTATGAGTTTGAAGTCAAAGATATGCCTGTGACAGTGGCTGTGGATGTGAACGGTGAATCAGTTCACAACACAGGTCCCGCAATGTGGAAAGATATTATTGCTAAAAGCGCTTAATCATCCATCCTAGTCAATAAAAAAGACCTTGTTAGTTGATCCTAGCAAGGTCTTTTTTTTATGTTGGTTATGTTTTTACAGGGTCTTTAAAAAAGCACGTAATTCATCAGCGGTTTCGGGGTGTTGTAAGCCAAACGCGACATTCGCTTGCAATAGTCCTGCTTTGTTACCACAGTCATACAGTTTTCCTGCCATAGAATAGGCCTGTAGTCCTGTTTCAGATAGCAGGGTTTGCAAGGCATCGGTGAGTTGTATCTCATCACCAGCACCCGGTGGAGTATTCTTAAGAAGGGTCATCACGCTGGCAGGTAAAATGTAGCGTCCAACGATGGCTAGATTAGAAGGCGCTTCTGTGGGTGAGGGTTTTTCAACCATGCCTGCGATATCAGCACTTTCCCCAAGATTAACAGCAACCCCTTTGCAATCGACGATACCGTAGCGTTGTACCTGATCTTCGGGAACGCCCTCAACCATGATTTGACCCAGGCCTGATGCATTAAAGGCTTCAACCATATTACTCATGTCACGGCTAGAATTATGATTGTCGATCAACATATCCGGCAACATCACCGCAAAATCATCATCACCCACCACCGGTGCTGCACAGAGGACCGCATGACCTAAACCCAGTGCTTTGGGTTGACGGACGCTAATCACTTCGGCATCTGCCGGAAGGACATCACGAATACTTTCTAGCAAAGCAGTTTTACCCTTACGCGCAAGCTCGGCTTCCAATTCATAATGATGATCGAAGTGATCTTCAATGGCTTGTTTGCCACTCCGTGTCACTAAAATGATTTGACGAAAACCTGCAGCGATCGCCTCTTCCACCACATGTTGAATCACGGGCTTATCAACAACGGTTAGCATCTCTTTTGGAATCGCTTTACTGGCGGGAAGAACCCGTGTTCCTAATCCTGCTACGGGTATAACAACTTTACTTAACATCCTAGTTTTCCTTGTGAGTAAAATTCAATGGCGTGTGGGTGATGGTATGTCGATATCTGCAGATGAAAAGTCATCTATGTCAGCTTCGACTGGTATTTGATAGCCCTCACTTGCCCATTCTCCTAAGTCAATTAACCTGCATCGCTCACTACAAAAAGGACGTGACTTATTTTCTGGTGCGAAGATTGAAGGTTTGCCACACTGTGGGCAGGGTATTTCACGTTTTGTCATAAGACTCCAACGGCTTCTTGCTTAGTTTCCTGCTGTCAGCCTGAGCTGTTGATCCAGTGCAATGACCTGCAACTCAAGCTGATGTAAATCGCTGCTATTATCCAGAATAAAGTCCGCTCTTGCCAGCCGATCGGCGCGTTTTATCTGGGTATTGATTATTTTTTGCGCAGCTTCAGGGCTCATGTCATCACGATCACAGGTACGTTGCAGCTGTATCGTCTCAGGCACATCGACGACAATGATGGCATCCACAAGTTGATGTTGGTCGGTTTCAAGCAGTAACGGTGAGGTTAATAGAACATAGGGATGTTGCTGTTGTGTTAATAACCAGTTCAATATGTTTTGTCGTATCAATGGATGTAATAAAGATTCAAGCCATTGGCGTTCTTTAGGGTGATCAAAAACGTATTGACGTAGCCATCGACGGTTTAGCTCACCCTTAGCGGTGATGACCTCTGGGCCAAAATGCTGCTGAATCTCAACTAAGGCAGGTTGATCGGGCTCTACCACATCACGCGCGACTTGATCAGCATCAATAACAGGGACGCCTAGCTTTTCGAACAGTCGGCTTGCGGCAGATTTCCCACTGCCGATACCACCTGTCAATCCAATGGTTCGCATGTTTACTGTCTCTTTTATAAGGATCAAATAGCCTAGCACTTTCAACAGAAAGGACAAACTGCATGGCGCCGGTTTAAATGATAAAATACTCTTTTCCTCTCGAAGAGCTGTTATCGCTTAATGAATCGCAATCCAGATTTGCTGAAAGGACCGATGCGCTCCGTGTTAGTGCAGATGACTGTCCCGATGATGTTTGGCATCGTCAGCATCATGCTGTTTAACCTTGCTGATATTTGGTTTGTCGGGAAGTTAGGTACGCTGCCGATGGCAGCGCTGGCGTTCACTTTTCCGGTTTCTTTTGCGGTGGTCAGTTTAGCGATTGGCTTGGGGATTGGTACATCAGCTACCTTGGCGCGTCGAATAGGAGAGGGCAATGTTGATTCGGCCGCTCAACTGGCATCTTCTATTCTGCTCGTTACGTTTCTTTTACTGCTGCTGGTCGGTATTGGCGGTCAGTATTCCATTAAACCCATTTTTACACTGTTAGGCGCTGATGAAGCACTGATGCCACTGATCACCGCGTATATGCAAATTTGGTTTGCCGGATCCGTGTTTATGGTGTTGAACATGGTCTGTAATAGCATTCTTCGAGCGACGGGAGATGTTCGTGGTTCGGCGATGATTATGCTGTTAGCCTCGTTATTAAACCTGATTCTTGATCCCTTGTTTATCTTTGGTATCGGACCTTTTCCAGCATTGGGTATTGAGGGTGCAGCGATTGCCAGTGTCATTGCTTGGGGTTCTACAACCTTGATTGCCTTGTTTCTGATTCATCGCCGACGTCGCCTGTTGACCTATCGATTACCGAGTATGTCAATCGTGTTGGGCTATTGGGGTGAACTCTTTGCGATTAGCCTTCCTGCTGCTTTATCGAATATTACCACCCCGGTTGCCAATGGTGTTTTAACGGCGATTGTGGCACGTCATGGTGCCGAAGCAGTGGCTGCTTTCGGGGTAGGGAATCGCATAGAGTCGTTAGCTTTACTGGTCTGTTTAGCACTGTCGATGAGCTTACCACCCTTTATCAGTCAAAATTTTGGTGCTGGGCAGATGGAGCGTGTTAAGAAAGCCTATGCTTTAACAATACGCTTTGCTATTGCTTGGCAGCTATTCATATACCTTGTGCTGCTAGCTTTTTCTGCTCAGGTTGCCGCCTTCTTCAGTGATGATCCTGACGTCATTCGATGGATTCAGCTATGGATTATGATTGTACCCTTAGGTTTTGCTTTTCAAGCCACAACCTTTTTAAGCTCCTCATCCTTTAATGCCTTACATCAACCTATGTCTGCACTTAAATTGAGCTTAATCAGGCTATTTTTGATGTATCTACCCTTGGGGTGGTTAGGTAATTATCTTTTTGGTCTGGAAGGGCTATTTGTTGCCTTGGTGGTTGCTAATGTCATGACTGCCATTATTGCTTGGATGTGGATGCGAAGAAATCTAACGCAGTTAATGCAGGCATAAAAAATGCCGCTGGCGCATTGCTGCTCCAGCGGCATGGCTAAGTCATACCTAGTCTATTGCATCAAAGGATCGGTAACACCGATGACATGAATCGCAAACAGTGTGATAAATCCAGCCATCACTAGATAATAGATGGTTGGAATAATAGTCATACGGATGGTTTGACCTTCACGACCTAATAATCCCACTGTTGCTGATGCGGCAACGATATTATGAATAGCAATCATGTTACCAGCGGCTGCGCCTACGGCTTGAGAGGCAATTAACATGGCGCTGGATACACCGATGAGCTGAGCGGTATCAAACTGGAACTGTGCCATCATTAAATTGGAGACGGTATTCGATCCGGCGATGAAGGCACCAAGACCGCCCACTGTGGCAGCAAAGAAAGGATAAACATCGCCAACACTTCCAGCGACCAACTCTGCCATCGCACGAGGCATAGAGGGTAAGTCCGCCATGTTAACGCCCGAGTTGATCAGGATACGCACCATCGGAATGGTGAATAACAATACAAATCCAGCACCGATTAATGTTTTAGATGATTCGCCAATTGCCGCTTTCAGTTCTCCGAACTTCATGCGATGAAGTAGGAAGGTCGCTAAGACAACCATCACCATAATTCCACCGGGTAAGTATAGGAACTGAATGCTACCTGACACACCGGTTTCACCTAAAATATTACTCCAGCCTAATACTAGATTTTGACTAAAGAAGGCTTTAACCCCATCATGCATACGAGATAGCACTAATAAAGCAGCCAATAGCAGGTAAGGAATCCATGCTAGCGTCATCGACATTGGTGCTTTTGCGGTTAGCGTATCGAGCTTGATTTCAATATTACCCATCCATTCAACTGGCCAATCTTTCGCTTCAGCAAAGTCCCATTGGGTTTTTGGAAGCAAAAATCCTGCTTTAGCGGCGGGAACCACAATCATCAAACCAACCAGTGCGCCGATCATCGATGGAAATTCAGGGCCTAAGAAGACACCTGCAGCCGCGTAAGGAATGACAAACGCAATACCTGCGAATAAGGCGAAAGGAGCAACCGCTAACCCTTCTTTCCAAGAACGATTTTTACCGAAGAAACGGGTCAGCATCATGACCATAAACAGCGGCATGACTACACCGATAATAGCGTGGGTAATAGCGACTTCAGAAGTAATCAGTCGGTAAAAGGTTTCCCAGTCTGAGCCATTGGCTATCAATGTTTCGGTAATACCTGCACGATCAAGACCACCAGTCACGCCGACGACAATGGGCGTTCCCACGGCACCAAATGAAACCGGTGTTGATTGAATCATCATTCCGACCATTACAGCGCCTAAGGCGGGGAAGCCAAGTGCGACCAGTAAGGGTGCCGCTACTGCAGCTGGTGTTCCAAAACCAGAAGCACCTTCAATAAAACAGCCGAAAAGCCATGCCACAATAATGACCTGTACACGGCGATCTGGGCTGATATTGGAGAAGCCACCTCGAATAGCGGTGATTGCACCGGAATGTTTTAGGGTATTGAGTAACAATATCGCGCCAAAAATAATCCACAGGATAGAGCCGGTCAGGATAAGCCCTTGAAGGGTTGACGCTAAGACGCGATTGAAGGTCATTTCCCATGCGGTAAGCGCAATGAGGGCAGTCACCACAAAGACAACCGGCATGGCGCGTTTGGCGGGCCAGTTTAGACCAACGAGCAAAATCGCTGCTAGAACCAATGGGGCAAAGGCTAGCAAAGGAAGAAGAGTTGATTGCATAAGCGTTCTCTATTTAGATAATCTTATTTTCCGTAAAAGGTAAATTGGTAATACCAATTTACCTTTTTGTAGCGTCAAGATTAGGGATACAAGTAGGGTGAGTCAATCAAAGCTTCACAAAATTAGACTTTTGTCTAGCGTGAAATAATTACTGATCATTTAGTGTAAGAAGACTAGTCCCAAGTGAATTCAAGGGCTATGATTAATGTGAGTGATGGAACAGATTCATCATTTGCTTTTGTCCTTATGAAGATATCACTTAGGTGTCACATATTTAGGGCAAAATTGCAGTGATTAATAATAAATTTAAACATAAGAAATGGGATGTGAATTATGACAAAACGCGTAGCTTTGGTAACAGGCGGTACTGGTGGTCTTGGCGCAGCTATCTGCAGATCACTGGCTGATGCGGGTTTTCGTGTTGTAGCGGGCTACAACAGTGGTGGTAATCACGAAAAAGCAAAAGAGTGGCAAGAAGAGCAGCGTCGTGATGGTTATGAAATTGATGTTGCTTATGGTGATGTGACTAACTCTGAATCCTGTGCTGCATGTATTAAAACGGTTGAAGAACTGACTGGCGGTACGGTAGATGTGTTGGTTAATAATGCGGGTATTACTCGTGACGGTATGTTCAAAAAAATGACATGGGAACAGTGGAATGAGGTGCTATCTGCGAACCTTGATAGCATGTTCCACATGACGCGTTTGGTGATCAATCCCATGCTTGAAAAAGGTTTTGGACGTATCATCAATATCTCGTCTGTAAACGCACAAAAAGGTCAGTTTGGTCAGTGTAACTATTCTGCTGCTAAAGCAGGTATTCATGGTTTTACTAAGGCATTGGCTCAAGAAGTCGCTGCTAAAGGTGTTACCGTCAATACGCTTTCACCTGGTTATATCATGACTCCGATGGTAGCTAAAATTTCTGAAGATATTCAGGCGAAAATTTGTTCAACCATTCCTGTTGGTCGTTTTGGTACGCCAGATGAAATTGGTCGTGCGATAGCATTCTTAGCTGATGAGCACTCGGGTTATATTACCGGTTCGGATCTATCCATAAACGGTGGTCTACACATGAGCTAAGATTAGCTCTACTAACGAAAAAGCCCTTCACAGTGAGGGCTTTTTCGTCTAAGTAGTTTATCTATGTAGTTTATCTATGTAGTTTTTAAAAGTTTCTAATCGGTATGGTAAATTAATATTGATCCAACAGTTGCTGAAAGCGCTCATCTAAATCTGGATAGTGTTCAGCATAGTCTTCTTCTTGCCACTCACTTACAAGGTTCGCTAGCTCGATAGTTTGTTCTTCAGCAGAGGGTGTTTCTAGCGCTTCTTCTAGACGTTCCATCTGATATTCCATACGCAGATATTGGTCGGATTCTGGGCTAGGTTGATTTAATAAAATTTCCAGTCTGACGCAGAGTAAACGGGCGGATAACTCTTCTTGAGAGCGTTGATGTTGCTGATGAGCCCGTAAACGTGAGAAGAGTAGATCACCTTGTTCTCTAAAAGCTTTCCAGAGTTGACGCTCACGTTTATGTTCGGCAGAACCTATCTGTTTCCACTCGGATTGCAATTCTTTGAATCGATGAGTTGCCGCAGGGAATTCAGCTTCCTCGGAAGCAGCAAGCTGAGAGGCTTCCTCTACTATGGCTTGCTTGGCTTTGGCGCATTCTTGGCGATAACCACTCAATGCACTATCGGCACGCTCTATCAAGGCATTGAAGCGCTCTTGCAGCGGTTTTCCAGGAGCTCGATCAACAGGCGAAAACTCACGCCATTCCGTTTTCGCTTTCTTTAGAATCAACTCTATAGCGGTCCAATCTGGGTTAGACCAGTCTAAGGATTCATAATAACTTTCAATCAACTGGCAGATTTGCTCCCGCTGTGAAAGATTCCACGCGCGCACGCGACTTTGCTCACGAAAATGCTGTTCACAAGGAGCATAAGCCAGTTTAGAGGCTTTATGAAATCTGTCCCATAGGGATTTTACGGATACGGAAACCTTTTGATCAAGCTCTTTCCACTGCTGCTGCAAGGCACGTATATGTTGTGCTTTCTCGTTAGCGGGTAAGTCAATATCAATCAGTGCTTCCATTGCCACACACAGTAGCTCTTTTTCAGCTAGAACACTGTGTTGTTGCTGTTGTTCATTCTCAGCGGCTGTTCTCAACTGTTCTTTTACATCACGGCGTTTCTGCTGCAGGCTATTAATCACTTCAGTTAGCAAGACTGACTGTGGATGTGCAGGAAATTCATCAGGCCAATCTTTAAAGACCTGACAGAGTAATTTGGCTTGCTCAACACTTTGATCAATTTGTTCAATGGTCGCCGCTGTTTCGACGTGTTCATTCAGAAGCCTGAAAGCATCAGTGTTATCAAGGATTGTGGCTAGGCATTTAAGCAGCTGATTCAGTTGAAAACACTCATGCTGCTGAGAGGCATTGAGTGGTTGTTGAGTGATTAAATCCAATTGCTTATGGTAGTGTTCAAGTTGATCGGGAGTAACACTGAAGTAGTGATCACTCTGAACACTAATGGACTCTTTGATAGCAAGAAGATCTTCAGTTAACTGCTGCTGTTGGGCTTGTATTTCCGCTTCAACCACTAGTTGAGCTTGAATGGTTTCTAGTTGTTGTTCAAGCTGCTGTTGCAGTTGACTAAAAGCTGAACGTTGTAAATCAGTCGCTAAACTTGCGTGAGACTGCCACTGTTGAGTCAAATACTCAAACCTCACTTTCAGATGGCGATCATCTTGGGCGTTAATCAGGTCGGTCATTTGCTGAATTAGTTCATCGCAATGACAGAGTGCTTCTTGTTGTTCAATTAACTGTTGTTGCTTGTGCTTTTGCTGGTCACGAATAATGCGATAGACCGCTTTGTCATGTATTTTTGCGTAGCTATAAACTTCAGAAATTAAGGGTTCTTCATCTAGTCGCTTTGCTGCTATTTGACGTGTTGAGGCTATAGCAGCATGCATGGCTAATTTAGCTAGCAGGGGTTGCGTGTTTATATTAGCAATGAAATGGTTGTGCAGTGTGGCATTAGCAGTCGCACAAAGTAGAGCTGTAACAGCTGCTGAATCGAGCAGTTCAAGCTGATCGAGCGATAAAGATTCAGTCTCATAAAGTTGATCAATACGAGTTGATACGGCTTTGATCACAGTATCGTTTTCAGAATGTGTTAAAAGCTCAAGTAGCTTGGCACTGTCATCAAGACATAAAATTGCCGCAACACGTACATCCTGATCAGGATCATGCATGGCTAGCTGCCAAAGCTTCTCAGCATCTGACGGTTTGCGTGGGTTAAGTTTCGTTACTGCGTTGATGCGGATTTCCGCATTGGGATGACGCCATCTAGAAATGAACAGGTTTACAAACATCAGTCACCGTAACCGAACCTAAATCCGGTAATCCTTTAAAATGGTCAACCTCCAAAGGAGGGAGCTTATTCTAACGGTGGCAGGTACTGCAATAAAAGACCTGAATGGAAATGAATTCAAATATAGTTAGTTAGATGCTCAGATCAACGTGTTGAATTAGTCCTGCCTTACCCTGATCTGAAACGTAAATGCCTGTCGAACGGATCACTCCAAGTCGTTCATCACCCAGAGAATTATTGAGCGTGAAGGGGGTGTCAGCGTTACCTAAATAAATGGCACCAATCCCCGCATCTTTTAAGCTAATCAGTTGTTGGCTATCACTGGTGCCAGGTTTAAACCAAAGTTTCAAGTGCTCGAAAATAAAGTCGTTTTCATCAATCCAGCCGTTTCCATCATCGTCATATTGGGTTAATTCCTTAAATCCATCGCCGGTTTTAGCACCAAAAAGCTCACTTCCGTCATTGATCTTGCCGTCACCATTTCGATCTAAAGCGAGAAATGCAGAGTTTTGACCCAAGGTTGGAATCCATTCTTGTTGCCCATCAATGGTTAAATCAAACTCAAAGCGCTGCTGACTTAACTCCGCTGCACGCCCATCAAAGCTGATCACTAATGGGTCTTTAAGCGCTGCACCTAAACTTAAAGAAAACGCTCTTTCTTGCAGTAGTTCTCGGCTCATGTTCAAGTCAATATCGATATTTATCTCTTGACCCTCGCTGGTTTTAATGACCCCTTGAGCCCTGAATTGACCGGTTTCTTGCTGATAGAAACGTTCGTTGACTTGATACTCAAGACTGGCTCTTTCATTCGGCGTCATTGGCATTGTTTGAGGATTTGACACTGCAGTAGGTGGCGCTTGAGCCTCAATGGGAATATTGCTTGAAGTGTTAGAGTCTTTAGGTATTCTCAAATCGGTGATGCTGAATTCGATCTCTTTACCCGTTAGGCTAGAGAGTAATGTTTTTATCAGAGAAATACGCATCCTGTCTTCAGGAGACAGCTCTAAAAAATCCCCGTCCTCTTCGGCATCAACTGTGGATAGTGAAGAGGTAGCTTTGACAGCTTGGGCATCATTCAGGTTATTCTGCAAGGCGTTATTGTAAGTCTCTACTTTTTTACCCATGTTATCAGCTTTATTGCTAAGCTGATTATCGCCAGCTTGTTTTCTAATAGACTCGTAGGTTACTAAACTATTGCTTTCGCTGATATGTTGATGACGAAATTGCATTTCGGTCATCTGGCCGTTACGACCAGGCATACGAATATCCAGTTGCTCTTCGCGACTGTAACGTGTCGTGGCTTGATAGATGCTATTTAGCTGTAGCTGTGATGATTCGATACGCATGGCCGATCCCTATAGAGACGTCAGGGGCTCTTCTCTGAAGTAGCTATCGGCGAAGGCGCGTATAACTTAAATGTTAACTGCGTGACTCTATAATAGACTGTAGATCAATCTATTTGGCAATTAGCTCTAAATCACCATCGACGTAAAACCAGCGGTCATTATCTTTACGAAAGCGAGAAGTTTCTCTTAAAAGACCATCACCCTCTGGACTTTCGAAACTGGCTTCGAAGGTTACTTCCCCGGTGCTATCAGTCGCCAAACCATCTTTTGTAGATAGAATTTTCAATTCAATCCAGTTGGTGATTTGTGTTTGCTCCATTAACAGTTCGTGATCTTCTTCACGGCGATTCTCAGGTGCAGTGCTATCGACTAAGTAGTCGATAGCACCTACTGAAAAAGCACTGTAGCGTGAACGCATTAATGCTTCAGCTGTCTTCGCTGGACGGCTGCCATTAATGGCCGGTCCACAACAAAAATTAAAGGGTTTGCCAGACTGACAAGGGCAGAGTTGATCGGTGCTAGATTGATCCTGCAACATAGGGTGGTACCTATAGGGTGATACAAAATTAAATGTCTGATAGTCTTCAGCATAGCATGGCTGCTAAGCCATATAAACGATATGGATAATCGACTTTAGCACGAGAGTTTTGCATGACCCAAGAACCTACTTTCTATTGGCATGATTACGAAACATCCGGCACGGACCCAAAAAGGGATCGTCCAATGCAGTTTGCCGGTGTGAGAACAGACATGAATTTCAAAATTATCGGTGAGCCTTTGGTGCTTTATTGCGCTCCGGCTGATGATTTTGTTCCGAATCCTATGGCAAGCTTGATTACCGGAATTACTCCTCAAAAAGCCTTGCAAGAAGGCGTCTGTGAAGCTGAATTTATTCAGCGAATACATGCTGAATTATCAAAACCCGGTACCTGCGCCGTTGGCTATAACAGTTTACGTTTTGATGATGAAGTGACTCGATACACTCTCTACCGTAATTTCTATGATCCCTATGCACGTGAATGGCAAAACGGTTGTTCACGATGGGATATTATCGATATGGTTCGGCTGACTCGAACCCTTCGTCCCCAGGGTATTAAGTGGCCCAATTATGATACTGGAGCACCGAGTCTTAGGTTAGAAGACTTAACTAAAGCCAATGGCTTGTCCCATGATCAAGCCCATGATGCGTTATCGGATGTGTGGGCAACGATTGCGCTGGCTAAACTGATTAAGGAAAAACAGCCTAGCCTGTTCGAGTATGTTTTCAAAAATAGAGGGAAGCAAGCCGTCAGAGAGATGCTGGATACGCAGACCATGAAACCCGTTCTGCATATTTCCTCTCGTTATCCGGCCGAATTAGGCAATATGGCCGTTGCTGCTCCCATTGCAGAACATCCCGTAAACCGAAATGCAGTCATTGTCTGGGATCTTCGACATGATCCCGCACCTTTGCTGGATCTGTCTGTAGAAGAGATCAAAACACTGTTATACACCCATCATAAAGAGTTACCCAAAGATGCACCTAAAGTGCCTTTAAAGCTCGTGCATATCAATCGTTGCCCTGTGTTAGCACCCGCAAAAATGCTGAGTCCAAATGAAACGAAACGCTGGAAAATTGTCGGTGATCAATGTCGAGTGCATCTAGCGAACTTGCGTCAAACACGCGATACATGGCTACCCAAACTACAAGCACTTTATGCTGAAAATGACCTGCCAATGGATAAAAATCCTGACCACATGCTATACAGTGGCGGTTTTTTCAGCGATTCAGATCGACATTTAATGGAAGAGGTACGACAAACACCGCCAGCCCTTTTACAAGGCCTGAATCCACCGTTTCAAGACTCACGTTTACCCGAACTACTGCTAAGATATAAAGCACGGAACTTCAGTTATGTGTTAACGGAAGAGGAGCAGCAGCAATGGGAAGAGTATCGAAGTCGACAGCTTCTGGGACCTGACAATGATGGCTGCTTAACCATTACACAGATGTTTGATGAACTTAATCGCATTGCGACTGAAAAAGAGTTAAGCCCGACTGAACAGCATATTTTGGAAGAGTTAGCGCTGTATGCAGAGTCCATCTATCCAATGGAGTTTTAAGTGATGAAATGGGCGCCTGCTGCTGGGTGTCTTCTCGTCACTTCACTCACTTTTTCGCTGGCTGCAGAACCGGTGCAGTATGAGGTAGTGATGCCTGATGATTATACTGAAGGGCGTTTTCATGGCAGAGATGTGTTTGAGCGCAGAGAAGGATGGCAATCGTTTGACCCTGAAGTCATGCCAGAGGTCTATCCATCTGAACCCCTACCTTTGCCAGAACCTGTCGTGATCATGTATTCACCAACGATAGTAGAACCGGTCGTTCAGGAGTTGATGAATCGTCCAGAACCCACACCGCCCTTAACAGGAGAAGATCGAATTTTTGCTGAAATACGCGAAGATATTCGTGAGCAGCAGTGTTTCGCGCTCGGACTCAGTCGTGATTGTGATCCTGATGTTGGTTTTACCGGTGAGATTACCTTGGAAACTGACACAGGAAGAACAGTGGGTAGCGAAATGCTGGGCGCTTCAAACTTCTATCGTCGTTTAGAAGCCTTAGATGAGGAGCCTGATATCGAAGAACGATTCAGGCTCCTTGAGGAGTCTTTTGCCCCTGATTTCACCCCGATCTTTGGTGATTAAGGGCGGTACGGTATCTCAATCAATGGAAACGGCTGTCTGAGCGTTGCTGAATTAAACGTTCACTACCACTCAAGTCGGGTGCATCAACACTCTCCTCAAATTCAGGCAGAAAACCACCAAAGCTTCTAATTTGATACTGGCGTTGCGTTAACAACTCCAGCTGTTCAATCAGATCAGCTGAAGTGACTTGAGCTACTTGATCTGCCAGCAGTTGGTGAGTAGTAAATTCATTGTCGCGATCCAGTTCACGCCAGTAGCGCTGTGAGCGTTCCGATAAACGCATATCAGGTTGTAGCAATCTTGACTGTAGACCTTGACGAAATTCGTCAAGCTGCTCATCGCTTAGAGCTTCAAGATCGGCATGAGTTTGCTCAATAAACTGATCGTAATACTCTTCCAGCTGAATAGGGTGTGTTACCGGTGATTGAACGATCAAAGCGATGCCAGGAACATCTCCCATGGGAAGGTAATTGGCAAACACGATATAACCTAGCTGACGTTGAGTACGAAGTTGGGAATAGAAAGGCGTTGAAATAACCTCGTTCAGGAGCGCAACGCGAGCGCGTTGTTCCAAACTTCTATCACTCCCTTGAAGATAGCGAACTAACGTAGCATCTGGGTGCTCTAGCAGCAGAGTATCTGTCAGGCGTTCATCCGTGGGTATATCGACGACAGGTACGTGAATCCCTGTCACCGCATGAGTATCCGATAGCAAAATGGACTGCACCCGCTGGCTCATTTCTGAGGCAGTTTCTGCGGTCAGATTACCATGAGCTAAAACCCTGACTTCAGTTTCTACAAACAGTTCACTGAGGAATTGTTGTAACTGCTCGGGTGTGATGGTTTCTAGAACAGCCAAGCGATCTTCTGTGCTCCAGCGAGACATTAAACTGGTAAACAGCTGTTGCATTGCTAATTGATAGGGTCCTTCTTGACGCTGATTAATCAACTGTTCCTGTAATTGAACTTTTACACGCTCAAAACGTGACGCTGTCACGTCGGGTGTACGAAGCGTTTCGAGTAAGGTTTCTAACATTAATGGTTGCTTGTCGTTATAGCCAGACAGCTGCATGGAGATTCCACGAAGATGCGGATAGATAGAGACATTTAAGCCCGCTAATGACGCGTCATATAACACTGGGTTTAATTGATCATTAAGCACGCGAGAATAAAGATCTAGCATGACAGCATTTTCAGGACTTGCCATGGCTAGATGAGTCATGATGGCGACGAATATATCAGCGCGAGGACGCAGAAATTGCTGATCTTGTTGAAACCACAGAGTAAACCCAGGCTCTTGGATCAGGGTTACAGGGAGTTCAGACGCATTCGCTTCTCTTTCAACGAGTTCTATTGAATTAGGAATGAATGGGTTAAGCGAGCGCAACGTCATGCCTTCGTGAGCTTGCGGCTGTAACCACAGTGCAATGCGCTCTGCAGTGATAGGTGCAAATCTAAAGCCCGCGTTATATCGCGCTTCTACCTGTTCAGCATCAACATCAGGATGTTGAATGGATACCAGTAGATTATTTGGATTCAGCTGTTCAAGATACTGACCGATTAAATCGGCTTCAAATGAGTCAAGCAAATAGGGTGCTTTTAGCAAATATTCAGCTGGGTAAACTTGCTGAAGCTGGGCCAATATCATCACTTCGCGAATAGCAGGTGGTTGGTCGCGAAATTTAAACTCGAGATCAGCCAGTTGACGAATTTCTTCATAAAGGTTGGCGTCAATCCCTTCATTTTTCAACAAAGCTATATAAGCAAAAACCTGCTCAATGATTGAATCAACTTGCTCTAAACCCGCTTCAGTCAAATCAATGCTGATTTGAAAGGCTGCTTGATTGGGCAGGTCGATCGCAGTGAAAGCGGATAAACCGTTAGCCAGTTCCGCTTCTTTTAATATTGAGAATAGGCTTCCTTCGCCCTCATAACCTATCAGGCTAGCAATAAAGTAAAGTGGTTTACTGCGCCAATCCTCACGGATGGGATCAATGGGAAAGAGAAGCGATACATTGCGTTGCTGGCGCAGGGTTTGAATTTCAAGTTCTAGAGGAAGCGTTCCTTCCGTAAACAGCGCTACTTCGTCAGCAAATGCGCTGGCATTAAAGTTGGCTATCTCGCTGAAACGCATCTCAACGAGTTCTTGCAATTCATCAAGGGATTGAGGACCGCTGACCACTAAACTCATTAGGTTAGCTGAGTAGTATTGATAATACAGATCAATCAGTGCATCGCGAATGGATTGATCGTCAGTATTGGATAAAGAGCGCAAATCACCCACGGCAAAGCGGCTCCAAGCATGTTCGGGGTTCATGACTTGTTTGGTCACTTCGTGTGCTCGTCTGCGATCATCACGGCGGCGTGCTTGAAACTCCGACTCGACGGCATGTCGCTCTCTATCAACATATTCAGGTGAAAATAAAGGATCGATAAAGAAACGAGAAAAACGATCTAAAGCGCCAGGCAAGGCTTGAGGACGGATATCGAAAAAGTAATTGGTGTTTTCGTAGGCAGTAAAGGCATTAAACGAGCCACCATTGGCATTGATGAAAGATTGATAACTGTCTGCCTCTGGAAATTTTTCAGTGCCTAAAAACAGCATATGCTCTAAAAAGTGTGCCAATCCGGGAATTGACTCTGGGTTAGCACCCGATCCTACAGCGACATCCATGGATGCTGCAGCTTTCTCTGCTGTAGGATCGGAAATAAGTAATACTTTCAGTTGGTTGGGTAGAGTTAAAGCACGAAACTCACGTTGATCAAAAGGACTTTGAATCACTTTTGCCATGCTAATGCTGGGCAGCAAAAGCAAGATAACCACGATGAACATTAACTGAATGGATTTGCGTCCGCTCACGACTGACATAGATATCCTTTGAAAGGTTAAAACTTAAGTGATTGCACAATAAGACTTCTTTGTAGCCATAGAGTTCATTTCTGAAAATACTATCAATTAGTCTAAAATGCGCTTATATTTGATCCCGATCATTATATTAGAATCTAAGCTTAAAAGTGCGTAAAAAGTGAGGTGCCGATGAGACGTTTTACACTTCCTGTCATAACTCTGTTAATTGGGTTGTTTTTAATTCCCTTAGACGCCGAAGCCCGTCGCTTTGGTGGTGGTATGAGTGGTGGACAATCTTTCTCCACACCTCAGCGTCAAGCCCCGGCTCCTGCTCAGCAGAGACAGCAACAGCAACGCCAAGATGGGGCTCAGCAAAATCAGACTGCTCGTCCAGGTATGGGTGGTCTAATGGGTGGCTTACTTGCGGGTGGACTCTTAGCTGCTCTGTTCATGGGTGGTGCATTCGAGGGTATCCAGTTGATGGACATCTTATTAATGGCCCTGCTAGGGTTCTTAGCCTTCAAAGTGATTAAAGGCTTTATGAAGCCAGCTAACGCCAATCGGGCAGCCTATGCCGGTGCTAACTCACCCAGTGCATTTACCTCACACTCTTCCGATATTTCTCGTAGCGGTTTTATGCCCGAACCTCCGGTATCTGGATTAGCGTCAAGCTATATGGCTGAGCCATTAGAATTACCGGAATGGTTTGATAAAGCAGCTTTTCTAGAGGGTGCTGGACAGCATTTCACCCATCTTCAGCGTGTTTGGGATAACCAAGACTGGAATGAGATCGCCACGTATACCTCTGAAGAGATGCTAACCTTGCTGAAGCAAGAGCGTGCAGGTATGGCACATGATCAGCATACAGAGGTTGTGTCAGTCATGGCGGAACTCGTCAACTTTATCGATAATAAAGATCATGTCATCGCCAGTGTGAATTTCTACGGTTGGTTGCGTGAAGACGAAGGCGGCGAAACCGCCGAATTCAGTGAAATTTGGCATTTAAGACGTGATATGGGAGATCAACCAGGAAACTGGATGATTGTCGGAATAGAACAACCGTCTTAAGTTTTATATCCCTTCTCGTCGTTCAGATACTGCAACAGTAAGCTGCAGTATCTGAACGAATTTGCCTAACCTCGATACGTTTTACTCTTCTGCATGATCTCTTAAAAAAACGGGAGCCTCAGGTTTGGAAAGCTCTGGACTGTAATAGTATCCTTCCAAGTCAAAACCTAATAAACCCTCAGCGCTGTCAATGCGATTTTGAATCAGATAGCGAGTCATCAATCCACGCGCTTTTTTAGCGTAGAAGCTAATGATTTTGTACTGGCCATTTTTCCAATCTTTAAAGACAGGTGATATCAGCTTAGCGGACAGTTTTTTTGCGTTAATCGCACCAAAATACTCATTAGATGCCAAGTTGATCACTAGAGCATTGTCAGGCTGTGCTGCATCTTGGTTCAATCGTTCTGTCAGTTGGTCACCCCAATACTTGTACAGCGTATTGCCGGCGGAAGTATCTAGTTTGGTACCCATTTCTAGTCGATAGGGCTGCATCAGATCTAACGGCTTCAGCACACCATATAAACCAGATAAGATGCGTAGATGTTGTTGCGCATAGTCGAAGTCATCCTCCGATAAGCTATCCGCATCCAAACCGGTATAGACATCACCGCGGAAGGCTAATAAGGCTTGCCGTGCATTGTCTGGAGTATGTTCAGTAGACCAGGATTGATAGCGAGCAACATTTAAACTCGCCAGCTTGTCGCTGAGCTTCATCAACTTAGCGACATCCTGCACGGCGAAATCGCGTAACTGATCAATCAGCTTAGCCGCTTCCTGAGTAAACTCAGGAAGCGAATGCTTTTGTGTAACCGGTGTAGATTCAAAATCCAGTGTTTTCGCAGGTGATATAAGAATCAGCATTGTAAGAAAAAGTGTCCTTAAAATAATGTAAAGAAGAGATTAGCCTCTCAATCGAGTGTTCAGTTCGTCGACGACCTCCGCCCAATCAGAGTCAGATTGAATCGCTTCTTTTAGAAAGCCGGCCTGAGAATCTGTCCAGAAAGTCGCTTCTTCAAGTTTGACGTTATCTGAAAACAGCTTATGAGTATTAATAAACTGGTCAATTTGTGCATCGCTTGATGGCAGGCCAAGCTGCTCAAATAAGGTATTCATTGTATGTAAAGACGTATCCATAATCACCTCCAAGGGCGTATATCAACTTAAATTCAGTGTAAGTCTTGGTCACTTGCATAACTTTGTCAAAGTCTTTGGCAAAGTCTTGGTTAAACCAACCTTACCTTTGGTGTATCCTTAGTCATCTTTTTCAGAACAAGTGTGACAGGTCAGGAATGAGCAAAAAAACCATACTTACGGGTATTACTACAACAGGTATACCACACATTGGAAACTATTTAGGTGCGATAAAGCCCGCAATTGAAGCCAGTGAAAATCCAGCGTTGAATAGTTACTTCTTTTTGGCCGATTATCATGCCCTAATCAAGTGTCACGACCCTGATCGCGTAGCCGAGTCAACACGTGCTATTGCTGCCACCTGGCTGGCGTTGGGTTTGGATACTGATAAAGCAACCTTCTATCGCCAGACTGATATACCTGAAATTCCTGAGCTGACTTGGATTTTGACCTGTCAAACGTCAAAAGGTTTGATGAATCGTGCCCATGCCTACAAAGCGTCGGTAGATGCCAATCGTGAAGCAGGGCGGGAAGATCTCGATGATGGCATTACCATGGGGTTATTTAGTTACCCTATTTTGATGGCTGCCGATATTTTGATGTTCAATGCCGACATCATTCCGGTGGGTAAGGACCAAGTTCAGCATATTGAAATGGCCAGAGATATTGCAGGGCGCTTTAACCATCAGTTTGAACCTTTGCTGACACTTCCAGAAGCACAGGTGGATGAAGAAACCCAGCTGATTCCTGGATTGGATGGCCGTAAAATGTCGAAAAGCTATGACAACACCATCCCATTATTTGTTGAACCTGACGAGTTGTATCGTTTGATCAAATTGATCAAAACGGATTCTAAAGGTCCAGGCGAACCCAAAGATGTGGATAACAGTACTCTATTCCAACTGTATCGCTGTTTTGCTTCACCATCTGAAACAGTGCAGATGCGTCAAGCCTTTGCTGATGGTATTGCGTGGGGTGATGCGAAAAAGACGCTCTTCGAATACTTGGATGCCAAGCTAACAGAGCCTCGTCAACGCTATAAAGAGTTGATGAACGATTTAGGCCATGTTGAAGAGGTGTTATTGAAAGGGGCAGAAAAAGCCCGTCATGTTGCCGGTGAGAATCTCAGCAAAATCCGTATTGCTAGCGGTATTAGGCCGCTGACCTATGTGGCATCAAACACTAAAGAACAGACTGAGAAGAAAGAGAAAACGGCAGAAGAACTTGAGCGCATCGAAGCGGGTCGCCAACGGGCTATTTTACTGCAGTTAAAACCTTTACTTGATCAAGTCGCACAAGCAGATGACAAACAGGGCGCTGCGAAAGCTTTGGTTGCTCAGAAGCAGGCTGAAGTAGAGCAACTAAAGAAAAAAGCGCGTCAAAAAGCGCAAAATGAGTTGGAGCTATTGCAAAACGAATTGGCTGAGTGGTTACGTTGATGCGAACCCTTGGACGCTTATTGGCCCCGTTGGTTTTTTGGATTGCCTATGGTTTGTTTCGTTCGCCTTTTGCCAAAGGTAGTAAAGCGCGTCACGATTATGTCATGAAGCTGTTTCGTTACGCTGCAGATCATCGCAGTCGTCGAGCACTGTCGGTGTATGGACACTTGCTGCATTTCCGCGGTGATGGTGTTCAGAACCGTATTCAAGGCGCTATCTATCTTCAACAGGCCGCAGACATGGGAGACATGAAGTCTCAATATCAGATGGGAAAAGTGTTCGAGCAAGGCTTTGAAGGTTATTTTCAAGTCGATGAGGTTAAAGCACGACATTACTACTCTCTAGCTGCACGTCAGGGGCATCCCTTGGCCCTGACGAAGCTAGAAGAGGGGTAAGTGCCAATAAATCAGCACTCTACCCCTAGCTGTACTGAGTCACTTTTTTCGAAGTCTTCTCTAGCGGTGCATTCCATGGCAAGAGTTGTTCAAGTTTCTCTAGCGTATCGGCTTCTGCGATGT
>NZ_WBOL01000006.1 GCF_008973715.1 Nitrincola schmidtii
TATGGCTTCCTTCAGACCCTGCCGTTGGCCAGCAACGCCCTTGCCATTCGGATTGTCTTCCCCTTAGTCAGGGTGACTCAGGTTTCTTTCAACCTGACGGGTTTACCAGCTTCGCTGGGCAAACAAGCAAAAAGGCTGCATCTGCAGCCTTTTTTATGTCTGCCGCTAACACATCAATGCGAAAGCGGCGCTTAGGTTTGGTTTAGGTTTGATAGGAAGATTAACCGACAAACTTAATCATGACACCTGCAGCGATTGCAGAACCTATAACACCGGCAACGTTAGGACCCATTGCATGCATCAGTAGGAAGTTTTGTGGGTTAGCTTCAAGACCTAACTTGTTAGACACCCTTGCTGCCATGGGAACAGCAGAAACCCCAGCCGAACCAATTAATGGGTTAATCGCATTACCACCCATCATCCAGTTCATCGCTTTAGCCATTAGGACACCTGATGCAGTACCTATTGCGAAAGCAACGATACCCAAAATCATGATACCTAGCGTTTGTAGATCAAGGAATTTGTCTGCAACCAGAACCGAACCGACTGACAAACCTAGGAAGATAGTCACTATGTTGATCAACGCATTTTGCGCTGTATCACTTAAGCGATCTACAACTCCACATTCGCGCATCAGGTTACCAAAGCAGAACATTCCTAACAGCGGTGCCGCAGCAGGTAACAATAATGCTACCAAGAACAGCAATACTATGGGGAATAGTATCTTTTCACGCTTCGATACTGGACGTAATTGACTCATCACAATCTTACGCTCACGCTCAGTGGTCAATAAGCGCATAATCGGTGGCTGAACCATCGGTACAAGAGCCATATAAGCATAAGCAGATACCGCAATAGCACCTAACAAATGCGGCGCTAACATGGTCGATACCCAGATAGCCGTTGGACCATCCGCACCACCGATAATACCGATGGCTGCAGCTTCTTGAATGGTGAAGTTCATGACTCCCATCGCAGTTAGCATAACCGCACCTATCACGGTGGCAAAGATACCAAACTGGGCAGCCGCACCTAAAAACATCATTCTAGGGTTAGCAAGTAGTGGACCAAAGTCAGTCATTGCACCGACACCCATAAAGATGAGCAAAGGCGCAGCGCCAGATAGAATCGCAATGCTATAGAAATTGTATAGCATGCCATTGTTGTAGCCAGAATCTTGCGCTATGAAGCTTGCAGCTGCTTTTATAGATGCAGCAGCATCAGCATAGAGCACCTTCATCTCAGCAATACTTCCTGACGCACTGCCTAGAAGAATCGCTAACTCACCAAGCACCTCAGGACCACCAAAATAAAAAGCGTTTTCTACTGCAGAGTACGCAATACCGGCTTGAGGAATATTGGCAAGAATACCCCCAAAACCGATTGGCACTAGCAGTAATGGCTCAAACTTTTTATTAATCGCCAAGTAAAGCAGGATGAAACCCACGAAGATCATCGCAACTTGACCAAAGGTCAAGTTTGCAAGTCCGGAGTCACGCCAAATACTTAATAAAGCTTCCATTGATGGCCCCTGTTACGCAAGAGATATTAGGCTATCGCCCACTTGGACGGTATCGCCTTCTTTAACGTCGATCGATACAACAGAACCTGAACGCGCAGCACGCACTTCAGTTTCCATTTTCATAGCTTCTAGAATAATCAGCACATCACCTTCTTTAACTTGCTGACCGACACTGACCATTACCTTCCAGATATTACCCGCCAGAGGCGCACCCACGGGTTCACCTGAACCAACAGGAGCAGCGGCTGGCGCACTGGAAGCAGGTGCAGCCGTTGGTGCAACATTAGTGATATCACCACCTTCGGAAACCTGAACCACATAACTTTGACCATTAACCACAATGGTATAGACACCCGTATCTGAAGCTTTTGCGGGGGTAGCAGCTGAAGTGGTAGCTGGAAGATTTTCTTCACCCGTCGGTACTGGCTCAAAAGCATCAGGATTATTGCGGTTTTCTAGGAATTTCAAACCTATCTGTGGGAAAAGCGCATAAGTAAGAACATCATCAATCTCGGTTTCACCGGAAGCTAATTGAATGCCTTTATCTTTTGCGATTCCTTTAAGCTCAGTCGTTAATTTTTCAACTTCTGGCTCTAGCATGTCAGCCGGTCTGCAGGTGATCGCTTCACCGCCATCAAGAACACGTGCTTGCAATTCAGCATTATAAGGCGCTGGAGCTGCACCGTATTCACCTTTCAGAATGGCTTGGACTTCTTTAGAGATACTCTTGTAACGCTCACCCATTAGCACGTTGATAACCGCTTGGGTACCGACGATTTGTGATGTCGGTGTCACTAAAGGAATTAAGCCTAAATCTTCTCTAACCTTTGGAATCTCTGCTAATACTTCATCAAACTTATCTGCAGCGCCTTGTTCTTTTAACTGGCTCTCCATATTCGTCAACATACCGCCGGGTACTTGAGCTAATAGAATGCGTGAGTCTGTACCACGTAAAGAGCCTTCAAACTTGGCATATTTCTTACGAACTACGCGGAAGTAAGCTGCAATCTCTTCCAACAACTCAAGGTTTAATCCTGTGTCTCTGTCTAGCCCTTGCAGAGCTGCGACAACAGTTTCAGTCGCTGTATGTCCGTAGGTCATAGACATAGAAGAGATAGAGGTATCAACACGATCAATACCTGCTTCTATGGCTTTCAATAAAGTCATATCAGCAAGACCTGAAGTCGCGTGAGACTGTAACTGAACTTCTAAGTCTGTCTGCGCTTTAAGGCGGGAAACTAAATTAAAAGCATCGTAGGGAGTCAAAATACCTGACATATCTTTGATAAAGATTGAGTCAGCGCCCATATCTTCTAGAGTTTTAGCATAGTCAACCCACATATCTAGGGTGTGTACGCGACTCGTTGTATAAGACATTGTTCCTTGTGCATGCTTGCCACAATCTTTAACGGCTTTAATGGCACACTCTAGGTTACGTGGATCATTCATGGCATCGAAGACACGGAAAACATCAACACCGTTTTTAGCAGCTCTTTCTACGAATCGCGAAACCACATCATCCGCGTAGTGACGATAACCTAGCAAGTTTTGTCCACGCAGTAGCATTTGTTGCGGTGTATTAGGCATTGCAGCTTTAAGTTCGCGAATGCGTACCCAAGGGTCTTCGCCAAGGTAACGAATGCAAGCATCAAATGTTGCGCCACCCCAGCTTTCAACAGACCAGTATCCAACTTGATCCATTTTAGCTGCAATCGGCAGCATATCATCAAGGCGCATGCGAGTTGCTAATAGAGACTGATGACCATCACGTAAAACAAGTTCCGTGATACCTAGCGGTTTTTTTACGTCAGACATGGGGCTAACCTTTATAATTTCGTTAAATGAGAATTATTGACCGTTTCGATCTTCACGGTATTTCTTGATAGCTGCTGACATGACAGCGACTAGAGCCTGATCATTAGGCTGTCCACTCGCAGCAACTGTATGACCCTTTCTGGGTGATGCAGGGACAGGAGCAGGTTCAAAACGCATCATAATGCGCGACATGATTGATGTTGCAATGACTAGCAGTGTGAGAAACACCACAACAAATCCCATACCAAAAACTAGCAAGTAAAAGCCTTCGGTTATTATGTCTATGTCGTCCATCAAATGCTCCTTTGATGTAGTGAACTAGCTTACTTGTAGCTGATAAAGCGTTAAGTACTGTCTAGCTAATTAAAAATGTTTCTACCTAATTCTGGTAGGCGCAAAAGGGTTATTAGCCCATTAAAGCCAAAAAGAACTGTAGCAGCAAGCTACCTGAACAAGATGTAATTTTTTTACAAAAAATACTGATCCAATAGCTAAACAACATTTTGGTTACGAATCCATCAATGCATAGCTGAAGGAGATCATTAGATTAATCAATATAGACCAGAATCAACATATTGCTATGTGAATGTAACAAGCAGAACAGAAGTGTAGTTCGAAGGGTTTACAAACGATGGAAAATAAAAAGAAAAAACAACTCAATAAGGAATGTTGGTTGATAGGAAGAAACTTAAACAAGACTTGAAGAAATGGCGCGCCCGAGAGGATTCGAACCTCTGACCGCCTGGTTCGTAGCCAGGTACTCTATCCAGCTGAGCTACGGGCGCACACTTTTTTTCTATAGCAACCGTTGTCTTTTGATGGCGCGCCCGAGAGGATTCGAACCTCTGACCGCCTGGTTCGTAGCCAGGTACTCTATCCAGCTGAGCTACGGGCGCATATCAAAATGGCGGTGAGTGAGGGATTCGAACCCTCGATAGAGTTTCCCCTATACGCCCTTAGCAGGGGCGCGCCTTCAGCCACTCGGCCAACTCACCTAACAACGGCGCATATACTACTAAGAAAAATCCCTAATGAAAAGAGAAATTTAAAAAAATTACTCTTTTCCTGAATCTTCCCCTTTTTCACGCTGAATTCGTTGATAAATCTCTTCACGATGAACAGATACATCCTTCGGTGCATTGACACCGATACGAACTTGATTACCTTTTACACCTAATACAGTTACAGTGACATCGTCACCAACCATTAAAGTTTCACCAACACGTCTAGTCAAAATTAACATTTTGAATCTCCCGGTCCATTAAACTGTTGTGATACTGTGACCGATACATCATCGGCACTGATCCTTCAGTAATTTAAGTTTATTCAGAAACGGTATCTGTTACATCAAGATTGAATGAAGAGTGCAATGCACGCACTGCAAGCTCCAAGTATTTTTCTGCAATCACAACTGATACTTTGATCTCAGAGGTTGAGATCATCTGAATGTTAATGTTTTCATTAGCCAAGGCATCAAACATACGACTCGCCACTCCGGCGTGTGAACGCATCCCAACGCCCACAATTGATACTTTGGCTATTTTGTTGCTCCCTGTGCATTCTCTTGCACCTAACTCGACCACTACCTTTTCGAGAATCGCTTTGGCTTTATCGTAGTCATTACGATGCACCGTAAAGGTAAAGTCAGTGGTTTTATCTCCTGCCACATTCTGTACGATCATATCGACTTCAATATTAGCACGACTGACCGGTCCTAAAATCCTAGAGGCCACACCGGGTATATCGGGTACACCGACAACTGTCAGTTTGGCTTCATCGCGGTTAAACGCAATACCTGAGATGACCGGATTTTCCACAGTACTATCTTCCTCTGTTGTTATCAATGTACCTGGGCCGTCTACCATACTGGATAGAACACGCAAAGGAACCTTATATTTACCTGCAAACTCAACGCTTCGAATTTGAAGAACCTTTGAGCCTAAGCTGGCCATTTCTAGCATTTCTTCAAAAGTGATCTTTTCTAGCCGACGAGCGGTTTCAACAACACGCGGATCGGTTGTATACACACCATCAACGTCGGTGTAGATCTGACATTCATCTGCTTTCAAAGCAGCTGCCAGCGCAACGCCGGTAGTATCTGAACCACCTCGACCAAGCGTAGTGATGTTACCCTGAGTATCGACCCCTTGAAATCCAGCAACAACAACGACTCGACCTTCATTAAGATCGGTGCGCATCTTGTCCGTTTCAATATCTTGTATGCGTGCTTTAGAAAAGGCACTATCGGTTAAAATCTTGACTTGAGCACCTGTGTAAGAACGGGCACTAATTCCACGCTTCTCCAATGCCATACAAAGCAATGCGATAGTGACCTGCTCTCCAGTAGAGACCAATACATCCAGCTCACGTGGGTCCGGACTATCGGTAATCGCTTTTGCCAAAGCGATCAACCGATTAGTCTCTCCACTCATTGCTGATAGCACGACCACAATATCATCGCCGCGGTCACGAAACCCTTTAACTTTATCAGCGACGGCTTCAATCCTTTCAATTGAACCGACCGATGTACCGCCGTACTTTTGTACGTACAATGCCATTTTACTTCTCCGCACGAGTAGTTTTTCTACCCGATCAGCCATTTACACAAAATCAGGCGTTATTTAGTAATTCAGGTACACGTTGCAAAGCAGCTGGTATTGCAGATACATCAACCCCACCTCCCTGCGCCATATCTGGCCGACCGCCACCTTTACCACCCAACACTGATGCAAGTTCACGCACTAGATCGCCAGCTTTCACACGCGTAATTAGATCCTTGGTAACACCTGCGAGCACACTGACTTTTCCGTCATCGGTTCTCGCTAATAAAACAACGACTCCACTGCCCAGTTTGTTTTTTAACTGGTCCATCATATCACGCAAGGATTTTGGATCTGCGCCTTCAATCTCTGTAGCTAGCAGGGATATCCCATTCACAATTGTTACATGAGATAGCAGGTCACCGCTTTGAGCAGAAGCAAGTTTAGCGTTAACTTTCTCTAATTCTTTCTCTAATTGCTTGTTTCTTTCAGCAATTAGCTTCACTTTTTCAAGTAAATTGCCTCTAGAGCCTTTCACTAACGCCGCAATCTCCGACACTAGGGCATCACTTTCAGCAGTATAAGCCAGCGCCTGCTTTCCTGTGACTGCTTCAATTCGTCTTACACCCGCCGCAATACCCGCTTCACTGGTGATTCTGAATAAACCTATATCACCTGTGCGACTGGCATGAGTACCACCACACAACTCCAAAGAGTAGTCACCCATGCTGAGTACGCGCACATCTGCATCATACTTTTCACCGAACAAAGCCATGGCACCTTTGGCTTTTGCAGCATCGAGTGACATCACTTCAGTATCTACCGATAGATTTCCCCGGATCTGCTCATTCACCTGCTGCTCAATGGCATCGAGCTGCTCTGCAGTTACAGCTTCAAAGTGAGAAAAATCGAAACGTAATCTTTCAGCATCCACCAGCGAGCCTTTTTGCTGAACATGCTCACCTAAAATATTTCTTAATGCAGCATGCAACAAATGTGTAGCAGAGTGATTTAAAGCAGTCGCTTGACGACGCTGATGGTCCACTTCTGTAACCACTGTATCCTCGACCTGAATGACACCTTCTACTACTTTTCCGTGATGCAAATGGTGCTTTCCTTCCTTGGTACAATCGCTGACTTCAAATTGACCACGATCCCAGCGTAATACACCTGAATCGCCAACCTGACCACCGGACTCCGCATAGAAAGCTGTATTCTCTAAAACCACGACTCCAGTTTCACCAGCAGAGAGCTGCTTAACCGACTCACCCTCTTTTAACAGCAGAAGAACACGACCACGATCTTGTAATGAGGCATAACCGTTGAAACAAGTTTCACCCTCGAGTTGAATCTGCTCGTTGTAATCAACGCTAAATTGACCTGCAGAGCGAGCACGCTCACGTTGAGCGTTCATCGCTTGCTCAAAACCATCCATATCTAAGGTAAGATTATGCTCTCTAGCCACATCAGCAGTTAAATCAACTGGGAAACCATAGGTATCGTAAAGCTTAAAGACTGTTTCACCGGACAACACACTGCCGTCTAATGAATCGATAGCTTGCTGCAATATACTCATGCCATTATCCAGCGTTCTAGCGAACTGCTGTTCTTCTTTAAGTAACACTTTTTCAATCTGAGCTTGCTGAGTTCGTAATTCTGGATAAGCTTCGCCCATCACATCTGCCATGGCTTGTACCAGCTCATGGAAAAATGCACCCTGCGCGCCTAATTTATTTCCATGACGTATGGCGCGTCGAATGATACGGCGTAATACGTAACCACGCCCTTCATTCGAAGGAACAACACCGTCTGTGATCAGAAAACAGCTGGAGCGTATGTGATCGGCAATAACCCTAAGTGACTGTTGCCGTTCATCTTTACAACCTACGGATTTAGCAGCCGCAGCAAGTAACTTCTGGAACAGATCTATTTCATAGTTACTGTGAACTTGCTGCATCACTGCGGCAACTCGCTCCAACCCCATGCCAGTATCAACCGAGGGTTTTGGCAGAGGTGCCATACTGCCGTCGGCTGACCGGTTATATTGCATAAATACAATATTCCAGATCTCAATATAACGATCACCATCTTCATCTGGACTTCCTGGCGGTCCACCAGCAACGTCAGGACCATGATCAAAAAAGATCTCAGTACAAGGACCGCAAGGACCTGTATCACCCATTGACCAGAAGTTATCTTCATCTAATTTCGAAAAGCGCGCAGGATCTGCACCTATCTCTTCTTTCCAAATTTTTTCCGCTTCGTCATCACTGTGGTGAACGGTAACCCAAAGACGCTCTTTGGGCAGTTGCAATACTTCTGTCAGAAAGGTCCAAGCAAAGCGAATAGCATCCTGTTTAAAATAATCACCAAAACTGAAGTTACCCAACATTTCAAAAAATGTGTGGTGACGAGCAGTATAACCAACATTTTCTAGATCATTATGCTTGCCGCCGGCCCTTACACAACGTTGCGATGTCGTTGCACGAGAGTAGTCGCGGTTATCGGTACCTAAAAAAACGTCTTTAAACTGTACCATGCCCGCATTAGTAAATAGCAAGGTCGGGTCATTACCCGGAATCAATGAACTTGATGGGACAATGGTATGTCCTTGCTCATTGAAGTACTGAAGAAATGCTTCACGTATCTGTGCACTGGTCATGTATTGCATAGTTAACCTTCTGCTACTTACCACGGATCTAAAAATGACCGAAGATTATATAGAAATTCTTTAAAATGTACGATATTTATCCTTGCTTTTTCTTCACATCTCGTTTCTGAATACATTCTTTATATCGTCATAGCTAAAACCATGATTTAAAAGGTAACGCACCTGCTTCGCTTGCTCCTTAGGCGTGAGTTTCTGACTAGGATCAAAACGTTTATTAGCTAAGGCCTGTGCTAGTTCGGACCAGTCTGGTTCCATCTCATCAAGGATTTGATCAATCATTGTTTTGGAAATACCTTTTTGGGATAGTTCAAACACAATCCTTTTGGGTCCCCAGTATTGACTGATGCGCTGACGAATAAAACTTTCTGCAAAACGCTGGTCACTTTGGTAGCCATTTTGTGCCATGGTATCCAGCACTTGGTTAAGTAACTCAATAGACTGTGACTGAGATTTAAGGCGTTGATAGAGTTCAGCACGCGAATATTCACGACGTGCAAGTAGTGAGATGATTTTATTTTTGATTGACTGGGCGTCTAGAAGTGTATTCATGTGGAATCAACATCCTGTTGCTATCAATAAATTGTATCAGATCAATTAAAACAAAATGACCTAAATACTAAAACTGCATCCATCCCTGAATGCAGTTTAATAAATTGAACTTATAAATCTAATTCAGGCTCTACCGTTGGATCTTCATCGGTCACTTTAACCGGTGAAGACAATAAACGACGACGAATTTCTAATTCGATTTCTTTGGCAATTTCAGGGTGCTCTTCAAGATACTTGGCAGCATTGGCTTTACCTTGACCTATCTTATCGCCTTTGTATGCGTACCATGCTCCAGCCTTATCAACTAAGCCTTCCTTAACCCCCAAGTCAATCACTTCGCCCATATGGTAGATACCACTACCATACATAATCTGGAACTCAGCTTGCTTAAAGGGAGGCGCTACTTTGTTTTTTACAACTTTTACGCGGGTTTCGTTACCGACTATCTCATCACCTTGTTTCACAGAGCCGATGCGACGAATATCCAAACGAACAGACGCATAAAACTTAAGCGCATTACCACCGGTTGTGGTTTCTGGTGAACCAAACATCACACCAATTTTCATACGTATCTGGTTAATGAAAATGAGCAGTGTATTGGCATTTTTAACATTAGACGTTAATTTTCGCAGGGCTTGGGACATCAAACGAGCTTGCAAACCCATGTGTGAATCACCCATCTCACCTTCGATTTCAGCTTTAGGTGTTAATGCTGCGACTGAGTCAACAACAATCACGTCAACGGCATTAGAGCGAACTAACATATCGGTAATTTCTAGGGCTTGTTCACCTGTATCTGGCTGAGATACCAACAACGCATCAACGTCTACACCTAGCTTTTCAGCATAGATAGGGTCGAGCGCATGCTCGGCGTCTACAAATGCACAGGTTTTACCTTGTTTTTGCGCTTCTGCAATGACTTGAAGAGTCAGGGTTGTTTTGCCGGAAGACTCAGGGCCATAGATTTCAACAACACGACCGTAGGGCAAGCCACCCAATCCAAGAGCAATATCAAGCCCTAATGACCCAGTTGATACAGACGGTATGGCTTCTCGAGGATGGTCACTCATACGCATCACTGCGCCTTTACCAAACTGACGTTCAATCTGTGACAAAGCAGCATCAAGTGCTTTTTTTCTATTATCGTCCATTGAGCTTTAACCTCTGGCGTTCGCGATGATCGAATAAATACTGTATATCTAAACAGTATTATTTCATATTTTTATGGAAATGCAAGCGTAGTAAAAGAAAACTATCTATAAATTACTTAATTTGGCAAATACGCCAACACTCCTTGTAATGCCTGCTCTACTGCTTGCTCCCTTATGGATTGTCGATCGCCTGAAAAGAAGCTTAAACAGGTTACTGTTGCCTGATTGCGAATTGCCCACGCAAACCACACTGTACCTACTGGTTTTTGATCCGTACCACCATCAGGACCGGCAACACCACTGATTGCCACGGTGATGTCAACTTCTGCATTTCGCAGCGCTCCCTCTGCCATCTGAACAACCACTGACTCGGAAACGGCGCCTTTAGATTCGAGTGTTTCCTCTTTGACGCCCAACATTCTTTTTTTTGCTGCATTTGAATAAGTAACATAACCTGAATCAAACCAATTAGACGAACCCGGTATTTGAGTCAATAACTGTGCAACCCACCCCCCTGTGCAAGATTCAGCGGTTGCCATGCGCGCATTCCGCTGAGTTAAGGCTTGTGCCACTTCAGCTGCTAGATCTTTCATTCTGTCATTTCCCGTTTCAGTGCTGATACCATTTAACGTAGAATAGTCACTGCATTAAAAACCAGTGTTCATCGAGTTGCAATCATAACGGAGCTTCTGTGTCTTCAAGCACTTCCACTTCATCTCTACAAAATCATACCCCAATGATGCAGCAATATTTGCGTATTAAGGCTGAGCACCCTCATCAATTGCTGTTTTACCGTATGGGTGACTTTTATGAACTTTTTTACAACGATGCTAAACGTGCAGCTCAACTACTGGATATCTCGTTAACCGCTCGGGGCAAATCTGATGGTCACCCCATTCCTATGGCGGGTGTACCTTACCATGCGGCGGAAGGTTATATTGCCAAACTGGTAAGACAAGGTGAATCCGTTGTCATCTGTGAACAGGTCGGTGACCCTGCTACCAGCAAAGGACCCGTTGATAGGCAAGTGGCTCGTATCGTCACACCTGGCACGTTGACAGATGAAGCCTTTCTTGAAGCCAAAACAGACAGCTTACTGGTGGCTATTTATGTATTACAGCAGCGCTATGGTTTAGCACAACTTGACTTAAGCTCGGGTCGTTTTAGCCTTCTCGAATTGGTCAGTGAAAATGAATTGCTCGCTGAAATAGAACGACTTCAACCCGCTGAAATTTTGTTTGATGATAATAACCTGCTAGCCAGTCTCTTAAAGCAACGCAAAGGACTTCATTCACAACCCCCTTGGTACTTTGAATCGGAAGCTGCCGAGCGTCTTCTCTGCCAGCAATTCAATGTAGCTAATCTAGAGGGCTTTGGATGCACACATCTTACGGCTGCAATTGCAGCAGCAGGATGCTTACTACAATATGCTCGCGATACACAGCGCAGCAATTTGCCCCATATTCGCAGGCTTCAAGTTGAAGATCGTAGTGAGGCACTGCAGATGGATGCTGCAACACGACGAAACCTCGAGCTGGATACCAATTTGAATGGTGGACGTGAAAATACCCTAGCCTCCGTGTTAGATCGTACACAAACCGCGATGGGAAGTAGGCTGCTAAAACGTTGGCTACACAGACCCCTTAGAGACTTGACCCGCCTAGAGCTTCGCCAAGATGCTATTCGCTGGCTACTCGAGGATTATAGACATGAGACCCTTGCCTGTTCACTGAAACCGATAGGTGATTGCGAGCGAATACTATCGCGAGTTGCGCTTCGTTCAGCTCGCCCGCGTGACCTTGAACGTTTAAGGGATGCACTCAATGCGCTGCCAGGCATTCAACAAGGTCTTAAACCGACCGATTCTGTTCGCATAGAAAGTTTGTCTGAAGAAATTGCCGAATTTCCTGATCTCGCTAACCTTCTTCAACGAGCGATTATCGACTCTCCTCCCGTTGTGATCCGTGATGGCGGGGTTATTGCAAATGGCTATGATGCTGAACTCGACGAACTTCGTGGTCTTAGCGAAAATGCGGGTGAATATCTTCTAGAACTGGAGCAACGGGAACGACAACGCACGGGCATCTCTACCCTGAAAGTTGGCTACAACCGTGTTCATGGCTATTACATTGAACTAAGCCGCTCTCAATCCGACACAGTTCCCGGTGATTATATTCGTCGACAAACACTGAAAAACGCTGAGCGATTTATTACACCAGAGTTAAAAACGTTTGAAGATAAAGCCTTAAGCGCTAAAGGACGTGCTTTAGCGCGCGAAAAACAACTCTATGATGCATTACTCGAAACCCTAGCGGATCAACTAGCCCCTCTACAGATGAGTGCCTCCGCATTGGCAGAATTAGATCTACTGTGCTGTCTTGCAGAACGAGCAGAATCACTCAATTATGTTAGACCTCAGCTGACACAAGATATCCTTATAGATATCCAAGGTGGTCGTCACCCTGTCGTTGAAGAGGTAAATGACACGCCGTTTGTCGCTAATGATCTGCACCTAGATAACGAACAGCATATGTTGATCATTACCGGTCCAAACATGGGGGGTAAATCAACCTATATGCGGCAAACCGCCCTGATCACCTTAATGGCGCAGATGGGTAGCTATGTTCCCGCAACCATTGCCAGGATAGGGCTCACCGATCGTATTTTCACCCGAATGGGTTCTTCTGATGACCTTGCAGGTGGACGCTCAACCTTTATGGTAGAAATGCATGAAACAGCCAACATTCTTCACAATGCGACACCTCGCAGCTTGGTGTTGATGGATGAAGTTGGCAGAGGAACCAGTACCTTTGATGGCTTATCACTGGCTTGGTCTTGTGCTGAACATTTAGCTACCGAGATTAAAGCGATGGTGTTGTTCGCAACGCATTACTTTGAGCTCACAACGCTACCTGAAAGAATTCAAGGCATTCGAAATGTCCACTTAACCGCAATTGAACATCATGACAGTATTGTGTTTATGCATGAGGTTAGAGAGGGAGCCGCTAATCAAAGCTATGGACTTCAAGTTGCGCAATTGGCGGGAGTTCCATCAGAGGTGATTCATCGTGCGCGTGAAAAACTAGTTCAGCTAGAGCAAGATACTCGCCCAGTACCCAAACACAACGAAACGCCCAAACAAACAGGCCCTGTACAACCTGATATGTTTGCCAGTCCGCAGCCTAGTGCGGCTGAGATCAAACTTAAAAGCCTGTGTCCTGATGAAATGACACCAAAACAAGCACTGGAAGCACTGTATCAGCTTCAGGCATTACAACAGGCAAAGTAGAATTGTTAACGTGATGACCTGCTGGCTATTGCAGCAGGTCTTCTCCTGTTAGACCATTCTTCTCGACAATTTCACGTAATTTACGCAAACCTTCCACTTGAATTTGTCTAACTCGTTCACGTGTTAGGCCGATTTCATTACCGACCTCTTCAAGAGTACTCATTTCATAACCACGCAATCCAAAACGACGCGCGATCACTTCAGAATGTTTCTCCGGCAACATATCTAACCAGCGATTTAAGTTACCGCTGATATTGGTGGTTTGCAGTAACGATTCTGGATCTGAACTTTCAGAATCTGCCAAACTATCCAGTAAGGGTTTATCTCCACCACCGACACCGGGAACATCAATAGAAGCGACTCGCTCATTGAGACCTAGCATCCGCTCTACACTCTCGACTGGTTTTTCAACGAGGGTAGCAATCTCTTCAGCGGTAGGTTCGTGATCTAGTTTCTGAGCCAATTGGCGGGATGCACGAAGATATAAATTCAACTCTTTGACAACATGAATGGGTAAACGAATAGTCCGTGTTTGGTTCATGATGGCACGTTCTATAGTCTGACGTATCCACCAGGTAGCATAGGTTGAGAAACGAAAACCGCGCTCGGGATCGAACTTTTCGACCGCACGAATAAGGCCAAGATTACCCTCTTCAATCAGATCAAGCAGTGTTAAGCCTCGATTGATGTAACGACGCGCAATTTTGACCACTAGACGTAAATTACTCTCTATCATACGCTTACGGGCGGCTTCATCACCTTTCAAGGCTAAGCGTGAAAAATACACTTCTTCTTCAGCACTTAATAAAGGTGAAAAACCTATTTCGTTTAGATAGATTTGGGTTGCATCAAGGCTTTTAGCATTCATCAGATCTTGATGAGTGGCCGTTCCTCGCCCTCGACTAGAATCAAGAAACTCATCGTCTTGAATATCATCATCGTCAGATTCTTCTATATCATCAATTAAGTCATCTGAATCTAACAAGAAATCTTCTTCTGCCTTATCACTGTCGTTCATTGACGTCATGCAATAACCCTTTCATTGAAATCTGGTATTTCCAGTTGTTGTTTTTGTTATCTTCTTGGAAGATGGCCTAATGGATCTACAGGCCGACCGTTGCGTCTTATTTCAAAATGTAACTGTACCCTGTCCGTTCCTGATTGACCCATCTCAGCAATTTTATCACCCGCTTTAACCATATCATTTTCACTGACTAAAATGCGACTGTTATGCGCATAAGCACTTAAAAACTCTCGATTATGATTAATAATGACTAGGTTGCCGTAACCTAAAAGACCACTACCAGCATAAACCACTCGACCGTCTGCAGCCGCGATAACAGGATCACCTAGCTGACCTGCGATATCAATACCTTTATTACCACCCTCTGCAGCAGAGAAACGTCTGATAATTTGACCGTTCGCAGGCCATCGCCAAACCGGCTGTCCAGTCGTTGCTGCTGGTTGCGGTGTCGATGCGACCGGTTGCGAACTTGTCTGTTGACGTGCCTGCTGCTGAGATGATGACTGCTGATTGGCTGTAGTTTGGCTTGTTTGTTGAGTTGCAGAGCGAGCAGGTGTTGAGCTCTGCTGTGGTTGAGCCGTTGGCCTTGTTGCTGTTGCCGTTGTTGCAGATCCTGCGGAAGACGGTGGCGATAGGCGCAGGACTTGTCCTGGAAAAATCTGGAAACGTTCGTTAACGTTATTCCACCTTGCCACTTCACGATAATCCAAACCATAACGCCAAGATATAGAGTACAGGGTATCTCCACGATTAACGGTGTAACTGCCGGGATTCGGAAGCGGTGCAGGACGGCTTGCTGATGCTTGAGAAGAAACAGGAACTCCCACCTGACGCGCTCCCATTGAGCGATCAGTCACAGGAGCAAAGCCGGTACCACAGCCTTGTATAAGGCTCAGTAACAGTATCACAAGGATAAAAGCCTGACTGCCCCTGCCGTTCACGTTATCTCCAAATCAGCGTCTATCCAGCACCAATACGAGCGTACATCCAACCACTATTAATGCTACAGCGAATAGCGTTAATGGGTCTTGTCCCGTCAGTGCTAAATAGGTGTCGGGTAAAATATTCTTTTGTGCTAGAGGCACCTCTTCACCACGACTATTGATGTTATAAGACAGTGTATATTTCCAAGGCCAAACCATATTTAATGACCCAAACATAAAGCCACCTAATAAGGACAGCGTTAAAATTCGGTAATGGTTAAAAGCCCAGCTCAACACACGAGAAAAACTTAACAGACCGGTGATGCAGCCAAGCACAAAGATAGAGATAAAACCTAGCTCAAAACTCTTTAACGCCAATAATACAGGCGCATACATACCTAACAGCAGCAAAATAAAACTACCCGAAATACCCGGTAGTATCATGGCACAGATTGCTATCATGCCTGACAAAAAGATCATTAAATAACCAGGATCAGCGACTGAGGGTGTCAATGCGGATATCTGCAATGCAATCACTGCGCCTAACATAAACATAGCAGCGACATTAAAGCCGACCTTGCCTGTATGACGCATAACACTCCACGTAGAGGCGAGAATCAAACCAAAAAAGAACGACCAGAGTAAAACTGGATATTCATCCAACAAGTACAAAACGACTCGTGCAACCGTTAATAAACTGATCAAAATCCCACTGACTAACGTCAGCAAAAAAGTACCATTAATATGCTGCCAACATGCCTTGATACCTTGGGTAAAAAGCACTTTAAGTGCTTCGGGTCCGCACTGGCGAATACTATGGATCAGCTCTTCATAGATCCCTGTTATGAAGGCGACTGTTCCTCCAGAAACACCTGGAACGGCATCTGCGGCACCCATCAGCATTCCTTTCCCTGCTAACTTTATGTAGTATTGCTTGCTTCGCTGCATTTTTTACTTAAATCCTTATCAGCGGACCAGTCCACTCAAGAGTGGAACAAATTTGACACCTTCTAACACTTCTGTGGCAAAACTACCATCTTCCAACCGAGTCACACGCTTTAATTGCTGAAGGTCCCCGCCAACAGGAATAACAAGGCGACCATTAGGAGCGAGCTGCTGCAATAACTCTTCAGGCACCTCAGTCGGAGCTGCTGTCACCAAAATACCATCGAAAGGCCCTTTTTCTGGCCACCCCATGCCACCATCACTATGACGCAACATCACATTATAAAGTTTCAGTCGCTGAAGACGTGTACGTGCTTTTTCTTGTAAAGGGCGAATTCTTTCTACACTAAACAAATGCTCAACCAACTGAGCTAACACCGCTGTCTGATAACCAGAACCCGTGCCAACTTCTAAAACGTTCTTAAGTGGGCCAGCCGCTAAAAGCGCTTCTGTCATGCGAGCTACAGTATAAGGCTGCGAGATAGTCTGATTAAAACCAATGGGTAACGAACTGTCCTCATAAGCTCGATGAGCCAGCGCTTCATCTAAAAAAAGATGTCGCGGTGTCGCTAGCATAACGTCTAGAACATGAGGGTCAGAAATTCCCCTTTCACGTAACCGTGCAATCAATCGTTCGCGTGTTCGACGCGATGTCATGCCGATACCTTGAAGATCCAGATCCAACTTACAGCTCCTCTAACCAAGTGGCTAGATTATCCATCCCTGAGTAATGCGTCATATCAATTTGAAGGGGGGTTATCGAAACGCAATGCTGTTCCAATGCAAAAAAATCGGTACCCGGCTCTCGATCAGCCACATCACCCGCACCTGCAATCCAGTATCGAATCTTACCGCGCGGATCTTCGGCTGGAACTGGTAAATTGGCTGCTAAACGATGACCTAAGCGCGTGACATGAATCCCTTTGATTTCAGACAACGGCAGATCAGGAACATTGATGTTTAAGACCGTTCTAGGCGCAATCACTAAAGAATCCAATTTCGCAACAATACTGCGAACTATTTCGGCAGCGGTATCAAAATGCTTAGGGTGAAAACTGTTCATCGATACGGCAATCGGCGGTAAACGGCAGGTTCGCCCTTCCATCGCTGCTGCAACGGTACCAGAGTAGATGACATCATCACCCAAATTCGCACCGACATTGATACCTGAAACCACTATATCGGGCACAAAACCATCCATAAATAGACCCGATCGACCTAAATGAACGCAGTCTGTTGGCGTGCCATTAACACTGTAGTAACCCGTTGTGTGCTGATACGCCTCTAACGGTCTATCAAGCGTCAACGCATTACTGGCGCCACTGCGATTTCTATCCGGTGCAACCACACACAATAAATCGGAATCTTTACGCAAGGTTTCAGCCAAGATAGCTAAACCCGGTGCATATACCCCATCATCGTTGGAGACTAAAATCTTCATCTTCTCTCTCTGGACGCTGTTAAACGGCGTCTTCTGTATGCAAATGAGATAATTCTCTTAACACGCTGGTGGCAAAAGCACCGGCGGGCAAGTCAAAACCTATTGTCCATTGATCGCTGGACTCTTTTTCTAGAAAAGCGTTATCAAGTAGGATTCGCGCGGCTCTTCGCTCTTGATTTAAACCTAAAGTTTCCAGACCTGAACAGAGTTCTTGCCAGGGTGAAACAACAGATTGCTCAAAAGCTTCCGCTTCCAAACGGGTCATCAAACCACCGCGCCCCCATAAAGGTGCAGTGAGATGCAAGTCTTTTTCTGCTAGCCTTAATGCTAGCCCTTCAGCTTCAGCTGGATCAAGGTAATTAAAACAACTTTGACTGGCATTAAGCATTAATACATCGCCGAGAGCAAGCTTGTCCCACAAGCCCTGATCTATACGTGCCGAGACGACTCGATTAAACAACATCGATCGCAACGCAGAGATATAAAGACCCCGCTTTTGTCGGTTATTTTCGCGTAACTCGCCTAATAACATCCGATAACCCTTGTACAGATTACCGTAGTCATGGCCGAAGCGTTGCTCACCAAAGTAATTGGGTACGCCTTTACACATCAACTGTTCAAATCGTTGCTGAAGATCGTCACCCTCGGTGACTTGTCTTAATTTAATAACAAAACGATTACCTTGATGGACACCCGTTTTCAATTTTCGACTGTGGCGAGCGTGACGAAGTACTTGAATAGTATCACTTTCAAACCCAGACCAATCAACCGCTTGTTTTATCGGAATCTTAACACTAAACCACTGCTCAGTAACCGCATGACGGTCCTTCTTACCGGCATAGCCAATGTCTTTAGGGTGGGTTTTTGTATGACGTGCGAGTTGTTGAGCAACCCAGTCAGTATTTTCACCTGTCTTACGAATCAGTGCGAAAACATGCTCACCTTCTCCATCAGGCTCAAAACCTAAGTTTTCAGTGACATAAAAATCTTCAGGTAAAGATCGAAAAACAGCTGTAGATTTGGGCTGACCCAAAAGCCATGTAAGCGGCTGGTGAAGAGATTCAATTAAACTCATTACTGTGACCGTCTGCGTGTATCGGGTTCGATAAGACGAAAGAAAGTTTCGCCCTCTTGGATCAATCCCATTTCACTGCGCGCACGCTCTTCTATGGCCTTCAACCCTTCTTTAAGGTCGGCGACTTCCGCTTCTAAACGTTGATTACGCTCAGTAAGCAGTTGGTTTTCACGGCGCTGATCAATGATCGCCTGCTCCAGTTGCCAGACTTGGCGAATATTAGGATCACCCAGCCAAAGACGATACTGAAGGGCAGCTAGGAGCAACACAAGAAAGAGGAGTAACAAACGAAACACTCAGCCACCTGCCTTAACAGGGGAGGTAACCCTCCCCATCACGACCCAAAAAGGGTTAAAATCAGGCTTGACCTTTAATTTCAGACAAACCGTTATAGATCGCTTTATCGCCAAGCTCAGCTTCAATACGAAGCAAGCGGTTGTACTTAGCGACACGATCAGAACGACATAAAGAGCCCGTCTTAATCTGCCCTGCAGCGGTACCTACAGCAAGATCAGCGATAGTGGTGTCTTCTGTTTCACCAGAACGATGAGAGATGACGGCCGTGAAGCCAGCATCTTTTGCCATGCGGATCGCTTCAAGCGTTTCAGTCAACGAGCCTATTTGATTGAACTTGATCAAGATAGAGTTAGCGATATTTTTCTCAATACCTTCTTGCAGAATCTTGGTATTGGTCACGAATAGGTCGTCTCCAACCAACTGCACTTTATCGCCAATCTTGCGAGTTAGATCAGCCCAGCCCGCCCAGTCAGATTCATCCATACCATCTTCGATAGAGACGATTGGGTATTTTTCAGATAGCATTTTCAGGTAGTCAGCAAAACCTGCTGAATCAAATATCTGTCCTTCACCCGCTAAATCATATTGACCTGCTTTGTAGAACTCGGACGCAGCACAATCTAGCGCCAACGTGACATCTTTGCCCAGCTCATAGCCTGCTTTTTCAATCGCTTCACGAATGACAACCAGTGCTTCTTCGTTAGAACCCAGGTTAGGCGCAAAACCACCTTCATCACCCACAGCGGTGTTCAAACCACGTGCTTTAAGGACTGCTTTCAGCGAATGAAAAATTTCAGTACCACAACGCAGCGCTTCACTAAAGCTAGTAAAGTTCACTGGCTGTACCATGAACTCTTGAATATCCACGTTATTGTCTGCGTGTTCACCACCATTGAGGATATTCATCATCGGAACAGGCATAGAGTACTGACCTGGTGTTCCGTTAATATCGGCAATATGAGCGTACAAAGGGATGCCTTTAGAGATTGCGGCAGCTTTTGCTGCAGCTAAAGAAACAGCCAAAATAGCGTTGGCACCCAAGACTGATTTATTTTCAGTACCATCCAGCGCCAGCATTTTAGTATCCAATGCTCTCTGATCTGTAACATCCATGCCCTGAAGTGCTTCACGGATAGTAGTATTGATGGCAGCAACTGCTTTCAATACCCCTTTACCCATGTAACGAGATTTATCACCATCACGCAGTTCAAGTGCTTCACGAGAGCCAGTAGAGGCTCCTGATGGCGCACAGGCTGATCCGACAACGCCTGAATCTAGAATGACGTCCGCCTCAACGGTTGGGTTACCACGCGAATCCAGAACCTCACGCGCTTTGATATCAGCAATCTTTGCCATTACTTACTCTCCAATTAAATGGGTAACATTGTTAGTGTTTTCAGTATCAGTTTGAAGCTGCGTGGTCTAACGCTGCTTGAATAAAACCAGTAAACAAACCATGTCCATAGCGAGGTGTAGAGGTAAACTCGGGATGGAACTGACACGCTACATACCAAGGGTGATCGGGCACTTCGACCACTTCAACCAACTCACCATCTGCTGAACGACCAGCAATTAACAGGCCTGCTTTTTCAAGCAGAGGTAAATAGTGATTGTTCACCTCATAACGATGACGGTGACGTTCGCGAATTTCGGTAGAACCGTAAACCTGAGCAGAACGTGAACCCTCAACCAAGTGACACACCTGTGCACCCAAACGCATCGTACCACCCAAGTCAGTCTCGGCAGTCCGCTGTTCGACGTTACCTTCAAGATCAACCCACTCGGTGATCAAGCCTATCACCGGATGAGCAGACTGCTTATCAAACTCGGTTGAGTTAGCTTTTTCTAATCCGGCAACATTTCGAGCATATTCAATGACCGCTACCTGCATACCTAAACAGATACCCAAGTAAGGAACCTTATTCTCACGAGCATAGCGAGCCGCCAGTATTTTTCCTTCAACACCACGCTCACCGAAGCCACCCGGCACCAAAATAGCCGAAACGCCTTCTAGGATTTTAGTACCTTCACGTTCGACACGTTCAGAGTCGATATAATCGATTCTGACTTTCTTACGCAGTGCGATACCCGCATGAGTGATCGCTTCGATCAATGATTTATAAGCATCAAGCAGCTCCATGTACTTACCAACCATGGCGATATGTACTTCACCTTCGGGATTTAGGAAGCAATCAGAGACTCTATCCCACTCATGAAGATCAGCTGGAGGGCAATCTAAACGGAAGCGATCTGCTACGATTTCATCCAAGCCTTGCTCGAACAGCATTCTCGGAATGGAGTAGATAGATTTCGCATCGGGAAGCGAGATAACCGCGCGTTCTTCAACGTTGGTGAACATTGCCAACTTACGGCGTGCTGATGCCGGTATAGGCTGCTCAGAACGACAGACCAAGATATCGGGCTGAATACCAATCGAACGTAACTCTTTAACAGAGTGCTGCGATGGCTTGGTTTTGGTTTCGCCTGCGGTAGCGATGTAAGGCACCAAGGTCAGATGCATAAACATCGCATTATTGGCACCCACTTCAATTCGCAGCTGTCGAACGGCTTCAAGGAAAGGTAGTGATTCAATATCACCTACCGTTCCGCCAATTTCAACCAGCGCAATATCAGCACCGCTTGCACCCTCAACCACACGACGTTTAATTTCATCGGTGATATGAGGAATAACCTGCACCGTTCCACCCAAGTAATCACCGCGCCGTTCTTTTTTCAGCACATGTTGATAGACACGCCCTGTGGTAAAGTTATTACGGCGATTCATGGTGGTTCGAATGAAGCGTTCATAGTGGCCCAGATCCAGATCTGTCTCGGCACCATCATCGGTGACGAATACTTCTCCATGCTGGAATGGACTCATAGTACCCGGATCCACGTTAATGTATGGATCGAGCTTAAGCATAGTGACCTTGAGACCGCGGGCCTCAAGAATGGCTGCCAGTGAAGCTGAGGCAATACCTTTGCCCAGTGAGGACACTACACCGCCTGTGACGAATATATAGCGCGTCATGCGTAACCTGTAAAAGTCGGATTTTGGGAGGGGTCAAGATGGTATTGCAGACTAACAAAAAAAGGCTCTCCAGACAATCCAAAAGGCTGCCATGCACCCACTGAATCATCATTTTTATGCCAACGACTGGCAAAACAGATGCCCGGCACCAATAAAACGCCTTGATGATCACAAATCAGTGGCCACTGAGATCTTAACCATGGAGGCACACCGGTTTCCTGAAAAAGTTGAGATAAGCCCTTACTTCCTGCTCTACCTCTGGGCTTAATTTTGACATTCTTAAGCCCTGTTTTAAGCGTTAACGCCAGCTCAGAATCGATTAGACTGGCTGGCAAACTGAGTTTACCCAAGGCAAGTTCCATGGAATTCTGCAGCTTAGCATTGGTTGAATCTTCATCATGCCGACCTACTAAATCCGGGTTAACCATAGGACACAAAAAAAGACGCTGGCGATAGGTGCGTAACTGCCACTGCGGAGTCAATCTTAATTCTCGTTCAGGATTTGTGCCGTTTGATAGAAACTGGACACAAATTTGCTGAAACTGCTTTTCACTCAACGACAGCGACCATTGTGCTAGCCAATAGCGCAATACATTTTGAATTCTGGCTGAACTTAAAGCACTCAACACGGGTAGCTTTAAGACTTCCGGAAACTCTGCACAAGCATGGAGATCTTCTTGTGCTATTTCTTGCAGTAGACTTTGCGCTTCACGCATATGACCAGCGGTTTCTGAAAAGCGCTTGGCAATTTGCGGCCAGCGATCACGCAAATTTGGGAACACATTTAATCGAAGGTAATTTCGATCATAGCCTGGAGAGGTGTTGCTCGGATCTTCAATCCATTCCAGCTGATGTGACATCGCCCATTGATACAAAATCTGTCGTGGGAACTTTAAAAAAGGACGAATGAGCAAGGCAGTTGAAAAAGGTCTGGTCTCTGGCATGCCAGATAACCCCGCCACACCCGCTCCACGACACAAGCGAAACAACAATGTCTCAGCCTGATCATCGGCATGATGTGCCATTAACAAAGCATCATTAGGCGTTAGCATTTGAGCAAACGCACCATAACGGGCATCTCTGGCTGCAACTTCGGAACGACCTAAAGGTTCTACTTTAGCAGATAAAAACTGAACACCCAGATCTGCCGCTCTGCGTTGACAACGTTTTTCCCACGCATCAGCATCAACCTGAAGTTGATGATTAATATGAATAGCAACGAGAGAAGCTGTTGGCAGAACCAATGCGGCAGCAGAGAGTAACACTTCAGAATCTAAGCCGCCGCTGTAAGCAATACACCAGCGGCGAACGTGAGGAAAACGCTCCGGCAAGCTCGCCAGATAAGCCACTGGATCTTGCAAATCGGTGCGTTTCAAAACCGCTAAACGTCTCTTAACTTAACAGAACTAGACAGAACTGACACCGTAAGACATCAGTCTTTCGTAACGACGCTCTATTAGAGTATCCGTATCCAGAGCGGTTAAACGATCCAAGGAATCTTGTAATTGTAGCTTTAAGCTCGCCGCCATATCGGCAGGTTGACGATGTGCACCACCTAAAGGCTCAGGAATAACACGATCGACCAATCCCAACTCATGCAAACGCTCAGAATTAATGCCCATCGCTTTAGCAGCATCAGAGGCACGTTCAGCACTCTTCCACAAAATAGACGCACAGCCTTCAGGAGAAATAACCGAGTAAGTACCGTATTGCAGCATTAATAATTCATCACAAACACCAATCGCCAGGGCACCACCGGAACCACCCTCACCAATCACCGTAGAGATAATCGGCGTGCGCAAACGTGACATTTTTGCAAGATTAAAAGCAATCGCTTCGGACTGGCCACGCTCTTCGGCATCAATACCCGGATAGGCACCCGGTGTATCAATAAAGGTTAAAATAGGCAGTTTAAATCTCTCTGCCATTTCCATGATTCTAAGCGCTTTACGATAACCTTCAGGCCGTGGCATTCCAAAATTACGGCGAACCTTTTCTTTGACTTCACGACCTTTTTGATGACCGATGATGGCAACTGGTGCGCCATCTAAACGCGCTATACCACCGACGATGGCAGGATCATCAGCAAAGTGACGATCACCATGGATTTCATCAAAATCATCAAACGCCAAGTGAATATAATCCAGCGTATAGGGACGCTGTGGATGACGCGAGAGCTGAGAAATTTGCCATGCAGTCAAGTCATCAAAGATTGAGCGGGTGAGTTTATGGCTTTTCTCTTGCAGTGTATTGATCTCTTCGCTGAGATTCAGATCTGCGTTGCCTTCGCCAACATGGCGTAACTCTTTGATTTTGGCTTCTAGTTCAGCAATAGGCTGTTCAAAATCCAGATAATTTGGGTTCATGCGCTTCCAGTTTTGCGATAATCAAAGGTTAAAAAATAAATATTGGGTAAGATTTTACCTGCTGAACAAGCGGATCACCAGTCTCGTCTAATGCAGAGTGACTGATTTGATCACTCAAGTGTCAGTGATCGGGCCAAACCAACCTGACTGCAGCATTACCAAATAGCTCTTTAAGTGCAATAATCTGCTCATCAGACGGTTCTGGCTGCCAAGCATCACCCAAGCGTAGATCCCCTTCAGCATCTTCACGCTGAAAACGCAACGCAATCGAAATTCGATCGAGCGATTGCTGGCTTTTCATCAAACACTCTTTCAGAGTTTTGATACGCGCATTGCTTAACTGCTGCTGATCACATTGAATTTCAATATGACTGGCATGCCGTGCGCGTGCCTGAGTCACACTCATGACGCTTTGACCTCGGGCACGAACACCACCATTGTATTCGTCAGGAGCGACCTCTCCTTCGATGATCAACACCACATCTTTGTTGATGATGGAACGTGCCGAATCGTAGACATCACCAAACAAGGTGATGTCCATTCGCGCACTGCGATCATCAAGGGTCAAAATGCAGAGATTATCGCCCTTTTTGGTCTTTTTAATGCGCATGTCCACGATAAGCCCAGCCATTTTTTGAGAACGGCCACGTTGAGGTTGGATATCCACCAGCTTACGACTGACCAATCGAGATAACTCGGGCTCATACTCATCAATAGGATGACCGGTTACATAGAGACCTAAGGTTTCTTTTTCACCGACTAAGCGCTCTTTATCACTCCACTCTCGAACTTGAGTATACTCGACATAGGGATCGCTCGGTGTTTCTGCAATCACCTCACCAAACAAATCCAACATCCCTGCATCTTCATTTTTGGCAGCTTGATCCGCTGACTGCAAGGCAGCCCCTATCGCATGCCATAATACCGATCGACTTGGACCGAGTTTATCCAAGGCACCGCAACGAACCAACGCTTCCATAACACGTTTATTCAATTTCTTAACACCAACGCGTGCACAGAAGTCGAAAAGATCTTTAAAAGGCCCCGTCTGCCTTGCTTGCATAATTCCTTCCACGGGTCCTTCACCAACACCTTTAACCGCACCAAGTCCGTATACAATTTCGTTGGCGTCATTGACGGTAAACATAAACTCACTGGCATTGACATCCGGTAAGTTCACCTTCAGCTTCATCTGGCGGCACTCTTCGATAAAGATCACCACTTTATCGGTGTTTTGCATATCCGATGACAAAACTGCCGCCATGAAAGGAGCCGGATAAAAGGTTTTTAACCAAGCAGTTTGATATGAGACCAATGCGTATGCAGCAGAGTGAGATTTGTTAAAACCGTATCCCGCAAACTTCTCCACAAGATCGAAGATATTTCCGGCTAGATTGACATCAATACCTTCCTTAACCGAACCATCTAAAAAGAATTGGCGCTGTTTTGCCATCTCTTCTGGCTTCTTTTTACCCATCGCACGGCGCAGCAAGTCAGCTTCGCCTAAAGAGTAGCCTGCCATCACCTGAGCGATCTGCATGACTTGTTCTTGGTAAAGAATAATACCGTAGGTGGGTTCCAAGACGGGCTGAAGACTGTCAAGCTGATAATCAGGATGTGGCCAGGCTAACGGCGCTCGACCATGCTTACGGTTGATAAAGTCATCCACCATCCCTGACTGCAAAGGCCCCGGTCTAAAGAGCGCTACCAGTGCGATAATGTCTTCAAAACGGCTCGGCTGAAGTCGCCTAATCAAGTCTTTCATGCCGGATGACTCCAGCTGGAAAACAGCCGTTGTTTCGGCACGCTGAAGCATCTTGAACACTTCAGGGTCTTCTAAATTGATTCCCTCAATGAACAGATCGTCTTCACCGCGACGACGGCGCTGGGTATTAATAGTACGAAGCGCCCAATCAATGATCGTTAAAGTACGCAGACCCAAAAAGTCGAATTTAACCAGACCCGCTTCTTCAACATCGTTTTTATCATACTGAGTGACTAACCCCTGCCCCTGTTCATCACAATAGGTGGCCGAGAAATCCGTCAGTTTGGTTGGTGCGATAACCACACCACCGGCGTGTTTTCCGACGTTACGGGTAATACCCTCAAGCTTAAGCGCCATTTCCCATATTTCAGCCGCTTCTTCATTGTTGGTAACGAAATCTTTAAGCACCTCTTCTTGTTCAACTGCTTTACCCAGCGTCATACCCACTTCGAAGGGAATCATTTTTGATAAACGATCAGCCAAACCAAAGGGTTTTCCCTGAACGCGAGCCACATCTCGCACCACCGCTTTTGCTGCCATGGTTCCGTAAGTGATGATCTGCGAAACGGCATCACGTCCATAGCGGTCAGCAACGTAGTCGATAACGCGATCACGATTATCCATGCAGAAGTCGATATCAAAGTCCGGCATGGAGACACGTTCTGGATTAAGAAATCGCTCGAACAGCAGATCGTATTCGAGTGGATCAAGATCGGTAATCTTTAACGCATAGGCTACTAAGGAACCGGCACCTGATCCTCGACCAGGACCCACCGGTATCTGGTTATCCTTGGCCCACTGAATAAAGTCCATAACGATTAGGAAGTAACCAGGGAAACCCATCTGAATAATGATATCCAGCTCAAACTTCAAGCGATCGAAATAAACCTGTCGCTTGCTGGCATATTCTGGATCTTGAGTATCCAAAATGGTCTTGAGACGAAACTCTAACCCTTCCTCCGAGGCATGACGAAAAAACTCGTCCATCGTCATCCCATCAGGGATGGGGTACTCTGGTAGGTAGTAAGTACCTAGCTCTATCTCGATATTGCAACGCTGAGCGATGGCGACGGTGTTTTCTATCGCAGAAGGCAAGTCAGCAAATAACTCTGCCATCTCTGCACTACTGCGAAAATACTGTTGATCAGAGTAATCTTTTGGGCGTGAAGGATCTGCCAGTGTTCGACTCTGGTTAATACACACGCGTGCTTCATGTGCTTCAAAATCTTCAGCGTAGAGAAACATCACCTCGTTGGTGGCAACTAAGGGGCAGTCAAATTGACTGGCTAAGGCTGCGCTGGCATGAACCAGTGTTTCATCATTCCGACGACCGGTACGTTGAACTTCCAGATAAAAGGAATCCGGAAACACCGACATCCATTCACTTAACAATTCATTAGCTAAATTGAAATTCTGATCCAGTAAGGCCTTACCAATTTCCCCTCGACTAGCACCTGAAAGAGCGATTAAACCTTCTGATTTTTCTTTAATCCATTCTCGACGCACCAGTGCGTATTCTGATTGAAGGGTTTGCCCCTCTGCATAGGCTCTAGAAACCAACTCCATCAGGTTTTTATAACCCACACCATTGCGCACCAGTAACGTCAATCGACTGGGATCAGCCGACTCATCCTCACCATGTGCTAACCATAGATCAACACCACAAATAGGTTTAATCCCCTGAGCAACAGCTGCCTTGTAAAACTTGATTAACGCAAATAGGTTTGTTTGATCAGTTAAGGCAACCGCAGGCATCTGGTTTTCGGCAGCCGCAGCCACCAGCTTTTTTACCTTAACTATGCCATCATATAGTGAGTATTCACTATGCACACGAAGATGAACAAATGAAGCATTAGTCATGTTTTATAAGGCCTTCTAGACACTGTCGTACGGGTTTAAAGCTGCGTCGATGCTGATCTAACACACCGAAATTCTGTATCGCTTGAAGATGATCTTTGGTGGGATAACCCTTATGACGATCAAAACCATAGTCGGGATATTGCTGATGCAATTCAACCATCATCTGATCTCTAGCAACCTTAGCAATAATCGATGCGGCACTAATATTGGCATGCAAGGCATCACCACCGACAACAGCCTCACAAGGGATACTTAACTCTGGACAACGATTACCGTCGACCAGAACATGATTAGGTTTAATGTTGAGTTTTTCTACCGCTCGACGCATCGCCAGTAAGCTGGCATGTAAAATATTCAGACGATCAATTTCTTCTACCGAGGCACTTGCAATCGCAAAACACAGCGCATGTTCGCGAATTTGAGCATCCAGTTGCAAACGGCGTTTTTCAGTTAGTTTTTTTGAATCAGCCAAACCTACTATGTCAACAGCTGGATTTAAAATCACTGCGGCAGCAACCACTGGACCGATTAAAGGCCCTCTGCCAACTTCATCCACACCAGCAACCAATAATTTAGTCGATACGATCACGAGACACCTGTTTATCATTAAGCAACTCAACGATTGCTAGAGCGGCGCGCTGACTTGCACCACCACGCAGTAGTTCATGCAGTTGTGTAAAGCGTTTTTCAAGCTCTTGACAGGCTGCTGGATCATTCAACCAAGCATCAATTTCGTTAACAAGCCGATCTGGCGTGACCTGATCTTGCAATATTTCCGGAACCAAGGTTTCTTTGGCTAATAAATTCGGTAATGAAATCCAAGGGCTTTTCACTAATTTAGAGAGAATAAAATAGGTTAAGGCTGATAATCGATAAGCAACCACCATCGGTTTTTTGCAGAACATCGCCTCCAGTGTGGCGGTACCTGATGCAATGAGAATGACATCACTGGCAGCCATTGCGGTACCTGATTGTTTAAGCAGCAGCTTAACCGGAAGATCGGGATAATCAGTATCGATAAGCTGATTCAGGTCATCATAGCGTGCACTATTCGCTGCAGGTAACAAAAACTCTACATCAGGATAGCGCTGATAAAGCTGTTTGGCTGTTTCCAAGAAAGGTACTGCAAGCCTAGACACCTCCCCACCCCGACTACCGGGCAATAATGCGATGACTCTAGCCTGTTTATCCACACCTAATAGCTGTCGCTGCCCTTCAGTGTCTGGCTGCATCGGAAACTGATCTGCTAGGGGATGACCCACAAATGCTACACGTTGCTGATGTTCGCGATAGAAATCTGCTTCAAAAGGCAACAGGGTTAGCATTAAATCCGTACCCTGTTTAATGGAAACCACTCGCTTTCGACGCCAAGCCCAAACAGAGGGACTGACGTAATGAACGGTGGTTATGCCAGCATCATGCAGTTTACGCTCAAGCTTTAAGGTAAAATCTGGAGCATCGATGCCGATAAAAAGGTCTGGTGGGTTAGCTGTCCAGCGCTGAATAAGCTGTTTACGTATTTTCAGTAATTCTGGCAAGCGACCTAAGACTTCGGTCAGCCCCATCACCGATAAACGCTCAAGTGGATAAAGTGATTGTGCACCTTCAGCAAGCATTAGCTCACCGGCTATGCCTTCCACTTCAAGATCTGGATAGTGCGTTTTTAGGGCTTTAATTAATTCAGCACCTAAAATATCCCCTGAAGCCTCACCCGCAACAATCGCAATCCTTAGAGGCACAATTCCTCCTAACGTATGATACCGCGAGATGACGTTTGTAATGATTTGATCAGTAAATTGACTGCTGATTCTGCTTCAGCCATTTGCTGCAATTGAGGAAGAGCCTGCTCTAAGGTCAGTCCAGATCGGTAAATGACTTTGTAAGCACGCTTAAGTTGCGCAATCGCTTCAGCCGAAAAGCCACGGCGCTTTAATCCTTCCGAATTAATACCGTGTGGCTGAGCGGTGTTACCGGTTGCCATCACATAGGCGGGAATATCTTTAATCACCACCGTGCCGGCACCACACATAACATGAGCACCGATATGACAGAACTGATGAACGGCGGTGAAACCACCCAAAATTGCATAGTCATCGACATGCACATGGCCTGCCAAAGCTGCATTGTTAGCGAGAATAACCTGATCACCGACCAGGCAATCATGAGCAACATGCGTATAGGCCATCAACAAATTATGACTACCAACTCGAGTGATACCCTGATCTTGAACGGTACCTCGATGTAAAGTCGCTCCTTCACGGATGACGTTATGATCGCCTATTTCTAACCGTGTTGGCTCACCTCGATATTTTTTATCCTGGCAATCCTCACCAACACTGGCAAATTGAAAAATGCGGTTGTGTCGACCGATTTTTGTAGGCCCCTTGATCACAACATGCGAGCCAATGACACAACCATCACCTACCTCTACCTGAGGACCGATATAGGTCCAAGGACCGACCTCGACATCTTTGCCAAGTTCAGCGCTGGGGTCAATAATAGCCGAAGGGTGGATCAAACTCATACTTTACGGTCTGCACATAGAATAGTGGCACTACAAACCAGCTGTCCATCGACACTGGCCTTAACGGCAAACTTCCAAATACCGCGACGCTCTGATAGCACACTGGCTTCTAATTTTACCTGATCTCCAGGTACAACAGGACGTTTGAAGCGCAGATCATCAGCACCCACAAAGTAATATATAGAACCGTCTTCAGGGGTTTTATTCATGGTTTTAAAACCCAACACTCCTGCGGCTTGAGCCATGGCTTCAACCAACAAGACACCTGGCATAACAGGCTGATCAGGAAAATGACCATTAAAGAAAGGCTCATTGACCGTCACATTTTTGATAGCCACGATAGACTGACCCGGAACTAATTCAATTACGCGATCAACCAACAAAAAAGGATAGCGGTGTGGCAAGTATTTCCGGATTTCATTTACATCCATCATGTTCAATTAACCTTATTCAGACTTATCTGCTTGTGCTTTTTCGAGTAACGTTACTCGTTTAGCTAAATCATCTAACTGTCGAAAACGCACAACATTGCGCTTCCATTGTTGATGCGGTTCTAGAGCGGTACCTGAAGAGTATGCACCGGGCTTAGTAATCGACTTGCTCACCAAGGACATAGCAGTAATGTGCGAGTCATCCGCGATGTCTAGATGTCCTGCTACACCCACCATTCCGGCAAGGGTACAACGCTTACCAATCTTAGTACTTCCTGATATACCCGTACATCCTGCAATCGCCGTATCTTCGCCAATCACCACGTTATGTGCCACTTGGATCTGATTATCCAGCTTTACTCCATTTTCTATACGAGTGGGGCTGAGGGCGCCACGATCAATTGTAACACTCGCCCCCACTTCAACATCATCACCGATGCGAACACCGCCTGACTGATATATTTTGACCCATTTTCGATTGTGCTTAGCAAAACCAAATCCATCTGAGCCTATGACAGTTCCACTATGAATGATCACGCGGCTGCCCAAGTGAACATCAGGATATAAGTTTACGCCAGATTCAATACGAGTATCTGCACCGATCACACAATCTCGACCTATCACTGAATTAGGACCGATATAGGTCCTAGCGCCGATAACAACATGATCGTGGATAAAAACATGCGCTGACACTTCTGCTGTCGGATCAATATTAGCTGAGCTGGATACCACCGCGGTTGCATGAACACCTTTATTGACAGGTGCCCGCCAATCAAAGAATTGACTCAGTCGAGCGTAAGCAAGGTAGGGATCCGCAACAACGATAGCAGCTCCTTTAACCTGATCGACCATATCCGCCTTAACTAAAACAGCACCTGCAGATGACGATTTTAATTGCTTTAGATATTTTGGATTAGCAAAAAAAGACAGCTGATTAGCTTGAGCAACCTCAAGGGTTGCCAAGCTTTTAATCACAACTGCTGGATCGCCTACTAGCAGCCCATCAACCTGTGTAGATAACTCATCAAGCCTAAACACAGAATTATTGCTGGTTTAAGAGTTCAATCACACGCTGTGTAATATCGACAGTATTACTGCTATAAACAGTTGCCTGCTTCGCAACAATAACTTCAATATTCTCGTTTTCAATCAGCGTTCTAATTGCTTGATCTAACTTAGGGCGCATCTGCGCTAAGAACTCTTCTTCACGCTGCATACGACGCTGAGTCATCTGTTCAGCAAGGTTCTGATACTCAATGTAAGCCTTTTCAAACTGCATTCCTAACTGCTGAAACTCTTCAGCAGAAACTAAGCCTCTGTTTTGCTCTAAACGATCTCGTGCTGCAACTGCTTGACGCTCAAGATTCGTTAAGGTCGACTCATCACCTGAAAACTCTCTTTCTAATTGAGCACGGAAGTCATTTGCTGCTTTAGAACTCAACAAGGCTTCCTGAACACCCAACACACGAACCACTTTATCTGCAAACACCCATTGGCTTGAGCACAACAGAAGAACAAACGCTAACGCTTTTACTTTCATCATAACCTCAAATTAGAAAGACTGGCCTAACACAAACTGGAACACTTCTTCATCGTCACCTGCAGCGCTGTTCAATGGCTTAGCCAAAGAAACCGATAAAGGACCCACTGGTGTTAACCAACTTAGACCAATACCTGCAGAGTAACGCAAATCGCCGAAGTCTACACCTTCGACACAGGTATCATTAACTGCGCCTGGTAAGCATTTAGTTGTGAAGACATTACCCGCGTCCATAAACACCAAAGTACGCCAAGCACTCTTGTCTTTTAAGAAAGGCATCGGGAAAATCAACTCAGCACTACCCGCCACTAAGACGTTACCACCCATAGAGCGCGGATTACGACCTTGTCCACGATCATATCGAGGTCCAAGTGAGTTAGCCTCAAAACCGCGAATCGTTGTTAAGCCACCGGCATAGTAGTTTTTAAAGAACGGATAATCTGAGCCATTACCATAAGAATCAGCGTAACCCACTCTGCTTCGAACAGATGCTACCCAAGTTTCATCATTATTTATCGGCCAATAGAAGCGATTGTTATACTGGGCACGATAGTATTCAAGATCGCTTCCGGGTACAGAAACCTCAAGCGTAGCACCCTGAGAACGACCACTGGTTGGAAAGAAGCCTCTATTTAGGCGATTATCGCTCCAACCGGCAGTCAAGCGCCAGTTTAGATATTCGTCACCGTTATTCTTAATGAATTGCTCAATAACTTTATAGGCATCTGAATTATTATTTACAGCACTGTTTTGCTTGATACGTAAGAACTCAACATCACCAGAAAAACTTAAACGCTGGAAATCATCAATTGGATAACCAAAGGTCACACCACCGCCAATACCATCGGTGTTGTAATCACCACGATCGTCTTCATCAAAGTTTTCTTCACGGTAATAAAGATTAAATCCTCTACTAACGCCATCAACGGTATAGTATGGATCAAGGTAATTAAAGCTGTATTCAGTCAATGTTGAGCTGTTGGATACATTAAACGCAACACTCTTACCCGAACCCAAGAAGTTATCCTGAGAAACACCCAACTGAACGATAATACCTTCACTTTGAGAGAAACCCACACTCGCTGATAATTGGCCAGACTGCTGTTCTTCAACACTGAACTCTAGATCAATTTGATCATCCGTACCTGGAACAGGACGAGTTTCCACGTTAACTGACCTAAAGTGCCCAGTTCGCTCTAAACGAGTTTTAGAACGCTCAATGGCTGAAGTCGATACGATACCAGCTTCCATCTGTTCAATTTCACGACGAACAACTTCATCTGTTGAACGTGTATTGCCACGAACAGATATACGTCTTACATAGGTAGGCTTGCCTGGTTCGATAAAATACCGTAGCGATACCGTACCGGCGGCCTCGTCAACTTGTGGTATCGGGCTAACGTTAGCAAACATAAAGCCCTGATCACCTAGCAATCTCTCTAGGCGCTCTTGAGAATCGGTCATTTCACGACGTGAAAACACATCACCCTCACCCAAGCTCATTTTTGCAAGCAATTGAGATTCTGGGACAACTAAGTTACCGATCATTAACACTTCGTTAACACGGAACTGCTGACCTTCAGTGATACCTACGGTAATAAACACGTCTTGCTTGTCTGGAGAGACTGATACCTGAGTAGAATCAATAGAGAAATTGATAAAACCACGATCTAAGTAATGCGAACGAAGACGCTCCAGATCACCAGAAAGCTTTTCACGCGAATACTGATCATCTTTTCTCCAGAAGGATAGCCAGTTTGGCAATTTCAGAGAAAACAGATCTAATAATTCGTCATCCGGAAAGGTTTCATTCCCTATGATGTTAATATGCTGAATGGTTGCGATGCGACCTTCAGTGATATTGATATTTAGGGCAACACGATTTCCAGGCAGATTTTCAACTTCAGTGGAAATATTGGCACCGTAACGGCCTTGTGATGCGTAAACACGCATCAGGTCCAATTCAATTTGATCTAGAGTTGCGCGACGGAACACATCACCTTCCTGAAGACCTGACTGTTTCAAACCTTCACGTAACTGCTCTTCTTTGATCGCTTTATTGCCATCTATTCGAATAATCGCTACCGCAGGACGCTCTCTTAATACAAGAACTAAGATATCGCCATCTCGGTTGATCTGTACATCATCAAAGAAACCCGAACGAAATAGCTGTCGCGTTGCCGCTGCTAGCTGAGCAGAGTCAATTTGATCCCCTGTTGATATAGGGAAGTTTCTAAATACAGTTCCGAGATCAACCTGCTGCACACCTTCCACACGTATGTCACTGACGACAAATGGAAAGGTTTGTGCATGCACAGGAGAAAACCAGAACAAAGATATCAGGATCAGAATTAGCGTACGCTTCATGGTTTTGATACTTTCAGTTAGTCCGTCGGTTTATTGTTGCCTTACAGGCGTGCTAGATCATTAAATATTGCCAGAGCCATTAAACTGAACAACAGGAACATACCTATTTTCAGCCCAATCATTTGAACTTGCTCACTGACTGGCTTACCTCTGATCAGCTCGACCATATAATACATCAGATGGCCACCATCTAGCATCGGTATTGGCAACAAATTCAAAATTCCTAAGCTGATACTCAGGTAGGCAAGAAACATAATAAAGGTTTCGAACCCAGAGGCAGCAGAGTCACCTGCCACTTTAGCAATGGTTATCGGTCCACTCAAGTTTTTAACTGAAATGATCCCTACAATCATTTTTCTGATAGAGTCGAGCGTCAACATGATCATCTGACCAGTCCGGTCAACACCCATGACTAATGCTTGCACGGGGCCATAGCGTATTTCCCGTAACATCTCATCAGGCCACTCTGGCATCTGCACTCCCGCACCAATATATCCGGAAAGTGTTCCGTCTTCACCCTTACGAGCAGCCGGTGTCACATCAATTGTCAACAAACGACCATTTCTATCTATTTCGAAGGTTAACGGCTGTTCAGGGCTTTGCTGTATCTGCTCTACCAAACCTTGCCATGTATCCAAAAGCTGGCCGTTTAAGCTGACTATTTGATCACCTGTTTGCAGCCCTGCTTGAGCCGCACGACCATCGTTAACCAGCTGACCTAAAACTGGCGCAACATCAGGACGCCAAGGAATAAATCCCAATGCAGAGACGGGTGATTCCCGCTCCAGATCCACTCGCCAATCATTCAAACTAACGTGATACAGACGGACACTTCGACCAGGCTCTGCGGCTTCTACCTCGATAACTCGCGTATCACCAATTAAAGCAGCCAAACGCAAATTCACTTGATCCCATGAATTCACACGAAAACCATTAATCGACAAGATCTCTTCACCTGACTGAACACCTGCGATTTCAACAGGCGATCCGGGCCTTACCTCACCCACTTTGGGGATGACAACGCTAGTACCGACAACAAATAGAAACCAGTAGGCTAAAACAGCAAAAAGTAAATTGACGATAGGCCCTGCGGCCACGATCGCAATGCGTTGCAGTACTGGCTTAGTATTGAAAGCTTGACCTTGCCACTCGGGTGGAACCTTGTCTTCACGCTCATCCAGCATGCGCACATAACCACCTAAAGGAATTGCTGCTACAACATACTCAGTTTCATCTTTACCACGCCAGGAGAATAATGGCTTACCAAAACCTACTGAAAACCTGAGCACCCGCACACCACATCGGCGCGCTACCCAGTAGTGACCCCACTCATGAATAGTGACTAGAATTCCAAGAGTAACCAGTGTGGCTAAGATGGTCTGGATCAAACCCATGTAATACTCCAGATCAATTTCGTCGCAGACCTAAAGGACTGGAAAATAGATCAAACCTAATAAAAAAATCGGTGCAGCAGCAGTAATACTATCGATACGATCTAGTACACCACCATGCCCGGGTAACAGGGTACCACTGTCTTTGATGCCACGTTCACGCTTGAACATACTTTCAAAAAGATCACCTAAAACAGAAGCTACCGCTGTTATTACGGCTAACACGATTAAAAAGACCGCTGAAACGAATGAAAGTTCTCTTAAGAATGCGTAAACAGCGGCAATTACAACACAGGTTACCAAGCCTCCATAAACCCCTTCTAAGGTTTTTCCTGGGCTTACTCGTGGCATTAATTTTCGCTTGCCCATCGCGCGACCAGCAAAGTAGGCTCCTGTATCTGCGCCCCACACCAAGAAAAGCAACAAAAAAATTAACCACACCCCGTCTGGAAGCGCTTTAATTGCAGTCAGAGCGGCCCATGCCGGAACTAACACCCACATTCCGATAACGAGTTTTGGTCCACAGGCCGACCAGCGCAACCCCTCTGGAAACCTCAACACCATCACAATCGCAAGCAACCAAAACAAGCCCGCGGCTATGACTATGGTAGTCAATAAGTTATGCAACCCGATTGCTGCAATGACGCACATAATCAAACCAGCCACACCGACATAAACCAAACGATTTTGACGACCAATGCGGCAAAAATTCGACCACTCCCACGCACCATATAGGGTTACGCAACCAACCAACAGCGAAAACAGCCACACAGGAGCCCAAATCACGGCACCAAGCACCAGAATGCCTAATATCAAAGCTGTTATCACTCGTTGTTTCAGCACAAATTAAGCCTCTATCTGGTCTGATGTTTTTCCAAATCGTCGCTGACGACTTGAATAGCATTCGATTGCCTTTTGCAAATCAGCTTTGCCAAAATCTGGCCAATAGCAATCGCAAAAGTAAAGTTCAGTATATGCCATCTGCCATATTAAGAAATTACTGATTCTTTGCTCACCCCCTGTCCTAATACATAAATCAGGAGCAGGCAAATCAGCAAGAGAGGTAAAATTATTGAAACATACCTCATCAATATCATCTAACTGAATTTTGCCAAGAAGGCAGGCTTGCGTGAGCTTTTTAGCAGATTCAACAATATCCCACCGACCACCATAGTTAGCAGCAACGTTAAGCACTAAACGGGTGTTATTGGCAGTAAGCAACTCTGCATCATGCATACGCTTTTGTAACTTTTCAGAGAAACGACTGCGATCGCCAATAATGCGCAGACGAATGCCATGACGATGTAATTTCTTTACCTCTCGGTCAAGCGAGAGTAAAAAAAGATCCATCAAGCCACTGACTTCTTTTTCAGGTCGTTTCCAGTTTTCACTACTAAACGCAAATAGGGTAAGTACCTCGACACCCAGCTCAACACAGGCTTCGATGGTTTGCCTTACACTATGCACACCTGCTTTATGCCCAGCCAAACCTGGCAAATGACGCTGTTTAGCCCAACGATTATTACCATCCATAATGATGGCAATATGCGCAGGCAAAGAAGCAGATGTAAATGAGGAATCTGATGAGGACATAGGACGAGTGGCGGGACTTAAATCCCGCGCTCCAGTAGATACATTAAATTTCCATTAAATCCGACTCTTTTTGAGCCAGCAATGTGTCCACTTCCGATACAAACTTATCGGTCAATTTTTGAACTTGATCTTCACCACGACGCTCTTCATCTTCGCTGATCGACTTTTCTTTCAGAAGATCTTTAATATTACTGTTAGCGTCACGGCGAATGTTACGAATGGCAATTTTAGCGTTTTCCGCTTCTCCTTTTGCCTGCTTGATATAAACCTTACGAGTTTCTTCAGTCAGCGCAGGCATAGGCACACGAATGACATCACCCGCAGTGTTGGGGTTAATCCCTAAATCAGACTTCATAATTGCTTTCTCAACCTCGGGCACCATCTTCTTTTCCCAAGGAATGATGGTTAAGGTACGAGAGTCTTCAACATTGATATTAGCCACTTGCGAAATAGGCATCATCGATCCGTAATAAGAGACTTGCACACTATCCAGAATACTGGGATGAGCTCGTCCAGTACGGATTTTCTTAAAATTTTCCACTAACGAGTCGATGCTCTTCGCCATACGCGTTTCAGCATCTTTAGTAATTTCATTCAGCATAGGTTTCTCCTGCAGCCGGCCCAGCGTCAATTAACGTTCCTTCATCACCACCCATAATCAGATTAACGAGTGCGCCATGTTTGTTCATATTAAACACTCGCACTGGCATATCATGATCACGGGTAAGACAGATCGCTGTCATATCCATGACGCCTAACTGTTTATCCAAGACTTCATCAAAACTTAGGTGTTTATAGCGCTTAGCGGTTGGATCTTTCATTGGATCCGCTGTATATACGCCATCAACCTTAGTGGCTTTAACAACCACATCGGCTTCGATTTCAATGCCACGTAGACACGCAGCAGAATCGGTTGTAAAGAAAGGATTTCCTGTACCTGCGGCAAAGATAACAACATCTTGTTGGCGCAGGTAGCGCATAGCATTACGACGATCATAATGATCGACAACACCTGACATAGGAATAGCAGACATAACTCGCGTGGCAATATTGCACCGCTCTAGCGCATCTCTCATCGCCAATGCGTTCATCACGGTTGCCAGCATGCCCATATGGTCGCCAGTCACACGATCAAGACCCGCCGCACTGAGTGCAGCACCGCGAAATAGGTTACCACCACCTATCACAATACCAATTTGCACTCCAATACCAACTAATTGGCCAATTTCAAGGGCCATACGATTAAGTACTTTTGGGTCAATACCGAAATTTTCATCGCCAAGTAGCGCTTCGCCACTGAGCTTAAGAAGAATACGTTTGTATCTAGATTGTTTATCAGCGCTCGGCATCGATAGGTTCTCCGCACTCAATAAGATGACACAGTGTACAAGAAAACGGCGCGATTACGCAGTTTTTTTAATGAATGGATACAGCATTCATATTAAAGCCAGACAGGCATAGCCTTGTCTGGCTTTAATGTTGAGACAGTCATGTCTCGCTAGTAAGGTTTAACCCTTTAGCTGTTCTGCAACTTCTGCTGCGAAGTCTTTCTTCTCAACTTCGATACCTTCACCCACACCGATACGGACGAAAGATACCACATCAGCACCAGCTGACTTAACCAGCTGAGCCACTGTTTGCTCAGGGTTTTTAACAAACGCCTGCTCAACCAAGCTGTTTTCAGCCAAGAATTTCTTAATACGGCCCACAGCCATTTTTTCTTTGATCTCTTGTGGCTTACCTTCCATATCAGGCTGCGCCATAATGATCTCTTTTTCACGAGTTAACTCTTCCTGAGGCATATCTTCAGGCTTAGCAACACGAGGATTCACAGCCGTGACATGCATTGCAACGTCGCGAGCCAATTCAGCATTACCCGCTGTCAAAGCAACAATCGCTGCTAGACGATTAGTGCTGTGAACATAACCATCAACCATGGCACCTTCAACCAAGAAGACGCGACGAACGCTGATGTTTTCACCGATTTTCTGAACTAAGGCTTCACGAGCAGCTTCCAGATCACCTGCCATTAGGGCAGCAACATCGGTTTGCTTCTCAGAGAACGCTTTAGCCAATACTTTTTCCACGAAACCTAGGAAGTTGTCATCACGAGCAACGAAGTCAGTCTCAGAGTTCACTTCAACGGCAACCGCGTAGCTGTTATCGTCTGCAACACGCAACGCAACAACACCATCAGCCGCAGTACGACCTGCTTTTTTAGCTGCTTTCATACCTGAAGATTTACGCAGATCATCAATCGCTCTTTCGATATCGCCTTCAGCTTCAACCAGTGCTTTTTTGCACTCCATCATACCCAAACCGGTACGCTCACGAAGCTCTTTAACCATTGCAGCAGAGATATTCGCCATTTCCTAAATCCTCAAACTCAATTAATCATTACTCTAGTCGAAAAAAGGGGAGCATCGCTCCCCTCATCGGAATCTGTTCAGCTTGTCATATCAAGCTTACAAGCTGATTACTCAGCAGCAGTTTCTTCGACTTCTACGAATTCGCTTTTGTCAGTTACAGTTTTACCCTGACCTTCAATGCAGGCATCTGCAATTGAACGAGCATAAATCTGAATTGCACGAAGCGCATCGTCGTTACCTGGAATTACATAATCAACGCCATCTGGATTGCTGTTAGTATCAACAATACCAATAACTGGAATACCTAGCTTGTTAGCTTCATTGATTGCAATACGCTCATGGTCAACATCAATAACGAAAAGCGCATCTGGAAGACCGCCCATCTCTTTGATACCGCCGATTGAACGCTCAAGCTTTTCCATTTCACGAGCACGCATCAGTGCTTCTTTTTTGGTCAACTTGTCGAAAGTACCATCTTGAGACATCGTTTCAAGCTCACGCAAACGACGGATAGACTGACGAATCGTTTTGTAGTTGGTCAACATACCACCTAACCAACGATGATTCACGTAAGGCATTCCTGCACGGACTGCTTCTTCACGGATCACTTTACCCGCTGCGCGCTTAGTACCAACAAACATAATTTTGTTTTTGTTTGAGGCCATATTGTGAACAACATCAAGGGCATTGTTCAGAGCTGGCAGGGTGTGCTCTAGGTTGATGATATGAATCTTGTTACGCGCACCGAAAATGTATTTAGTCATTTTCGGGTTCCAGTAACGAGTCTGGTGACCGAAGTGAACGCCTGCTTTTAGCAGGTCACGCATTGAAACTCTTGCCATTTCAAATATTTCCTGTAGTGGGTTTAACCTCCACCTACCCCATCTCTCCACTGCCTAAGGCAGCACCCAGAAAGCCTGTGCCGGTAAGTGTGTGTGTTAATGTGTGCAAAGCACGGTTTTTTTGGAGCGCATTTTATACCACAGACAATATTTTTTTTAAAGTAAATTATCTCACCGTCGCGCTCAAACACTATACTTCACTCATCTTCTTCACTATATCCGAGCGTATTAATCGGGTATCGTTATCACTTAACTGAGTTATTCGCTACAATGGTTGAAGAAATATACACGAAACTCTTATCTTAAAGATATCACAGCATACACAGCCCTCTTAATAGGCTAACGAGCACAAGCCTAGGAGGAGCAAATCAGATTAGGAAAATATCAGAGCCATGAGTATCAGCCTGAAAACAGCCGACGAAATTGAGAAAATGCGAGTTGCCGGCAAGCTTGCTGCTGAAGTACTAGAAATGATCGAACCCCATGTTCAGACTGGGGTTACCACCAACGAACTGAATCAAATCTGCCACGATTACATTATCAATACCCAAAAAGCCATCCCCGCTCCTTTGAACTACCATGGCTTTCCTAAGTCCATCTGTACATCTGTGAACCAAGTGGTATGTCACGGCATTCCCAACGACAAAGCGTTGAAGGATGGCGATATCATTAACATTGACATCACCGTTATTAAAGACGGGTTTCATGGCGACACCAGCAAGATGTTTTACGTGGGAAATGTTCCTGATCATGCTAAACGCCTCTGTGAAATCACACAAGAATGTTTATACAAAGCCATTGCACTGGTGAAGCCGGGCGCCCGCCTAGGCGACATTGGTGAAATCATCCAAAAACACGCGGAAAAGAATCACTACAGTGTCGTGCGAGAGTATTGCGGTCATGGCATAGGCAGTGAATTTCACGAAGACCCACAGGTACTCCATTATGGTAAAGCCGGCACGGGTGAGACGCTTCGCGAAGGCATGACGTTTACGATTGAGCCGATGATCAATGCTGGAAAACGCCAAGTTAAGTTATCTAAACGCGATGGATGGACCGTAGAAACCGCAGATCGACGCTTGTCTGCCCAATGGGAGCATACTCTATTGGTCACTACAGATGGCGTAGAAGTATTAACACGCCGTTCAGAAGAGCCCTTTTAATCATGAGCCAGACACCTGTCTACACCCAACCTGTTCCTGAATATCTTGATCTAGAAGCTGTTCGTTTCGCTTTAGATAAGGCTGAAGAAACGCCTTTAAAGATCTTAAGGAATGCTTTACGAAACTCTGAAACATTGATGAATCATGATTTTCGTGAAGGTAGCGACATTCGTAGGCTTATCTATGGTCGCGCTTGGGTGTTAGATCAGGTGTTAACCTTATCCTGGAATTTGTTTCCTTGGCCAAGCCAATCTGAAGTTGCTCTCGTTGCCGTAGGCGGCTATGGCCGAGGTGAGCTCCATCCCTTCTCAGACATCGATATACTCCTACTTACTGATAACATCGATGCGAATGAATTCTCTGAAAGCATCAGCGGGTTTTTGACGCTTTTGTGGGATCTTAAACTCGATATTGGCTCTAGCGTTCGCTCAATTAATGAATGCTATGATGAATCTCGAAACGACATTACCGTTGCGACCAATCTCATTGAATCGAGAACCCTGTGCGGCAATGCTGACCTGCAACAACGCATGTATGCCAAAGTGACATCAGAAGGCGCCTGGTCTGATAAGGAGTTTTTCAAAGCTAAACTTCAAGAACAGTCAGAGCGCCATCAACGCACCAACAACACGGAATACAACCTAGAACCTAACTTAAAAAACTCGCCAGGTGGATTGCGCGACTTGCAAACCATTGGCTGGGTCGCCAAACGCCACTTTGGTGCCACCTATTTAAGAGACTTAGTTGAACACGGCTTTGTAACTGAGAACGAACTAGAGTCACTAAACAAAGGTGAACTCTATCTCTGGACTGTTCGCTATGCCCTGCACATGCTCTGTAAACGTAGAGAAGACCGTCTCCTATTCGACCATCAACGCAGCCTAGCTGCTTTTTTTGGCTATGAGGATAAAGAAGGTGCCTTGGCAGTTGAGCAGTTTATGAGCAACTACTACCGCGTTGCTAAAGCCATGTCAGAGTTCAACGACATGCTACTGCAATATTTTGACGAAGTGATTTTACGGGGCGACGACCCGCATCAAGTCTCACCGCTAAACAGTCGCTTTCGCATTCGTAACCAGTATATTGAAGCGGCTTACGAGACGGTATTTGAACACCATCCCTTTGCCATGATGGAAGTCTTTGTTCTACTAGCCCAACATCCAGAAATCAAAGGCGTGCGTGCGTCCACGATTCGATTGATCCGCGAACACCGCCATCTGATCAATCAAGAATTCCGTCAAGATCTGCGCAACACCTCTTTATTTATGGAGCTTTTACGATCCCCTGAAGGTGTCTCTACACAACTTAAGCGGATGAACCGTTATGGCATTTTAGGTCGCTACCTTCCCGAGTTCGGAAAAATAGTGGGTCAGATGCAACATGACCTCTTTCATATCTACACCGTAGACGCTCACACACTAAAAGTCATTCAGATGATGCGCCAGTTTAGACATGAGAATATGCAACAGCATTTCCCTTTGGCTCACCGCATCATCAACCAACTGCCTAAGATTGAGTTACTTTATATAGCAGGACTCTATCACGATATCGCCAAAGGACGGGGTGGCGATCACTCTGAACTGGGCGCTGATGATGTGATCGGTTTCTGTAAACGACATCACATTGGCAAATGGGACACACAATTAGTTGCCTGGCTGGTTAGACGCCACTTACTGATGTCGATGACGGCTCAGCGAAGAGATATCTCAGATCCTGAAGTGATTCATAAGTTCGCACTTGAAGTTCGCGACATTGTCCACCTTAATTATCTATACGTACTAACGGTTGCAGATATCAACGCAACCAATCACACGCTATGGAATAGCTGGCGGGGTACATTATTGCGCCAGCTTTACACGGAAACTAAGCGCGCTTTACGTCGCGGCTTAGAAAATCCAATGAACAAAGAAGATCGAATCGAGCAATTGCAGCACGAAGCCCTTCAACTGCTAGAGCGAATGAACAAAAAAGAGGAAGAGGTGCGTAATTTCTGGAGACTTCTAGGTGATGAATACTTCATGCGAGAAGATTCTGCCAATATTGCTTGGCACACTCAGATCATTCTGGAACATGGTGATCTGCCTCTTCCGCTTATCCAAGTACACAAAACATCCTATCGTCTCTATGAAGGTGCGACAGAGATTTTCATTTATGCCGATGATCTTCCATATTTATTCCCGGCCACCGTGGCAGCACTCGATCAACTGCACTTAAACGTTGTCGATGCCCGAATTATTCCAACCGATAACGGTAGAACTCTAAACACCTACACAGTCTTAACTGAAGACAACCAACCCTTATCGGATGACCCCACTTACCTGAAAACCATTCAGCATCGCCTAACTGAAGAGCTAGACGACCCTAATGACTTCCCTGAAATCATTCAGCGACGCGTACCACGCATCCTAAAACTCTTTACTATCCCAACCAGTGTCAATTTAAGCAATGACCCTAGCAGCCAACAAACCGTGTTAGAAGTCATGACATCTGACAGACCAGGACTACTGGCGAGACTTGGACGTATTTTCGTGGAGTTTGATATCTCGGTACGCAAGGCGAAAATCTCTAACATTGGCGAGCGCGTGGAGGACTTCTTCTTTATCACCGATTCAGAGGGTAACGCCATTAGCGATCCTGAACTTTGTCAGCGATTGCAAACCGCTATTTGTGAGAAGCTAGATGAACATATACAGCATAGTAATTAAAACAGAACAACAGTTACTTGGCGGTAATATTTAAAGTTTTTCTAGCAACTCCCGATATAGATATCTACTATATCTATATCAACAGCTTCATCATGATTGGCCCATAACGAGACCCAGACCATGAAAAAACTTTTTTTACTCGCAATCTCAGCCGTTGTCTTTTTGACAGGATGCGCATCCCAACATAACACCCGCACAGATGCATTTCGTGATGAGTCGGACATTGTGATAGTCAATGTCACGGGCTATGGCGCGCCTAAAAACACCTTTGCCAATGCTGCACAGCGTCGACTGATGACCCTGAGAGCCTCTGAGCTAGATGCCTACCGCAAACTTGCCGAACAAGTAGCCGGAATCTATATCCAAGGCGACAGTGATTTGAATAACTTTATGGCAGGCAATGATCGCCTAAAAATGCAACTGAACTCTTTTATTCAAGGCGCATCCATTACTAACCAAGAAATACTTGACGATGGCGTTGGCGTGACGCAAATGACCATGCAAGTCAGCAGAAGCCAGCTGATTAGAATGCTTGAGAAAGAGAATAACCAACCCGCGAGAAGAGGAGCAGGCCTTGTTCCTGGTGGCGCTGTAAAAAGCCCTAACTACACTTTTTGATATTAGCCATACCTCAAGAGCGACAACTCTTGTGATCGTTCTAATAGCTTAATCGTTTAAGGAGGCTGTTTACACCATGCGAGTTTCGGCTAAACAGCTTCACTCTTCTGCTTTTGGGTTAATACTACTGATTGCTTGCTCAGTGACATCGATAACGCTTGCAGACAATCTTGTGGATTATAGAGTCACTAGCCACATCCCACAGCGCGTTGATAGCGAAGTCGCAAGTCTAGCTCGTGATCAGATTCGGGCTGGACATCATAAACGCTTTCTGCAACAGCAGCAGGAATCCAGCTTAATTGAAATTCCTAACAGTTTTGTTTTTGACTACCCTCCAAGCAACTCACAGGGTCAAATCACTCAGATTTTCTGGAATGAACCCGAAGCATTATTTGCCCTGATTAACCTAGGTAGAAAGCAGAATATCCTTCCGGGACACCTGTTGCATTTTTACAAAACACCGAACAATTCCGGAGGCGCTATGGTTGTATTACAAACCTTTGAAAACCGTAGCTATACCATGATACTTCAAGCACATTCGGTACCCGCCGTTAATGATCAGGTTCGATAAATTCATGAGATTCAAATATATTCTGTTTGTTATTACGTTCAGTCTATTATTCAGCTTACCAGTCATAGCCAATTCCGTGCCTACTTTTGTCGAAGCTGAAGGCAGAGCGATCATCATTAATGGTGATCTTTCTGAAGCGCGACGAGTCGCAGTAAACGAGGCCTCTGAAATCGCCACCCGTCAAGCGACGGCATTTGTCAGCGCATCAACACGCATGCAAGATGGTCAAATAGTGTCTGATAACGTTAGGTTTTCAAGCAGTGGAGTCTTAAGTGAACTCAACATCCTCGAAGAAACGTTAAGTGGTAATGAGTTGATTGTCAGAATCAGAGCTAGAATCCAACCAACACAAGGTTGCCCTGGAGGGTTACCGGAAGTTGCTTATCAGCGCAACATTGGCTTTACAGCCTTTCCACTGGTGCAGCCCTCGCAAGCAAATGCGGGTGGCTTGCATGAAATGCCTGTTCGTCTACCTGAATTGTTAGCTAGAGAACTGAAACAATTTCCAGGTTTTAATAGCCATACAGCAACCCACTTACAAATTCACCCGAATCTAGATAATGCACCAACGCAAATGCTGGATGATGGGACCTTAACGAACTTCCAACGCAGTACCGAGCAATCTAACATGCAGTTCATTGTTTCTGGTGTCATTCGTGATATACGCCAGCGCAATCCGCAAGGTGGACGCGAACCACTATTAGTGACCGATTTATTTCATCGACTTGACCCTAACAATGAACGTAATCTTCGCGCTTTTATCATGGATGTCTATGTCCATGATGCCCTATCGGGCGGACTAATCTGGCAAAAAAGGTATATGACTGCTGGGCTTTGGAATGCACGACAAACCAGAACAGGCTTCGCTACGGATGCTTTCTGGCAGCAAGACTATGGCGATAAAGTAAGGCGTGAAATGCGTCAGGTGGTCACAGATTTAAATGATCGGCTTCGTTGTGAGCCATTCACCGCTCGTATCACTCAGTCCGAGCAAAACCGTATCTGGATTAATGCGGGTAGCTTAGCTGGATTAAATCAAGGGGATCGACTGAGCGTTCTGCGTCGACAAACGCATTACAACACCATGAATGAAGGCTATCCAGAATTTGTACCTACACAAGTCACGGTAACATTGGATCGTGTTGAACCGACATTTGCGAGTGGAACGCTGAATATGCAAGCTAGTCATGTGAATATTCAGCGTGATGACTTAGTTAGAAGTCAGTAAACGACTTCTAACTGATCTTTACTGCTGTCCGCGAATCTTTATTTCAACACGACGGTTCAACGAACGCCCATGTGCGTTATCGTTAGATGCCACTGGCATTGATGGACCGTAACCTCGAGTGGTGACACGCATCGGCGAAACACCTGAGCTAATCAGGTATTGAGCTACACTTTGCGAGCGTCTTTCAGACAATTGCTGATTGTATTGAAGACTACCAGTACTATCGGTATGCCCTTCAACGTCTATCAAGGTTTGATCATATTGACGAAGAACGTTGGCAACATTATTCAGCGTTTCATGGAAGGCAGGCTCAATACGATCTTCGTTAGTCGCAAAGGTAATACTTCCAGGCATCACCAGCTGAATCTCATCACCTACACGATTGACGTCAACACCCGTACCTTGAAGCTCTTGACGAAGATGAGCTTCTTGTTGATCCATATAACGACCAATGCCACCACCGATCGCCGCACCCAATAAAGCGCCTACCAAAGCACCTTCATTTCTATTTCCAGAACCTGCCACAACAGCACCCAATGCAGCACCACCTGCTGCTCCTCCTGCCGCACCTTTGACTGTGTTTGAAGGCTGATAAGGATTTGCTGTACAACCTGCTAAAAACAATGCAGAAGCGGTGACTGTCGCTAGCACCAGTTTACCTTTCATAGATCTGCTCTCCATAAGAAACAGCTTAAAATTTAAAAGTCATTTATACATGTTTATAGCTGAACACTAGATGAAGCATAGACGCATATAGAAGACAAATCCTCTAAACGCCTAAGAATACTGGTACACTCTCAGCGTTACCGTTAAAATAGCAAGGTTTTAGCGCATTTACAGCATTTCAGCTTCAAGGAGCCATCCTCTTGTCACAGCTTCCGGTCATTGTTGGTTTCGGCGGTATTAGCCCTGCCGGTCGATCATCCTTTCATCACGGATACCGCCGTTTGATATTGGATCAGCTAGATAACAAGAGTCGAACTGAAACCTTGACTGCTTTAGCAACGCTGATGCAGCGTGCAGAATATCGCAATGGACAGTTCATCACCAAAAATGGCCAAAGCCTTGATATGAGCGGTTTAGCACAATCACTGGAAAGCCAGATCTGTGCAGACACGTTGATTCGCCGCATACACCCAGACTGGTTTGATGTAAACCAAGTGATGCTGAATAAAGCGGCAACACTAAATGCTGGCACTGATCCATTAACCTTTCGTTTGCGCAATCGCCATTTACCTCAAAATCCACCTTCGAACTGGCAGATCAGTGCACTCTCTGCCAGCGAATCTGAAGTTCGTATTAACGGCGGCTGTGAGGTTATTTTTCCTGATTTTCGTGAATCTTCGGTACAAAGTGCAGGCATGTTACCGACTGGATTTGACCCAGGATCATTGTATCAATCACGCAACCACCCTCGCGGTCTTCAGATGAGCGTTTATGCCGCTTCAGATGCGTTACGTTCTGTCGGTATTGATTTTCAGACACTAGCGGCTCAACTATCTCCCGATCAAGTTGCAGTATTTGCCAGCAACTCGATTGGACAGATGGATGATGCAGGTTTTGGTGGACTCACTAAATTCCCCGCGCTTGGGAAACGCACAACTTCCAAGCAGATGCCGTTAGGTTATGCACAAATGCCTGCTGACTTTATCAATGCCTACTTACTGGGCAATGTCGGCTTAACAGGTGGAGCTCTAGGTGCCTGTGCAACATTTTTATACAACTTGAAAAGTGGTGTTGAAGAGATACGTTCAGGACGTCGCAAGCTGGTCATGGTTGGTGGTAGTGATGCCCCTGTCACACCCGAAATCATTGAAGGTTTTCGTGCTATGGGAGCCTTGGCTGAGGATAAATACCTCATGGCATTGGATAACCTATCCAGCCTTAGTGAAGATGATTATCGTCGTGCATGCCGTCCTTTTGGTAATAACTGCGGCTTTACCATGGGCGAGTCGAGCCAATACCTAGTACTGATGAGCGATGATCTAGCGATTGAAACAGGTGCTCAAATTTTTGGGGCCGTAGGAGATGTCTTCGTCCATGCTGACGGCCATAAGAAATCCATCTCAGCACCAGGTATCGGCAACTACTTCACGCTCGGTAAGGCTGCTTCACTTGTGGAAAGCTTATTAGGCGAAACTTCGCTAAAGCACCACAGTTTTGTTCAGGCACATGGAACTAGCACACCGCAAAACCGTGTGACTGAATCTCATGTCATCAATGAAACAGCCAAAGCTTTCGGCATTCAAGACTGGACCGTATCGGCTGTTAAAGCTTATGTTGGTCACTCTCAAGGTTGTGCTGGTGGTGATCAGATCATGGCATCTTTAGGTGTCTGGCAATACGGTGTTATTCCTGGATTAACAACCACTCCAGAAATTGCCGATGATGTTCATCAATCGAACTTACATTTTCCACTTAGTCACAGAGTTGATAATCCAGAGCATATGGACAGTGTTCTCATTAATGCCAAAGGTTTTGGTGGTAACAATGCTAGTGCTGTGATTTTATCTCCTAAAGCCACTCAAGCTTTGTTAACGAAACGCTATGGTCAATCCAGCATGCATGCTTGGCAAGAGCGCAACACCAAAGTCACTGAGACTGCCAAAGCATACGACAACGAAGCAACTCATGGTCTTAGCAAACCTATCTATCTATACGATCATCAAGTGCTTACAGGTGAGGATTTGCATATAACCGATACAGAGATTCGCTTACCCGGTTATGTAAACCCCGTTTCCATCGCCGTCGAAAACCCCTATGATGACTTTAATGATTGATCTACGGATCAGCAAAATAGTTATCAAGAGTATTCTAGGAGCAAGAAGATGTTACGTTTAGCTGGTTTAACTCTAGTGTTTGCATTTTTTTTGACCGGATGCCTTAAAACAGATGGCCTCCTTCAACGTGATCCAACCGCTAATGAGTATTACAAGCTTGATACACAAGATCTCAGAGTGTGTCGTGGCGAAACGTCAAGATGCTATGCATTAGCACCGATAGCTTCAGCACGAACTGTTTTACGTCCAATGGAAGAAAAGTATGGTCGACGCGTTGCTGGGCCAAACTATCCCTTGAACTTTGCCAGAATGCTACTCAACCCACCTAATAATAGTTACACCCCTGAACGCCAAGGAGAAGGCCGCTTCTATCATTTACCGATGAATGAATATACTGATACGGCATGGTCTACGCTTGAAGATGTCTACCGTGCCTACTATGAAAATTAATTAATTCCAAACAACTCACATCCGTTACGCTGAGTCTGTTCAGCTACAGACTGCAGACTCAGCCCTCTTAGCTCAGCAATTTCCTCTGCTACTTTTACGACCATTAAAGGGCTATTAGGTTGATCCTGATAGCCTTCTAACGGCATATCGGGCGCATCCGTTTCAATCAATATCCACTCTAAGGGTAATTCACGCACCAATCGATGCTGTTTATGAGCCCTTGTGTAGGTGATCGCACCACCAAAGCCTAGCTTAAAGCCCAGTTTTGCATACTGCTTTGCATGTTCAAAGCTGCCAGAAAAGGCATGAACAACACCACCTTTTGGCAACGCATAGCGACGAAGTAAACTTAACATTCGATCATGCGCTTTGACGACATGCAAAATAACAGGCAGTTCCATTTTCCGAGCCAGCTTGAGCTGAGCTTCTAGCAACATCACTTGAACGGCTTCAGGTGCCATGCCTTCCCGCGCATCCAAGCCAATTTCACCTAGAGCACAAACATGGGAATGTTGATTTAACTGATGAGTTAATTCAGTAATCGCGTCTTCGGGATGATTATGAATAAAACAAGGATGTAAACCGAGTGCAATGGCTATCTGCGATGGCCACTGCTGTTGCAGTTGAATGATGTTTGGAAAATCTTCCAACTGAACGCCTGGCACTAGAATTTTATCGATACCCATAGTCTTCGCCTGCTGCATCAGCGGGCCGCGGTCTGCATCAAACACTGCAAAATCTAAATGACAATGGGTATCAAAAAACAACTGTGTGCCCTGCTTTTAATGCTCTCGAGTTGCTCTAAAGCGGATATCGGGCCAACGCTCTTCGGTTAAGGACAGATTAACCCGCGTAGGTGCTAAATACGTCAGTAATCCAGCGCCATCCAATGCTAAGTTGTCATAACCTTTACGTCTAAACTCATCGAGCATCTTATTATCGCTACACTCAACCCAGCGCGCTGTTTGCACGGTAATGGGCTCATATAGACATTCCACTTTGTATTCATCTTTCAAGCGATAAACCACTACTTCAAACTGAAGCTGACCCACCGCACCTAGGATTAAGTCATTATTTTTCAGCGGCATAAAGAGCTGAACAGCGCCTTCTTCTGATAACTGCTGCAAACCTTTTTGTAACTGTTTCATTTTCAGAGGATCTTTAGGACGTACCCGACGGAACATCTCTGGAGCAAAGTGCGGAATTCCGGTAAATTTCAGCGATTCACCTTCGGTAAAGGTATCACCAATTTGAATCGTGCCATGGTTATGCAAACCAATAATATCGCCTGACCAAGCTTCTTCAACGTTCTCACGATCACCAGCAATGAAGGTCACGGCGTCAGCAATACGCACATCTTTGCCGGTACGCACATGACGCATTTTCATACCACGTGTATAACTTCCCGAGCAAATACGCATAAAGGCGATACGATCACGATGCTTGGGATCCATATTGGCTTGAATCTTGAAAATAAAGCCAGTGAATTTTTCCTCATCAGCGGCGACATCACGGGTTTCTGTTGGACGAGCGGGAGGGGCTGGAGCCCACTGCACAAAGTCGTCTAGCATTTCACGCACACCAAAGTTACCCAGCGCCGTACCGAAAAAGACCGGTGTTAACTTACCGTCCAAGTAGGCTTGCACATCCCAATGATGTGTAGCCCCTTTCACTAACTCTATCTCATCGACAAAGCTATCATACTCATCATCCAATAAGGCACGCGCTTCATCGGATTCTAGGCCCTGAATGCGCTTATCTTCGGCAAGTGCATGCCCCATACCCGGTGTAAAGATATGAATAGTATCGGTATAAAGGTTATAGACACCCTTAAACCATTTACCCGAACCGATAGGCCAGTTTATTGGCGCAGCCTCGATTTTCAGGACTTCTTCAATCTCATCCAGTAGCTCGATGGGATCACGGATATCACGGTCTAATTTGTTTACAAAGGAAAAAATGGGTGTATCTCTTAAACGACACACTTCCATTAATTTAATGGTACGTTCCTCTACACCTTTCGCACCATCGACCACCATCAAGGCAGAATCGACGGCAGTTAGTGTACGATAGGTATCCTCAGAGAAATCCTCATGCCCCGGAGTATCCAGAAGATTTACCGTTCGATCCTTGTAAGGAAACTGCATAACAGAAGAGGTTATAGAAATACCGCGCTCTTGCTCCATCGTCATCCAGTCAGAGGTTGCATGGCGATCACTTCCACGACCCTTGACCGTTCCGGCTACCTGGATCAACTGACCGATCAATAACAGCTTTTCAGTGATGGTGGTTTTACCCGCATCCGGGTGCGAGATGATAGCAAAGGTTCTTCGCTTATTAATTTCAGTGTGAAGAGTGCTAGCACCCATGCTTAAAACCCCTTAAAAAGTTCTTTAATCGAAAGCTGATTCAGTTATGACTCTGATGAGCCAATAGAGGCCGGCATTCTAACAAATAACGCTTCTACGATACACAACCGATCAACATAGTCGATTAATTCCGCTCATCAATCCAACCGATATTGATCATGGCATGAACGACAGCTTTGCAGGGTTTGACGGAATAGATCTCTCGTTTCACGGTTGTTGCCAGCCTTTGAGGCTTCGGCCATGTTGGCGGTAATTTCGATAAAGGTTTGCATGCGCTGATCAAAGTCTTCTCGGCTGTCCCAAACTCTTGATAAGGCGCGACTGTCTATGTTTCGACTTTCTTCAGTAAAGCCTTCATGTGCAAGTGCCCCCAAACGACTTAGCGTGTCCGCGCGATAGGCAAAAGCTTCTTCTGAATAGGCTTGACTACGATGCATAGGGTTCAAGACGTTCAACTGGAACTCCATTAAACGAAACGCAGATTGTCGATATTCAACACTGCTTTCAGGTCTTATATTATCAGCACTGACAAAACTAGCAGCCAATAACAAACCAAGGGATAGAACTGTTTTTTTCATAGCTTTCTGTAATCTCTTATTTAATCAACAAATTCTTATATGCGACATTCTGACGCGCCCCGAGTTCCTCTAAAACCTTTATAATGACTTTATCTTAACGGAGGCTTTAGTGAATCGACATCAACAACACCTACTCCATCTTAGCTATATTCGAACGCTCATCTTAGCAGTGGCGTGTGTTGCCCTCTTTATTGCCATTTCGCAACTACGCTTAACGCCCAATCTATGGCTGACCGGGTTATGTTTAGTTGCACTGATTTCATTAAACATCATGACCTACATTAGGCTTCACTCTCGATGGCCTGTTTTAGATGCCGAGTTTTTTGCCCAACTCTGTGCTGATGTGGTCATATATGCCGCCTTACTCTATCAGTTTGGAGGTGCCAGTAATCCGTTTATCTTTGTTTTATTAATTCCGTTAATCATCACTGCAACGACGTTACCGAAACGCTTTACCCTGCTTATGGCGCTTATTGTCGGTGCACTTTACAGCTCTTTGATGTTTAACTTCCTACCTTTATTGGACTTTTCAGCCTCACATCAACACACGCTGGTACAGCTTTTTCAGCAACATATCACAGGCTTATGGATTAGCTTTCTACTGACCGTGGGCGTCATCAGTATCTATGTGGTGCAAATGCGTAACGCACTGATGGAAAGAGACTTAGAACTCCATAAAGAACGAGAGCGCAGTATTCATGACCGACAAGTACTCACCTTGGCGACCCTTGCAGCGGGGACAGCTCATGAGCTACGTACACCTTTATCAACTTTAAAAGTCATACTGAGTGACCTACAGCAAGAGCACCCAGAATTGAATGAAGATCTTAGCCTGATGCAGCAACAGGTTGATATTTGTAAACATAAATTACAGCAATTAACGCAAGATGCGAGTCAAAGTAAATGCGTTGCCCAGCCTTTGGATCAATTTTTATCAAAGCTATTAAGTGCTTGGCAACTCATGCGACCTGAAGCTCGCTATCAACTGGCAACCTTTCATGATGATACTCCATTAATTCAATCCAGCATGATGCTACAACAGGCGTTTATTAACCTGTTAAACAATGCGTTAGATGCTAGTCAAAAGCCAGTTGAGATTTCTATCTCTGATGTTAATCAACAGTTTGTCACGATTAACATTCGAGATTTCGGCCCGGGATTGACTCCTGAACAGCTAGCCAACATGGGCAAACCCTTTTTCACCACCAAAGGCGGATTAGGAATTGGCTTGTTTTTAACCGTGACATCTTTAGCCAGTCAAGAAGGTGAAGTTAGGCTATACAATCACCCCGAAGGCGGAACACTGACAGAGGTAAAACTTCCCATTATTGACGCCAACTCACAGGAGTCGTCGCATGTCTGAAAAGCGTTTTTTGATCGTCGATGATGATGAAACCTTTGCGCGCGTTTTAGCGCGATCTCTCACTCGACGGGGCTTTCAAGTGTCTACAGCTCACTGTGCAGAGGAAGTGGAACATATAATTAAAAAACATGATTTCGACTTCGCCACGCTAGACTTGAAAATGGAAGGGGCTTCAGGTTTAACACTCATCCCGTTATTGCGTCAGCGCTTTCCAGATATACGCATGCTGATGTTGACCGGCTATGCCAGCATTGCCACAGCGGTAGATGCAATAAAGCTGGGCGCCAATCAATACCTCCCCAAGCCTGCTGATACCGATCAAATTCTGGCAGCACTTGAAGTGGAGCAACCTGATATCGATCAGCCAGTAGAATCTGAACCTATGTCAGTGAACCGACTGGAGTGGGAACATATACAACAGGTGTTACATCAGCATGACGGCAACATCTCAGCAACAGCTCGTGCACTGAATATGCACCGTCGCACGCTGCAACGAAAATTAGCCAAATATCCGGTAAAACGCTAACAACAAAACCACGAAAGCTTATTGATCATCGATATACGCCTTCGCATCAAAAGTGCGTATCCAGTCAGGATGAAACACCATCATACCGGTCATGATAATGCCGTTAATTAGCCCTTCAGGAACCATAATTAACGGCAGGTATTGCGCATAGTCATGATAGATCTTGTACCAAGGGTAAATGCCATCTAACCATAAAATCATCGCCATAGAGAAACCGGATACACCAACGGCTACACCCGCACCGGCGAAGGCACAGAGGAACATGTAGATAAAGAAATTTTTCGGTAGCTTGGCCTCTACGAGACGCAGTATCAAAATACTAACCCCTGCCGGAATCAAAATATTGCAAACAAGATTGATCGGAAGCATCTGCCAAGTTTCAATACCTAACAGTGTCATCACAAGCATGACGATAGAGCCCACCAGTACCGCCAAATCCCAACCAAACATCAAGGTTAAGGTGGTAATACCCAGAAAATAGATAGTTAAATAATCGGTGACTCCCGCGCGCAATTGCCAGAGTAGCACCAGTATCACGGCTGATCCAAACAACAGATGTTGAATGCCTCGCTCACGCATAATAATGCCCCAAGGCACTCGACGGATAATAAAGATAAGCGCTATGGCATACACGACAGCACTTCCCCATATCCAATACTGACTGAGCACTCCGGTGCTGATATTCATTAAATAGGCCTAATATTGGTTAAAGATTAACACCCATGAGCAAAGCATCTTCACGCTGACCGGCTTGCTCTGTTTCGTAGTAACCTTTACGACGTCCTTCAAGGGAAAGACCACTTGTCGCATACAAAGCAATAGCAGCCTTATTTGAAGCTCTTACTTCTAGCATCAAACGCTCGGTACCCTGATCTTTCAGCAGGTTCAATAACGCCATCATCACCTGCTTACCGATTCCTTTTCGGCGATGGCTAGGATCGACAGCAATTCTGAGTAATTCTGCTTCATTGAGGACAATAGAGCATTGTGCATAAGCCAGTAATTGATCCGACGCAAACAAAGCAAAGGTCTGTGGTAAATAATGCTGCCATAAACTTTCTGACCAAGGATCATCAAAGCAAATACGCTCTATCTCTCGAGCTTTGTTGATTTGTTCAGGCGACAATTGATCAAAGTTGAAGTGTTTTAGCTCGTCATTCGTGCTCATAGTAACGCTTGTAGATCTCGCCAGCAGTCGGCTTTAAACTCAGGCAGTTTCAGCATGTGCATCAGGCTGTAACTCACCTGAGTTTTCACACCACTTCGCAGTGAAAACGTCAGACCTCTCATCGCTTCAAGCGACTGATCCTGCTCTAACAACCATTGAGCTGCCGGTTCACCTAACAATAAGATACGCTTAATAGGGTGTGTTTTTAACGCGACGGCTAACTGTCGTCGCACAGAATTTTGCGCTTCTTCACCACCTTGATTCAGATGAGAGCCTGCGAAAGCCGGCCAAAGATGAGTATCAATCGCCTCGAGATTGACTTCTGCTCCTATAGAACGACACACACCGATCAAGAGTTTTTTGTAAGCAGGGTTGATGGCATCACGGGCATGAGGCGGCAAACTGTCTATCACCAGCAGATCACCCGCCGGTATAAAGGCTAACGAGTAACGAGGATTTTTAAAGCGCTCGGGTAAGGGTACTTCTTCGACTGCAGAAGATTCATCAACTATTACCGCTGTATCAGATACCGGTGCTGCTTTAGCTGGAAAAGAAACAGATGGTTCATCGATAACCATATTCGACAAGGCGGCCTGCCGAGAGCTTTGAATAGCGTCAGTATTCAACGTTCTCGGTGGACGATCTATTATATTTGTCTGTGGGTTAACCGAAGCCGTCATTGACGACTCGTCAACAGAGGGTTGATCAACGTCAACAACCTCTTTTGGCGGCCAAACAAACTCAGCGACCCAGGCTGCAGATGCAGGTGCATGGGTCAGCACCTGACGAGGTAGCCAACGCTGTATCCCCATCGCCTGCAGATAGGTTTGCTGTTGCTCCAGTTGCTGCAAAGCCGAAAACGAACTCATACCTGAGGATGCGCCTTCTCAAGATTGGCATCCAACAGGTTTAACGCATGGATATAGGCTTTAGCAGACGCAGTGATAATATCCGTGTCAGCACCCAAGCCATTCACAATTCGACCGCCTTTTTCTAAACGTACAGTCACTTCACCTTGTGAATCGGTACCGCTGGTAATGGCATTAACAGAATAAAGCAGTAAGTTTGCACCCATATTGGCAATGGACTCGATGGCTTTCAATGCGGCATCGACCGGACCACCACCCTCTGCAGTAGCGGTTTTCTCAGCGCCTTCAACAGAAACAACCACTTGAGCAACGGGTATCTCACCTGTCTGAGAGGTGACTTGTAAACTGCTAAAACGGAACTTCTCGTAACCCGAGGTTGCTCGCGCATCGCTGACTAAAGCAATTAAGTCTTCGTCAAAGATTTCACTTTTCTTATCTGCCAAATCTTTAAAGCGAGCAAAGGCATCATTGAGCTCTGCATCCGAACTAAAGGTGGTACCTAGTTCTTCCATTCGAGTGCGGAAAGCATTTCTACCCGACAATTTACCCAACACCATTCGATTAGTATTCCAGCCGACACTTTCAGCGGTCATAATTTCATAGGTTTCACGATGCTTCAGAACGCCATCTTGGTGAATACCCGATTCGTGCGCAAAGGCGTTGGCACCGACAATCGCCTTATTCGGCTGCACCGGAAAACCGGTAATGCTGGACACTAAACGAGAGGCAGGCACTATTTGCGTGGTGTCGATACGGGTTTCCAATCCCATCACATCTTTACGCGTACGCAGTGCCATGACGATCTCTTCAAGAGAGGCGTTACCAGCACGCTCACCCAGTCCATTCACCGTACACTCAACCTGACGCGCACCCGCGGCGACCGCAGACAAAGAGTTAGCCACCGCCAAGCCTAAATCGTTATGACAGTGGACCGAGAAGATCGCTTTATCGGCATTAGGAATACGGTTTAATAACTGAGTAATGGTGTGACCAAATTCTTGTGGAACGGCATAACCCACCGTATCAGGAATATTGATCGTACCCGCCCCGGCATCAATCACTGCCTCAATGATACGACACATAAAGTCCAGCTCGGAACGACTGGCGTCTTCCAATGAAAACTCGACATCGGCGACCAAACCACGGGCACGTTTCACCGCACGAACAGCATTCTCAACCACTTGATCTGGCTGCATTTGCAATTTGTATTTCATATGGATCGGAGATGTCGCGATAAAGGTATGGATGCGTCCTGAGTTGGCATTAGCTAATGCTTCACCGGCACGATCAATGTCAGCATCGAGGGCACGAGACAAAGAACACACTGTACTCTCTTTTATGTTATCAGCAATCGCCTTGACTGCTTCAAAATCACCTTGGCTCGCGATGGCAAAACCCGCTTCAATGACATCAACACGCATCTTCTCTAACTGACGTGCAATACGAAGCTTCTCATCACGCGTCATCGATGCACCGGGGCTTTGCTCACCATCTCGTAGCGTGGTATCGAAAATAATGACATTATTCTGGCTCATGACATGGCTCCCATCGAAATCTGATTACAGCGGCAACTCAAGCGCTGCTTTATGCTTCTATTTTAATACGTATTGATGCAGAACAGCTAATCATTAACGGATTCAGTTAAGATTGATGCTGCAAGAAATGAGGGCTAAACTCAATCCACTCTATATAAAAGCCTGATAATTGATAATGGACAAGGATCACCCTATGTGCCCCACTGATTTTGACAAACTGATTGATCGTCGAGATACCGCCAGCCAGAAATGGGAGCGTTATCGTGATACCAGTGTGTTACCCATGTGGGTTGCTGATACCGACTTCATGGCACCCTCTGCCGTATTAGAAGCATTACATAAACGTATCGATCATGGCATTTTTGGTTACACCAACACCCCGCAAGAACTAATCGAGCAAGTTCAAACGCGACTGGCGAATATGTACAGCTGGACTGTCACAGCCGACGAATTGGAGTGGCTACCAGGTTTAGTTCCGGGATTACACCTAGCTTGTCGAGCAACGGGTTCAAGTGGAACGGCTGTCATCACACCCTGCCCCGTTTATCCGCCTTTTATGACCTCTCCTCATTTATCCGATAGGCAGTTAATCAAAGTACCGTTAAGTCTTGAAGGTCAGCGTTATGTGATCGATTTTGACGCGTTAGAAAGCTCGATCACTGATAACACCAAATTGATGTTGTTTTGTAACCCTCATAACCCAGGGGGCACTGTTTTTAAGCGTGATGAACTAGAGCAACTTGCAGCCTTCATTATCAAACATGATTTAATCATCTGCTCAGACGAGATACATTGCGATTTGATTCTAGAAGAAGGCTTGGAGCATATCCCCATCGCCAGCCTGCATCCTGAGATCGCTGACAGAACGATTACCCTGATGGCACCCAGCAAAACCTTTAACATTGCGGGATTAGGTTGCTCTTTTGCAGTCATTCAAAACCCACAACTCAGACGAGACTTTCAACGGGCACGCAAAGGCATCGTTCCTGATGTCAACTTATTAGGATACACCGCAGCGCTTGCCGCTTTCCGTGATGGAGAAGCTTGGCACCAAGCGCAAATTAATTACCTTCGCGGTAATCGTGATTATCTGTTAGAGGAGATTAACAGCATTCCAGGATTGTCGCTTCTTCCCATCGAAGCGACCTACTTAGCTTGGATCGATATCAGTGCTGCACGACTGGAAAATCCTGCGCACTTCTTTGAGCAAGCTGGCGTTGGTATGTCAGCAGGACGTGATTTTGGTGATGAGCGATTTATGCGGCTTAACTTCGGTTGTCCAAGAAGCTTATTAGAGGAAGCAGTTGACCGGATTCGTAGAGGTCTGTTGAATCATCTGCCGGCTTGATCAATCAGATCAAGCCCGCTCAAACCCAAACGGAATCACCTCAGCGATAGACTCTGCCTTTAACATTCGCATCAGCAGGCGGTCTACACCCAGTGCTACGCCACTGCATTCAGGCAGCCCGTGCTCTAACGCCTTCACTAATCGTCTTTCCAGCGGCCGTTGAGGCAAGCCCAGCAAAGCTCTTTGCTGCTGATCTGCCGTTAAGCGTTGCGATTGTTCTTGGGGATTCGCTAGCTCGTGGTAGCCATTCGCCAGTTCAAGACCATCAAGGTATAGCTCAAAACGTTCAGAAACCTGCGCCCCAGTTGAATCAGGATGAACACAGGCTAAGGCAGCCTGGCTCGGGGGGTAGCTATGCACAAACACTGCGCCGGTTAATTGTGGTTCAATGATATGAGACATCAACAAATTCAGCCAGGTATCACGATCGTCATCATCAAAGGACGCTTCTACCTGCTGTCGGCATGCATACTGAAGCTCTTGCAGAGAAGCAGTAAAAGGATCTAGCTGCAATACGTCAATAAACAGCTCACGATAAGAAACACGTCGCCATGGCAGATCAGCAATCTGCGTTTTCACTAAATCTTCAACTTCATCCATGAGATCTTCTAACGAAAAACCCAGTCGATACCATTCGAGCATGGTGAATTCGGGATTATGTCGTCGCCCTACTTCACCGTTGCGAAACACTTTTCCTAACTGATAAATATCACCACTACCTGAAGCCAAGAGACGCTTCATTGCGTATTCAGGTGAGGTTTGCAGATGCAGAAATTGACCTTCAGCATTCGGATGAGGACGATACTCAACCGAGAGTGAATCAATAAAGGGGTCACTCACTGCACAATGAGAAAGGATTTGTGTATCCACTTCCATTACATTGCGCTGATCAAAGAAGTGACGAATCGATTTGAAGAGTTCAGCACGCTGACGAAGATTCGTCAGCGATGCTGTGGGCTGCCATTCGTTGGAGTACATTCTATAAAGGCTTAAGCGCGGCTGACGTATTCGCCAGAACGCGTATCAATACGCAGCTTTTCGCCTATCTCGATGAACAGCGGTACACGTACAATAGCACCTGTGCTTAGGGTAGCAGGTTTAGAACCACCTTGAGCCGTATCACCTTTCACACCTGGGTCAGTTTCAACCACTTCTAATTCAACAAAGTTAGGTGGCGTCACGGCAATAGGATTGCCATTCCACAGTGTCACCATGATTTTATCTTGCTCTTTAAGCCACTTCGCTGCATCACCAATCGCGTTTTGATCCGCAGCCACCTGTTCAAAGGTGCTCGTGTCCATAAAGTGCCACATTTCACCATCGCTGTAGAGATACTCTAAATCTGTATCCATCACATCGGCACTTTCAATCGACTCATTGGATTTAAAAGTACGTTCCCACACGCGACCGGTAATCAGGTTACGCATTTTCACGCGCGTAAACGCTTGGCCTTTCCCCGGTTTAACAAACTCAACATCTAGCATGCTACATGGATCACCATCCAGCATCACTTTAAGACCATTTTTGAACTGATTCGCAGAATAGTTAGCCATTCAGGTTTCCTTGACTAAAGCCGTTTTAAAGAATTGACAGGCATTCTACTTCAAACGAGAATGCAGTCCAATTTTGTCGTGAAAATAATCGCACGCAAAGTCACTGAATGTAAAAACTCGGAGCGCCATGCAACCTATTTCAATCACTTCTGTACGCAGTTGGCAAGATGAGCTTCGCGAGAGCATAACCGACCCTGCACAGCTTTTGAAAAGGTTAGCACTTCCAGATGATCTGCTTGACGGAGCTATCGCTGGTGATGCTCTATTTGACCTGCGTGTTCCAGAACCTTATTTATCTCGAATCGAAAAAGGAAACCCAAGGGATCCTTTATTGCTTCAAGTACTTCCACAGCAACAAGAAACTCAACAACTTCCCGGATACACAACCGACCCTTTAGAAGAAAATGCATCCAACCCTTTGCCGGGACTCATTCACAAATACACACATCGGGTATTGTTAATTCTAAGTGGTGCATGTGCAATAAACTGTCGCTACTGTTTTCGTCGTCACTTTGCTTATCAAGACAACCAACTTGGGCGAGAGCAGTGGCAAGCTATTTTGAAGTATTTACAAGAACACACCGAAGTCGAAGAAGTTATTTTCTCTGGTGGTGATCCTTTAGCCACTCCTGACAGCCGACTTCACCGCATGATCAGCGACCTTGAAAAGATTCCTCACCTTGAACGTCTGCGTATCCATACCCGCTTACCGGTGGTCATACCTTCACGCGTTACACCTGCATTGGTGAGCATGCTAGCGAGTACTCGTTTATCAACGGTTATAGTGCTGCATATCAATCATCCTAATGAAATAGATGAAGAAGTTAACCATGCAGCGAATCAACTCAAACAACAAAATATCACCTTGTTAAACCAGAGTGTTTTGTTGCGCGGGATCAACGATAATGCAACTGTACAAAAAACACTCAGCAAAACCCTTTTCGCGGCAGGCATATTACCTTATTATCTATTTCTATTTGATCCGGTAGCGGGTGCAGGGCATTTTGACATACCGGAAACAGAAGCACGTCGCTTAGCAGCCGATATGCAAGCAAGTTTACCTGGCTATTTAATGCCCCGTCTGGCTGTTGAAATACCCGGTAAAGCGTCGAAAACATTACTGACACCGTTAGACGACATACAAAAATCATCTGGAGTGATTTCATGAAAATGGCGAACCCCATTCGCACACGCAACACAGCCTCTCAACTATTGTTACGCACTTCGATTGTTTTTATCACTGCGGCAAGTTTAACCGGTTGCTTAAATTTCAATTTTAAAAAAGATGCACCAGAACCTGAACCTGTTGTAGAAGTACCACCCCCACCACCGTTACCCAAACCTGCTTTGCTCATCAGCCAAATGACTCCAGAAACACCCAAAGCTAGAGGCGATGTAGGTGCTTACATCAACTTTATTAACGGTACTGATTTAACCATTGAATACGTAATGTTCAAAACCACTGCGTATGATCACAACGGTAGTATTGTTAGATCCAAGCGCTCTGGTGATCCCAATACATGGCTTCGTGTTGCAGGACCTTTTGCACCAGGACAAGCGAGCGGAAGCCGTCATTGGGAACAGCTATGGCAAAACCACAACCTACGCTGCTTTGAAATTGAAGGGGTAGAGTTGATTTACATGGATGGCATGGTCGAATTCTACCACGCAGATCGCATCGCAATCTTACCAGGAAGTGATACGGAAAATAGCTGTAGCTTGTAATTACTCTACATGATTAACTTTAGATAGTGCCACTTAGCGTGTCGATTAACTTATCTGACACGCTTTACGTCATCCATGACCGCTTGCGTTTGCCATCCATGGCAAACGACGGTCAGAGAAGTTAACCGACACCCAAGTTAAGAGCAACTCAAACTCAAACCTTTCTTATTGGTCCAGGATATTGAGCGACCAAATTATCATGAGTTAACAGCAAGAACCCTTCTACTTCCGCTTGCGCAATCAAAAGCCTATCAAAAGGATCTTTATGTATACTCGGCAAATTGATGATATTGAGCGTATGTTGCGATGTAATAGGTAACTCTATAAAGCCATTATCAATTAACCCCCGACGCAATAAATAAGGATCAACCGAAAAATCATCTCTATTCAAACCTTGCTTAATCGTTACTTCCCAAATACTTGCTGCGCTAAAGTACAAACAATGAGATGGATTATTGATGAGTCTAATTGCTTCCTGCGATAACTTAGATGGCTCAGATGCGCACCAAAGTAATAGATGGGTGTCCAGTAACAAATTCATCTACACACCAAAGAGATCAGCAATTTCATCTTGACCCATTCGATCAAAATCGTCTGGCACTTTAAACTCACCTACCAAAAAACCAATTCGCTTAATCTCTGACTCTGCAGGCGCATCATAAGCAGTAATTTTAGCCACTGGCTTACCTGCTTTCGCAATGATAAAACCCTCACCCTCAGCTACTTTTGCAATAATCTTAGATAGATGGGTCTTGGCTTCATGAATGTTAATCGATTCCATACCATACACCTTAAACTTAGTTTATTAAACTTAGTCTATCAAAAAACAAATGAATGTAAACTAATACCACATTTCCGGTGACTGGGCTGCTTATTGCAGAGCTCTAGAGCCGTTAGTCAAACTCGACGCTTTATGATAACTCGGATTTGTTTTTTACGACCTTGAATTTCTTTCTCAACACAATCCGGAACATACTGCGCAAAGTAGATCTGTACAGATTGCAGAATAATTATCTCGACTTGCCAAGTGATGGCATATATGCCATCATTAATACATGAACAATATTATAGTCATAGATACTAGTGTGCTAATCAATGCACTTATTGGCCCTACTGGCCCCGCTAGGGAGTTGATAAAAAGCTGCCTACTTGGCTATTACAAGCCATTGATTAGCAATACTCTATTCATGGAATATGAAGATGTTACAAACCGATCTCATATCCTTGATTTATGCCCATTGGAACCCAATGAACTTCGAGAGCTACTAAATGCATACTATAGCATTTGCGAGTGGGTGCACATTTACTATTTATGGCGCCCAAACTTGTCCGATGAGGGTGACAATTTTTTAATTGAACTTGCCGTTGCCGGCAATGCCTATTGTGTTGTTACCAACAACATCAGGGATATCCAATCTTCTGAGCTGATATTTCCTGGATTGCATGTAATGACACCTGAACAATTACTTAGGAGACAATAGTATGGCTACCTTAACTATCCGGCTACCTGACGACAAACATAATCGCTTGAAAGCCATGGCTCGTAGTAAAAAAATGAGCGTAAACAAGTTAATTGAAGAGATTTCAACTCAGACATTAGCCGAGTTTGACTGTGAAACACGTTTTCGCACGCTAGCTGCATCTGGAGATGTTAAACGCGGTCTGGAGCTGATAGATAAACTTGACGCTACTACGCATAGTAACTAACGCACCAGTATGCAAGTGCTTCACTTAGCAATAATCCCACTCAAATCCTCGCACAATCTTCAAGATGAGGAGAAGCTGTTTTTACAAAAACAAATAACTACACACCGCTACTGCCGCAATTACCGCCACCACATCAGCCGTTAGCGCAGCCGCTAAGGTATGACGGACCTTACGGATTTGTACCGCACCAAAATAGACAGCCAACACATAAAAAGTTGTCTCAATAGAACCTTGTAAGGTTGAAACCAAGTAACCTACATAACTATCGGGCCCTATCGCTGGATCATTAATGACTGAGGCCATAATACCGTAGGCACCTGAACCTGATAGAGGCCTTAACAATGCCATCGGCAAGGCTTCAGGCGGCAAGCCAAAACGTGAGGTAAAGCCACCAATCGCCGAAACCATCACATCCATTGCACCACTGGCTCTGAACATACCGACTGCAACCAAGATGGCAACTAAGTAAGGAATGATTCGTAAGGCGACTTGAAAACCTTCTTTGGCACCTTCTACAAACACCTCATAAATTCGAACACCACGAATAGCTCCGAACAATAAAAAACCAACCATCAACATCGGCATAATCCAAGGCGACACGGATGATCCATAAAATATCATCATCGGAATCAACGACACGATCACCAACAAAGACATCACTGACACCCAAAACGGGTAAGCGCCACTATTATTAACAGGTGAAACATCCGTTGAATCAGTGACCCAAGGTCGATCCATTTTTAATGCTTCAGGATCAGGACGAACAGGAAACCATCGACGGTAAAGCATAGCGGCACAAATCGCAGCGATAGTTGCGCAAATCGTAGCAAACAGGGTTGAGGGTAAAATACCTGCCGGGTCTGCAGAACCAGCGGCCGCTCGAAGTGCAATAACACCTGTAGGTAACAAGGTAATACTTGAGGTATTGATGGCTAAAAACAATGCCATCGAATTCGTTGCTGTACCCGGTTGAGGATTGAGCTTATCTAGCTCCTGCATAGCTCTGATGCCAAAAGGTGTTGCCGCATTGCCAAGCCCTAAGGCATTCGCTGACATATTCAAGATCATCGCACCCATGGCAGGATGATCAGGAGGGACTTCAGGAAATAAACGCACCATCAAAGGACGAATTAACTTTGCAATAATGGTTAACAAGCCGCCAGCTTCAGCAACCTTCATCAATCCTAGAAATAGGGTCATCACACCAACAAGACCAATCGCCAGCTCTACTGCCCCTTGTGCCGAGCTAATCATACCGGATGAAAGCAGCTCCATCGGTGTTGCTATGCCCTCAACAGGCACATGAGTTAACTGACGAGCGCCTGCCACCATGACAGCGATCAAGACAATACCTAAAAAGATCAGATTCATAGCGGCATGCAACCTATATAAACTCAGCTAATTAGGTCATCCTAACGCTAAACAACTGACCAGTGTAGATGTACATCAAGGAAATGTGTTTTAAAAGAACACCAATAGTGACGCCCTGCTAGGTAGCTGCTAATCTCTAGCTATCACTTACAACAAGAGAGGGAACAGGATATGCAAATCAACACCGCCCTATTTGGCCCGCAAGAGATTCAAGACGACGAATTAATTACCTTTCCACAAGGCCTACCAGGGTTTGAAGAGAATACCCGCTTTAAAGTATTTCATGAGGAAGGCAAGCCGACAGTGCATTGGTTACAATCGGTGGATGATGCGGAGCTTTGCTTTTCTGTAATGGAGCCTGATTTATTGAATCTGGGCTATGAATTTGAATTAAGCGATGAACAAACACAAATACTCGAAGTCACCGAAGGTGATGAACTGATTGTCGTGTTGATGCTATCAAAAGCAGGAAATTCGTCAGAGCAAGACCATGAAACAGTGCCAAACCAAAGCATTCGGGCAAACTTACAAGGTCCTTTAGTGATTAATCTTAGGGCTCGTAAAGCGCTTCAAGCATCGCTACCTAAAGTTGAACGCATTACGTTAATTCGTGGGATTGCTTAAAATTTCTGATTTTAGCAGCGTGTCAGTTAACTTCTCTGACACGCTTAGCAAGGGTCGTTGAGATTAGTGCTGACTCCAATCATCTCTCAATAAGGCATAAAGTTTATGATCAACCCAATGATCGTATAACCACTCAACCTGCTTTAATACACCTTCTAGTTCAAACCCTAAACGCTCAGGAATTTTTTGGCTGTTGTGATTATTAACCGCACAATGTATCTCTAAACGATTGAGGTCGAGATCTTCATAGCAAAATTGAATCAAGGTTCTACACGCGTCGGTCACCAAACCTTGGCCTTGATACGACTCACCTATCCAATAGCCCAATGCCGCTTTTCGATTGCGCCAGTCAAGGTGATGAATACTCATCACCCCCGCCAACTGGTCTGCCGTAAACAAGCCTAAATGAAAAGAGTGTTGTTGTTTGAAAAGATTATCGGTATCCGCAATAAAGCGCTGGCTAGCAGTAATATCCCTGTGGCTATCTACCCAAGGCAACCATTGCCGTAGATAGTTTCGATTAGCATCTACCAAGGCAATGAATTGTGCAGCATCATCGCGGGTTAACTGTCTAAGTTCCTGTTTCAAGCACAGCATCCTCTATTTTTTAAAATTCTTCCAACTAACGCTAAAGTTTTCTGTAAGGGTGCCGTTATAAAGGGTACAGAGCAAATTGATTAGACACACCAACCAAAACATTTGCAGCTTTAAGCACAGAGTGCAACCTGCAAATGATTTTAAGGAGAACGACCATGTCTGTTATTAACACAAACATTTCATCCCTCAACGCGCAAAACAACTTGGCTCGTTCACAGGGTGAATTACAAACTTCATTGCAACGTCTATCTTCTGGTCTGCGTATTAACAGCGCTAAAGACGACGCTGCAGGCCTTCAAATCTCTAACCGTCAAACATCACAGATCAATGGTTTGAATGTTGCTGCACGTAACGCCAATGATGGTATCTCTATTGCGCAGGTTGCGGAAGGGGCTCTACAAGAATCAACCAACATTTTGCAACGTATGCGAGAGTTAGCCCTACAAGCAGCTAACGGCTCTAACTCATCCTCTGATCGTGCTGCACTGCAGAAAGAAGTAGTTGCACTCCAAGCAGAATTAACACGCATTGCAGATACTTCAGCATTTGGTGGTCAGAAATTACTTAATGGAACTTTTGGATCGCAAGATTTACAAGTAGGATCTCAAGCCAATGAGACAATTAACATATCACTTCAAAACGTTTCAGCAACCTCAATAGGTGGTCAAAGCGTAAAGAACACTGAAGGATTGAATTTTGCTGGTTTTGTCACAACTGATCCTGGAGACTTAGAGCTTGAGGGTGGTACAATCACCATCTTAAATGGCACGACCGAACAGGCTGGCATTATTACGCTTGAAGAAGAAGAAGTGTTTGATGCAAAGATCGTCGCTGATAAAATCAATGCTATTTCATCTACAACAAACGTAATTGCAACTGCACGTACTGAAGTTGAACTTGAAATTACTTTTGATGATGATGATGGAATTGGTGGAGAGATCGGCACCTCTAGAGGAGCCACAAACCTTGATGGTTTATCTGACCTTCAGTCTATTGTCGATAAAATTAACAGAGAAACTGGTGATACTGGTTTATCCGCATCAATTAACGCAGAAACAGGTAATATTCGCTTAGTATCAGCTGAAGGAAGAAATATTCTCTTCAATTTAGATACAGCCGATGAAGTAAATGTAAGCTCTGTGATTAATGGCGTAGTTGATACTGACACTGAGGTAGATGTTGTTGGTGAGGAAGATGCTGTTGCAGCTGGTTCAATTAACTTAACCTCTACTGATAAATTTTCACTTTCTAGCGAAGAGGGTGATTTAGCTGAAATATTTGGACAAGAAACCTCAAGACTCGAAACAATAAGTGATGTTAATATTTCCACATCACGTGGAGCGCAAGATGCAATTGCTGTAATAGATGGTGCAATAGCGACTATTGATGCTAATCGCGCAGACCTCGGTGCATTGCAAAACCGTCTAGAGTCTACTATCAGTAATTTACGTAACATCTCTGAAAACGTATCAGCTGCACGCTCACGTATTCAGGATGCTGACTTTGCACAAGAAACTTCGAATCTAACTCGCATCCAGATTCTACAGCAGGCAGGTACTTCAATCTTGGCTCAGGCCAACACTGTTCCGCAGTCAGTCTTGTCACTGCTGCAGTAACAGTAAAGGGAGTTTTTGGATATACTTAACGGGGATCGCAGGGTCCCCGTTTTTGTCTAAAGGAGACAAGTCATGAGTAGCATTCAACCACTAGGCAATATGCCTTCAACATCCAACACTGCCAGCGAGACAAGTTCGCGTGGTGGACGCGTTATGGGTGCCACTGCGAATGAAGTATCCCTGAGTGCCCCCAGTGTTGAAAAACTCAATAAACAGGGTAGTGTTGCTGAAAGCACCACCTTAACCGTTGAAGAAATCAGCGAAACCGTGGAAGCCTTAAATGATATGATGCGATCCATTGAACGGGGTATCAACTTTAGGGTTGATGACGATAATGGACGCACGGTGATCAAAATTATGGATAAACAAACTTCGGAATTAATTAAACAGATTCCGTCAGAAGATATCTTAAAACTGATCAATAGTATGCAAAACATGCAAAGCTTGTTGTTTGAAGAACGCGCTTAACGATCAACATTTGCTAGTGCGTTAGGAGGTGCTCCATGTCAACTATATCATCTACTGGATTTGGTTCTGGTCTTCCAATTAATGACTTAGTCACACAATTGGTTGAGGCTGAATCACGCCCTGCGTTAAATCGACTGGACCGACGTGAAGCCAGCCTGCAAACCGAACTCTCTAGCATAGGTTTGCTGAAATCAGCACTGTCAGATTTTCAAAGTAGTTTAACCGAATTACGAAACCCCAGTAACTTTAACAACCGATCTGCAAGCAGCAGCAATGAGTCGGTTGCGACCATCACCGCAGAACAAACCGCCAGCATCGGTAGTTATACCTTAGATGTTGAACGTCTTGCTTCGGCTCAAAAACTGGTTAGCCAACAAGCCTACACTTCGGGTGATACGGGTAGTTTAAGTTTTAGCAATCAGGCGGGTGCCAGCTTTACTGTGAATATCAACTCACAGGATGCAACTCTTGCGGGTATTCGAGACTCAATTAATTCAGCTCAGAACAATTTTGGTGTGACCGCTACCATTCTAAATTTATCATCAGGCCCTAGATTAGTACTCACAGCCAACGACACGGGTGAGGCGAGCAGAATAACGTCGATTACCAGCAACTCAACCAATGGCGATCTGTCTGTTTTTGATTATAGCTTTGACCCAGCGCTTAATGGCAACAACAGCAACTTTGACCAAGTCACTGCGGCCGAAGACGCTTTATTTCGCATTGAAGGACAACTGGTTAATTCGGCTTCAAACAGCATTGAAGATGTCATTCCTGGCGTGACCTTTACATTGAAAGGAACAACCGAGCCCAACAAACCTATTACCTTGAATGTTGAATCAAACATTAATGACGTCAGTGAACAAATACAAAGCTTTGTATCGGCTTATAATGACTTACGAAAACTGATTGCTGAAGAAACACGCCTCAATCCTGCGACAGGACAGGCTGGCAACCTTTTAAGTGATTCGCTCACTCGAACCGTGCAAAATCAACTTCGTGATATTTTTTCATCCAGTCAGTCAGGCAGTGGTGATATTCGTGCTTTGGTTGATCTTGGCATCACCACGAAACGAGATGGCACTTTAGAAGTCAATACCGTCCGTTTAAACTCAACGTTACGTTTAAACTTTAATGATGTCAGTCAGTTCTTCAGTGGTGAACAAGGCATTGCGAATCGACTTAATGACACACTGAGTATTTATTTACAGCGAAGTGGCACCTTTGATACGCGCACTGAGTCAATCAATCAACAGATTCGTAGTTTAGGAACCGAAAGGGAAACGGTAGCCAGAAGAATGAGCGCATTAGAGGCGCGCATGTTTGCGCAATTCAATGCCATGGATTCAATTGTTGCTCAGCTGAATAATACGGGTAATTTCCTGACACAGCAGCTTGAAAATATAAGTCAAATTAGCGCACCGCGCTCAAAACGTTAAACTATTAGAGGTTCAAGCCATCGTTATGAACATGCATCGCGCTACTCAAGCTTATCAGCAAATCAATATTAGCTCAGAGATAGAGCACGCATCGCCGCACCGATTAATCAGTATGCTATTTGAAGGTGCTTTAAAACAAACTGCAACCGCAAAAGGCGCTTTATCAAGGAATGACATTGAGGCCAGAGGTTTAGCAATCAGCCGCGCCATCGCGATTGTTGGTGAGTTACAAGCCTGTCTGCGCGATCTAGAGACGAACCCTGTATCTGCTAATTTGTTTGCACTCTACGAGTATGTACTTCGATGCTTAATAGAAGCGAACCTACAGGGTAATGTGAATAAACTGGATGAAGTGCTCAATATTCTCGTTGAGATAAAAAGTGGTTGGGATGCTATCCCTGAAGAGCAGCGCACTGCAATTAAAAAAGAAAATAACAACCCTTCTTCTGTCAACCCATGAACAAGGAAGCCTGGCAAGCAAAGATAGAGGCTGCTAGGGAGTGCCATAACGCACTACTTTTGTTAGCAAATTCACCGCTTGATGAAATTGTTGAAGCCGATAAGTTACTTAATCAATGGACTGCTTTAGCGCAGTCCATGAATGTTAATGACATTCTTGGCGATCCAAGCTTTGCAGAAAGTTATCTTGATGAACTTAAAGAAATGAACCTTGTATTAAGAGAGGCATTTATCAAGAGAAGAGATGCCATTTCTGAAGCACATAAAAAGCAGCAAAAAGTTCAAGCGGGTATTAACGCTTACCATAATTTACCTTAGCACACTCACTCTATAAATTTTTAGCGTTTACTACTTATAGCGCACTAAGGCATTTATCCACTTATTGGATGAAGTTGAATAAACTCAAGTTACTGATTCGGTTAAAGCTTGAATAAGCAGCCTCTAAGACCGTTTGTTGTAAAGTAAAACGGCTGATTGCTTCGTTATAATCCAGATCTTCAAAACTAGATAACGCCGTCCGCGTAAATAATTCAAAGTCTTCATTAACTCGCTGCTGTGACTCTAATGCATTCATCCTGGCACCGATCGAGCCCCTGGCACGCAAATTAAGTTCGCTGGTTGCTTCTATTTCTTTTAGCGTTCTTGCTAATAACTCACCCAAGGCGGCCTTACCTGCTTCGGTACCTGTACTAATCTGACTAAGACCTTGCTCTAACTTTAAAGCGGTATTAAGAATACTCGATCTCTCTGGACGAGAGCTCAGGTCTGCGCTAAAGGTGTTACCCGCTGCTGGCAAACTTTGCACATCAAAGCGAACCCCTGCAAATTTAACCGTATCGCCTGCCTCGACATTGATACCGACATTCGTTAAATCAATAGGCGGCTGATCATCTGAAAATACAGGCTGACCTGCCGGTGTTGATGTAATCGTTAGCAATCCAGCATCGTTGAGACTGATATTAAAAGCCACACCCTCGGTACTTTGTTCAAACTCTGCAAAGTTTGTGACATAGAGGTTTGAAACTAAGCCATCGGCATTGTCCAAGACAGGAACATTGACAGGCTGAACTGACTCGAACACCTGTACCGCTGAATCTGTTGCAGTAATGATATTGTTTGGCCCAACTTGTATTGATCTCTGACCACTGTCTCCTTGGAAGATATAGCGTTCTGTTGCCTGATCATAACGATAGGCCTGTGTATTTCCTTTAAACCCTGAAAATAGGTATTCACCCTGAGTATCTCTTGAGTTCATCTGACCTTGTAACTGGTTAACGATCTCTCTGACTTCAGCGACAAGCGCTTGACGGTCATTATCCGTTAACGCAGGGCTTCCTGCTTGTATCGTCAGTTCTTTTAAACGAACCGTATCATTAAATATTTGACCCAGCGCTATTTCTTGCAAGCCTAAACGACGATCGGTGACTTCAATATTGCTTTGAAACTGCTCGGTTCTCGCTAGCTCTTGCTTTAACTTAATGATCTGTGCTGATGCCAGTGGGTCATCTGATGGCTGAAGTATTTTTTTACCTGTAGAGATCTGCTGCTGAGTTTTAAAAAGCTCTGCATTTGCCCTACTAAGATTATTTACATTACCGGTAAATATCTGGTTAGTTGAAATTCTCATGTTCGGCTCCTTACACTGCGCTTATCAGTGCATCAAAGATAGTTTGAGAAGCACGAATAATTTGTGATGAAGCAATGTAAGCTTGCTGGAACTGAACCAGTTTAGCTGCCTCTTCATCTAAATTAACGCCGGCAATTGAGTCGCGTTGCATTATTGTTGCATCTAAAACAGACTTACTCGACTGACTATTAATTTGTGCTACTGCGGTTTGACTACCGACACGTTCTACTACTTGTCCATAACGATCTTGATAGGATGCACCATTTAATAATTTCGCTTGTTGCAAATTAGACATCGCTAATGCGTTACGATTATCTGACACGCCAGCAGTATTGTAACCAATATCAAATCTATCACCCATTACTGGACGGTTATTGATGGTTAATTTAAAGCCATTTAATTCGATTGACTGACCGGGTGTAAAAGGTTCGTCTTGTGCAAATGGATTCGAGGTGGCAGGCGGTATTGGTGGTTCCATTTCATATAAAACAGGGCTATTTGGATCCGTGACATCAAAAATACTATAGGTTAAAGAACCAGCAGTTTCACTGAACACGACCTGCAATGGTGGCGTTAATTCGCCTGACTGCGCGGCAAATGATGTAGAGGTGATGTCGGTTACTTCTACTAGCGCAACACCGGTACCTCTATTATTGAATCCTGATTCAACCTTGACGGGATTTGCTAAAGCTAATTGACGAGCATCGTTTAATTCAAGTCTAAGATCTGAAGCAGCACTCCTTGCTGCTTGAATTTTATAACTATCTCCAAAAGCAAAATCAGTGGCCGGATTAAGTTTAATTTCAATACCATCAATACGTATAGTTAACTCACCTGTCGATGTATCACGTGAAAACTGTCCATCTGCCTCAACAGCATTGACGGCTACATTAGTTAGAGAATTGTTATTCCATATCTTTCCGTCAGATTCTCTAACCAAATTAAAACCATTCGACTCATTAAAAATGACTCGATACTCACTCGCTTTTAGCTTGGTAACATCTGTAATACTCACACTGCCTGATGCGACACCCGTGTTTTTACCACTGGCTAAGAGTCTATCTGAACGTTCACCTGTTAGGTTGTTGAATATAAGTCCACCAAGTTGACCATCTAGATCCATACCCTTTTGGTGCTGTTGATTCATAGTTTCAGCAAAAGTTAAGGCTATAATCCCTATTTCATCACGAACCCTATCAAGATTTGCTGAACGGTAGTCAATCAATCCACCTATTTTCCCTGCACTGATTCGATCCGTTACATCGATAATACTGCGAGTTCCTGTCTGTAGAGCTACGTTGACTCTACCGGAATCATTAAGATCTGTTGTTGCGACTAAACGATTTGCGGATTGTCCAATGACAAGTGGTTCACCTTGACCTATAAACACATCAACAATATTAGAGCCTCGTTGCTCTATGGTGGTGAAGTCAACATACTCGGCCAATCGCTGTAACTCAGCTTCGCGCTTATCGACCAGTTCGTTGATTTGCACTCCAGCAGCAGAGGCAATTCTAAGCTTATCATTTAAGTTTGCTATGTTCTGCGCAATGGCATTCACTTGATCAATTGAACTTTCAAGCTCACCATTCACTGTTCGATTTTGTCTTTCCAGATTTGCACCTAAGTCATTGAAGCGCCTAACCAGTGAGTCGGCCTCGGCAAGGAAGAGCTCTCTACCTGGAAGACTAATGGGATCATCTACGACCGTTTGTAATGCACCAAAGTATTTGTCCATCGCAATGGATACGCTTGTAACATCGGAAGCTAGAAGATTATCTAATTGATTGTACAAACGCTCAAAGGATTGGGCTCTACTAAACGTTGAGGTATCGGAATAGATTTGTTGAGTCAGAAACTGATCAGCAATCCTTGAAATATTTGCTATCTCTACCCCACCAATGCCAGAAAGAGAGGAAAACTCGGCACGCTGACGCGAATAACCTGGCGTATTGACGTTGGCGATGTTTTGACCAACAACAGACAGCGCAGACTGATTTGACTTCAGTGCTTGCGTACCAATATTTAAGATGCCGTAGGTCATTTTTTTCCTCCATGCCTTTTAGTATTTAAAGGCAATATGTAACTCTATATATCGGCCAATAGTCAGCCTTCTTGAGACTCTCGACCCGCTTGCGCAAGAATATTTCCATTAAAAATGCGTTCAATTTTCGACGCATAATTGGGATCGGTTGCATAACCGGCTGCCTGCAGCTCTCGCACAAACGTCGCTGGGTTTGCCGTATTTTCTAATGCTTGTTTATAACGCGGATTACTTCTTAGGAAATCCACATAATCACGGAAGCTGTCTGCGTAGGAACCATAAGCTCTGAAAGCAGCCATTTCAGGGGCTGCAACACCATTACGATACTCAAGTGTTGATACGCTAACGCGTTCGCCTGCCCAGCGACTGTCCGCTTTGATGTTAAACAGGTTGTTACTGCCATTAATGATGTGTCGGCCCCAACCAGTTTCTAGTGCGGCTTGTGCCAATAATACTCGTGGATCAACACCTAACTCGCCAGCCATTTCTTCAGCTAAGGGCAGCAGGCTATCCACGAATTCTTGAGGCGACTCAAAACGTTTCGGTAAATTTTCAACATTAACAGTGGTGCGCTGTGGCTTAACCGCTTCCACTCGATTGGCTTCATCGGCATTAGCTTCGGCCGCCTTGCTGTTAAGTGATGGACTTGATTGAGCCTGCCCAAGCACCGCTGATGCCGCCATACCGGCTGTAAGGTTCATAGCACGATTAATGAGCATCTCTGCTTCGGTCAATGGACGTTCTTGTTCGTCACGACCTTTGGTCGTCCTCACATCACTATGCTGGCTAAGCTGACGCACCATGACATCCGCCAAGCCCATACCGCTTTTCCCTGACATATCAAGTGTCAGTTGTTGGTCATACATGTCTTGGAAAAAGCGGGTGTTATTGCTGTTGAACGGGTTATCCTCACCAAAAGATGCATTCGCATCACGCATACTTTTCAGCATCATGCTTAAGAAAATCTGCTCAAACTGCTGAGCAACTTCTTTAAGTGCTGCTTGCTCATCGGTTTTCGCTTTTCTGCGTAAATCATTCAGCTGGTTCAGCTCAGTGTAAAACTGAGGACTTTGCGTCATGACAGGAGGTTTACCCGTTACCATTTAGATCACCACTAACTCAGCGCGCAGAGCGCCGGCTTGTTTTAACGCTTCTAATATCGCCATCAGGTCGCCAGGTGCAGCACCGACGTTATTTACCGCTTCAACGATATCCTGCAAAGAAGCTCCAGGTGAAAACTCAAACATACGCCCTGAACCTTCATCAATTTCTAGCTCTGTACGAGGAGTCACGACCGTTTGCCCACCGGCTAACGCACCGGGCTGATCAACATCTAGGTTTTCAGTGATATTCACTGTCAAACCACCGTGAGTGATCGCCACAGGAGAGACTCGCACATGCTGTCCAATCACTATTGTGCCAGTACGTGAGTTAATTATCACCTTAGCGGTTTCTTCAGCCGTTTCAATCGGTAGATTTTCCAACACCGACATAAAGCTAACGCGCTGGGATGGATCACGAGGTGCGCGAACACGTATGGAAGTGGAATCCAACGCCATGGCAACACCTGGCCCCAACAGTCCATTAATCTGATCCGATACGGTTCTGGCCGTAGTAAAGTCAGGTGTTTTTAGATTGAGCGTTAAGCTATCACCTTGGGTAAAACCACTTTGCACTTCACGCTCGACGGTGGCACCGTTTGGAATTCGACCGACACTGGGTACGTTCACCGAAACACGTGATCCATCACGACCTTCGGCACCAAAACCGGCAACAATCAAATTACCTTGTGCCATGGCGTAAACTTGTCCATCTGCACCTTTCATGGGTGCCATCAATAAGGAACCACCACGAAGACTTTTCGCATCACCAATCGTTGACACGGTGATGTCGATGGTTTGACCCGGCTTTGCAAAGGGTGGCAAATTGGCATGTATCGCGACTGCCGCAATATTTTTAGACTGAGGATTCACATTGGGCGGCATAGCCACGCCCATGTTGTTAAGCAAGTTACGAAAGGTTTGTGAGGTAAAATTCGCACGACTATCACCCGTACCATCTAAACCCACCACCAATCCATAACCGACCAATTGGTTATCACGAACACCGGACACCGTAATCAAATCCTTCAGACGTGAGGTGTTCACATTGGCTAGCGCAGATTCAATACTGAATAACAAAACCAGTGCGATAAAGAGTAACTTTTTCATTTTACACCTCACTTAAAAGGGCATTAATGCGCTGATAAAGAATCGACCTAACCAGCCCATCACGTTTACATCGGCTGTTGCACCCGTTCCACTGTAGGTAATTCTTGCATCGGCTAAACGGGTTGAATCAACGGTATTATCGGCGCGAATATCCTGAGGCCTAACAAGACCACTAATTCGAATATATTCATCACCTTGGTTTAAAGTCACCCACTTCTCACCTCGAACCAACATCACTCCATTCGGATAGATTTCATGGATGGTTGCTGTGATATTGCCGCTTAACTGGTTTCGCATATTCGAGGATGAGTCACCTGAGAAGCTGCTATCACCACCTACTCCTGCTGATAACTCTCTTCCAAATACGGTTAAGGGTTCACCCATGACATTCGGTACCGGTAGGTTTACGTCGGTACTTTTATCTAAACTGGTACTGGATTGCTTACTCGACTGGGTACGCTCAGTTAAGTTAATGGTGATAATGTCACCTGGACGCAGCGCACGACCATCACTGTAGATATCTCGATTCGTGGAAGCATGAAAGATAGCACCATTAATAGGCTTTGGTGTTTCAAAGCTTGGCATCTGAACCGGTGCATAATAGGGGTTATCTGGTTTTGGAGCTTTGTTAACGCAACCAGATAACAGCGCCAACATCCCCAGCATTAATCCTATTTTAATTGATGGACTTATCGTTAGTTTCATCATACTACCCTCACACTTCACTCATTAAAGCTGCTGCGTTGCGAACGACAGCATCTGATCTGCGGTTGAGATCACCTTGGAGTTGATCTCATAAGCACGCTGCGTAGTAATCATATTGACTAGCTCTTCAACCGCATTAACGTTGGAGCCCTCTAACATTCCTTGCTTTAAGATACCAACGCCATCTTCACCGGGATTGAGTACGTTTGCGGGGCCACTCGCTGCTGTTTCGATAAACAGGTTTTGCCCCACCGCTTGAAGACCTTCTGGGTTTACAAAGTCTGCTAACTCAATTTGCCCTAACACCTGTGGATTGGGATCACCTGCAATGACTGCTGTTACGATGCCATTGACGCCAACACTAAAATTAACCACTTCACCGGGAAGTGCTATTTCAGGGTCTAGCAGATAACCTTCTGCTGTCACAATTTGCCCATCACCATTCAAATGGAATTGACCATTTCGGGTGTAAGCAATATCGCCATTCGGCTGAACAACTTGGAAGAAACCACGACCATTGATGGCCACATCGAAGGTTCTATCGGTAATCTGCAAGTCACCGGTATCAAACATTTTTTGCGTACTGACGGTACGGACACCATGACCCAACTGTAAACCCGATGGCAACTGTGCATCATCAGCATTCTGTGCGCCTGGTTGACGGCGTATTTGATAGAGCAGATCTTCAAAGACGGCACGATCTTTTTTAAAGCCGACCGTACTGACGTTGGCTAAGTTATTGGAGATAACGCGCAGATTGGTATCCTGAGCGCTTAACCCTGTTTTTGCGACGTGAAGTGCACCGTGCATGTTATTCCCCTATTTTTATATCGTATTAGCTAAGCTGCAACACACGTGCAGCTGAGCTAGAATTCTCTTCGGCTGTTTTCATCATCTTTATTTGAATCTCATATTGTCGAGATAAGCCGATGATGGCAGTGAGTTCTTCAACCGCATTAACGTTACTGGTTTCGAGATAACCGGACCGAATCTGTCTATTGATTAATGGTGGCAGAGGCTGTTGATCATTGGTTCGCATTAAACCTTCAGTCCCTTTAAATGAAGTCGCCGGATCTAACTCAACCACTTTAATGACATCAACCAAGGCAAGTTCAGCCGCACCATCACCGAGGGGACGAATGGTTACTGCCCCATCATTGGCTATTTGCACTTTTTCAGCCGGAGGAATCACGATCGGAATACCTCCATTACCAATAACAGGCAAACCACTGCCAGTCACTAATTGGTTTGCGGCATTGATTTGCAGTTCACCAGCACGGGTATAACCCTCTGTTCCATCGGGTGCTCGAACAGCAATCCAACCACCACCCACAACTGCAATATCAAGATCACGCCCTGTTTGTTGCAAGGTACCGGAGGCACGATTGGTTCCGGGAGACTCCGCCATAGCATAGACTCGCGATGCCTGACCATCACCGAACACTCGCATCGCTCTAGCTTGCTCAAAATCTTGCTTGAAACCAGTCGTCGTAACGTTGGCTAAGTTATTGGCACGTATCTGCTGCGCGTTCATATTCTCGCGTGCGCCAGTCATTGCCAGATATAACACTTTATCCATTATCCACTCCTTATCGCGGCGGTTGCGGCTTGCCGCTTTTATCGGGACTAATAGATATTAAGCAAGGAGTGTGCCATCAAGGATAAGGAGAGAAAAAACCATAGAGGTGAGTATCAGGAAGGAGTGCTTTCAAAAAAGAATTGGAGCTCGTTCAGAACGAACTCCAATAAAAAACTTAGATATTCAAGATAGTCTGGGTAATGTTGTTGGCAGTCTCTAACGTTTTAGAACTTGCCTGGAAGTTACGCTGTGCTTGTATCAAGTTTACCAACTCGGTAGACAGATCAACGTTTGACTGCTCTAAGGCAGCTGAACGCAACGTACCATTCAAACCAGTACCCGGCGGGTTAAGTATTGCATTACCTGAAGCCAAGGTAGCAATCCATTCAGTATCACCTGAAGGCTGCAAGCCATCTTGGTTTTCAAAAGTCGCAAATGCTACGACACCTAGGGATTGGTTTTGACCATTACTGAAAGATGCAATCATTTCGCCGGTAGGAGCAAAGGTTACACCAATCAAATCACCCTTGGTATAACCATCTTGCTGTTGGTTTTTAACAATTGAAGCAGATGCAAATTGTGTTGAGTTAGTTAAATCTAAACGTATATTTGTATTAGGGTTAGCTGGATCAGCACCTTGGATAGTAATCGCTGGCACTTGAGTACCTGGAGTAAATACACCATTTCCACCAAAAACATTAATACCATTTAACAGACCACTTTCAGGTCTAAAGGATAATAGAATTGAACCTGGCTCCGTAAGTGTTCCAGTACCGGGATCTTGTCTCTTACCAATATCAAGCAATTCTTCATTATTTAAATATGCATAAGCACGATAGTGACCCAAGTATCCCCTATCACCTTCAACTACTTCGTTTGGAGTAGCCAAGTTAGTACCTGAAGTGTATGTTTGCTGACCGACAATTAAAAAACCCGAATTAACTGTAACTTCAGGTCTAAATTGATTATCAGGAACATCTCCAGCAGACGCTCTAAATGTAATTTCTATCTCACGAGTGCCAGGTATAGATCCATCAACAATTGCTACTGATTCGATATCTGGATTTCTATCCAAAATTCTCGGTTCATTGGATCTGATAGCCGCTTCTAATTCTGCTTGCGTCATTGTACCAGTAACTTGAATTGGAACGCCGCCAATACTTATTGACCCCTCTGTATTCGCTGGATCCAAAGATAATGCATATTTTCTAACTTCATTTGATGGTCTTTTCGAGACATCATCTGGAGCAACAACAGATCCAGCAATACCTGCAGCTGTGCTGGTATCACGAACAAGAACACTGCCTGAATCAGTATATTGAGACTTAAAATCAAAGGTTAATATAGGGCTAGCACCAGAATTATCAATACTAACTGAAGCCAAGTCTATTCTTGGGTCCGTCCGTAGTAATAAATCCCCATTTGGTGTGATTGCATTTCCTGTATTAAGGTTAAAAATATTTGACCCTGGAGGGGTTTCAGAGAAATCAGAAGTAATATCAAGCTCAACACCTGAAATAGTCAGGGTATTGTTACCTGGAGCACTAAGCAAGTCGGACAAAATATAGCTAAACTCCTGTCTTACAGGTTGTTGCTCAACAAAGTTAAACTTTACAGTTTGTTCATTACCAAGACTGTCAAAAGTTCTTACTGTAGTTGTATAAGTAAAGGAGCCTGGTTCATCTTTGTCATATTCTGGTAAAAGCCTAGTAGCATCAGACCTAGCATCAATATTGAATGATAAATCTATAGACTCTGTAGCTTTCGGAGGACTTTCTTTCTGTGATACCTGCAAATTACCTATTGGCAACCTGTTACCTTCTTGGTCTAATCCATAACCCTGCAAGAACTTACCTGACTTAGATATAATCTGCCCGTCTTTATTTAGTTCGAAAGCCCCTGCACGAGTGTAGGTAGTACTACCTTGCCCATCACTTAACTGAAAGAACCCAGAACCATTGATAGCAAGATCTAAGTTATTGTTGGTAAATTCGATAGTACCAGCGCTAAAGTCTTGAGAAATCCCTGCAACAGTTACGCCCGAACCCGGACTATTGCTCGAGCCAGCACCCACAACTGAAGTCGCATAAATATCTGCAAACTCAGTTCGTGAAGACTTAAAGCCAGTGGTGCTGACGTTGGCAATGTTGTTACCTGTCACATCCAACATAGTGGAAGCGGCTTTTAGACCTGTAATTGCTGTATTGAATGACATGATTTTACCCTCACTTAGCCTAGCTGCTTCACATCTTTAAAGTCGATGCTGCCAATTGCTGTATTCACTTTCATACCGATGCCGTTTTGTCCCAGTGACACACTGTTCACGGTAAAGGGCATCCAGGTATCCACTTGTTTGTATTTTTCGCCATCAAAGGCTTCTGCAATAATCTGATAACTACCCGCTGGAACCTCTTCAGAAGCATTCCACACGAAGCTTCGTTCACCCGCTTGAGTTTGCCCCATATTCACACGATCCACTAACGAACCGCCTCGATCATAGATAGAGATGCGAAGGTCCGTAGTACTCGATTCTAAACTCACGGTTCCAGGCAATGCACCGCCCTGCTGACTCAAATTGGCAATATCTGAATTGATAAAAACCCGTTGACCGACCATGGATGACGCTTGTAATGCGCTTTGGCTACTCAGCAAACTGTTACTCATGGTCTGAAAGGTTCTTGACATTTCTGTCATGGTTTCAACCATGGTCATGCTAGAGATCTGCTGCATAAAATCACTGGTATCAGCAGGACTGGTGGGGTCCTGATTCTGCAACTGTGCGATCATCAGCTTCATAAACATCTGATCGTCAGACTTATCGACCTGGCGAGTGCTGGTTTGACGATTCGCCTGATTGATCTGATCAAAGACGTTGTTGTTCGGATTGTTGTTAATCGTGCTCATGACGATTTCCTCTTAAATTCTATTTACTGCTGACCCAATCTTAAGGTCTGCTGAAGCATCTGTTTCGCTGTATTCATCACATCAGCATTGATTTGAAAAGAACGTGATGCCGAAATCATATCGGCCATCTCTTCAACAATGTTCACATTCGGGTAGTACACATAACCACGCTCGTCCGCCAGCGGATGATCTGGCTCGTATGTCATACGTGGATCGGTTTGGCTTTCAACTATTCTTAAAACCTGAACACCCTGACCTGGAACCAAACCCTGCTGAGTGATTGGCATCTGTTCTGGCTCAGGCGCTTTCAAAGCGAAAACAGGGTGTCTAGCACGATAGGTTTCACCCTCGCTAGAACTGACACTCTGCGCATTGGCCATATTACTGGCGGTAGTGTTCAAACGGATGGTTTGAGCACTCATTGCTGAACCAGAGATATTAAAGACGTTAGATAGTGACATCGTTATTCACCCTTAATTGCTTTGGTTAGGCCTGAAAACTTGCTGTTCAAGAATTCAAAACTGGCTTGATAACGCAGGGCGTTGTCGGTGTAACGTGCCATCTCTTCTTGAACTTCAACGGTGTTTCCATCAACGGCTGGTTGATGTGGTATCCGGTACATCAAGTCAGCGGCAAAATCTGGATCGGCTATTTGGCTTTGGTGCCTTGACTGTGTGGTGGCCAACTTCAGTGGTGATTGTTGACCACCTTGAACACCCTCTAACACAGCGGCAAAGTCGATATCCCTTGCTTTGAAGTTTGGGGTATCTGCGTTAGCAATGTTATTTGCCAACACTTCAGCTCGACGCGCACGCAATACCAATGCGTCTGCATGGGGTCCGAGTGCTGAATCAAAACTAAATGCCATGGTTGCTTTCCAAATTCTTTGTGACTTTGTCTTTAATAAAGCAACTTGTATGCCAGAAATAGAAAAGCCCGCTATAACGGGCTTCTGATGTGACTAGGGTCGTTGATGTCGATTAAAGCGGCAAGTGCCTGCCACCCTGTTTTGCCACTTATGCGGCAAGACTAGATCGCCTGATAGATAATGCCGGGGCGGCAATGAATCATTTTGTATAGATCGGGTAATCCTGATAGCGATTCAGATGCACCCAAAATCAAATAACCACCAGGTTTTAATTGCTTATGTATTTTGCGCAAAATATCGTTCTTCACATCAGATGAAAAGTAGATCAACACGTTACGACAAAAGACAATATCGAACTGCCCTAAGCTTGAATAGGGACCCAGCAGGTTTAGGCTTTGAAACTTAACTCGATTACGCACTTCAGGCTTAATCTGCCAAGAACCTTCAGAGGTCTTAGTGAAAAAACGAGTCAATCTGTCCTGCGACAATCCTCGTCCAAGCGCCAGCATTTCATATTCACCTTTGCGGGCCTGATCCAGAACAGTGGAAGAAATATCCGTTGCAACAATTTCTTGTCCTGACGAAAAGGCACCAGGTTTTGATTGTCGAAACTCTTCAATAATCATGCTAATAGAATAAGGTTCCTGCCCTGTAGAGCAAGCCGCAGACCAAATACGTAATTTTTGAAAACTGTTGTTACTACTCAACTCAGTCAGCAGCTGGTTTTTCAAAATATCGTAAGGGTGAATATCCCTAAACCACAACGTCTCGTTTGTGGTCATCGCATCAATGACTTGTTCTTTGATGGTGGAGTTACCCGGTTGGTTTAGACGACGAATTAATTCAGAAAGCGTGCTATACCCCTCTTTCTGCATAATTCGACTCAGGCGGCTTTGAACCAGATACTGTTTGTGTTCTGCCAACAAAATGCCACAGCTCTTTTCAAGAAATTGGCTAAAGCCTTTAAACTCTTCAGAACTGATTGTGAATCCAGTTTTCACTCAATACCACCTATTCGGCATCAGCGTTGATTGACAGCGTTAATACGTTTAACAACAACTTTAGCTAGGTCATCGGGATTGAACTTAGCTAAGAATCCATCTGCACCGACTTTTTTAACCATCGATACGTTAAAACCACCGCTTAAGGATGAATGAAGTATCACATGCATCTTATCCATGCGCGTATCGCTGCGAATCATTGAGGTTAAGGTGTAGCCATCCATCTCGGGCATTTCAAGATCAGAAATCAACATGAGGAAATGGGTAGCAACATCGACATCACGTTCTGCAAGATCTTTAAGAAGATTCCATGCCTCACGTCCATTATTAGCGACCGTAACTTTCAAGCCCATACTTTCAAGACTGCGAATCATTTGCGTGCGCGCAACTTGAGAATCATCACAAATTAAAACACGGTGCTGTTCGGCTTGTGTTCTCACTTCTTTAGTGGCGATATCATCACTGACAATCGTAGAAGCCGGATAAATATCAGCAAGAATTTGTTCCACATCGATAATTTCGATCAACTTACCTTCATATTCAAAAACAGCGGTCAGATAGTTATCTGAACCTATTTCAGCTGGAGGAGCCATAATTTGATCCCAATTGGTATTCAAAATACGGTCGACTCTACGAACCAAAAACGCAAGTGTGCGCTTGTTGTATTCGGCAACAATTAAGAAGCAGGTGCGCTCTTCCGATTCAGGAATAGGCGGACGTCCGATAGCTTCAGACAGATCCAACACTGGAATAGTCTCGCCACGTATATGTGCCATACCCTTAATAACGGTAGTTTTACGAGGGACCTCGGTCAAACTAGGGCACTGTAACACTTCCCTTACTTTGAACACGTTAATGCCATAACGCTGATCCGTTTCCAGACCAAACAGGAGTAGCTCTAGACGATTCTGACCGACCATCTGTGTTCGAAGGTTTACACTATCCAATATACCTGACATGATTCAATAAACCTCAAGCCGTCTTTTACCAGAGTTGGTTTTCCCGTCGAGACAGGATATCCGTGAATAAAGTTAATTTAACACTAGTTGCATTGTTTTTGGCTAATTTTTTCTTTGCCATGTCCGCTAGTGCTCAAATGTCTCCCGAACTGATCGAACGACAAGTTCACGAAGCTATTATTAATGAGTTTAACACACGATTACCAGAAAGCCGGGTTGAAGCAGCAATAAATCCTGTAAATCGTTCACTTGACTTACCTTCTTGCCTAACGCCACTTGAAATCACCTTGCCCTTCAATAGCGGGCAACGTATCACCGCTCGTGTTAACTGCCACTCTCCCGTCTGGAGTATTTTTGTTACGGCACAAGTCAGGCAATTAATGGATGTGGTCATTACTAACCGACCCTTATCACGAAACAGTGTGATTAGCTCAACTGATGTTCGACTATCCGAGCAAGATGTTATCCGACTAAATGGCGATTATTTTGTCCAACTGGAGGATGTCGTTGGTAAACAAGTTCGCCGTCCTATCGGCAGTGATCAGGTCATTAATACACGTATGGTCGAGGTGGCGCTGGCAGTCAAACGAGGCGATCAAGTCTCGCTTGAGTCTAGAAGAGGATCTTTAGTCATCAGAACAGTGGGCGTTGCGCTTGAGGATGGTAATCTTAACCAACAGATTCGTGTATTGAATGAAAATAGTGGTAACGAAGTTCGTGCCCTAGTCATAGCACCCGGCAGAGTCCAAGTGCCTTAATCAAAAGATTTTCGGTATACTATTAAGTATGACTGTGCAGGTGCAAAAAAAATTTAAAATAATCCTAAAGAAGTTGATGCACTGACCGATAACACTTGCATAACCAGATAAAGAGGTGATTCAGGATGGCTATTGAACTGAACGGCCTGTCCTCCAATCAGACGACAGCGGCTCGTAGTAAAACTGCCGATCAAAGCAATGCTGTTGCCACCAAGAATGGCAAGCCGGACACTGCAACCACGCAGGCGGATACTGTTCGTTTGAGTGATGCTGTTCAAGCTATTCAGTCTGCTAATCGTCAGATAGACGACAAGAGTGACTTTAACGCTGAGCGTGTCGCTGAAATTAAATCCGCTATCGCGGATGGTAGTTTTAGCATCAATGCTGAGCGTGTAGCTGATAAGATGCTACAATTTGAGAAATTATTTAGCTAATATGAGTATCAACTAGCTCATTAAATATAGGCTCATACCGTGGCGATTGATCCGCAAGCTAACGATCTTTTCGATTCTTTCTCGACCCTGACTCGTCAGGGTTGTTTGCTTTTTGATGACCTGCAAAAAACGTTGGAGCAGGAACAACTCGTTCTTCAACAGCGTGATCTAGAAGCACTCAAGTTAAACACCCAAACCAAACATCAATTACTACTCAATATTGAAGCCAATATTCGTGAGCGTAATAGTGTTCTGGTCCAAGCGGGTTTTGCGCCATCAGAGAGTGGCTTTGATGAATTTACTCAACTGATGCCGGAAACTAAGCGTGAAGCCCTAATGACAGACTGGCATCAATTGCAAAAGTTACTGATGGACGTTAGGACTGCGAGTAAACGTAACGAGCAGATCTTAGTTAGAAGTAAGCAAAACGTTGATCAACTGCTATCTCTGCTTCAAGGGCATCAAAGTTCAAATGTGCTGTATGATACCGGTGGTAGTAAAGGAAATTATGCCGCTCAACGTCGTATCGGTAAGGCTTAATCGCTCTGACAACTGGCAGATCTATTGAATTCTCGATACAATCTATTTTTCTCCCTATAGTTCAACTGGATAGAGCGGGCCCCTCCTAAGGGCCAGATCGGGGTTCGAGTCCCTGTGGGGAGACCATCGTCGCCAAAAACCGCTTTTCAAACAGTTCTATCGTCACTGCTGGACTGGTTAAATAGCCTTGATAATAATCACAGCCTAATTCTTTTAGGTGCATTAACTGATCTTCTGTTTCAACGCCTTCCGCTAGAATTTTGAGTCCTAAGGTATGCCCCATGGCGATAATCGCAGCGGTGATTTCTCGATCATTTTTATTGGATTGCAGATCCTGGATAAAGCTCTTGTCTATCTTTAGCACATTCAGCGGGAAATTTTTCAGATAAGATAACGATGAGTACCCCGTTCCAAAATCATCGATAGCCAACGAAACGCCCATGGCTTGCAGGACTTCAAAGATTTGTTCCGCTTCATCTTCACGTCTCATCAACGCGCTTTCTGTCAGCTCAACCTCTAGCAAATCAGCCGGATAATGGTATTTGTGCAGTATGCCTTGAATCATTTCGACCACATTGCCGTGACGCAATTGGAAAGATGACAAATTTACAGCCAAGGTGATGGGTGGATATCCCTTATCTAACCACCGCTTGCCAGTCTGACAAACCTGATCCATCACCCATTCGCCAATGGGATGAATCAAACCACTCTGCTCAGCAACCGGAATGAAGGTATCGGGAGAAATAAAACCAGATTCATTTTTCCAACGAAGCAGTGCTTCAGCACCGATGAGTTTTCCAGAGGCAATGTCGATTTGCGGCTGGAAATAGACAGATAACTGTCCTTCGTTCATTGCCTCACGTAGTAAAGATTCTGTATTCAAACGTACTAATGCGGCTTGTGTTAGCTCAATGGTGTAGAAGCAGAATTGCTCACGCCCCGCTTCTTTAGCTTTATATAGGGCAGCATCGGCTTGACGAAGTAACTCTTCTGCGCTGCTCTCCGCCTCGCTCAACATGGCAATGCCAATACATGCACCAATACGAATCTCCATACCATCTGGCAATCGAACAGGCGTCCTCAGAGCATCTATCAGTGTTAAGGCAATCTCTTTTAACTCTTCAGGATTACGATCAATCAAGACACCAAACTCATCGCCACCAAAACGAGCTAACAACGCATCGGTAGGACAAACTGACCGTAGTAATTCTGCAACACCACAGAGCAGCTGATCTCCCGTTCTATGACCAAAACTATCATTCACATCTTTGAACCTGTCTAGGTCCAACATTAACAGAGCCGTTCTACTGTTGCCTCTGGTCTCAATATTAGTCAACACATCGGTTCGATTAGGCAGAGAGGTTAACGCATCGTGGCGAGCCAAAAATTCAATGCGCTGCTGAATGGTTTTACGCGAAGTCACATCAGTGACCACGCCTTCAATGTACTTCACACTGCCATCGGCTAAATAAACCACTTTAGTAATATCTTCTACCCAAATAATGGCTTTATCTCGGGTCAAAATACGATATTCCTGCAGGTACTCTTCTCGTTTTTGAGATAGGAATAATGCCACTTCATCTCTAAGCCACTGTCGGTCATCTGGATAAACAAGATCATTAAAATCCACTAGCCCCGTTAAAAACTCTTCCGCTGTGTAACCCCAACGACTGACATTGGCAGAGACATAAGAAACTGGCCATCCAGGAAGGTTCTCCCAGCGAAACAGCACCACTGGACTGGCTTCAACCACTTGAACAGCGGCTCTTAGCGCATCTTCCTGTTGAATAAAGCGTATGGCGAAGGCAATATCGTCTGCCATCTCCGTTAGCGTGGAGACGACATCTTGGCTAAAAAACTCAGCATCGTAGGCAGACAACAGCATGACAGCGATCACCTCACCGTCTAAACGAACGGGGAAGTAAGCTTTTGATCCTTTATCACTCAACTGATTTAAAACCAAAGATTCACTACTATGAATAACACTGGCTAACTCAAAGTCGGTGTTTAATAAAAACCAAGACGTTTCATCATAACTAAATAGATCTGAAGGGCGATCGCCATAGTGATGAATGGATTTAAGACTATCACCTTCTTTTTTTAAAATAGCAGCATAACGTAGCTTGCCGTAAACAACCGCAATTCTGCAGACCTGAGAAAACACCTCATCTTCACTCTGACTGCGAATAATGGTCTGGTTGGTTTCTGACAAGGTGTTGTATAGATCTCGCTGATGCATCAGTTCAGATTCATGACGCTTTTGATCGGTGATATCTTGAACCGTCACAATGCAGTATTGCATCTGTCCACTAGGGTAACGAACCGACCCCACATTAAGCAATGCTGTAAAAGGCATGCCATTTTTACGAACAAATTGTTTTTCTAACGTATAGCTATCCACTTGACCGCTGTGTAAGCGATCAAAGGCTTGCTGATCCATTTGCAGATCATCTTGATGAGTCACTGCTTGCCAAGTTAATGCCTTAAGCTCAGTTTCCGAATAGCCCAATAATCGGCAAAGCTCTGGATTGAACTGCAACCATTTGCCCGTATTGGGATCGGTGATTGCCATGCCAACAAAAGGCATTTCAAAAAACTTCAGTAGCAACTGTTCTTTTTCAGCTGTTTGCATTTGATAGGCTGCTTTTTCTAACCGACGCTGCTGCAGCCACACTAAACGTAAGGCGAACATCACACTGATAACAGTCGCGAGTGATAATAAGCCTAACCAAGCGGCTATCATATAAATGGGCGTGAGGACTTCGGAACGCTCTTGGTGAGCAGCCACCATCCAATCGACTTGAGTTAATGGTTTTAAAGCACCAATAACCTCTCTATTGTTATAACCCAGCCCTTCTGTACCACGATACTCTAGCGTCGAGAGTACTGCTAGGTGTTCGGATTTCACTGGACTTAATAACGTATAGTGGTTTGAATCGATCGACTTCAGTAAAAAAAGCTCTCCCGAATGGCTATCGTCTGGCCATTGAGACAAATTGGGGTAAAGATAGGTTTCTGGATCAATACTTAATATCATGATCGCTGATGGAGCAGCATATTGACCTGAAGCGAATAGCGGTAATACCCATGAAAAACTCAAGCCAGAATGGGTTTTATGGATTCCTGCAAAAAATGAATCACCTGAATTGATCGCCTCAGCGATTAAATGATCAAGTTCTCCGGTTTGATAACCAACCATCCCAGCAGCGAGCGCTTGCTGTTTTTCAATATGATAAAGATAAATACCATCATACTGATGACTGGCATACAGGCGGTTGATATATCCCGTCAGTTGATTAACTGCGGTATTATTTGTGGCCTGCTGATTCCAATCAGCAATCCAGTCTTGCAGCGCATAATCCATGCCAATCATATCCAGCAGATTTGTGCGTTCGGAAAACCACTGATCTAGGTAGTCTGCCTTCATTTCTGCAATCATTTGAATATGAGTTCGGGCAGATTGAACCGCTTGAGGTTGAGCAATCTGTATCACACTCAGTGATAACAAAGGGACCAGCAATGCCATGCCGGCAAACACCATGACTAGTCCGGTTCGACTTTCATGTTGTTCTGTGGCTTCATTATTTATCGAAGGTGAAAAAAACCAGACTCGTAAGACCAGGTAGAGTAGCAGAGCCGTGGTGCAAACGAACAGAATTCCCTTGTAGGTACTGATTGAAACAAGCAGCGCTGGATCTGTGACCAATACGCCAAGGAGATAGTCAGATGTTAAGATCCACAGCATGGCAAACAGAAAATAGGACAAGGCTATTTTCTCTGCTCGGAATTTGCTGAGCATCCTTAGCGACATTGCTATCTTCCCTACTATTTCACTTTATAAAATTATTTTACTTAATATTAGCGCAATAGCACGCCTAATGAACCTTTTGGAAGAGAATCTATGGGTTTTCTGAGGTGATCGACCAACTCATGTTGGCGAATCTGTGCAATTTCAGACAATTGCATTTTTAAACTGAGTTTTATGAAACGTTTCACCATGGTTAAGCGCTCTTCACGTCTTTCTTGCTGATCACGAGCGATTTCTAAATAGAGCTGGGCTAAATTAAGAATAGCGGCAGTATTGGTGGGGTTATACTCTGCTGCCATATTCAAACAACGCATGGCTTGAATATATTTTCCTGCCATGTAGTGACGAATCGCCATCCGATTCATCTTATCGCTGAGGACTTCATCGTATGGCAACCGAGTTTTCGCTTCTGTCTGCTCTGGCATTTCCTCAAGAACAGGCACGGCATCACCGGATAAGAGAATCGCTTCTCTAGCTAAGTCAATTGGCTCCGGCAACTGTGCATTTAGCTTCTCAGCTTCACGCTGTAGGCCATCCGCCTTCACTTGTTTGCCCAGATCTTTATAGGTTTGTGAGCGAATCAGAAGTGATTTAACTTTTAACGATTCATCTTTGGGAAAACTAAACTGGGCATGATTCAGTAAAGCATCAAGATCGTTATGTAATTCAATCTGTTTATCTTTATCTGCATCCTGCATCTCTAATCGACGGATATTAGCTAATCGAAGATAAGGCTCGGGAGATTTATAACAACTTGAGCGGCCTAACACGATCGATCGCTTAAACGCACCCTCTGCTAAGTTCAGCGTGCGCGTTTGTGTCGCAATACGCCCCAGCTCCATTTGTCGTGGAATACCCAAGGGTGATTTACGAGCTGCCTCATGCAGAACATCGCGAGCTTGTTGCAAATCACCATTCATTTCGTAGGCTTGTGCTAACAGATCTAAAGCAGGCACTAACAATGGATGGTTTTCGATTAACTCTTGGAGTTGCTGTATCGCCGCATCAGCTTGCTTCAGTGCTAACAGAGCTTGGGCTATTAATAAGCCTGTGTCTTTATCAGAGTTTTGCCAGTAGCGCTCTTGTAACAAATTAAGCGCTTCATCCGCTCGCTTGAGTTGTAATAAAAGACGCCCTTTATAGCGTTGCGCAAAGTCATAACTGGGATCGGTGACAGAGACTTGATCACATGCACTCAGAGCGGTTTTTAAATCCCCTCTTTCTACCGCTTCATCAACGTCTTTCAGCAGTTGCTTACGCACAATTAAGGCATCAATACGATGCTTTAACTCTTCAACAGTAAAAGGTTTGGTCAGTAAATAATCGGGATTACTGTCAATAGCATGCAGAATCACTTGCTGAGAAGCATCGCTGGTCATAAAGATCCAGCCAGTAGAGGGGCGCATATAGTTTCGGTAGCGCGCCTCTTCTAGCAACTGGATACCGGTGACCTTGTCACTGGCATTGTGGCCCAGCAGCACAATATCAAAACGTTCTTCCTGAATAATCTCAAGCACCCGTGCGTTGACCGTAACAGGTTTAATATTCGCGACACCCAACTGCCGCAGCATCTGCACAATCGTGGCGCGCATATTGCCGCTGCTTTCTATCAACAGGACATGTTTGTCTGCATAGGTAATTTTTCTTGGATTCACGCGTACTTAAGTCCAGTTTGCCGCTACTTGGATAGTCACTCTAGTATAACGATAGATGGGAAGTCCTGACTAGCAATGCGACTTTATAAGTTATTTGCATATGCACATAATACATTAGTTATATTTACTTTAATTTTATCTAACCTATAATCAGATCGTAACTAAAGGACTCACCTGTACCAAGGACCGGAATATGAATAGAAGAAAAACTTCCGGAGCTCAGCATGTCTTCTAAACTCTCCCCTAAGGCGAACGAACGTCGCCGTGACCTATTAAAGCTAGGTCTTGGTGCGGCTGTTGCTGCCCCTGTTCTAAGCCTAACCGGCAATGCAGCCGCCAACACTGTTCAAACCAATGCCCACATAGTGATTAGTGGTGCCGGTGCGGGAGGAATTGCGATGGCAAACCGCTTTGCACGCAGTTTGCCGGGTGCTCGTATTACCATTATTGATGCTCGTGAAGATCATCACTATCAGCCAGGCTGGACTCTAGTCGCTTCTGGCGTCTGGAATAAAGAAAAAACCATCTCCAAAACAGGTGAGTGGATTCCTTCTCGGGTGAACTGGGTACGCGGTATGGTTACCGAGTATGATCCGGATAACAACAGCGTGACTGTCAGCAATGGCGAAACCATCAACTACGATTATTTAATTGTTGCCTGTGGTTTAGAGTTACGTTTTGATCGCATTGAGGGCATGGATACCAACCTTATTGGTCAAGGTAAAGGCGTTGGCAGTGTTTACGCAAGTATCGATGCTGCCGCAGTCACCTATGACGAAATTTCTCGTTGGATTCAGAAAGGCAGTGGTACGGGTTTATTTAACTTACCGCCAACGGCTCTCAAGTGCGCGGGTGCACCACTGAAGATGACCTTCACTACCCTATCACGCCTTGAAGATAGCGGTCGTCGCAATCAGTTTAATGTTGAATTTATGACGCCATCAGGCGGCTTGTTCGGCGTTCCTTTCTATAATGACTTCGTAAAACAACGCTTCACTGATCAAGGCGTTACACGTAACGATTTCTGGACGCTGAAAGGTATCGATGCAGATGCCAAAAAAGCCTACTACAGCGTTCGAGATGGTGAAGATCAAGTTAAAGACTATGAATTCATCCATGTCGTACCACCCATGACGGCTCCGGATGCCATTCTAAACAGCCCATTAAAGTTTGCTGACGACTCGCCTTTCAAAGATTGGATGGAAGTGGATCGTGAAACCTTACAAAACCCGAACTATCCCAACGTATGGGGTATTGGTGATGTGATGGGTATGCCAAGTAACAAAACTGCTGCCAGCGTTAAAATGCAGGCGGGTGTACTTGAGCAAAACTTCTTAGCACACTTACAAGGTCAGCCATTACCCGCACGTCACAACGGCTACACGTCTTGCCCGCTAATCACGGGTATCGGTAAAGCGATGTTGGTTGAGTTCGGCTGGGATAGCAAATTACTGCCATCCTTCTCTTTTATTGATCCAAAAGAAGAATCTTGGACCGTTTGGGTCATGAAAGAACGTATGCTACGTCCCGCTTACTTCGCCATGCTTGAAGGCAAGATCTAAGGAGAACCACACATGACACTTACTGGTATTTTAACTGTTCTTTGGTACTCCGCCCTGCCTTGGCTGTGGCTGATTGCATTGATGATCGTTGTTTTTTTAGTGCCTCAAATTCTTGGGCGTTTGAAGGGTTACACCTTTAAATCAACGGGCGGTATTGGCTCTAAGGTTTTACCTCCGATTATTGCTGTCGCGGCTTTGTTTTTGCTGCCTATTCACACTCAGTCAACCATCGCTTATGTCAATACATGGGTAGACTGGATGAATTTGATTGGTGCTTCAATTGGTGCAGGCATTTACGCATGGTTCGTGCTTCATCCGATCTGTTTCATGCGTAATCGTAAAGCATAGAAGACTTACATAGAAGACTTACAATGTTTAAACGGCTCTCTAACCCACAGTTTGAGAGCCGTTTTTATTTGTACGCTTGCAATGCCAATAGTTAATCTGACAAGACCTCTAATGCGCGACCATCTTCAATGCGAATTCGCCACTGATGGTGCTGTGAATTGTCTTTAATAATCCACCCCCTAACGCGAACCTGCCTTCCCTCTAACTGCTCAATATTCTGATTAAAGCGTTGCAATGATTTTCTAGGTATTTGAATCGCAACACCCCCTTCTAGATTTAACCAAATATTCGCTTGGCTTTGACCTATACGAACAACACGCCCTTTGACAATGACCGCACCACGCACTGAATTGGGAACCGCGGTTGAGGCAATACCGGGTTCATACTCGGACAAACTCCAGATACCGATGCCTTGCTGCCTCGCCTTCTGCTCATCAATAGATAAACAATCTGAATAACGAAGATTAGGCGCAATAAATACCTGCATGACCAAACCCTGCTCTAGCAACCAACCTTGTACTGAGCGACCGTCCTCAAAGAAAAGATCCGCCAACAGACGATCATATCGATCCTTAGGATCTTCTCCTGGCTGCACCCAAACACGATGATTGTGTGATTCAAGTTTTTGTTCTAATGCACGTTTTCCTTCACGAGAAAAAGGTTCATCGGCCTGGCCTCGACGTCCCAGTTCAGGAGCGTCGACACCAATTAATCTAATTCGCTCACCGGTCGATAACTCCAGTGTATCTGCATCAATAACTCGCTTAATTGACGCAAGGTTAGCAGAGCTTTCTTTGGTACACGTATCCGCATACACCGCGCTACACAAAACCAAGAAAAACAGTATTTTTAAAACATAAGAAAAAACTAAATTATTGATGAAAATCAATTTTCTAAACACTTTCGTTCATATCCCTTAGAATTTATATTGATTTAACAAGAACCAATACGTCATGATACCCAATTAACTCAATTAGAGCTTTATCAGCCAATGCATAAACTACAAACAAAAATAATAGTTGCGCTGGCCAGTGTCATGCTGCTTTTGACGCTTGTCATTACGCTTGCCAGTTTAGCTTCTTTTAGAGACTTTTCGATCCGTGCTGCGACAGAACATACCCGCACTGCTGCGGAGGTGATTCGTGTTGCGCTAACGGAAGCAATGCTCAATGGCACCATTGATAGACGAGACTCTCTGCTAGAGCGCATCGCAGGAATTCATGGTCTTGATGAGGCTCGAGTCATTCGTGGTTCCCAAGTGAATGAGCAATATGGTGAAGGCCGTATCAGTGAAAGTGCAGCTGATGCTCTCGACTTACGCGTATTAGAAAGTGGAAAACCTGTCTTTACGCTAGTTGGTGGCTTTTTTAGTCCTGAATTTAGAGCCACGATTCCCTATATTGCTTCCTCCAAGGGCGATGTTAACTGTTTACTCTGTCATTCTGTTCCTGAAAACACCGTACTCGGGGCGGTGACACTGACCGCATCCATCGAACACATGAAATCTGCTGCGATTATGACGGTTGCTTTCTTGGTGATGGCCGTTGTTCTATTTGCCATCATCTCTATCCTCTTTTTAAGACGCCTGCTACAACCCCTAGTAACCACCGCCAATGAGATTGAAGTGGCTGTTGAAGCGGCTATTAGCGGTGACTTTAATCACCGTATTCAAAGTCGCACCAATGACGAGATAGGTAAAATTGCGCGGCAATTTAATGCGCTTTCTGAAGGGATTACCGACAAGCTCAGCGACATACGTCAAAACGTCGTTCAACTGGTGCAATCTAAGCCGGATTATCAAGGTAATAACCTATTAACGGAAACCGCTGAAACCGTTGCGGGACTGGTTCATGTCTCGCAATTTAAGCAGGCGATTGAAGAGGATGAAACGGCGTCTGAAGTATTTGTGCGTATCAGTGATGTCGTGCAGCAGGAGTTTAAACTTCAGTCGTTCTCAATCTACGAGGTCAATGCACAAAAGAAAAAAATGCATCCCATTATCGTTGATGCCGTCCCCGATGCACAAATTCATTGGTGCGAACAGGCAATCCAAGACCATTGCCAAGGTTGCCGAGCCGTTCGTACAGGTCATCTGATTGATGGTTCAGAGAATACCTTAATCTGTCGATCATTCAGTCATGATGCGCTGGCAAAAGATAAACACTATATGTGTTTACCAATATTAGAAAGTGGCAGCGTTGGCAGTGTTGTTCAACTGGTATTTGATGCCGAAGAAAGTTCGCGAATACGCAATTTACGTCCGATGCTGGAAGCTTACCTTCGAGAGTCTGCTCCTGTGCTTCAAGCGAAGCGCCTGATGAACAGCCTTCGAGAATCCAGTCTTAAAGATGCGATGACTGGGTTAAAGAACCGTCGCTTCTTAGAAGAATACGCTGAAACGCTGATCAGCCAATGTAAGCGTCGTAAAGTACCTATGACGCTGTTGATGATGGATTTGGACTACTTTAAGCCCGTCAATGACACCTATGGGCATGACGCGGGCGATCAAGTGCTGCGTGAACTGGCGGTGTTACTGGAAGAGAATGTACGCGAGTCTGATCTGGTGATCCGTTACGGTGGTGAAGAGTTTTTAATTGTCTTATTAGAAACCGATGCCGAGTCATCATTACAAGTGGCTGAAAAGATTCGCGCAGCGGTCGAAAAGCACAAGTTTAAAGTGGGTGGAACTAGCTTAAGTAAAACCATTTCCGCAGGCTTGGCCGATTATCCCAACGATGGACAGGCATTTTGGCAGGTACTTAAATTTGCCGATGTCTCGCTCTATGCGGCGAAAGAAGGTGGACGAAATCAGGTGGTCAGATTCCATAAAGATCTATGGTCAGAAGATGGAGATTATTAACGACTGATCTATTGATTCAGTTTACTCTATCAAAAAACATGCCCGCGATTGCGGGCATGTTTTTATATCAGCATTTCTAACTTAAACCTGTTAAGACGATTAATCTAAACGTTCAATAATGGTCGAGATACCCTGACCCATACCGACACACATGGTAGCCAGACCTAAACGCCCACCCTTTTCTTCAAGGATGTTGAGCAAGGTGGTGCTGATTCGCGTACCAGAACAACCCAACGGGTGACCAAGAGCTATCGCGCCACCTTTTAAGTTAACCTTCTCGTCCATCTTATCCATCAACTTCAGGTTTTTTAGTACCGCCAAGCCCTGAGCAGCAAAGGCTTCGTTCAGCTCAACATAGTCGATATCTTCAATGGTTAATCCTGCTTTCTTCAGCGCTTTTTGCGTTGAAGGGACAGGACCAAAGCCCATGATCGATGGATCACAACCCGCTACACCCATGCTGACAATCTTCGCACGTGGTTTTAGACCGAGTTCTTGCGCCTTAGCCGCTGACATGATCAGCATTGCTGATGCGCCATCAGAATAAGCAGAGGAAGTACCCGCTGTCACCGTACCCACTTTAGGAACGAATACCGGCTTTAACTGCGACAAGGTCTGAACCGTTGTTTCTGGACGAATGACTTCATCATAAGTCAGCAATGACTTAAAACCGTTTTCATCATGCCCTTCCACTGGGATGATTTCGTTTTTGAACAGCCCTTTATCAGTTGCTTCTTGGGCTAGACGGTGAGAACGCGCACCCATTTCATCTTGCATTTCACGGGTGATACCATTCATTTTACCGAGCATTTCAGCAGTCACACCCATTAGCATCGCTGCTTTTGCGGCATACTTAGAAGCCTGTGGGTTGATATCCACACCATGAGTCATATCGACATGACCCATGTGCTCAACACCACCCACCAGATAGACATCACCTTGACCGGCAATAATGGACGCCGCTGCCGTATGCATTGCCGCCATAGACGATCCACATAGACGGTTCACCGTTTGTGCGGCAATCGTATGGGGTAAGCCTGCAATGACCGCTGCGTTACGGCCAACATTAAAACCTTGCTCTAGGGTCTGGTTAACACACCCCCAGATAATGTCATCAATTAACGCAGGGTTCAGCGCAGGGTTACGCTTTAAAATACCCTGCATCACTGCTGCAGATAGGGCTTCAGCACGCACATTGCGGAAGGAGCCCCCTTTCGAACGGCCCATCGGGGTACGAACTGCATCCACGATTACCGCATCATTTGGTTGTAAACTCATGTTCCTTCCTCCGTTATTTGCCGAAATAGGTTTCGCCGTTGGCTGCCATCTGCTTCATCCGTTCTGTCGGATGATATAGTGGGCCAAGGTCTGCGTAAGGTGCTGCCATCTCAATGAAGTTCTGTAACCCCATTTCATCCAAGTAATGCAATGCACCTCCTCTGAACGGAGGAAAACCTATACCGTAAATCAAGCCCATATCCGCTTCTGCCGGGGTGGCAACGATATTGTCTTCTAAGCAACGAACCGTTTCGATACACAAAGGAATCATCATGCGTGCAATAATCTCTTCATCAGAGAACTCACGTGCCTCACCCATGACTCCGTCAAGCAAGGCAGGTACTTCTTCGTCAATAATCTTGACCTGCTTACCTTTGCGATCCAGTTCATAACGGTAGAAGCCTTTGTTATTCTTCTGACCGAAACGCTCTAGTGTGTACATGCGGTCGATGGCGTTCTCACCTTCATGACCCATACGATCAGGGAAGCCTTCGGCCATCACAGCATCCGCATGGTGTCCAGTATCAATACCGACCACATCCAGCAAGTAAGCAGGACCCATCGGCCAACCGAAACGCTCCATCACTTTATCAACTTGGACGAAGTTAGCCCCGTCACGCATCAACAAGCTGAAGCCCGCAAAGTAAGGGAAAAGCACGCGGTTAACTAAAAATCCTGGGCAGTCATTTACCACGACTGGGGTTTTACCCATCGCTTTAGCGTAAGCCACGGTGCGAGCAATCGCTGTTTCAGAACTCTTCTCACCACGAATCACTTCTACCAACGGCATACGATGTACCGGATTGAAGAAGTGCATTCCACAGAAGTTTTCTGGGCGTTTTAGGTTTTTTGCCAACTCAGTGATTGAAATCGTCGAGGTGTTAGAGGTGATAATCGCATCCTCAGCCACTGCAGCTTCCACCTCAGCTAGCACGGCACCTTTGATTTTTGGATTTTCGACAACCGCTTCAACCACCAGATCGACACGACCAAAATCGCCGTAGCTTAACGTTGGAGTGATCTGCGTTAGTACTTTCGCCATCTTCTGCGCGTCCATACGTCCACGCTTGATCTGACCATTAAGCAATTTAGTGGCTTCATCCAGACCTAACTGCAGCGCTTTTTCGTTGATATCCTTCATCAAGATAGGAATACCCTTGGAGGCAGACTGGTAAGCAACACCACCCCCCATGATACCGGCACCCAGCACGGCGGTTTGTTTGACCGGCACGCTGTCTTTCTCAAACGCTTTACTGACTTTTTTAACGTATTGATCTTTCAGGAACAAGCCAACCAACGCACGCGTCACACTGTTAGTTGCTAACTTGGCGAAACCTTTAGCTTCGACGACAATCGCTTTATCACGGGTCATGTTCGCCGATTTTTGAATGCTACTTAAGGCAGCCATCGGTGCTGGGTAATGAGGCCCCGCTTTAGCACCAATAAATCCTTTAGCTGACTCAAACGCCATCATCTGTTCTATTTGATTCAATTTAATAGCAGTGGTTTTTTCTGTGCGGCGCGCTTGGAAATCAAACACACCTTCAATGGCTTTATTCAACAGATCGAGTGCCGCATCGCGCACCTGAGCGGTCACAACCACCGCGTCGACAGCACCGTCTTTCAGTGCATCTTTCGCACGCTTCTCTGCACCACCACAGATCCACTCGTTCGCATTATCCACACCAATTAAACGTGGCAGACGAACCGTTCCACCCCAACCAGGATAGATACCCAATTTCACTTCTGGCAAACCTACTTTGGCGCTATCCGCCATGACGCGGAAATCTGTTGCCAAACATAGCTCAAAACCGCCACCGAGAGCGATACCATTAATTGCGGTTACGGTGGGGACGGGCAAATCTTCAATCGCATTGAAAATTTCGTGCAGCGATAGCAAATGCTCAACGATAGTTTCTTCGGTGTGATCAAACATCTGACTAAACTCAGTGATATCTGCACCGACAATGAAACAGTCTTTAGCACTACTAAAAATAACACCTTTGATATCTTTTGCCGCTTGAACGGCAGCAACGGCCTCACGCAACTCATTCAAGGTGAGTTGGTTAAGTTTATTGATACTGTCACCTTGAAGATCGAACAGGACCTCAACAACGCCCCCTTCAATCTGCTGGGCCGTAATCGCTTTACCCTGATATATCATGCTTACGCTCCTATTTAACGTATCGCCTTGATAGGCTGTCCTGAATTAAAGACTGTTTTGCAGCTCGGGCACGGCTTCGAATAGATCCGCCACTAGACCATAGTCAGCTACTTGGAAAATCGGTGCTTCTTCATCTTTGTTGATGGCAACGATCACTTTGGAATCTTTCATACCGGCTAAGTGCTGGATTGCGCCAGAAATACCGACGGCGATATACAGCTCAGGCGCCACCATTTTCCCGGTTTGCCCCACTTGCATATCGTTAGGCACATAGCCGGCATCTACTGCGGCTCGTGAAGCGCCGACCGCCGCACCCAGTTTATCGGCTACTTGATAGAGTAGTTCGAAGTTCTCGCCGTTACCTAATCCACGACCACCGGAAACCACAATACTGGCTGCGGTAAGTTCGGGACGATCAGATTCCGCCAGCGCTTCATGGCTAAAACGAATATCCGCATTTTCAAAAACCGCGCTAACCGAGGTGATTTCAGCAGAACCACCCTCAGCGGCAACTGGATCAAAGGCAGTACCTCGAACGGTCATCACCACCTTAGGCTCGTCGATTTCGACGGTTGCAATCGCATTACCCGCATAGATAGCACGCTTGAATCGATGGCTCGACTCGACACCTGAAACGTCGGTCAAGGGATTCACACCTAACAGCGCCGCCGCACGAGGAAGAATGTTTTTACCCGTGGTGGTTGATGCGGCAAGTATATGCGTAAAGGGTTCAGCCAGATCAACCAACAGATCACTGACATTTTCAGCCAGATGATGAGCATAGGTTGGAGCATCGGCAACAAGCACTTGTTTCACTCCGGAAATCTTAGCGGCTTGCTCTACAACGGAAGCGCATTGATGACCCGCCACCAGCAAGGTGATATCACCACCCAGTTGTTGAGCCGCCGCCAATACATTCAAGGTGACTGGCTTTAATTGCTGATTATCATGCTCAGCTAAAACGAGAATACTCATGCGATCACCTTTGCTTCATTACGCAGTTTGTCGACCAGTTCAGCCACAGAACCTACCTTAATACCCGCACTGCGCTCAGCCGGAGGCGCCACAGAAATCAGCTTGATTTTATTAGTTAACGTCACACCCAAGTCTGCGGCCGATTTCACTTCTAGCGGTTTCTTTTTCGCTTTCATAATATTCGGCAGGGATGCGTAACGTGGTTCATTTAAGCGAAGATCCGTCGTCACCACAGCAGGCAAACTGAGTGTTAAGGTTTGCAAACCACCATCGACTTCACGGGTAACCGTTAAGGTATCGCCATCGATTTGAACTTCAGACGCAAAGGTTGCTTGAGGGCGTTTCATTAAGGCCGCTAACATTTGACCGGTTTGATTGTTGTCAGAGTCGATAGACTGCTTACCCAGTAGCACCAATCCAGGCTGATCTTCTTCAGCTACTTTGGCGAGCAAACGTGCAATGGTTAAGGCATCCGGTGTCGAATCAACCTCAACGCGAATGGCTCTATCCGCTCCGAGCGCCAGCGCTGTTCTTAGCTGTTCTTCACAGGTTTTTTGACCGATAGAGACGACGACAATTTCTGAGGCTTTGCCCTGTTCCTTAAGACGAACCGCTTCTTCTACCGCAATTTCACAGAAGGGATTGAGGGCCATTTTTACGTTGGCGAGATCAACATCAGAGCCATCCGCTTTAACACGGACTTTGACGTTGTAGTCAATAACCCGTTTCACCGCGACGAGTATTTTCATTACCACACCTCGAATTATTATTGTAAATTTCGAATTGTTCTTTTAGGTCTAATTAAACTTATAACCCTAATTGAGCATTTAAAGAGTACCGTTCGGAATGGTAACAATATGATTCAAGCGGGTGGTTTTAACAATAACAAAATCCACCCGTCTGAATGACAAAAGCGATCAACTGTAATTAGCCTTTCGCTCCTTTTTGCATAAATGCCATAAAGGTCGCACGGGCTTCGACTGAGCTCAAGCGAGCAGCAAAGGCTTCAACTTCAGAGACTAGTACTGACTGCAATTTATTGTCATCATACTGCTTCATCATCGCTTTACTCTGATGAACGGCTTCAGGCCCCATCTGTGCTAGCTGATTGGCTTTTTCGGTAACAGTTTCGATCAAACTGACTGAGGGCACTTCTGCGTTGATCAACCCGATATCAGTGGCCGTTTTCGCATTAAACGCATCACCCAATACCAATATCTCAAATGCTTTACGATGACCCAAGGCTGAAGGCAGCAGCAAACTGGTTCCACCTTCAGGCACTAACCCCATTTTGGTAAAGGGAAGTTGAAACTTAGCCGTTTCATCTGCATACACCAGATCACAGTGAAGCAATAATGACGTTCCGATACCAATGGCAACACCCGAAACAGCCGCCAAAATTGGCTTAGTAAAGCTAGAAATCGCTTGCAAGAAACCCAGCGGAATACGAATCTTTTGCGGGTCGCTGATCGCACTAACAAAGTCATGTATATCATTGCCGGCAGAAAAATCCGATCCAGCGCCACATAGCACCACCACACGCACGGCATCATCCTTTTCAGCCTCTTTTAGGCTATCCGTCAGGATCTGATACATGGCACCCGTTAGGGCATTTTTCTTTTCAGGACGGTTCAGTGTTAGGGTTAACACGCCTTGATCAGATAAAGATTTAAGCACCACATCACTCATGATGCTGACCTCTTAAATTGCGCTGCCTGAGTGGCAAACTGATCCGCCGCTCGATGGTATTCATTAGCCATACGATCAACCAGCTCTGCTGTTGAAGGTGCGTCACTAATAGCACCTACGCCATGGCCAGCTGACCAGATACTTTTCCACGCACTGGCTCCCCCTTCGGGGGCTTGTAACTCTTCACCCAAATCAACTTTTTTCTTTTCACCGCTTTCAGGATCTAAACCCGCTATTTCCAGGCTGGGTTTTAAGAAGTTTGCCCAAATACCCGAGACTTTTGGGGTATAGGTAATATCGGAAGCCGCTGAGTCGATAATCATCTGTTTGTACTCAGGGTTAGCACGACTCTCTTGGGTGTTAATAAAACGTGTTCCCATATAAGCCAAGTCTGCGCCCATCATTTGCGCTGCTGCAACATCTTGGCCCGTTGACATGGAACCTGACAGTATCAACGTGCCTTGATAAAACTGACGAATTTCAGACAAGAGTGCAAAAGGATTCAGGGTACCGGCATGACCACCGGCACCATTACATACCGCAATTAGACCATCCACACCGGCTGCCGCTGCTTTTTTAGCATGACGGATATTGATGACATCATGAAACACTAAACCACCGTAGCTATGGACAGCATCCACCAAGTCTTTAACAGCGCCCAACGAGGTGATGATTAATGGCACCTTATGCTTAATGCACAGCTCCAAATCAGCCTTAACACGGGGATTGGTTTGATGGACGATCAGGTTTACCCCAAATGGCGCCGCTTTCTGTCCGGTTTCTTGCTCAAATTGATCCAAGGCTTCGCGTATTTGAATGAGCCACTGCTCAAAGCCTTCAGAGCTGCGTTCATTAAGGGCTGGAAAGGTACCTACAATGCCGGCTTTACAGGCTTCTATGACCAATTCAGGACCCGACACTAAAAACATAGGAGCAGAAATTAGGGGCAAGCGTAACCTGCCCTGAAAAGATTCAGGGATACTCATTTGTTATTCTCCGTTTATGTCTTGAACGCTTTCGCCTTAATCTCTAAAAGGCTAGCGCTTTGGTGGTTCAGGTTTATAGAGCTCTGGCAGATAGGTTTTCACTGCCGAAGAGTTTTGTGCCCAGGTGTGACAGGTATTCAATAATCCATTCGCACCGAGCTTAACCATATCCGTATCACCACTGGGCCAAATCGATTGAACCGCCGTGGTGGTTATCGGTTTTAACAGTTCGTTTAAGTGAGTGCAGCCATTAGCTCCACCCGTTAATTCAAGTGCTTTACGGTGCCAGCCCGGGCCAATTTGTGTTCCTTCCAATTGCTTATAGGCCCTAGCGATACCCGGACACATTTGAAAAGGCGAGTCATCCATACTGGCTTCCACCTGATGAATGAAGAGCTTCTTATCCATCGTGATTCGCATACGCATGTCGTGAAAAAACTCACCTGCTCCCACGTAGCCACCGCGCTCTGGATTATCGATTGAATGCGTTTTTTTATCTGTCATTCGCGCTTCAATGTCCCACAGACCATCATCGCGCAAGTACCCCTCACAGACGATTTCACGACGGTGGTGAAGGGTTCTACGAACAGGCTTTGGCAAAGGCATTCGGTCATTACTCCTCAATGTAGAGTTTAAAAAAGGGCCTGCAATCAGGCCACTTCTTGTTTGACCTGTTGCTCTTTAAGCATGCGTCTGAGCACTTTACCAACGTTAGTTTTAGGCAACTCATCCACAAACTCTATTTGTTTCGGTATTTTATAACGAGTAAGGTACTCTTTACTCCATGTTTTAAGTTCTTCAACATCTGGCTTTTCATCTCGTGCAACAGCAAAGAGTTTGACCACTTCACCACTATGCTCATCAGCAATACCAATGGCTGCACATTCCAAAATAGCCGGATGAGAACAGAACACATCTTCCACTTCGTTCGGATAGACGTTAAAACCTGATACTAAAATCATGTCTTTAGCTCGATCGACGATACGCAAATAGCCACCCTCTTCGCGAACGGCAACATCGCCCGTTAAGAAATAGCCATCATCGGTAAAGCAGGCGGCGGTCTCTTTTTCTCGTTGCCAATAGCCGACCATCACTTGCGGGCCTTTGACGCATAGTTCACCAGGAACGCCATCGGCAACAGGTTCGCCGTCAGGATCCAAAATGACCACTATCGTTTCCGCTACCGGGACACCGATTGTACCAAGCTTAATGGCGCCGGGACGATTGATAGACACTACTGGAGAAGTTTCGGTTAAGCCATAACCTTCCATAATTTCGCAACCGGTTACCTCTTTCCAGAGATCAGCCGCTTTGTGTGTTAATGCACAACCACCCGAGATAGTCAGTGTAAACTTGCTAAAATCGACCGACTTGAAATCAGGGTTGTTACACAGAGCGATGAACAGGGTGTTTAGACCCATAAAAGCAGACATTTGCCACTTCTGCATCTCTTTGACAAAGCCAGGTATGTCGCGCGGATTGGGTATAAGAACGCTATGCCCGCCATACCCCATGACAACCAGTGAAATAGTGAAAGCGTAAATATGATAAAGAGGTAAAGGGGCGATGACGGTTTCAACACAACCTTCAGCAGCTTCATCAAGAACATTCACCCCTTGAAGCATATTAGAAATCAAATTTCCGTGCGTCAGTACAGCACCTTTGGAAAGACCTGTGGTCCCACCGGTGTACTGTAAAACAGCAATATCGTCAGTGTTGATAGTGACGGGAGAAGGCTTCTGTCCGACGTACTTCATCAAAACTTCACGAAGATGAAGCGCTCCAGGCAAGTAGAAATCAGGCTCCATCTTTTTGATGTATTTAACTGCGGCATTCAAAAGACAGCGCTTAACAAAACCATGCAAGTCGCCAACTTGTGTCAAAAACACAGTGTTAATGTCGGTATTTGCAATAAAGTCTTGCGCTTTGTGCGCCATACTCTTGTGAATCACCAGAGCTTTAGCACCTGAATCTTTAAACTGATGCTCCATTTCACGAGGGGTATAAAGTGGATTGGTATTCACTATCACCAAACCTGCTTTCAACGCACCAAAAAGCACAACTGGATATTGGATCAGGTTAGGTAATTGAATCGCAATACGATCGCCGGGCTTTAAATCGGTTTCTTTTTGTAAGTAAACGGCAAATGCATCTGCTAACTCATGAAGCTCTGCATAATTCAATGTTCGCCCAAAACTGGTAAAGGAAGGTTTTGAGGCAAACGTCTGACAGCTTTGCTCGAACACATCAACAATATTGTTAAATCCCTTAGGATTTAAAGATTTAGGTATCAGACTTCCGCGTGGCATGTCCATAGGATGATCCTGATATTATTATTATAAAATCAAATTTATTGGGCTAAAGTATAGCCCGATTATAGCAGCCGAAGTCGATAGATATCACTGAATTAGATTATCAAAAAACATCTATCGACCAGACTAAAAGTCGTTAAGCGTCAACACTACAGTGGAAAGATTGACGTTAAACGTGTTGCCAACATGATATCGCCATCGGCTTGAATACGGCCGGTCATAAATGCCTGCATCCCGTCAGTTTCTCCACTCATCACTTCTTCAAGTGTTTGGCTATCCATGGTGAGTGTCACTGTGGGCTCACCATGGGCAAGCTGCTCAACTTTACATTGACCATTTTCAACAGTTACAGCCCAAGCATCGCCATCAGTAATTTGATATTGAAAAACTGCTTCTAAATCGCCTGCAGCAGCTGCGTTGAAACGTTGTTCCATGGATGAAAAAACCGCATTTAAATCTGCCATTGTCGCCTCTCCTGTGGTGGGCTGTTTTTTATAACGTTTAGCATTCAACTTTAAGGCCGAGGACAGCACACGCTGTCCCACCTTAGTACTTAATAAAGACTTCATATTTCAGACAACCTTAGAACGAAAAGTGTTCACTGTCTAAGGACATCAGATTGTCTGCACCTGCTAAGACTAACTCTGACAAGCTGCGAGTACGTGGCAGTATGCGAGCAAAGTAGAAGTTCGCTGTTTTCAGTTTAGCTTCGTAGAAATCAGCTTCTGTAGTTCCTGCTTCTAACTTAGCCAAGGCCACTTCTGCTTGACGCGCCCATAGCCATGCCAAGGTGATATAACCAGAGTACATCAGGTATTCAACAGCTGCTGCACCGACTTCTTCACGATCTTTCATCGCTTTCATACCGATCTGAAGTGTCAAATCACCCCACTCTTTGTTCAACTTAGCTAGCGGCTTAATGTAAGGATCCATCTTGGCATTGCCTTCATGCGTCTGACAGAACTTATGAATTTTCTTAGTGAAACGTTTCAGCAACTCACCTTGAGTCATCAGTACTTTACGACCCAACAGATCCAACGCCTGAACCTGAGTAGTGCCTTCATAAATGGTAGAGATACGTGCATCACGTAAATTCTGCTCCATACCCCATTCAGCAATGTAACCATGCCCACCGAACACCTGCAGACCATGGCTTGCACACTCAACACCTATTTCGGTTAGGAATGCCTTAGCAATTGGAGTCAACAAAGAGAGTAGATCTTCTGCTTCCTGTTTCTCTTCATCGGTTGCAGCGAGTTTTGCACGATCCACCTGCTGTGCAGCAAAGTAAATTAACGCACGTCCACCTTCAGCAAAAGCTTTTTGTGTCAGTAACATATTACGTACAGCTGGGTGTACAATAATAGGATCTGCTGATTTCTCTGGTGCTTTAGGTCCACTCAAGGCACGCATCTGTAAACGATCACGTGCATAAGTTAGTGAGTTCTGAAAACCCCACTCCGTGTGAGCAAGACCCTGTAATGCTGTACCGATACGTGCAGTGTTCATAAACACGAACATACAGTTTAGACCCCTGTTAGGTGGTCCAATCAGGAAGCCTTGCGCAGCATCAAAGTTCATCACGCAAGTAGCGTTACCATGAATACCCATTTTATGTTCAATAGAGCCACAGCTAACGCCGTTGCGCTCACCGACATTACCATCAGCATCTGGTAGGAACTTAGGTACGATAAATAGAGAGATACCTTTAGTGCCTTCAGGGGCACCTGGTAAACGTGCTAGAACGATGTGAACGATATTGTCTGCTAGATCATGCTCACCGGCTGAAATGAAGATTTTTGTACCGGTAATGCTGTAGCTACCATCTTCTCTAGGTTCAGCTTTGGTTCTTAGCATTCCCAAATCGGTACCACAGTGTGCTTCAGTCAAACACATAGTGCCTGTCCATTCACCAGATACTAATTTAGTTAAATAGGTTTGCTTCTGTTCTGTTGTACCGTGAGCTTCAAGGGTGTTCATTGCACCATGGCTTAGTCCAGGATACATACTCCATGCCCAGTTCGCCGACCCCACCATCTCGTTCAGAACGATACCAAGTGATTCAGGCAATCCTTGACCACCCCACTCTGGATGGTGAGCAAGAGAAGGCCAGCCACCCTCTACGAAGGCTTCATAAGCTTCTCGAAAACCTTCGGGTGTTTTTACCTGTCCATCATTGAACTGACAGCCCTGTTGATCACCCACTTGGTTTAAAGGAGACAGAACGCGTTCAGCAAATTTTGCACCTTCCTCTAAAATGGCAGAAACCATATCAGGCGTTGCTTCTTCGCATCCTGGCAAATTTTGATAGTGCTCTTCGAGTGATAACACTTCATTTAATACAAACTGCATATCACGTAACGGAGCTTTATATTCGGCCATGTAGCTAACCTCACCAATTTGTCGTTATTCTAGTTTCTTGATACGTACAGCATGAACGAATAGTGCTAGTTCACCAATAACAAAACGGACCAATATCACTAACAAAACCACTCTTTCCCTGATTAGCGATCTATTATTTCAATAGATCGACTAACAATTTTGTTCAAGCATAACCCTTATCGGTCATTTTCAAACAATTCAGGGCTGGAGGTTAGCTCTGGATGCGGTTTTAGGAAGGCTGTTAATGCAGGAAGCAAAATCAGCGCACCTAACATATTCCAGAGGAACATAAAGGTTAACAAAATCCCCATATCAGCTTGGAATTTAATCGGCGAGAACACCCATAGAACCACACCTATCGCAAGCGTCAGGCCCGTAAAGGCGACTGGTTTACCGGTGGTTTTCAGGGTTTCAAAATAGGCATCTGTCAGCTTAAGACCTTGGCTTAAATAGTTACTCAACCGAGAGTAAATATAGATACCGTAGTCCACTCCGATACCCACCCCCAAAGCGATGACCGGTAGCGTGGCCACTTTAACGCCAATACCCATCATTGCCATCAATGCCTGACACAGCAATGAGGTGAGCGCTAAAGGTAAAATAATGCAGAGTACGGTTTTAACTGAACGGAAAGTGAGCAAGCACAGCAAACTCACCACACCATATACCCATGCCAGCATTTCATACTGGGCACGCGCAATAACTTGGTTAGTAGCTGCTTCAAAGCCACTATTACCAGCGGCAAGTAAGTATTGTAATTGATCAGAGTTATATCGATCTGCAAACGTCTCAACCGCCTGACTAACGCGGATCAAGGTTTCCGCTTTATGATCATCCAAGAACAAAATCACTGGCAGTAAAGAGCAATCTGCATTCATTAAGCCACCTGGAACAAAAGCCAAAGAAGCGTTAATGACAAATTGATTTCGACTGATAGCACGCCACTTAGGATTACCTTCATTTAAGCCAGAGGTAATCCGCTTGGAAAGATCCGCAAGCGAAACACTCGACTGCACACCCTCCACAGCTTGCATGGCGTACTGAAAACGCTCAACCGCTGACAGAGTGGCGGAACTACTACACTGGTCCGGTTCAGTCACGGCCATCACCACAAACACATCACTCGAGGTCGAGTAGTTTGACGTAATAAAGTCGTTATCGAGGTTATATCGAGAATCTGCCCTTAACTCAGGCGCGCCTCGATCTAAATCACCTATCTGCAAGCCTTGAGCGGCATAGACACCCCCGAAAGCCAACAAAACCGCGACAGTCAATGCCGTAGCAGCACCTTTCTTAGTCGCAAACCAGGTTAGTACTCGCCAATGCTCTCCACCTTGATCGGCCTGAGCTTTAGCATGTTCTATCGCCTTTTCACCCACACCAACGTAGGACATTAGCAGAGGAAGCAGCAATAAATTGGTGAGAATAATGACTGCAACCCCTAAGGATGCAGCAACAGCCAGCTCTTGAATGACTCGAATGTCGATGACCATCAAGGTAAAGAAGCCGATACCATCGGAAACCAATGCCGTCAGCCCGGGAATGTATAATAATCGGAACGCACTTCGGGCAGCATGCCATTTATCAGGATCATGAAGGCTTTCTAGGCGTATCGCATTGATGATTTGTACACCATGACTGACCGCAATCGCAAACACCAAGAAAGGCACCAACATGGAATAAGGATCGATACCGTATCCCAGTGCATTCAGCAAACCTAGCTGCCAGATCACGGCGATCAACGAACAGACCAGCGGAATGAGCGTACCTTGAATACTGCGAGAGTAGAGATACAGCAACACCATGGTAATGACGATAGCTAAGGCGAAGAATAATGCTACCTGTCGCGCACCATCGATTAAGTCGCCAACAATTTTGGCAAAGCCCGTAATGTGTATGGAAACCTGATCATCACTAAACTGGTCTCTAACTCGCTCTTCTAAACGCTGAGAAAAAGCCTGATAATCAAGCCTCTCACCCGTTTCTGGGTCAAAATCAAGCAAAGGCACTTCAATAACGGCCGAACGGAAATCATTGGCCACCAAGCGACCCACTTGCCCTGAACGCAAAACATTGATGCGCAACTGATCTAAGGTCGCTTCACTGCCATCAAAATCAGGTGGAATGACCGGGCCGCCGACAAAACCTTCTTCGGTAACTTCTGTCCACCTAACATTAGGAGTCCAGATAGATTGCAACGCTGCTCGGTCTACACCCGGGATAAAAAACAGCTCATCGGTAACAAGACGCAACACATCCTGAAACTCAGCGTTAAAAATATCCTCTTCGGTTGTGGCGACGGCTACACGAACACTATTACCTAAACCTGACAGGTCTTGCTGATAGGTTAGGTAGTTTTCAACATAAGGATGGCTCGTGGGAATCATTTTAATAAAGCTGGCATCAGGCCGGATTTGTATCGCCTGCCAACCCAACACCAGTGTCACCAACAGAAAAACTGACAACACCCAAGCACGCTGATGAAAGAGTAAATATTCAACCCATTGCTCAGAACGACGAATAGGGTATAACAAACGTTCTGCCATGCGCTTCATTGGGACACTCCCTGTTCAACCGTTCGAAAAACACCTTGTTCACCAGCCAGAACCCAACCTGATGAAGTCGACACAACGGCATTAAAATGATGACGGGTACCCAATGGCTGTAGGGTAAGTTGATTTGGCTCACCCCCTGTTAATAGGGTGCCACCTAAGCCAGCAATCGCTATGGTTTCTCCATCACTGAAGGCACCCATAAAACTGACTGTGGTATCCACGGGTATTTCCTGCCAATCGAAACCACCGTCTTCACTCATAAAGAGATGTCCACGTAGCCCAAGGGCAAACAAGGCGTGCTGATGCGCAATCACATCAAAAAACGAACCGCCATAAGGTGAAGGCAGCTCATACCAGCTATCACCTTGATCATCCGATCTCATCAACAATCCGGCTTCACCTGCAATAATCAAGCTATTCTCTAAAGCGGTGATAGCATTCAAATGAAACTGATCTGGATTAGGTAGATCGCTACTAATGAATGACCAGTTTTGACCGGCATCGTCGGTCATCAGGGCAAGACCATAAGCACCTAACAAATAACCCGTATGCTCGTTTTTAAACCAAACCTTTAATAAAGGGTTTACCGGACCTTCCTCTTGCGCAAACTCAGCATCTTCTAAAGCAAACACTAAATCCTCTTCTAGGAAAGGATCTTCTACTGTCTCTTCATCTGTCAGTGATGCTATACGCGACTCGAAGTATTCAACTTTTAAGCGATTAATTTCATTGCCATCGAAGAACAGTGTCCACTCTTCACCAGCATTATCAGAGTAGAGCAACACGCCATCGTGACCCGTAACCCATCCCGTTTGAGGTGATGTAAAGAAGACCGAGGTGAGTAAGGTGGTAACAGGCACGCTAGCCTGCTGCCACTCCACTCCCTCATCATCGGAAAAAAGCACAACACCAAAATCGCCTACAGCGACCAGCCTTTCACCTGCGCGCACGACATCCGTGAGTAATACAGAGTGAGCAGCACTCGATAGAGGTGCTGGCTGATCTAAGCGATCTGGCTGCGCGGCGAATATGGCGGGTGTCATCGCCGCGATACAGACGAGACTTAAGCGTTTAACTAGAGTTTTCAGCATATTTATTATTTTTTCGCTGTTGATTAATTGTCTAAACTAAGTTTACGCGCACCGTTCGATCAACGCTGCGATTCCCTGGCCCCCACCGATACACATGGTGATGACGGCATAGCGACCATGAATGCGCTCTAACTCATAAAGCGCTTTAACACTAATAACGGCACCGGTCGCACCGATAGGATGTCCAAGAGAGATTCCACTGCCGTTGGGATTAACACGTTCATTAGGCAGATCAAGATCCCTGACTACCGCCAAGGCTTGAGCAGCAAATGCCTCATTAACTTCCCAAAGGTCAATATCACCGACTTGTAGCTCTGCCTCATTCAAAAGATGTTTAACTGCCGGTACTGGACCAATACCCATGTATTTTGGCTCAACACCAACAAAGGCATAGCCGATCAGTTTTGCCATGGGTTTAACGCCAGTTTTTTCAATCAATTCACCACTGGCCAACACAACGGCGGCGGCAGCATCATTCAAACCAGAGGCATTTCCGGCAGTGACCGTGCCGTCTTTTTTGAACACAGGACGCAATGTCTGCATCTCTTCAAGAGTGCAGTTAAAACGTAGGTGCTCGTCGGTATCAAAAACCTGTTCACCTTTTCGGGTTTTCACGGTGACAGGGAGAATTTGAGACGCAAAACGCCCTTGCTCGATCGCATGCTGCGCTCGCTGATGGCTTTGTAGCGCCAGCAGATCTTGATCCTCACGACTGATATGCCATTTCTCTGCGATATTCTCAGCCGTCACGCCCATATGGATATTTTCCATCGGGCAGGTCAGCGCACCCACCATAGAATCAAGGACTTGAGCATCGCCCATACGTTGTCCCCATCGACCTGAAGGCATCCAATAGTTAGTGCGACTCATGGACTCAGCACCTCCCGCAATGGCAGCGTCACACAGTCCTAGCTGTATCTGTTGAGCAGCGGTGATAATCGCCTGCAAACCACTGCCACAAAGGCGATTTACGTTAAGTGCGGGAGTAATATCGGCTAAACCGCCTTGCAATGCAGCCACTCTGGAAAGATACAGGTCACGACGCTCGGTTGGTACGACATTACCAAAAACACAATGACCTATTTGACTGGGATCTAGACGACTGCGTTTGAGTGCTTCGGCAACCACTTTTCCGGCCAGATCAGCAGGTGCCTGATCTTTTAACGAGCCACCAAAACCACCTATTGCTGTTCTAACACCGGCAACGAAGTAAACGTCACGTGTATTCATAGCGTCATCCTGTTTATAAATTTGTTATAGGATTTAGATGCCCCATAGCATCCCTTATTAAAGTTCTAGCTTCAATAACGTTTGCCGCCAGCCTAAATAACAATAATGTTCAAAATATCTTGAAGTTAATGTGTTAAAAGTATTTTGTAATTCAAGCATAAATGAAATGATAGAAGTACTTTATGCCATAATAATAGCGTAAGTTTTTAAGGCCTGTTACTGAGATGATTTTAACGCTGTTATTTGTTGCAGCCATGCTGATGATCAGCATTCTGCTTAGCCCACTGTCTAACCGCATCGGACTTCCTGTACTGTTGCTGTTTCTGGGTGTGGGCATGCTGGCTGGGCAAAATGGTTTTGGGCATTTACTGCCTGCCGATACCGAAACCACCTTTATGGTAGGGCATTTAGCTCTAGCCATTATTTTGCTGGATGGTGGTATGCGCACACGCGCTGAAACCTTCCGAGTTGGACTTAAACCGGCTTTAACCTTAGCGACGCTTGGCGTTGTCATTACGGCAGGCATCACTGGCCTCGCTGCAGTATGGATCCTTGATCTACCCCTTATCTACGGCCTACTGATCGGCACTATCATTTCATCCACTGATGCAGCTGCCGTCTTCGCGCTACTGCAAAATCGTGGTTTAAGACTCAATCAACGTGTCAGTGCCACCCTCGAAATTGAGTCCGGCAGTAACGATCCCATGGCGATTTTCTTAACCATTGTCTTGCTGGAACTGATCGTTCAACAAACGCCCCCTAATGCACTGGATGCCGCGTGGCTGCTATTCAAACAACTCACCTTAGGTGGGTTGGGTGGTGTACTCGGTGGATTTTTAACCGCATGGCTGCTGAAACGTTTTGTACTCATTGATGCTTTTTACCCCTTACTGGTGACGGCTGCAGGGTTAACCATGTTTTCTGCTGTGACCTTGTTGGATGGCAGCGGCTTTTTAGCCATCTATTTGATGGGCGTTATTTTGGGCAATCGCCAAGTACGTCGCATGGAAGATATTCTTCAAGTTCATGATGGCCTGGCTTGGCTGGCACAGCTCTGCTTGTTCTTGATGCTTGGATTACTGTTAGCACCCAATGAAAAGCTGGATCATATCTATGAAGGCATCTTACTGGGGGCTGTATTAATTTTAGTGGCACGCCCTATTGCCGTAGCGCTGACCTTATGGCCCTTCGGTTTTCGCTTTAAAGAGCAATTATTTATTTCTTGGGTAGGTTTACGCGGTGCCGTTCCTATTGTATTGGCACTCTTTCCATTAATGGCAAACATTGACAATGCACACCTCTTCCCAACGATTGCCTTTATTGTGGTGATCATGTCATTGGTAGTTCAGGGCTCTACTTTAGCGTCATCCGCTCGTTGGCTAAAACTGGAGCTTCCAGCAAAGCCCAAAGCGATGCAACATATGCCATTAGAGTGGAGTGAACATGGGCATCATCAACTGATGATTTTTGAACTTGATGGTGAGCACTGGACACCTGCACGTTCATTGAGGCGTATCCGCCTACCTGAACACATTGTGATTTGTGCAGCCCTTCGTGATGAAAAACTACTGCCGTGGGACATGGATCTTGAACTGCAAGGCGGAGATAGACTGGCCATTATTGGCCCTGCTGAAACTGAAGCCGCCCTAGCGCGATTATTTAGCTCCACAGATTCAATACCGGCACTGCGCGAAAATGTTTTCTTTGGTTTGTTTGAGCTAGATGCCGCCATCGCACTGAAAGACTTACAGGCTAGTTTTGGTGTCACCATTCCAGACAACTCTGCTGATCAAAGCATCGCGGATTTTATCAGCAAAGCGCTACCCAACGCACCCGTGGTTGGCGATCGCGTGAAAATGGGACCGGTGACATTGGTTGTTAAAGCGATGCAAGGTGATCAAATCGTTAGAGTGGGTTTGAAAATTTCTTAATCACGGGCAGAGAACATTGTACGAAATATCTAACGCTAGTCCGTCTTATAAAAGCCAGTTGGAAACATAATGCAATAAAAGACTTCGATAGACCACTCAAACAAATGCTCTGACTAAGCTATGCTTAATAGAGTATGTGAATCTCATTAATGAATTATTGTTAGGCTCTGTTTAATGAAAGATCGCCTGTTCCATTTGCTAAGCTTGGTGGTATTTCTGGCATTCGTCGTAATGACCAGCTTTTATGCTTGGCAAGACAGTCGCAGAATTAAACATTTTGTTCAACATTACGAATTACCCTCAATAGGTATGGCTTTAGCGGCAAGTCTTGATAGAACGGCTGGCGAATATCTCCGAATTAGTGATGAACTCCTACGTGATGATTTTATTCGTAACTGGATTCTAGCTGGCGAAGAGGACATTGACTCGTTACGTCAATTCTTAGGTGACATTAGCCTGCGATTTCGTTTGGCGGATGCCAGCATGGTCAGTGACCGATCAGAGACTTACTACTCAAATGATCGGCGAGTTGTAAAGCTTGACCCCAATAATGTTTCCAGAGATGGTTGGTATTATCTTTATCGCGACACTCTGCGAGCTACCAATATTGATACATGGTATTACGCTCAAGAAGACAAGTTACACATTTGGGTCAACGCACCTCTTTTTGATGATAACGGTGAATTTCTGGGTTTAGCCGGAGTAGGAGTCGATACCGAAGATTTCAGTAACATGCTTTTAGCTTATAACCGTCTTGAAGGCTTTAATGTGTTTTTGGCTCGTGTAGATGGTCAACTGGTCTATGCTAAAGATCGGCAACTATTGGCAGAGCAACGCAGTTTCAATGATCTATGGAATATAGAATTCAACTCTCTTCCAAAAAATCAAAATATCTCTGGTGATACTATCGCTAATAAGGACGATCAAGGTGCGATGCTCTGGGTGCGTTTTATGGAACCTTGGAACACTTGGCTAGTGGTGGAGAAAACTGCTGAGTCCGTTCAGTCTCGAGTCAATGACAGCTTTAAAAGCAGTGCAATGCTCAGCGGATCTCTGGGGATGTTCCTGTTTCTAGTGATATTTACTTCTATTACCCTTGCGCGTCGCCAAGTAGATAAGAATACTCTTCAACTTGAATATCAAGCAGGTACTGATTCACTGACAGGTTTATTTAATCGCTTACACTTCTCTCGATTTATTGAACAAGAGCTGATTAGATTACGTCAGGTAAAAGGCACTTCTGCAATCTTGCTAATTGACATTGACAATTTCAAAAAAGTTAACGATTCATACGGACATCCGATCGGGGATGAGGTGCTTAGATACGTTGCGCTAACTCTAAAACAAAACACTCGAGAAGGAGATATCGCTTCTCGATTTGGTGGAGAAGAGTTCATGATTCTGCTGTCTGGTGCGTCATTAAAAACTGCCACACAACGAGCTGAACAGCTTCGTGTTGCAGTCAGCGAACTTGCTTTACCTTGTCTTCCAAACGAAGTTAGAGTGACCATTAGCATTGGCGTTTCGCTATTAGATATCTCCAAAGATAATCCAATTGATACCGCTTATCGCGAAGCGGATAAAGCATTATATGCTGCTAAATCTGCAGGTCGTAATCGAGTGGTATGCTCATAAACGCTCATATTTAACTGTTTTTTTCACTATGGAAAGGATGGCAATCCTCTTAAGTTAGCAGGTTTGAACCTTTCCTTATTTTCCTAATTAAAAGGTAAAAATTGCTGTGAAATATCTAACCCTAGTTCGTCATGCAAAATCCAGTTGGAAACATGATGGATTAAAAGACTTCGATAGACCACTGAATAAACGTGGTAAGCAAGACCTGCCCTTGCTCTGCGAGCGACTGATTCAGTATCAACTTTTTCCTGACCAACTGATTTATAGCCCCGCTACCCGAACGCGCTTAACCGCAGCAAGAATTATCGAGCGTTTAGCCATCCCTTTACCGAACTGCCAAGATCGAGAAGAGATTTATGAATCCAGCGCCGAAACACTATTGCAAGTCATTCAGCAAGTAACCGATCAGACAAACCATCTCATGCTGGTTGGGCACAACCCAGGATTACAAGATTTAGGTAATTATTTACTAGAGAACAGATCCTCTGTGCCACATTTCCCAACCAGTGCCGTACTTCATTTAGGCTTGAATATAGAGAAATGGAGTGACCTGCATCGAGGTTGTGCTCACTGTATTCGACTGGATTATCCAAAGCTGCATTCACAACACCCTTTCAATGACACTCACCCAGATGACTGAGAACTAACCTGTGGAACTCTATTTAGAAGCCTTAGGCTTTACCGCCAGTATTGTTATACCCATTTTCTTTATTGTTTTTTTAGGCTACCTGCTTAGACGCCTAAACGTCATTGATGCGGGATTTGTCAGTGTCAGCTCGAAATTAGTCTTCACTGTCACGTTACCTGCATTGGTCTTTATGTCGATAGCGCAGATGGATTTTCATGCGGTATTTAACCCAGGACAGCTGACCTATGTGGTGATCGGTACCTTGGCGACCTATGTGGTGATTTGGTTTTTAGCCGCACGATGGATCAAAGATCCAGCGGACCTAGGTGCGTTTATTCAAGGAAGCTTCCGCAGTAATTACGGCATTATTGGCCTAGCGGTTAGCTTTAACCTCTTCGGACAATCTGGCTTAGCTCAAGCATCATTGCTCTTAGCCCTAATCATCCCTATGTATAACGTACTGGCTATATTATGTTTGACGCTACCCTTTCGAAAAAGTCAGTCTGTCAGTGTATTTTCCACTCTCATTGAAGTGGTTAAGAATCCGTTGATTTTAGCGGTGGTGTTTGCCTTACCCATATCCTACTTCGGCGTTAAACTGCCAGATGTTATCTCCACAACAGGTCGCTACTTTGCCAATCTAACCCTTCCATTAGCACTCTTAGCGATTGGAGGTACCTTAAACATGAAGAGCTTGCGTGATAGCTCGACGCAAGCCTTTTGGGCGACCAGCACTAAATTAGTTTTCTTACCCATCTTTTTAACACTGGGGGCTTGGATAGCTGGATTTAGAGGGCAGGATTTAACCGTGATGATGATCTTATTCGCTTGCCCTACTGCAGCAGCAAGCTTTGTGATGGCGAAAGCCATGGGTGCTAATGCCGAACTGACTGCCAATATTATCTTAACCACAACTTTAGGTTCAGTGGTTACGATTAGTTTAGCGATCTATTCTGCAACGCTACTCGGATGGGTGTGAAGCTGACTCAGGATCGAGATGAACATACGTTACATTCGGGATCTTTAACAAGGCGCATTTCACGCCATTCCATTCGACGTCCATCCAGGAGGAGTAAGCGCCCTGTCAGGGATTTCCCTGCATGCGCCAACAACTTAATCGCTTCCATCGCTTGTATCGAACCGATAACACCTACCAATGGCGCTAATACACCCGATTCTGCACAGGTCAGTGCAGCATCATCACCTTCAGGATACAGGCATTGATAACAGGGTGATTGTGAATCTCGCGGATCAAACACACTCACTTGTCCATCAAACCGAATCGCCGCCCCAGATACCAAAGGAACACCTGATTGAAAACAGGCTTTATTCAGGGCAAATCGGGTAGTGAAGTTATCGGTGCAATCGAGCACCAGATCCACTTGACTCACCAACGCAGCCAATGTGTCTGCATCTACTCGCTGTTCTATTTGCTTCAACTTTACATCAGGATTGATCGCCTGCAAGGCTTGAGCGGCAGAGGCTACTTTACTTTGCCCAATACGCGCTTGAGCATGCACAATTTGACGCTGAAGATTGGATAGGTCGACGACATCATCATCTACCAACCATAATTCACCAACACCTGCAGATGCCAGATAAAGACTAACCGGGCTACCCAATCCACCTAAACCCAGAATCAAAACACGACTGTTGAGTAAGCGCTGCTGACCATCAATCTCGATATCAGGCAACATAATATGTCGACTGTACCTAAGCAGCTGCTCATCACTCAGCAACGGCATTTCATCAAGATGATTATTGTGTGCCATAACAGCCTCCGGTCATACGATCATGCCCATTTAAGTCTTGCTGAGTAAAACATTGATAGAAGCCCGACTGTTGCAGCGCTTCTCTAACAGCCTGTCCTTGATCATAACCATGCTCGAACACCAGCCATCCCTCTTCTTTCAAATGGGCTTTTGATTGATCGATAATAGTCAAAATATCCTCAAGCCCTTGTTGCTCTGCAATCAGTGCCGTTAAGGGTTCATAGCGAAGATCACCTTCCTGTAAACAGGGATGCTTGGGATCTATATAAGGAGGATTGCTGATCAGCAGATCATACTGACCTGTTAAAGGCTCACACCAACTACCCTGCAATATTTTTACTTGCTGCAAACCTAACTGCTGGGCATTTCGCTTAGCCAATTCAACAGCACCGGGCATAAGATCAGTCGCTTCAATCAGCCACGAAGGCCGTTCGCTGGCAAGCGCGAGTGCAATGGCGCCGGTACCTGTACCTAAATCAGCCATGCGAAATTCTTGTTTAGGAAACTGCTGAAGCACCCACTCAACCAACATTTCGGTTTCAGGACGAGGGATCAAGGTCTCTTTGCTAACATTAAGCTCTAGCGTCCAAAACCCCCGTGTTCCTGTGAGATGAGCGATCGGCTCACCGGTTTGACGACGTGTTAACAACTGCTGAAAAAGCGAAACCTGCTGCTCTGACAACTCGACTTCAGGCCAGGTATACAAATAGCTGCGGGATTTGCCTAACACATGACATAACAACAATTCGACATCTACACGCGCAGAGTCACTCAAGGTTTCAAGGCTTTGCGATAACGTCAGCGCCTGTTCAATCCTCATTGCTCAATGCACCTAACTGCTCCGCCTGATGTTCATTACGCAGCGGTTCAATCACGGATGCCAAATCGCCATTCATCACTTCATTAAGCTTGTAGAGTGTTAAGTTGATGCGATGATCAGTGACGCGCCCTTGAGGATAGTTGTAAGTGCGAATGCGTTCCGACCTGTCGCCACTGCCAACCAGGCTTTTGCGTGTCGATGCTTGAGATGCCTGAAGCCTTTCTGTTTCAGCCTGCTGTATGCGTGATACCAGAAGTGCCATCGCTTTGGCTCGGTTTTTATGCTGTGAGCGCTCTTCTTGACACTCCACAACCACGCCTGTTGGAAGATGGGTAATTCGGATCGCTGAATCAGTGGTGTTAACGTGCTGACCGCCCGCACCTGAGGATCTAAAGGTATCCACTTTCAGATCGGCTTTGTTGATATCTATCGCAGCTGCTTCATCCATTTCTGGCATCACCGCAACCGTACAGGCAGAGGTATGAATTCGACCTTGAGATTCCGTTTCAGGTACACGCTGAACACGGTGCGCGCCCGACTCGAATTTCAGATGAGCGTAAACTTGCTGACCTGAGATACGACTGATCACCTCTTTGAAGCCGCCATGCTCTCCTTCGCTGGCACTGATTAACTCAACACGCCAACCTTGTAACTCGGCATAACGGGAATACATTTTGAATAGATCACCGGCAAAAATAGCCGCTTCATCACCGCCTGTTCCTGCACGCACTTCAAGAAACACATTTCGATCATCATTGGGATCTTTAGGCAGCAACAACAGCTGCAATGACTTCTCCAGTGCATCACGTCGCTCGGTTGCTGCAACGATCTCTTCCTCTGCCATAGCGCGCATATCAGGATCGCTATCTTTAGACATCAGCTGGGCTTCGTCGATATCAGCAAGGGCTTGGCACCAATCACGATAATGTTCTACAACCGGTTCCAACTCAGAATACTCAACGGAGTAACGACGAAAACTCTTTTGATCACTGATGACGCCAGCATCACTTAATAAGGCAGACAGTTCCTCAAAACGATCAGCAAGCGTTTCAAGTCGGTTACGTATGGAAGCTTTCATTTATTTGGTTCTCAGTCCTGTCGGTCCGCTTTGTCGGCACCCGGAAGTTGAAATAATTCTATGACTAATTGCTGAAGATCATCACGCCCTTCAGCTGAGGCCTCGCGCAGCTTCACCGTGGGTTGATGCAATAATTTATTGGTCAAACCACGTGCCAGCACTTCAATCACTTGCTCTGGAGCTTTACCCGCAAGCAGTTGTTTCTGAGCTTTTTCTAATGCCTCTTCACAAACACTATGAGCCTGCTCTCTGAGTGAGGTGACAGTGTCTACCACATCCAGCTCACGCAATTGGCGCATAAACTCGTTAGCGCCAACCTCAATAATCTGCTCTGCTTCACGAGCGGCACTTTCACGCCCCCGCTGATTTTCCTCAATCACCTCTTTAAGGTCATCTACGGTATACAGGTAAACATCGTCGAGCTGACCCACTTGTGGCTCAATATCGCGAGGAACCGCGATATCTACCATAAAGAAAGGTTTATGACGGCGTTTCTTCAAAGCGGTTTCAACCGCACCTTTGCCTAAAATAGGTAATTGACTGGCTGTCGATGAAATAATGATATCAACATCGGGCAACACATCAGGAATATCTCCCAATGCGATAGCTTTGGCATCAAACAATGCTGCCAAGTCTAAAGCACGACCCAATGTACGGTTAGCCACCGTTAATTGACGAACACCGGCACGATACAAGTGTCGCGCAACCAGTTCAATCGTTTCTCCCGCACCGATCAACAGTGCCCGAGACTCATTTAAATCCGCAAAAATATGCTGTGCCATACTCACAGCAGCGTATGCCACGGATACGGGATTTTGTCCTATGGCGGTATGTGTTCTGACTTGCTTAGCGACATTAAAGGCATGCCTAAAAAGACGACCTAATTCAGCACCTATCAGACCTTCTTCTTGTGCAACGCTGTAAGCAGACTTTAGCTGCCCTAGAATTTGCGGCTCACCCAATACCAGAGAGTCCAGTCCTGATGCTACCCGCATCATATGACGAACCGCTTTATCATCTTCGTATTGGTAACTACAATCTTGCAGACGATTGATATCCAGATCGTGGTAATGAGCTAGCCAAGCGAGCAACTTTTCTAAACTAGGCGATGAACCGCAACCGTATACTTCTGTGCGGTTACAGGTTGATAGGATAGCGACCTCTTTTAAACCTGCCGCATGACAGGCATTATGCATCGCCTGAGCGAGATTCTCTGGAGCAAATGCTACACGCTCACGCACCTCAACAGGTGCCGTTTTATGATTGATACCTAATGCCAACAATGTCATATAAAAGAATCAGCAACCCGACTACACGAAATAAGCCGCTTATCATACACCTTAACGGCGCAGGGATTAAGCCACCTTAATAGGATGGGCGTAAACTAAACCATCAAGTTCTGTTATACGTAATGATTTTAAGGCGTACAATCGACAAACTGCCCAGATTTCCTCTATAGTGCATTAGCCTTGCGATTGCTAAAGGATGTAATTTAATGAATAAACTGCTATGGGTTCTTTTACTGACTCTACTGATCAGTGGATGCTCAGGTTTAACTCATGACACCACCGAAACGCAGCCTTTTGACGTTCTTGACACTCCGCTTCCAGAGGTCAAGTATGAACAAGGACAGCTAAATAGAGAAATTCTAGTTGACCTGATCACGGCAGAGATGTCGGGACACATAGGCTTATATGATGATGCCTTAAGCTTGTATCTCAATCAGGCACGCAACACTCAGGATGCTGCCGTTGCAGAACGGGCCACACGTATCGCTCAGTTCATGCGTAACAGCAAAGCCGTTATCACTAGCGCAAAACTCTGGGCAGATGCAGCACCTCATTCACAAGAGCCACGGGAACTTCTGGCAGGTATTCTGTTACATGAGGGTCGGTTCAATGAAGCATTACCTTGGCTAGAAACACTGTTAATCGATGCAGAATCTGACGCTGCTTTACTAATCAGTTCTCAAGCAGAGACCATTGATCCAACCACTGCCAGTCAATATTTGGAACTGATTGAGACAATTCTTGTTGAGCAACCGCAACGAACCGATCTGCATCTAGCCACTGGCCTTCTATTTATTCGCATTGGTGAAGAAGATGCTGCCATGCGCGCTTTTGACAGAGGTTTAATGATTGAACCTTATCAACCACAACTGGTGATGCAAAAAGTAGAGCTTTTACGTCAACGCGATGAGATCACGCCTGCACTACAATTGATTAATCGTGCAGCGTTGCGCCATCCAGAAAGCAATCAACTGCAAATTCAACAAGCACAATTGTTGATGCTATCTGGTCAATTTCAGAGAGCGGAACAACTCATGACCTCTTTATTAGAAGAACGTCATCGTGATACGCAACTTCACCTATACTTTGCACTCTTGTTACTTGATCATCAGCAATACGAATCCAGTCGCGATCTTCTGGAATCGTTAAAATTAAAATCACCTGACAACCCTGAAGTAGACTTTTACTTGGGCCATTTAGCCCAACAGCGCGGTGATAGAGAGCTAGCGCTCTCCTATTACAGTGCCGTCGAGCAAGGTAATACCTTTTTACAAGCACGAGCACGCATGCTGGAGCTTTTCAATGATCCGGCATACCAAGCTCGTGTCGAGAATACTATTAACAAGGCCATCACACTTCAACCTGGACTCAGAACTGGCTTGGTTATTGTGTTGGCAGAATGGTACAAAACTCATGACTTAAAACCCTTGGCGCTTGAACGCTTAACTAATGAAATTAACAAATCACCCACCGATACTCGCCTTCTTTATACGCGTGCGCTCTTCCATGAACCAGAACAACCTGAAAAAACACTAAGCGACCTTCGACGTGTACTGGAACTTGATCCAGATAACCCAGTGTTTTTGAATGCACTGGGATACACCATGACCGTCCACACCGATGATTATGAAACAGCACATTCATTGATCTCTAGAGCTCTTGAACAACAACCTAACGATGCTGCCACACTGGATTCTATGGGCTGGGTTCTATTTAAGTTAAACAGAGCAGATGAAGCGCTTTTCTTCTTACAACGTGCCTACGATTTATTTCCAGATCCCGAGGTGGTTGCACACTTAGTGCGAGTATTAAATCACCTCGGCCGACATGATGATGCAACAACACTGTTAGAGGATTACCTCTCCAGAATGCCCGATAATCGACACCTACTAGATGCACTTGAGAGAATTGAAATTGAGTAATTCAGTGAAAGCGCTCTTAATCGTCGCGGTATTGCTGCTTTTATCAGCCTGTAGCACCAGCCCAATGCTTCCACCTCCCGATCGAGTTGAACAAGCTTGGGTCTATGAACTGGAAGACTGGGCACTCGATGCGCGTATCAGCATTACCCAACCCTTAGCCGATCGTTCAGATTCTGCTCGGTTAAACTGGGAGCAACAGCAAGATGATTACAAAATCCACCTATCTGCCGGCCCTTTCAATCAAACTGTTGCGATCATGACAGGAAGACCAGGGCGAGCGGAAATTCAGGTTGCTGGTGAAGATGATCGTTACACGGCTCGATCTCCAGAGGCTTTGATGCAGGCGATACTTGGATGGAGTTTACCTATTCGCCACGCGGTATGGTGGATTAGAGGCGTACCTGATCCATCGCTACCCCATGCACTGGTTTCTGAACAGAGTAATTACCGCTTTACTCAAGCAGATTGGGATATTGATATTTTACGTTTTCAAGAGATCGGTGCGAACCATCGACTACCCTCTCGCATGAGGATGGTGCATAATGAGATTACAGTAAACTTAGTAATAGGACGCTGGGAGTTAACACCCTGACCTCAGGGGTTGATTTTTGGCTTAAATTTGCACAGAATACGCGCCTTCCTTTTAAGGCTATAACGATGCCAAAGGAGAGTTTGGGGTATCGCCAAGCTGGTAAGGCACTGGATTCTGATTCCAGCATGCGTAGGTTCGAGTCCTACTACCCCAGCCAAAGACTATGATGACTGATAATCCTTCAGCACTTGAAACCCATTCAGCAGCAATCGAAAAGGTAAAGCGCATGTCCAGCATGATGATCTTCACCGGCAATGCCAATCCGGAACTGGCACTTAAGGTGGTGGAACGCTTAGATATCCCACTGGGCAAAGCAGACGTAGGTCGCTTTAGTGATGGTGAAGTGAGTGTGGAAATACAAGAAAACGTTCGCGGTAAAGACGTTTTCATTATTCAGTCAACCTGTGCTCCGACCAATGACAACTTAATGGAATTGATCGTATTTGCAGATGCCATGCGTCGTGCATCTGCTATGAGAATCACAGCGGTTGTTCCCTATTTTGGCTACGCACGCCAAGATCGTCGCCCTCGTTCAACGCGAGTACCGATCAGTGCCAAAGTCGTTGCCAGTATGATGACCAGTGCCGGTGTTGACCGTGTATTGACTGTTGATTTACATGCTGACCAGATTCAAGGTTTTTTTGATATCCCCGTTGATAACGTCTATGGCTCTCCGGTGCTATTAGATGACATTACAGATCAAAAATACGAAGACATGATCGTTGTTTCGCCTGACGTTGGCGGTGTGGTTCGCGCCAGAGCAGTTGCTAAACAACTTGACTGTGATCTAGCTATCATCGACAAACGTCGCGAAAAAGCTAATGAATCACAAGTCATGAATATTATTGGTGATGTCGCTGGACGTACCTGCATTCTCGTTGATGATATGTGCGATACCGCTGGGACTTTATGTAAAGCAGCCCAAGCACTAAAAGACAAAGGCGCTGCTCGTGTTGTCTCTTATGTAACGCACCCTGTGCTATCAGGTCCTGCGATCGACAACATCAATGGCTCTATGCTTGACGAGATGGTGGTAACGGACACTATTCCGCTATCGCCAGCAGCACAGAAGTGCTCCAAAATTCGCCAACTGACGATTGCACCCATGCTGGCTGAAGCGGTTCGCCGCGTATGTAATGAAGAATCCATCAGCGCGATGTTCCGCTAAGAATATCACGCTAGGTAGATTGAGATTCGCTCAATCGAACAATGCGAAATACATAGCTATATAACTAAGTATTTTGCACTTTCCCTGACAAACAGGGTAATCAAATACTGCAAAATCCTGGTCGCGGGAGGTTGCAGTTTTTTAATTTTATAGGGTAATACACAATGTCTAAGTTCGTAATCAACGCTGTAAGCCGTGAAGATCAGGGGAAGGGTGCGAGCCGCCGCCTGCGTCGTCAAGGCATGGTACCTGGCATCATTTACGGTAGCGAAACACCTGTCGCTGTCTCTGTTGTCGGTAAAGATCTTTATCGTATGCTTTTAGAAGATGGCTTCTATTCATCTATTCTGACAATCAGCTTAGATGGTAAAGAAACCTCTGTTATCATTAAAGATCTACAGCGTCACCCTGCTAAACCTGTTGTTCTTCACGCTGACTTCCAGCGCATTGACGACAACCAGAAGATCAAGATTCAGGTACCTCTGAACTTTGTAAACTTCGAAAAATCTGCAGCGTCTAAAGCAGCCGCTAAATTCGCACCTGAAGCTTCTACTGTAGAAATCCTATGCTTACCAAAAGCATTGCCAGAAGCTCTAGATGTGGATCTATCCAATATCGAAATGGGCCAAATTGCTCACCTTTCAGACATCGTTCTGCCTGAAGGTGTTGAAATTGTTGCTCTTCGTCGTGGTGAAGACCATGACCAAGGTATCGGTTACTGCTACGCGCCACGCGGTGCTAAAAAATAATCAGTCTTTATGACTGATCGTGCTCGGCATGAATGACTCTATTCAACTCATTGTTGGCCTTGGCAACCCAGGGCCCCAATATCACGAAACGCGTCATAATGCCGGTGCGCATCTGGTGGAGCAGCTTGCTGCCCACCAGAACTCTCCTCTAAAACCTGAAGCTCGTTTTTATGGCCTCTACGCCAAAACGCAGATTGCAGGCACACCTATCCACCTGTTGATCCCCACTACGTTTATGAACCTGAGTGGAAAGTCAGTAGCAGCCTTAGCTAATTTTTACAAAATCGCACCCGAGAATATTCTTGTCGCTCATGATGAGCTGGACTTACAGCCGGGAACTGCGCGATTAAAGAAAGGTGGAGGCCATGGAGGCCACAACGGTTTACGAGATATTATTGCTCAATTAGGCAATAACAAAGAATTCTATCGTTTACGCATCGGTATCGGGCACCCTGGACATGCAAGCCAAGTATCAGGCTTCGTATTGACCAAAGCACCCACACAAGAAAGAGATAACACTCAAGCCGCGATTGATGAGTCAATCCGCCACCTACCCTTGGCTATTGAAGGTCAGTGGCAGCGTGCAATGAATCAACTACATAGCTTTTCAGGCTCAACCAAATAACAGGAACAGACCATGGGTTTTAAATGTGGCATCGTCGGACTGCCTAACGTCGGCAAATCGACTCTTTTCAACGCCTTAACCAAAGCAGGCATTGAAGCACAGAACTTTCCTTTCTGCACCATCGAGCCTAATGCAGGCGTGGTTCCTATGCCTGATCCGCGATTGAAAGCGCTGGAGGCAATTGTAAAGCCCGAGCGTGTCGTACCGACCACGATGGAGTTTGTTGATATCGCTGGCCTAGTTGCAGGCGCTTCTAAGGGTGAAGGACTTGGTAACAAGTTTCTAGCCAACATTCGCGAAACTGACGCGATCGCTCACGTGGTTCGCTGCTTTGAAGATGACAATGTCATCCATGTTGCGAATCAAATTGATCCTCTGACAGATATTGAAACCATCAACCTAGAGCTGGCTTTAGCCGATTTAGACTCGGTTGAAAAACAGCTACAGCGGGTTACTCGTAATGCTAAAGGCGGCGATAAAGATGCCGTTGCAGCAAAAGCCCTATTAGAAAAGCTTCTGCCTCACCTCAGCGAAGGCTTACCTGCTCGCGCGGTAAAGCTCAATGATGATGAACTAAAACTCATTGAAAGCTTTCACCTTCTCACCACCAAGCCCACCATGTACATTGCCAACGTGGCTGAAGATGGTTTTGAAGACAATCCACACCTCGATAAAGTCCGTGAACTAGCCCAATCAGAAGGCGCAGAAGTGGTCGCTATCTGTAACAAGCTAGAGTCAGAAATCGCTGAACTGGATGATGATGAAAAGCTTGAGTTCCTCCAAGAGATGGGAATGGAAGAGCCGGGTCTTGATCGTGTGATACGCGCTGGTTACAGCCTGCTAGGACTACAAACCTACTTCACCGCAGGTGTTAAGGAAGTCCGCGCTTGGACAATCCGCATTGGTGATACGGCCCCAAAAGCTGCAGCCGTGATTCACACCGATTTTGAAAAAGGCTTTATCCGCGCCGAAGTGATTGGCTATGACGACTTCATCACCTACAAAGGGGAGCAAGGCGCTAAAGAAGCTGGAAAGTGGCGTTTAGAAGGCAAAGAATACATTGTCAAAGATGGCGATGTGGTTCACTTCCGCTTCAACGTCTAAGTGTTGGCTAAAAGCTTAGAGATTCAGTGTTTTTTGCAGTCACGCTGTTGACAATCGAGGCCAAAAAGAGAATAATTTGCGGCCTTGAAAGCACGTGGCGATGTAGCTCAGTTGGTTAGAGCAACGCATTCATAATGCGTGGGTCGCAGGTTCGAATCCCGCCATCGCCACCAGTTTTCAAGTTTCGGTTATAGGGGTATAGCCAAGCGGTAAGGCAACGGGTTTTGATCCCGTCATGCGGAGGTTCAAATCCTCCTACCCCTGCCATTCGCTTGGCAATGTAGCTCAGTTGGTTAGAGCAACGCATTCATAATGCGTGGGTCGCAGGTTCGAATCCCGCCATTGCCACCAGCGAGTAAAAAATCGATTTAGGGGTATCGCCAAGCGGTAAGGCAACGGGTTTTGATCCCGTCATGCGGAGGTTCGAATCCTCCTACCCCTGCCACCTTCCCATCTCATGTGTTATTTTATTCGAACAAAAACCTCTCTCAACGTCACATTTCTGATAATATATTTATTTATGCGACCCTTGATTTATTTTACGAACTAAAAAATCAATAGTCTGTGAGCGGTTATAATTGAAACGTGGCTGTCTTATGAATTCTGATGAACCAAACTCCAACTCAGATAACAGAAACCGAGAACAAATAGAGACTGTATCTATTCTATTTTTAGGTTATACACGTGAAGCTGCAGCAAAAACACAGGCTTCACTGGCATCAGCGAATATTTCGCCACGTTGCAGAATCATCACAAATGAAAATGAACTAAAAGCTTCGTTAGCAGAGCGAAGCTGGTCATTATTCATACTAAGCACCATGCAACCTCAAGATTTGGATTTTCAGAGGGCCGCTCAGGTTGTAAAAGAATTAAATAAAGACATTCCATTAATTCTTATATGCGAAACACTGCCTGATTCAGAGAGCCATCTAATGCTGCTAGAAGAAGGCATTCAGGTCGCCTGTACCGCTAGTAGTGAAAAATTAACGGTGATGTATATCTATCAAGCCCTAGCAGCACTAAAACAGCGTAGGCATTGGCGTTACTGTGAGACACTACTTGAAAAGGCTGAGCATCGAATTACGGCATTAATTGATGATTCACGGACAGCAATCTGCTTTATTGAAAATAATCATATCTGTTATGCCAATGAGCGCTTTCATGAACTGTTAGGCTATACCGTGCTTGAAGACCTAAGCAGCCTTAACTTAGAACATATCGTTACATCTTATCATCGAGATTCAGTTCTTCAAGAAATTAGCAATGTTAACTCTGGCACAGTAAGAACCGCTAGTATAGGGGTTGATATGATGCGTGCAGACTCGACACGCTTCCATGCCACGCTTACCCTGCATCAAGCCGTATTTAACGAAAAAGACGCTGTACAAATCGACGTCATTCAACAGCTAACCGATACTGAAATCTTTAATGAAATTGACCCTATTAGCGGTTTATTAAACAGTAAGGGCTTTACCAAACAACTTGAGCAACGATTAGAGCTAGCTCGCAAAGGTGGTAATGATGGATTTCTGTGTTACATTTCCCTAGATGCTTTTGACACCATCTATCAAAATACAGGTCAGGAAGGGGTTGATCTTCTCGTCGGCAGTATTGGACGATTATTAAAAGGCCTGGTCAACGAAGCTCACTCCCTTGCTCATATTGATGATCGTGTATTCACCCTTCTCCTTGCTGATCCACAACAAGACACAGCCAAAGCCCTTGCACGTGAGATATGCTTAGCCATCGCAGAAATGAATTTATCTGTTGGTGATTATCACGTGCAGACCACTTGTTCGATCGGTATTACCATGATCAATGAGAGCACCTCACGGGGTACAGAGGCACTATTACAAGCAGAAAAAGCAGCCAAAAGTCTTCACTTTAATGAGCGTCAAGGCAATGGCTTTAGCTTTCATCAGTTGGATCAAAGCAAACCGGTGGTTGGTAATGATGCCAAAGCCGTACAACGTGTTGTCGATGCGATTACGCATAACCATTTCCGCCTACTTTTCCAACCCATTGTTCCACTAGAGACAGAGATTAAGATCGCTAATTATGAGATCTTTCTTCGCCTGCTGACGGATGATAACAAAGAAGTCTCACCGACTATTTTTATGAGCAGTATTCCAGATGATAACGTCTTAGCCCGAATGGACATGTGGGTGCTTGAAGAGTGCCTGATGTTAATGCGGCAAGCGTTGGATCAAGGTAAACGTCAACGTTTGTTCGTCAACGTAACCGGAAGAACACTGCGCAATAAATCCTTACTGCCTTGGTTCGCAGAGCAACTGAGAAGTTTGCGCCTCCCTGCCGATCACTTTGTTTTCCAGATCAGTGAAGTGGACGCGCTTGCATCACCAGCCTACTATAAAGCATTTTGCCAAGCACTTCATAAACTACACTGCCTCATCTGCCTAAAGCATTTTGGCAGTACCTCTGAATCTAATTATGTTCTTGCGGATGCTAAGGTTGATTACGTCAAACTAGATGTTAGTTATTTAAAAGAATTGAATCGCAATAGCTTAACGCCCAAGCAGATGGGTGAAATTATCAAGCCGTTAAAAGAGAAAGGTATTCAGCTGATTGCACCGATGGTCGAGGATACGCGTCAAATGAGCCAACTCTTCCGCATGGGTATTAATATGGTACAGGGCCACTATTTGCAGCCCCCTCAAGCGGATATGAAATACGATTTCTTTGAAACGACTAGCGAAGCCTAATCAGCATTGATACTGATTAGGCTTCTGCTTTAAATGATTAGACGTTAGATCCCGTCACGATCACGAAATCCAATCAGGTAGAGAATACCATCCAAACCTAATGTTGAAATGGCCTGTTTAGCGCTCTCTCTGACAAGCGGTTTGGCCCGAAAAGCAATACCAAGTCCGGCTATTGAAAGCATTGGCAGATCATTCGCCCCATCACCAACAGCAATCGTTTGTTCTAGCCTTAATCCCTCACGCTCGGCAATCTCTCGCAACAGTTGAGCTTTACGCTCACCATTGACGATCTCTCCTGTTACTTCACCTGTTACTTTGCCATCAATGATGTCCAGCTCATTCGCATAAACATAATCAAAACCCAGTCGCTGCTGAAGGCCTTTGGCAAAGTAGTTAAAGCCGCCCGATAGAATAGCCGTTTTGAACCCTAAGGCTTTCAGTTGAGATACCAAGGTTTCAGCACCCTCAGTTAACTTCAAACGTGCTGCAATTTTATCCAAGGCGGAAACATCCAACCCTTTTAACAGCGCCACACGCTTGCGGAAGCTTTCATTAAAATCCAGCTCACCTCGCATCGCGGCTTCGGTGATTTCGGCAACTTGATCACCGACACCCGCTTCTTTCGCTAGCTCATCAATCACTTCTGCTTCAATCAAGGTTGAATCCATATCGAACACAACTAAACGACGATTGCGTCTGAAGATATCATCATGCTGGAAAGCGATATCCACTTCATAATCTGAAGCTGCTTGAAGAAATGCCTGTCTTAAAGCTGAAGCATCTGCCGGAATACCGCGAACGGAGAATTCAACGCAGGCTTTAGTCTTTTCTGTATTGGAGGGTGTTTCAAGAGACACTCGACCCGAAAGACGATTGATATTATCGATATTCAAACCGTGACTAGCCGCAATTTCAGCAACACGTGCGATATGCAGTGCACTAATACGACGACCTAGCAACGTAATGATATGCCGAGACTTACCCTGCCCAGAAACCCATTGCTCATAATCACGTGGATCGACAGGCTCGAAACGCACATGCATATCTAATTCATGCGCTCTGAACAGTAAATCACGCAATAAGTTAGAAGCGCCGGCTTCCGTGGGCACTTGAATCAATATACCTAAGGACAGGGTGTTATGAATAACAGCCTGACCGATATCTAAAATATTGACGTTAAAATTTGCCAGAATTCCGGTAATACCCGCGGTAACTCCCGGGCGATCCTTACCCGAGAGTGTCATCAGAATTATTTCGTTCATGGATGTCATTTTTTTCTTGATGATGGCTTACGTGATGAAGCGGTTGAAGGCCCAGCTTTACGACTAGGTGATGACTTACTGTCATCGACTTTGCCTTTGCGAAGCTGATCTCGCTTCGACGGTTTTTTGGGCACGGGAGCGCTATTCTGACTGGTTCCATCCGCCAAATCAAAGTCGATTTTACGCTCATCAAGATCCACTCTAACCACACGCACATTTAGGCTATCGCCTAGCTTAAATACTCGCTTGGTACGATCACCCACTAAGCGCTGCTTTGCTGCATCAAAGTGGTAATAATCACTGGGCAGACCGGTAATATGTACCAAGCCTTCCACATAGAGGTCTTTGATCTCTACGAACAAACCAAACCCAGTCACAGCCGCAACGACTCCTTCAAAGTGATTGCCGATCTGCCCCTGCATATACTCACATTTCAACCAAGCAACCACATCGCGTGTCGCATCATCAGCGCGTCGCTCTGTCATCGAGCATTGTTCACCCAGCGCCAACATCTCTTCCATCGTGTAATGCTTGACGAAAGCAGGCTTAGCACTAAACCCTGAAGGTCGCTCTATCTCTTTAATTCGCTTACCGGTATGAATGGCAGCACGGATATTACGATGCACCAGCAAATCGGGATAGCGACGAATAGGCGATGTAAAATGTGCATAGGCCTCATAGGCCAGACCAAAGTGTCCTTTATTTTCAGGACTGTAGACCGCTTGCTGCATGGAACGAAGCATCATGGTCTGAATAATATGCTGATCTGGACGGTTTTCTATCGCAGTTGCCAATTTCAAATAGTCTTTCGGCTCTGGCTTCTCACCGCCCGGAAGGTTTAAACCTAACTCGCTTAAAAAACCACGGAGGTTTTTAAGCTTTTGATCCTTTGGCCCCTCATGAATACGGTACAGGCTCGGCTGTTTATACTTATCCAGGAATCGTGCTGTTGCTACGTTCGCACACAACATACATTCTTCAATAATTTTATGAGCATCGTTACGATGAATGGGAACAATACGCTCAATTTTGCGCTCTGGGCCAAATTCAATACGTGTTTCAACCGTATCAAAGTCAATCGCACCACGCTCATCTCTGGCTTTCCGTAAGGCTTTATACAGGCCGTAAAGGGTTTCCAAATGAGGAGTAACCGCAGCATATTCTTGACGCAACTGCTTTTGTTCGTCCGCCTCACCAATCTGCCCAAGGATCGCTGCCACTTTATTGTAAGTAAGACGTGCCTTAGAGTTGATGACGGCTTCATAAAAACGAAAGTCTTTTAGCACACCGGAACGTGAAATATTCATCTCACAAACCATGGATAAACGATCAACTTTAGGATTTAACGAGCAAAGTCCATTGGATAATAACTCTGGTAGCATCGGCACCACAAAGCCGGGGAAGTAAACAGAGTTACCACGAAGAATCGCTTCATTATCCAGCGCTGATCCTGGCTGGACATAGTAAGAAACGTCAGCGATGGCAACCCATAGACGCCAACCGCCTAGACGTTTCTTTTCAGCATAGACGGCATCATCAAAGTCACGTGCATCTTCACCATCAATTGTCACTAAGGGTAAATTACGCAGATCAACACGATTGGCTTTATCTTTTTCCGCCACTTCAGGAGCAAGTTCAGCAATTTGCTGATGCACCGCTTCCGGCCATTCATTGGGAATATCATGACTGTGAATGGCGACTTTGATCTCCATCCCTGCTGATAAATGCTCACCTAACACTTCAACCACTTGCGCACGCGCAGGTTGCCGACGATTAGGATACTGAAGAATTTCAGCAACGACTAACTGACCATCGCTATAGGTTAAATCTGACTGTTCATTCGGAATAATCATCACTTGATTGGTGATGCGTTGATTTTCAGGTATCAGCGAACCAAAGCCATTGTGACCGTCAAAACGACCCACCACTTTTTTAATACTGCGCTCTAATACCTCAACAACCTTCGCCTCACGACGACCTCGGCTATCTAAACCGATCTCCTGAACTAAGGCTTTATCACCGTCAAACACTTCACGCATATTACGTGCATTCAAAAACAGGTCATCACCACCATCTTCAGGCTTTAAAAAACCGTAACCATCTCGGTGGCCAATCACACGACCACTGATGAGATTCATTTTTTCGATCAGACCGAATTCATTGCGACGGTTGGAGATTAATTGTCCGTCTCGGCACATGGCAATAAGTCGACGACGTATCGCCTCTATATCATCTTCGTGTGTTAAACCTAGTTCATCGCACAGATCAGGATGTGCAATCGGCGCACCCCATTTTTGTAAAAATTCGAGTATAAACTCACGACTCGGCACAGGATTGTCATATTTGGTTGCTTCCTGTGCTGCATTAGGATCTTTTTCAACCCATTTATTTTTCATATTTTTTCCATTTATAAACAAAGCCGGCATATAGCCGGCTTTTTTGTAAAGATCAATTAAGGAACCAGTTCCTCTTCCTCATCCTCTTTCGGAGGTGGAGGGATCAAATCTTCTCGGGTGACATTCAACAACAATAGAATGTTACCAGCCACATAAACCGACGAATAAGTACCAATAATAACACCTGCTAACAGTGCTATCGCGAAACCATAGATCATTTCACCGCCAAATATAGCTAAAACGACCAACACCATCATCGTCGTTAAAGAAGTGACTATCGTTCTACTTAAGGTTTGGTTAAGCGATGTATTCAGCACTTCAATCGAATCACTGACTCGTAAAACCCTAAAGTTTTCACGAATACGATCATAGACAACGATGGTATCGTTTAAAGAATAGCCGATAACCGCTAAAAGTGCTGCTAATACCGTTAAATCAAAGTCTATCTGCATCAACGAGAAGAAGCCTAGCACAATAATAACATCATGCGCTAAAGCCAATACCGCACCCACCGAGAACTTAAACTGAAAACGGAAGGCTAAGTAGATCATTACCATAATCAAGGCAACTAACAATCCTAGTCCACCCTGTTCTCGTAACTCCTCACCCACTTGAGAGCCAACAAACTCATTACGTCTTAAAGTAACCGAGCCATCAGCTTCTTGCTGCAAAATTTCTAGAATTGTTTGTCCTAGTTGCGGATCATGCGCTTCACCCAGTCGAATGAGGATATCATTTGCAGAGCCAAAGGTTTGCACCACTGCATCGCCATAACCAGCACCACGAAGATGACCTCTGACCACCTCTAGTTCGACCGGCTGATCATAGGTCACTTCGACAAGACTACCACCGGTGAAATCTAAGCCGAACTTAAGTCCATTAATCGCTAATGAGCCTATGGAAACGAGTATCAACACGATGGAGAAGATCGCCGCAATGCGACGAGCTCCCATAAAGTTGAATTCTTTTTTAATATTAATCATATAACCCTCAGAGCCAAAGCTTCTGCAGTTTGCGGCCACCATAGGTCGCATTGACCAAGGCTCGCGTAATCACGAGTGCTGCAAACATTGAGGTGACTATTCCGACCGATAGCGTTACAGCAAAACCTTTGACAGGCCCTGTACCCATAGCAAACAGAATCACTGCTGCAATTAGGGTGGTAACGTTAGCATCCAAAATCGTACTAAAGGCGCGACCAAAGCCCGAATTAATCGCACTTTGCACCGGTGCACCGCTACGGAGCTCTTCTTTAATACGCTCAAATATCAACACGTTAGCATCAACAGCCATACCGACTGTCAACACAATACCTGCGATACCCGGAAGCGTCAGCGTTGCACCTAACATCGACATGACTGCGATAATCATCACCAAGTTAAGCGTTAGCGCGACGTTTGCCAATAATCCGAAGACGCGGTAGAAAAGCGCCATAAACACCATCACCAAGGCAAAGCCTATCTGTACCGATGTAACACCCATCTTGATGTTTGCTTCACCTAGGCTTGGACCAATGGTTCGTTCTTCAACAAAATAGATGGGAGCGGCCAAGGCACCAGCTCGCAGTAACAGGGCCAGTTCAGAAGACTCTCGAGGGCTATCTAGTCCAGTAATACGGAACTGATTGCCTAAGACACTTTGAATCGTCGCTAAAGAAATCAGGCGCTTTTCCGTGTAGGGAATACGGCGCTCGACCATCTCACCGTCAACACGCTCCATTACATTTCGTGTTTTATGTTCAACAAATACAACCGCCATGCGACGCTGCAGTGCATTTCGGGTGACACGACTCATCATCTGGCCACCACGCGCATCCAAGGTTATAGAAACCTGTGGCATACCGTTTTCATCAAAGGTGGCATTGGCGTTAGCCACGCTGGATCCGGTGATAATAATATCGCGTTCAAGTGTTGCACGGCGATCAGGATCATTACGGAACTCAAATACTTCAGTTGCGGCTCTACTTGCATCACTAAGAGCCTCTAAACGAAACTCTAGGTTAGCCGTTTGACCGATAACACGCTTAGCGGCAGCCGCATCCTGAATACCAGGAAGCTGAACCACAATTCGGTTTCGACCTTGACGCTGAACTAAGGGTTCTGCAACACCTAACTCGTTAACACGATTACGTAAGGTCGTTAAGTTTTGCTGAATTGCGTAGTCTTCGATATCACGAACGGTTTGCTCATTCAACGTAACATAGAGAAACCATGCCTCATCTTGCTGGGCAGTTTCAAAGGCAAACTCTTGAAAATCTCGGCGTAAGCGGCTTTGTGCTTCATCTCGTGCTTCGGCATCAGCAAAACGAGCAACCAAGCGACCATCATCTTCTAGTTCCACTGAACGGTAACGAATGCGCTGTTCACGCAATGTGGTACGTATATCACTGGCATAGACTTCTAAACGCTGAGTCACGGCCTGTACCGTGTCGACTTCCATTAAGAAGTGGACACCACCACGCAGATCAAGACCTAAAGTCATCGGTCTTGCACCTATCGCAGTCAACCAATCTGGGGTTGTTGGCGCTAAATTCATCGCCACAACAAAATTTTCGCCCAGCCCTCGCGTTAGCGCAGCTCGAGCTCTTAACTGTGCATCACCCGAATCGAAACGTATCATGCCCGCTTCATTTTCCAGTTCGGCACTTTTGAAGCTGATACCTTCTTGTTCCAGTACATTAACCGCTTGAGCTATGATGCGGTCATCAACTTGATGAACGGCGCGTGAGCCCGAAATTTGCACGGCATAGTCTTCAGGATATAGGTTTGGAGCTGCATAGATGGCGGCGATGACCAACACCAATACAATCAGTAAATTTTTCCACAAAGGGTAGCGGTTGAGCATTGTGCTCCTTCCTCGGTAAACAAAAGCGCCACTACAGGAGTGGCGCTGACGCTGGTTTCAGCCGTTAGATATCCTTGATGGTACCCTTAGGCAGCTCAGCGGCCACATGGGCTTTCTGAAACTTAAGTTCTACGCCATTGCTGACTTCTAGTACCACATAATCATCGGTCAGACGAACGACCTTGCCGATAATACCACCGGCAGTAATCACTTCATCACCCTTACTCAGACCACCGACTAGCGCTTTATGTTCCTTGGCACGTTTTGCCTGTGGACGCCAAAGGAAGAAATAAAAGATTAGCGCAAAGCCAACCAAAAACAGCATGTTAAACATGCCAGGATCCATACCACCCGCTTCTTGTGCGAAGGCTGGCGAAATAAAGAAGCTCATTCAGGCGTTCTCCAGTTATTGTCTAAGTTAACGAAACTTTTAAATATTTTTTAAAGACGATCATGATGATGTGTCTAACAAGGGAGGAGTTTCCAGCCCTCTTGCCTGATAGAAATCGTCTACAAAGGCGCACAATTTACCCTGTTCTAAGGCATTGCGCAAACCAGCCATCAAGGTCTGGTAATAATGTAGATTATGCAAGGTACTTAACTGAGCACCCAGCATCTCACCACACTTATCTAAATGATGTAGATAAGCCCGACTAAAGTTTTTACAAGTGTAACAGTCGCAATTTTCATCTAACGGACGAATATCCGTTTTATTCGCTGAATTACGGATCTTAACGACGCCTGTTGACGTGAACAAGAACCCATTTCGCGCGTTGCGAGTTGGAATTACACAATCAAACATATCGACACCGCGTCGTACCGCCTCAACGATATCTTCCGGCTTACCTACACCCATTAAATAGCGAGGCTTATCGTCTGGCATCTTGTAGGCTAGATGATCCAGTACCTCGATCATCTCTTCTTTAGGTTCACCAACCGATAAACCGCCGATCGCATAACCATCAAATCCTATTTCAGTTAAGCCTGCCAAAGACTCATCACGAAAGTGAGGGTACATACCCCCCTGAACAATACCAAACAGTGCCGAAGGATTGTCTCCATGCGCGGTTTTTGAGCGCTCAGCCCAACGGAGTGACATCCGCATCGACTCAGCCGCTTCGATTTCAGTTGCGGGATACGGCGTGCACTCATCAAAAATCATGACGATATCTGACCCCAGCGCACGCTGCACTTCCATCGAACGCTCAGGACTTAAAAAGACCTTACTACCATCCACGGGTGAACGAAACGAAACACCTTCTTCGGTAATCTTTCTCATCTTGCCAAGACTGAAGACTTGAAAGCCACCGGAGTCAGTTAAAATAGGCCCTTGCCATTGCATAAAGTCATGCAGATCACCATGCAAATTGATGATCTCTGTACCAGGTCGAAGCATTAAATGAAAAGTATTGCCTAGAACGATTTGCGCACCCAAGGCTTTAACATCGCGCGGCAACATCCCTTTCACGGTGCCATAAGTCCCCACTGGCATAAACGCAGGCGTTTCAACCACACCTCGCGGGAAGGTTAAACGACCACGACGCGCTTTACCCTCGGTTGCTAAACGCTCAAACTGCATAAAACATTGTCTAGTCACGCGGACTCCTTGGCAATATTAGACTGACACGTCAAAAACATTGCATCACCATAACTGAAAAAACGGTAGCGCTGTTGAATTGCTTCAGAATAAGCCTGTCGAATATGCTCGATACCCGAAAAAGCAGAAACCAGCATGATCAAGGTCGACTCAGGAAGGTGAAAATTTGTCACCATCGCATCGACACTTTTAAAGCGGTAGCCTGGATAGATAAATATGGAACTATCACCCATAAACGGCTGAATCTGCCCCGACTGACTGGCGGATTCTAGCGACCGCACACTGGTGGTTCCTACCGCAACAACGCGAGACCCACGTGCACGTGCTGCATTAACTGCGTCACACACAGCTTCTGACACTTCAATATACTCAGCGTGCATTTTATGCTCTTCAACCTGATCAACTTTAACTGGCTGAAAGGTTCCTGCACCCACATGAAGCGTTACAAAGGTAGTTTCTACACCCATCGTTTTCAGCTGATCGAGTAACGGTTGATCAAAATGCAAGCCCGCAGTTGGCGCAGCCACAGCTCCCGGGCGCTTGTTATAAACCGTTTGATAACGCTCACGATCAGAGGGTAAATCTTCACGATGCATATAAGGAGGCAAAGGCATATGACCATGCGCTTCGAGCTGTCGCATCAGATCTTCTTGAGGATCAAACTGTAACTGAAATAGATTGTCTTGACGACCGATGACCTCAGCCTCAACACCACCCTCTAACAGTAATCGACTGCCCACTTTAGGTGATCGACTTGAGCGAACATGAGCGAGCGCACGCTGATCACCTTGAAGTCTCTCAATCAGGACTTCTACCTTTCCACCTGAAGCTTTCTGCCCAAACAAACGGGCAGGAATCACCCGAGTGTCATTAAACACCAACAAATCACCCGGCTGTAGTAGCTCAGTCAGCTGACTAAACTGTCGATGCTGACACTCACCAGTGTTGCCATCTAAACACAATAAACGACTCGCACTTCGCGTTTCCAAAGGAAACTGAGCAATAAGCTCTTCCGGCAAATCAAAAGAGAAATCACTGACGCGCATGATCTAACCTGTAAGAAAAATTAAGTTGCGTATTTTACCTCAATCAAAAGAATTTTTCAGTCTTGATTGACCGCTGCGAAAAAGACCTTATAATATGCGCTCTGTTGTTGAGGTAAACGCTTCAACTCAGCTTCAAGTTGGCGGTGTGGTGAAATTGGTAGACACGACGGATTCAAAATCCGTTGCTGAATAAGCGTGGCGGTTCGAGTCCGCCCACCGCTACCATTACGGGGTTTTAACCCTTCTCGTACAATCTCTCAAACCTTGTAACCATGCGGGTTAGAGCTTAATATTACTCTAATAGCTTCTCACTCAATAGCGAAACTTATAGCTATTTCAGAGGGTAGAACTGGGGGTATAACCTGAAACAACCCTTAAACAAGCTCGCTCAAAGTCTGATGAAGCACGGCAATTGCTGGCTGATGGCATAAACCCCAGCACACATAAGCAAAATATAAAGAAGATAAGCAGCGCACTAGAGCGCTTTTTGTTACCTGCGTTAGGCCGTACCCCCATTCAGTATCTACCCCAAATTAACAACCCAGCAAGACCTAGTCCAGCAGCTGGCCAAAAAGGGACTGAGTAACCTTCAGCAAATGAAGAGAGAATTGTTAAGATACCAAATAGTGCATAGCCTAACGCCAAAAACAATGTATGAAGAAATCGGTTATATAGCGAATTTTTAGTAGCGGAGACTACTTGAGGCTCTAACATCGGAGCTGAACACCTATTTAGTGTGAATCTCCATTGTGCGCTTACGATACCCTATTCACAACGAACCTTTATGCCACTCCCCCTTCATATGTGATCTAGGTCACAAAGTGAGCTGATTTTTATTGCGAGGTTAATCAGTTACAGACACTATCCTTTTCCGAAGTGATAGATCAATTATAAGGACCCGATCATGCGAGCAATAGTCACCAGTCTAACGCTGTTGTTTTTGACACTCATGAGCCAATTGGCAGTAGCTATCGATATTCGTGAATTAAGAAGCATCAATGCACAAGTTAATTTAGAATTTCAAAGACAGCCAACAAAAGAAAAACGATATAACCACTCTGCCTTGGCTAAATATCATTTAGTCCGTCAACGCTATCCCCATGCTCGCACAATGATCACTCACGCCCAACATGTGACGCCCAGTGGGTATGAGATTGAACCTTTGACTGTTCTTGCAGTGGAGGTGAATAATCGTTTGTGGATCTTAGACTTTGAGTTATTAAATATTTATACCGCACAAGATCGTCGCGACATTAAGCCTTTGACCAGCATAGAAATGCGTGATGGGCAGGTCTGGATACATCATGTGGACAATGACTGGTCGATTATCAGCAGCCAACCAGCCGACTCAGCCACCAAAGAGAGACTGAGATCGACCTTATGGGAAAATATGCCTGGGTAAGGCTTAAGCAGGTACAAATTGTGCGGATGTGTTAGCTTGATCAATCACATCCGCTAACATATCCGCTGTAACAGCACTTAACGTCCAGCCCAAATGACCGTGACCGGTATTATAAAAGACGGTGGGTAATTTGCCCTTACCCACTTTCGGCATCATATTAGGCATCATGGGACGCAAACCCGCCCAAGGGATAACGCTGCGAGTATTTACCTCGGGGAAACACTGATTAACCCAGTCAACCAACGGCTTGATTCGATCGGCTCTAATATCCTTATTGTAACCATTAAACTCAGCGGTACCGGCGACACGGAAACGATCTTTCCCTAAACGACTGGTAACCAATTTAGTCTCATCATCTAACAAACTGACCATAGGCGCTGCGGCTTGGCTTTGCTCGTCAAGAAGATTGACAGTAATGGAGTAACCTTTAACTGGATAAATATTGACTCGATCACCCAAAGATGCTGCTAACTTCCGACTGCCGACACCCGCAGACACTACTATTGCATCAAATTGGTGACGGATTGAGCCTTCTGAGGTTTTTACCGTAACGGAGGCACCGCGATCATCTGCTTTCACATCCAAGACTTCTTGCTCATAGAGGCATTTGACACCTAAGCGTTCACAAGCTTTAGCTAAACCTTGAGTGTATTTGTGTATGTCACCGGTGGTATCACTGGGTGTTAAAAAGCCACCGTAATACTGACCTTTTAAGGTTGGCTCTATCCGCTGGATATCACTGGGAGATAATGTCTCACGAACCAAACCACCCTTAGCGAGTAATTTGGATACTCGCTGAGCGTGCTCAAATCCTGCTTTATCACGGTAAATATGTAATATCCCTTTTTCGACATGATCGAAATCGATATTTTCTTCTTTAGCCCAACCAAACAGTAGTTCACGAGCGGCTATCGCCATACGGGCAGTTTCGGTGGTGTTATTTTCATACTGAGGAATAGAGGCCATAAACTCAGCAAACCAGCTGAATTTATGCCAAGAAGGCTTGGGATTAACGAGCAAGGGCGCATCGTTTTTCAGCATCCACTTCAACCCTTTAAGAATGGTAGACCAACAGGTCCACACTTCAGCATTGGAAGCCGATAACTGACCACCATTCGCAAAAGAGGTTTCCATCGCTGCATAGCGTTGCTTTTCAAACAGGGTAACTTGATAACCACGCTTAGCCAGTGCGTAAGCGGAAGTGACGCCGGTGATTCCACCGCCGATAACTGCAATAGACTGCATCAGACAACTCCGAATTCAACATTAGGTTAGACGTCATTCATTTGAAAAACGCCACCCCCTCCGTTGCTGTACCTGAGAGATTCACACTGATAACAGTGCTTGCTCCTTCGGTGTGCCAATTAAGACATCTCTTCGGAGTTCTTTAAACATCAACCGGTCCTTTTGCCTGAGAGTTTCCGGGGCGGTTGCTCCTTCGGCGTCACTGCACTTATGTAAAATAAGCCAGTAATCTCTCCCGATCGACATGTTTCGAACTAAAAACGACATCAAATATAGCATGACCATAACTGTTAACGCTATGGTCATGCCTACAACTTAAGTACTGGTTGTGTTTACGCTAAGCCTAGCCTAACCAGATCTGCTGAGCATTCACAAACTCACGAATGCCCTGCGGACCCAACTCCCGACCCAGACCAGAACACTTGATTCCACCACTGGGTAAGCGAGGATCGGTTTTCACAATACCGTTAACCGCGACCTGACCCACTTCAATACGGCGAGCGAGCTGTTCTCCACGAGACTTTTCCGTCCACAAACCGGCAGCTAAGCCATAACGACTGTCGTTGGCTATCGCAATCGCATGATCGGCATCACTGGCTTTCATCACCACCGCAACAGGCCCAAAGGTTTCCTCAACCGCCGCCGTCATACCCGGCTCCACATCGACTAGCAGGGTCACTGGATAGAAGAAACCTTCGCCTTCTGGAATTTCACCACCTAACAGGCAGCGCGCACCGGCGGCTTTGGTTTCTTCCACTTGGCGATGCAGGTTTTGACGAAGATCATCACGTGCCATTGGCCCCACATCGGTGGTTTCTTCAGCGGGATTACCTAGATTAAGCTTCGCCAAACGGGTTTTAAGAAGCTCGACCATCTGATCATAAACCGCATCTTCAACAATGATGCGTTTTGCCGCGATACAGGATTGACCGGCATTGATAATACGCGACAAAGTGATAATGTCAGCGGCTTTTTCCAAATCGGCATCTGATAAGACGATACAAGGATCAGAGCCACCTAATTCCAGCACGACAGGCTTAATTTCTGAACCTGCAATAGCCGCTACCGCACTTCCCGCACGCTCTGAACCGGTTAATGAAACGGCCTGAACACGAGGATCACGAATCACCGCTTCAATCGCTGCATTATCCATCGGCACATTTTGCATTAAGCCTTCAGGGGCACCGACCTTAATGAACAGATCAGCAATCGCTTGTGCACTGGCGGGAACATGAAGATCATGTTTCATCAAACAGGTATTGCCTGCCATGATGGCTGGAGCGCAGAAACGAAACGCCAACCAAAATGGAGCATTCCAAGGCAATATACCTAATACGGTACCTAGCGGCAGATACTGAACATAACTGTGCGAAGCATCTGATTCTAACGTCATCGGCGTCAAGTAGGTTTCTGCTTGCTCGGCATAGTGCTCCGCACACCAAGCGGCTTTAAGCACTTCTGCTCGCGCTTCCTTAATGGGCTTACCCATTTCAACCGTCATTAAAGGCGCTAAAGTTTCCACCTCTTCACGCATTTTTGCGGCGACGGCTTTGAGTACTTCAGCACGCTCAGTATAACTGGTTAACTTCCAGCTGTTATAAGTCTCACGTGCACGCACTAACGCCGCTTCACGAGCAGTAGCGTCAAGCATCGGAGAGTCCTGTAGCTTTTCACCGTTGGCCGGATTGATCACCGCAACCGACATTTCTGTCATAGCGCCTCCTGTGCTGCTTTCACAGCCTGTGCAAAGATTTCCAAACCTTGAGTCAAGTCTTCATCCGGAATCGTCAAAGGGGGAATCATTTTAATAACTTGACCACCGGTGCCACAGCCACCTAGCAGCAGCCCGCGATTAAAGCACTCAGTCACGATGGCTTTCGACAAGGCGCTGTCACCAATATCGATTCCTTGCATCATGCCTTTACCACGCACTTGCCATGCTCCGTTACTGGCATCAGCAAGCGTGTTGAGGGCAGCTGCCATCTGCTCGCCTTTACGCTTTACTTCTTTCATCAAGCTATCGTCTTGGAAGTACTCCATTGCCACTTTACCGGCAACAAACGAGAAACCTTGACCACGGAAAGTACCCGTATGCTCACCTGGCGACCAATGCTTATCATGCTCTGGCTTAACCAGGTTCATCGCCAAAGGTGTACCGAAACCACCGATACCTTTGGCAAGCGTGACAATATCTGGATCAAGACCCATACCATCAAAACTAAAATAGCTACCGGTGCGACCACACCCTGCTTGGATATCATCCAGAATAAATAAAGCACCCAGATCTTTCGCTAATTGCTGTACCGCTAGTAACCATTCTTGACTGGCAACATGTACACCACCTTCTGCTTGAATCGGCTCGACAACAAATGCAGCCGGTAGCTCTAAACCACTGGAGCTATCTTCAAACTGCGCTCTAAGCTTATCCAACGTGGAGGTACCACAACCTAACTTGCAGCCACGACAAGGCTTATTACACCCGAACGGCATACGGACCACATGATCCAGAGGAACACCTGCTGCATTGCGGAAATAACTATTGGCGGTCAAGGCTAAAGAACCCAGCGTCATGCCATGGAAACCATGAGTGCAAGCAACCACCGATTTACGTCCAGTCACACGTCGTGCCAACTTCAATGCCGCTTCCACCGCATTAGTGCCCGTTGGCCCCATAAATTGCATTTTATGATTCCATCCTCGTGGAACAATGATGGTATCAGCAAATGCTTGAATAAAGTCCCGTTTAACCGTCGTACTGGTATCAAGACTGTGCGCAACACCATCGGCCTCGATAAATTCAATCAAAGCCTTTTTCATTTTGGGGTTGTTATGGCCGAAGTTAAGCACGCCGGCTCCGGCAAAAAAGTCAATGTATGACTTACCCGCTTCATCCACTTGACGTGCATTGGAAGCAGACTTAAACACAGTTGGATAGATACGGCAGTAGCCGCGGATTTCTGATTCCCACTTATCGAAAACTTGCATGGAAATCCTCCTTCATATGACTGGGGTTGAACCCGTTAGTGATACTACTGAGCGATCTATCGTTATTCTGTCTCAGCAGCGTTTTTATTGAGTCACTGGGAATACAATGACTCGGTATGACACCAGCAGAAATGCCTGCTGTTTATCGTTATGGGCTATCCGGGACCGGAGCGCCCACCAGTCGTGCGTACACTCTTGCCACACGATTAATCAACGCATCGTTAAAGTCGTATTGCGCGTTGTGGCAAGGTCTACTGTGTTGTAACTGCCCATCATCGCTACCGATCAGCGCAAAAGCGCCGGGTATCTCTTTCAGGTAATAACTGAAATCTTCAGAAGCCATAATGGGTAAAGGTGTTGTTTGACTGATGACTTGATCGCCAAACTCTTGCTCAAGGGCATCCCGATAATGTGCAGCCTGTTTTGCATGATTAATCGTTGCATCATATCGAGGAAACATCTCTACGTGGCATTGCGTGCCATAAGCGCGCGCAGTGGCACCTGCAATCTCTTCGATTAAATTGGCTAATCGCTGACGGTTTGCAGGCTGGGCAATTCTAAAACCACCCTCGATGATGACTTCATCGGGTATCACGGTAGGTGAGCTGCGACCATCGATGGAGGTAACACTCAGAACCGTAGAATCTTGTGGTGGTAAACGACGACTCACAATTTGCTGAAGTGCGACCACGATAGCAGAAGCGGAAAGCACTGGATCACGACAGACTTCAGGCTGACTTGAGTGTCCACCCTGACCAGTGACGGTTAGCTTGAAGGTACCGTTACCGGCCATCACAGGGCCTTCTGGACAGACAGCTTGACCATAAGGAATAGCTGGCCAGTTATGCCAGCCGTAAATCATATCGATTCCTTTTAAGGCGCCCTCTTCAATCATGCGCAGTGCGCCATGGCCACCCTCTTCAGCAGGTTGGAAGAGCAAGGTGACAGGACCGGGAAGCTGATCTTCATGCGCTTTCAACCAATACGCAGCCATCATCAACGTGGCTGTGTGACCGTCATGACCACAAGCATGCATGCAGCCTTGCTTTTCAGAACTCCAAGGCATGCCACTTTTTTCATTGATAGGAAGTGCGTCGATGTCACCGCGCAAGGCAATATGAGGTCCTGGCTTATCCGTCGCTAGCCGACCCAAGGTGCCGTATTGCGCGCAAGACTCCCAAGGAATATTCAGCGAGGTCAGCTCAGCACGAATTCGTGCCGCTGTGGCTTCTTCTTGCCACGTCAGTTCCGGCTGCTTATGCAACTCTCTTCTTAGATGAATCGCTTGCTGTATGTATTGATCCCAAAGCGCGGTCAATTATCCCCCTTGCTCATGCGACCATGAGCTAGAACATGCACTTTACTTTATGAAATTTTTATTCCTCATGGTAATGTAGCACATGTTTTCGGGGTTACCAATCTCATTTGCAGCGAAGAACTCAAAGAATTGTCTTCAGGAAAAAATCTCCAGTATTAGCGACGTATACTTCAAACATTAGGATTGTATAATTAATTGATTTATATCAAATAATTTATCAAAAACAAAAAGAAATGCTATAAAAATTCATAGCTTATATTGAGATAAAACAATAAGCTGCTACAAAAAATCTGCTAACCTAATATTAAATACAGCCGCCAACAGGGGAGTCATCATGCAGTTCAAACTAATTATGGCATTTGTTGACGCCGACAAGACTGAAAAAGTAATGCTTGCTGCTCGCGAATCCGGTGCTACAGGAGCTACCATTATTAATAATGCACAAGGACAGGGCCTACACAAGATTGTTGGTATTCTTGGTTTTGAAGTATTAGAACCTCGTGCTGTTGTAATGATCTTGTCTGAAAGCCGAAGAACAGAGCATATTCTTGAGGCAATTTCGGTAGCGGGCGAAATGGATGAATCATTAAGCACAGGTATTGCTATTCAGATCGATGTAGATAAAGCATTGGGTCTTAAAGAGCATATCAGTGCGCTTGAAAAAGAAATCCCTGTGAAGTGATCACAAGCATTAGAAAGGATTATTTTTGAAAGAGATATTTTTAGCGTTTACCAAACAAGCGCGTGATAGTCTCAGAGACCTTATCCCTGTGTTGCTTGTTATGGCTTTTTTCCAACTTATTGTTATTCGTCAACCACTTCCAGATGGAATAAGTTTTTCCGATCTATGGATTGGTCTGTTCTCAGTTCTCATTGGCTTAACGTTGTTTATCAAAGGGCTACAAATCGGCCTCTTTCCAATGGGTGAAAGTCTTGCGCATGCGTTTGCCAAAAAGTCATCAGTTATTAGCTTGCTAGTCTTTGCTTTCGCGCTAGGCTTCGGAACAACGATAGCTGAACCAGCACTCATTGCCGTTGCAGGAAAAGCCTCTGAGGTGGTATCGGGTGGCGGAATGATTGAGGCAACATCAACAGCACAACAGCGTTTTGCTTTAGAGTTGCGCTTAGTAGTTGCCATGTCGGTTGGTAGTGCTGTTCTTATCGGCGTTTTACGCATCTTAAAAGGTTGGCCTTTACATTATATGATTATTGGCGGTTATGTGATTGTCATGGTACTTACACTCTTTGCACCTTCAGAAATTGTAGGTATTGCCTACGATTCAGGAGGCGTCACTACCTCGACAATCACAGTACCCCTAGTCACTGCTCTCGGTGTTGGACTGGCCTCTTCCATTAAAGGGCGCAGCCCAATGTTGGATGGTTTTGGATTGATCGCTTTAGCATCCGTTATGCCGATCATCTTTGTATTAAGTTATGGATTAATCCTACTTTAAGGTGGAGAGCATGGATTTTTTTAATATCTTACTTAGCACCTCATTCGACATCGCGCCGATTATTGCCATTATTTTTGGTTTTCAATATCTCGTTATTCGTAAAAAGGTCCATCGTTTACCCCAAGTCATTGTTGGCTTTGTACTGGTGTTATTGGGGCTGAGCTTATTTTTACTGGGGTTAGAAAAAGCCTTATTTCCTATGGGCAGCATGATGGCTGAACAGCTAACCTCCCCTAGCTTTTTACCTACTTTGGCAGAGGATGTTCAGCGCCACTGGTCAGACTATTATTGGGTTTATATTTTTGCATTTACCATAGGTGCTAGTACGACCATTGCAGAACCTTCGTTAATCGCAGTATCGATAAAAGCGGGGGAAATTTCCGGTGGCACGATTAATCCATTTATATTAAGGATTGCAGTGGCATTAGGTATGGCAATAGGCATTACCTTAGGTACGTGGCGCATCGTGATGGGATTACCACTGCAAGGCTTCATTTTGGGCGCCTATTTACTTGTTATTATTCAAACATTGCGATCTCCAAAAAGCATTATTCCACTGGCATTTGATTCGGGGGGTGTCACCACTTCCACCATTACGGTACCTATTATTGCAGCATTAGGTTTAGGACTAGCAACATCGATACCGGGTCGCGACCCATTGATGGATGGATTTGGCATGATCGCTTTGGCTTGTTTATTTCCAATTATTACCGTAATGGGCTACGCACAAATTGCAGAATGGCTGGAAAAACGAAACCGTTTACGTAATGAGTCATCCTAAGACTCTAGGAGAACAAGATGCGCTTTAAACTTATTTTAGCGTTCGTCGATGATGATAAAACCGATGCTCTTTTGGATGCTGCCAGAGACGCTGGCGCTACTGGAGCAACCATCATTAATAACGCCCGTGGTGAAGGGCTCAAAAAAACCAGAGGTGTTTTTGGGCTTGAAATTACCAGCAGTCGAGATGTACTTCTTTTACTGGTAGAAGAACATCGTTGTCGCAAAATTTTAGAGAAAATTGCTGAAGTGGGTGAGTTTGACGACTCTCATGGAACAGGAATTGCTTTGCAACTTGATGTAGAAGATGCCCTTGGCGTTAAGCATCAAATTAAGTCTATCACTGCACATTTCGATTCTGCTCAGGAGGATTAACGATGTCTAATCATATAAACAAAGTAGTTGCTGATGTTATGAATCAGAATTTTCGGATGATTGATGGCTTAGTAACCGTTTCTGACGCGGTGAAGTTAATGAAGCAAACGCGTTCACAAGTCCTGATCGTTGAAAAACGCGACTCTTCAGATGAGTTTGGATTGGTACTTCTCTCTGACATTGCAAAAAAAGTATTGGCCCGCAACCTATCACCCGAGCGAGTCAATGTTTATGAAATCATGTCGAAACCTGCTTTAACTGTAAAAGCACAGATGCAAATACGTTTTTGTGCACGATTGTTCAATAAATTCGGTCTAACCATGGCACCGGTTGTCAACAAAGATGATGAAATCATTGGTGTTATTAACTATGATGACCTGGTTTTAAGTGGGCTATCTAGCCTCTGATATTAGCGTTCATGACCTTATAACTTAACGCGAGGCCGATTTGCTGTACTTAAAAAGCTTTTCCCATGCATTCATCCATGCGCTCAAGAATTTGTTACCTATTCTTGTGGTAGTTTTGTTTTTTCAACTAGCTATTTTGCAACAAATACCGGAAAACAGTCTCAGTATGGCTATTGGCCTGCTGATTGTTGCTGTTGGTGTCGCGTTATTTCTACAGGGATTAGAGTTAAGTATTTTCCCTGTCGGTAAAAGCCTTTCAAACCAGTTCGCCAAAAAAGGCTCTGTACCTATTTTGTTAAGCTTTGGTTTCGCACTAGGCTTTTCAGCAGTGGTCGCAGAACCTGCTTTGATAGCAGTAGCAAGCCAAGCACAAGAAATCAGTGAAGGCAGGATTGATGCGCTCGTTTTACGCCTTTTGGTAGCAAGCTCTGTCGGTTTAGTCATTGCACTTGGCGTATTCAGAATTATTTTCGGACACCCTATTCATTGGTACATGATTATTGGCTATATCATTGTGGTCAGTGTCACCTTCTTTGCACCTGAAGAGATAGTCGGTTTAGCTTATGACTCTGGCGGAGTCACCACTAACATTGTGACGGTTCCATTGATAGCCGCGTTAGGCATAGGCCTAGCATCGTCGATACGGGGTCGTAATCCGCTTATCGATGGCTTTGGTCTAGTCGCTTTGGCGGTCATGGTTCCTATGATCAGCGTGCAGCTGTATGGCATTTTTGTCTATTCAGTCGATGTTGACAGTGTTTCTGCTCAAGTGATTCAAACAGCCGAAGTGGCTGTGACACATCCTGTGGTACAAGGTCTCTTAGATCTGTTGACCATGTTCAGAGATGTATTACCGATTCTTATCACTATTTTGTTTTTTCAATATATTGTTCTGAAGCGCCCTCTATCTAATCCGCCCAAAATTGCATTTGGTTTTCTTCTAGTCATCATTGGGTTATATGCGTTTGTTGTAGGCCTTAAAATCGGACTATTTCCAATTGGTACCAGCATGGCTGAGCAGTTGATTGGTTTAAATAGTTACGGTTTTATCTATCTTTTTGCCTTTATGATTGGCTTCGCAACCACGATGGCAGAACCCGCTTTAATTGCGGTGGGTCAACAAGCAGAGGAAGCTGCTGCAGGCAAAATTAAAGGCAATATGATCCGCATCCTCGTAGCCATGGGTGTCGCTGTCGGTATTACCATCGGTGTGTATCGACTGATTACTGGCGGATCGATTCACTATTTCATTATTGGTGGATATACGCTTGTTATTTTACTGACGATGTTAAGCCCTAAGTACATTGTTGCCTTAGCGTTTGACTTAGGTGGCGTGACCACTTCTGAAGTGACTGTACCACTGGTAACAGCTCTCGGCATTGGCCTAGCAACCCATATCGAAGGTCGTAACGTATTAATTGATGGGTTTGGCTTGATCGCTTTTGCCTCTATTTTCCCGATTGTCTCTGTCATGTGTTACGCCATTGCAGTGGACTGGTTGAACAAACTCAATAGGAAGACACTATGAAATTCTCCGTACTCGCCGCCATTGTTTCTGAAGATTATGAGCAAAAAGTGATTGATACTGCTCAAAAATCAGGGGCAGGTGGTATTACTTTGTTATCCGGAAGAGGTATTGGTAACGAAGCCAAAAAAACCTTTTTCGGTATGACCTACGAAGGCAGCCAGTCAATCGTTATTATGGTTCTTGAAAAGGGTTTATCTTTAGAGATTTTAAAAGCGATTCAAGCGCTGATATTAGACAAAGAAAACAATGACTCGCATGGTGTAGTCTTCACCATTCCACTAGAACATTTAGGCGGCATTGATCTTTCGCAATTAGCGAAGTTTGAGCAGCACCTCAAAGACACACTTTAAAGAGGACAGTATTTCATGCTTGTAAATGATGTAATGATCAAAAATGTAGTAACGGTATCTTCCTTTGCAACCCTTCGTGAAGCACTTAGCTTGATGAAGCAGCACAAACTTAAATCTCTGGTGGTAGAGAAAACATCAGACCATGATGCATACGGATTAATCACTTATACCAACATTATGAAAACCGTAGTCGCAGAAAGTGGCGATATCGATCTTATCAATGTCTATGATGTGTGCGCAAAACCCATCATCTCGGTAGGCAAAAGCTTGTCGGTAAAACATGTTGCAAGCCTAATGACTGCACAACGTGTTAAGCGAGTGATTGTAGTCGATGACAATGAGCTAATCGGTTTAGTCTGCATGAACGACATCGTTCAAACCATTATGAATACTATTGAATAAGCTATTCGGTAAACTGTGAACCTATGTGCATCAGCCATGATGCACATCTATTGGTGAAGAAGGCAACTTAGTGGGGGCGGCTGAGATTTCTTGGCTAACTAAGCTTTTTCACGAAATAATCAGTCAAATCTTTAGCTAGATCATCAATATTGACGTCAACAAAGTGCTTCACCTGAGTCATCTGCATACCGGCATAGCCACAGGGATTGATGCGCAGAAATGGCTCTAGATCCATATCCACGTTTAATGCTAATCCATGAAAAGAACAGCCACGCCTGACTCGCAATCCTAGGGAGGCGATTTTATTGCCATCCACATAGACTCCCGGTGCGTCTGGTTTTGCAGACGCCTGTATCCCGATAGAAGCGAGTAGTTCTATGACTGCGTTTTCCATCAAGGTGACAACATCGCGAACACCTAGTTTGCGACGACGCAAGTCTAACAACAGGTACACAACTAACTGACCAGGACCGTGATAGGTGATTTGGCCTCCACGATCCGTTTGCACCACCGGAATCTCGCCGGGGCTTAACAAATGCTGCGCTTTACCGGCCTGTCCTTGAGTAAACACAGGTTGATGCTGTAACAGCCAGATCTCATCCGGTGTTTCTGAATCACGCTGATTGGTAAAAGCCTGCATCTTTTCCCAAATCGGTGCATAGGGTTGCAGTCCTAATTGACGAACAATCAGATCAGTCAATTACAGCACCATATGCACGCGACCGGATGCCTTGAGTTTTTCAAATAAAGCCTGAAGTTGATCTTCGCCTGTCGCGGTCATCTTTAATCTAACAGAACGAAAACGTCCATTGCGGCTATCTTGAATAGACACCTTTTCTAGATCCAGTTCTGGATCAAAACCTTTCACCGTTTCAACAACAAAGCCAAAAAAGTCATCGGCGTTGTTACCGACTACCTTGATAGGGTAGTCAGCACAGGGAAACGTAATTTTGGGTGCTTCTGGAGTATCAGTCATCTATTGTTCACTTATCTATTCAAAAGGCCTGTAAAGAACTTTAATACGCTATGCCATAGACGCTTCACAAAACCACCTTTTTCAATGGCTTGCATGGCAACTAATGGAGTTTCATTGATGATTTCGCCATCAATGGATACCACCACTTTACCCACCATCTCTCCTTGCTCTATGGGTGCTTGAATATTGCGAGGCAGATCCAACACAACTTCCAAGCGATCTTGCTGTCCGCGAGGAATGGTCAAAGCTAGGTTTTCAGCAACACCCAATTGAATTTCATCTTTATCGCCGCCCCATACACGTTGTTGGCTGATGATTTGACCCGCAGTGTAGAGTGGTACACTTTCAAAGAAGCGGAAGGCGTAGTTTAGAAGTTGTTGTGTTTCTTGCGCGCGCGTTTCTTCGCTAGCTGATCCCATGACAACCGTAATTAAGCGCATATTGTCGCGCACCGCAGAGGCCACTAAGCAATAACCGGCTTCAGTCGTGTGGCCCGTTTTTATGCCATCAACCGTATCGTCACGCCATAGCAGTCTGTTTCTATTTGGCTGACGGATATCATTGAACTCAAAGTATTTTTCCGCATAAATAGGGTAATACTGGTGGGAATCATTGATCAACGCTCGTGATAACAATGCCAAATCAAAGGCACTTGAATACTGATTCTCGGCAGGTAGACCTGTGGCATTTTCAAAATGGGTGTTATTCATACCCAAACGTTGAGCATGCTGATTCATCAGATCGGCAAAGGCTCTTTCACTTCCGGCAACATGTTCAGCAAGGGCAACCGATGAATCATTTCCTGATGAAATAATCACACCACGCAACAGATCAAGCAGACGAACTTGACGTCCTTCTTGAATGAACATACGCGAGCCACCGGTGCGCCATGCATTTTCACTGATACTGACCATTTCCTCTTCAGAGAGGTTACCTCTAATCAATTCTAACTCGACGATATAGCTGGTCATGATCTTGACTAAACTAGCGGGTGGATAACGATCATGTTCATTTTTAGCCAAAATCACCTGCCCTGTTGCAGCATCCATAACAACATAGGAGCGCGCGGGTATTTGTGGAGGAGCTGGGATCATATTGGCGTGAGCTTGAACCACCAACAATAAGCTGGAGATGAAGACTAAAAAAAGACGATTTAAGCTTCTTGATAACATCCGTGATGCATCCCTTTCGGTTAAATTATGATGATGGGCTGTGGCCGATAGACTAACCATATACAATTAAGTTCACTCTAACACTTAAGGCTGGCTTACTAAGTGAGGTCGATGAAAACCAGCACTTGCCAAGCTTGCAATCAGTGTGTCCAAAGGTTCGCCGACCGTTAATGGGCCTATCTTAACACGGTAAACCGTTGAACCCGAGGGGGTTGCAGGGTAAATCCCAACAGGAAAGCCATTGGCTAGAGGTTGTAGTTGGCGTTGAGCACGTTGAGCCGCATCTTCAGTAGAAAAGGCTCCTACTTGTAAATAACGCCTATCGTGAGATGCTCTCATAGTCAGATTGGAACCTTGAGCAGTAACATTGTTCGCAGACGTGCTTGTCGAACTTGCAGCAGTACTCCCCGGCGCACTTGAACTGGCTGATGCTAACATCTGTCCAGAAGGTGGAGGTGGTGTGATGGCAGTCACCTCAACCCGCCCCGTTCCATGTTGCAAGATGCCTAAACGGTATGCCGCTGCATAGGAAAGATCAATTAAACGATCATCATGGAAAGGCCCACGATCATTTATACGAACAATAACTGACCTACCATTATCTAGGTTAGTCACGCGAGCAAAGGTCGGCAAAGGTAAACTTTTATGAGCTGCCGTCATTTCATACATATCATAGACCTCTCCGTTTGAGGTCAAATGTCCATGAAACTTCAAACCATACCATGAGGCAATACCCTTTTCTCGATAGCCTTCAGCGGATGGTAGTACTGTATAAGTTTGCCCGAAAACTTCATAAGGGCTTCGATTACCTCCACGACTATGAGGTTCATAGCGAGGCACTGCATCTGGCACTTTACTAACGTCCGGTGGACTTTCAGGTGCTTTATCATGCTGCATACTGTAGCGACCAAAATTGGTTTGCTGATCACTGGGAGCTTTCTTGGGTTTACCTTTGTCAGTTTGAGTGGCGCATCCGCCTAATAAAAGTAATGAAAGACTGAATATAAGCAACCAACGCATTATCACCCTCAATCAGCGCTGTCAGCGCCAAGATAAAAATTCCGAGTTAAGCTCTCTGTTTTGATTGAGCATGTGCACCAATCGACATCAAAATACCGAAGCCTGACATCAAGGTTACGATAGATGTTCCACCATAACTGATCATCGGTAATGGCACGCCAACGACAGGTAATAAACCGGTAACCATGCCTATGTTTACCATCACATAAACAAAGAAGGTTAAGGTGATACTACCCGCTAATAAACGTGCAAAACGGTCATGAGCACGCATTGCCAGTATCATACCGCGAAAAATGATTAACAAGTAAAGTACTAAGAGAAATGCTATGCCATAAAAACCCAGCTCTTCTCCTATCACTGCGATAATAAAGTCAGTGTGTGATTCTGGTAAAAAGTTCAATTGAGACTGCGTCCCCTGAAGCCACCCCTTCCCTGAAAGACCACCAGATCCTATGGCTGTTTTAGATTGAATGATATTCCAACCTGCCCCTAACGGATCACTTTCAGGATTTAAAAAGGTTAATACGCGCTGCTGTTGATAGGGTTTCATAAACCCCCAAAAAACCGGCAAACAAGCACCAATAACTGCCAGAGCACCCAGCACATAACGCCAATACAATCCAGATAACAACAACACAAACACACCTGAGGATGCAATCAATAAGCTCGTTCCTAAATCAGGTTGCTTCATGATCAAGGCGGTTGGGATAGCCATAATCAATACAGCAACGATGACTTGCTTGAAGCTTGGTGGCAATTGATCACGCACTAAATAAGCCGCAACTGCCATAGGCAACACCAGCTTCATCAACTCTGAGGGTTGGAAGCGAAAACCGGGTAAGGCAATCCAGCGCTGGGCACCCTTGGCAGATACACCAAACAGCATTACCGCAACGAGCAAGGCTAACACAAACAGATATAACCAAGGGGTTAAGGTCACCAAGGTTCTTGGCTTCACCTGCGCCAAAAAAATCAACATAAAGAAGCCAGCACCCATGCGTATCGCTTGTCGCTTGACGTCGCCAATATCCTGCCCTGATGCACTATAGAGCACAAATAAGCCATAGCCACAGAGCATAAGAAGCAGCAATAGTAGCCAAGCATCCAAGTGAGTATAGCTCCACAAGCTCGGCGCTCGCCTAAAGTGGGTGCTAGCACCCGGCATGGTGCGCTGAAAATCACGACTCACCATCGTCTAGCTCCTCTTCTTCATCACCGTATTCACCCAAGATCCAAGCATCCATTACTTGTCTGGCAATAGGCGCCGCGACACTGGAACCACCGCCACCATTCTCGACCACGATGGCCAAGGCGATTTTTGGATCATCGACAGGCGCAAAGGCAATAAATAATGCATGGTCACGATTTCTCTCACTCAGCTCATCGGGTCTGTAGCGCCCATCATCGGGAAGGGCAACCACTTGCGCTGTACCTGTTTTACTGGCCATTTGGTACTGCATTCCCTGACCTACTCGACGAGCGGTACCCGTAGGACCATGCACAACATCCACCATGCCTTTGATAATGGGATCCCAAAAGCTTGGATTGGTGACAACAACATCCTCGGGAACAGGTCGAGATTCAACAATATCAGGCAGTGTTAGAACCTCGCCCTCTTCTGTAGTCTCGACAACTCCTTTCAATAAGCGCGGTTGCTGCCATTGACCGCGATTAGCTAAGACATTAGCAGCGATGGCTAACTGTAAAGGCGTCACAACTACAAACCCCTGACCGATACTCATATTCACTGAATCGCCAGGGTACCAAGGCTCATTTAGGGTTGCTCGCTTCCATTCAGCTGTAGGCAACACACCTGTGATCGCCTCTGGCGTGTCTAACGCAGTTATCTGACCAAAGCCAAATTTTCGCAAGTAACGGGCCATAGGCTCATTACCCATGCGATGACCAACATCGTAGTACCAAGTATTCACGGATTGGGCGATAGCGGTGGGTAAATTTACACGCCCATGCCCCCCTCTTCGCCAATCACGATAGCGTCGCCCACCCGGTGTGATTTGGTAATATCCAGGATCCCATATGGTATAGTCTGGACGAACAGTCCCAGAGTCTATGGCAGCCAATCCCATAATGGGTTTTAAAGTTGACCCAGGTTTATAGCCACCTCTAACTGCACGATTGAATAAAGGAATATCCAAATCTTCTTGCAGCTCTGTGTAGTCCGCGTGGGAAATTCCCATTACAAATAAGTTGGGATCATAGGTCGGGGTACTGACTAAGGCTAAAATACCACCTGTTTTGGGATCAAGGGCAACAACTGATGCGCGCCTTCCCTCAAGAAGTTTTTCGGTAAACTGCTGTAGGCGTAGATCTAAACTGAGCTGAATATCTGCTCCCGGGGTAGGATCCTGTTGCTCTAGAACACGAAGCACACGCCCTCGAGCATTGGTTTCTACCTTTCTGAAACCCACTTCACCATGCAAAATGGGTTCATAAAAACGCTCGACACCTAACTTACCAACGTAGTTAGTGCCCGCATACTTAACCGGATCTAAGGTTTCTAAATCGCGCTCGTTAATGCGGCCTACATAGCCTAAAGCATGAACGGCAGAGGCACCAAATGGATAGTAACGTATCAAATCAGCTTCGACCTGAACGCCAGGCAACTGATGATAGTTAACTGAAATTTTTGCAATTTCTTCTTCAGTTAAACGAAAACGTAAAGGGACGGTCTCGTAGGGCCGACGACGTTGCTGTAAGCGCTGCCGGAATCGTTCAACATCACGGTCGCTGATCTCGATTAAGTCAGTCAGCGCTTCAAGCGTTTCATCTATATTGGAAATCTCTTCACGCAGTAACGTCACACTGAAGGTAGGCTGATTATCCGCTAACAGTATTCCGTTGCGATCATAAATCAAACCACGTCTCGGTGGTACGGGCTGAAGTTGTATTCGATTTCGATCGGATATGGCTGCATATCGATCATACTCTACGACCTGTAAGAAATAGACGCGGCCAAGCAGAATAAATAAAACCAGTGTCACTATGACCAGCGCTAAGATAGCCCGCAGTTTAAACGTGCGTCCGTCTTGGCTGTAATCCTTGATTGTTTCCTGCTGCATAGTAACCTGTTATTTGTGGTAGGGGTGACCCTGAAGCAACGTCCATGCTCGATAGATTTGTTCAGCTAACACGATACGAACAAGCGGATGAGGCAAAGTCAGTGCTGATAAAGACCACTTTTGATCGGCTCTTTCCAAGCACCTAGGATCCAGACCATCGGGACCACCTACCAGTAGACACACATTGACACCACCCATCCGCCAATCATCGGCCTGCTGTGCCAGTTGTTCTGTACTCCAGGATTTGCCTTTTACATCTAGGGCGACGACACGTTCATTTTTACCTATCGCCGCCAACATAGCGTCACCCTCAGCACGCATGGCTCTGGCAATATCAGCACCCTTCCCCCGATAACCAGGGGAAAGCTCAACTAACTCAAGTTGAAAGTCGGCAGGTAGGCGCTTGCTGTATTCCTGATAGCCGGTTTCAACCCAACTGGGCATTTTTTGCCCTACGGCCAGAACTCGAATACGCATGCTAAGCGGTCGTTACAGCTTCTTCTGTTGAATGACGCCACAAACGCTCTAGATCATAGAAGCTTCGGGCATCAGGCATCATTACATGAACAACAATGTCGCCCAAATCGACCAGAACCCAGTCACCGCCTTCTTGTCCTTCGCTACCCATCGGTTTGATACCTAGCTCTTTGACTTTTTGCAGCACTTCATTTGCCATAGACAAAACGTGACGACGCGACGTGCCGCTCACGATGATCATATAATCTGTGACACTGGATTTACCTTTCACATCGATCATGACAAGATCGCGTGCTTTCATATCATCCAGAATAGTTTGTACTTTTTCGATCAGTTGCTCAGTTTGCATCACTAATCCAATCACCTCGTTGATAGCCGTAAAGCTGATGTTGTTTGATATATTCCCAGACTTGATCTGGGGTTAAATAGCGTGGCGTTTTACCTTGCGCTACCAAGTTGCGTATTTGTGTAGCAGAGATACCCAGTGGGGTTAACTCATGGATCATGACCGCACCGCAGGGCTGCTGCCACAGCATGTCAGTCGATTCTATTTGATGACGGCGAGTAAAGTCGTCCATCACATCATCTGCTGTATAAGCATAGCCCGGTCTTGCAACGGCAATGATATGACAGAGCGACAAAAAAGTATGCCAGTCTTTCCAACTCGGCAAACTTAAATAAGCATCCATCCCCATCACCATGCAGATAGGCTTATCTGGTCCCAAGCTTTGACGAAGAGAGGCCAATGTCAGTGCCGAGTATGAAGGTGTATGCGCATCCACTTCACGAGAGTCAACCTGCAAACTCGCCGCATCCGCCACAGCCAGTTCAACCATCGCTAATCGATCCTTGGCTGAACAGCCCGGTTCACTGCGATGCACAGGCTCACCTGAGGGTATCAGGGTAACCTGTTTAACCTTAAGCCACTGCTGAAGTTCCAACGCAGTTCGCAGATGTCCGTTATGGACGGGATCAAAGGTCCCGCCCATAAACACATAGGGTTCTACTAACTGCATGAATTACTGCCGTATATGACCATCACCCAAGACAACATATTTTTCAGATGTTAGGCCTTCTAATCCTACCGGCCCACGTGCATGAATTTTGTCTGTTGAGATACCAATTTCTGCACCCAAACCATATTCAAATCCATCTGCAAAGCGTGTTGAAGCGTTCACCATAACAGAACTTGAATCTACCGCACGAAGGAATATCCGAGCATCGGTATAATTTTCGGTCACAATAGAGTCGGTATGATGAGAACCATAGTGATTAATGTGGCGAATAGCATCATCCAAGCTATCAACTACTTTAATGGCCAGCACGGGCGCAAGATACTCGGTAAACCAGTCTTCTTCTGTTGCCGTTTTGATATAAGGCAGGCTTTGGCGTGCCACTTCACAGCCTCGCAACTCCACACCAGATGACTGATAACGTTCGGCTAAATCAGGAAGCACATCGGCGGCTAAATCTGAATGAACCAATAGAGTTTCCATGGTGTTGCACGTGCCATAACGATGAGTTTTGGCATTCAACGCAATATTAATGGCTTTCGCTTTATCTGCGGCTTTGTCGATATAGACATGACAAACGCCATCAAGGTGTTTAATCACTGGCACACGCGCATCTTTAGAGATGCGCTCGATTAAGCCTTTACCACCGCGCGGAACGATAACATCCACATACTCAGGCATGGTAATCAAGTGACCCACCGCCTCTCGATCGGTGGTATTAACAACCTGAACAACGGCTTCAGGCAACCCTGCTTGCTTTAGACCAATTTTTATACATTCTGCTATGGCTTGATTAGAGTGCATCGCCTCTGAGCCACCACGTAAAATCGTAGCATTGCCAGACTTCAGGCATAGACTTGCTGCTTCAACCGTCACGTTAGGGCGAGATTCATAAATAATCCCCACAACCCCTAAAGGAACACGCATCTTGCCAACTTGAATACCACTAGGACGATAATTCATTCCAGTAATACCACCGACAGGGTCAGGTAAGGCAGTTACCTGATGCAAGCCTTCAATCATAGCGTTAACTCGAGCAGGCGTTAGCTCAAGGCGATCTAACATCGCGGCATCCAAACCTTTTTCACGACCTGCCTGCAAGTCTTTGTCATTTGCGGCATGAAGATCAGCTCTTGCTGCATCCAACGCAGCAGCCATTGCTTGTAGGGCACGATTTTTTTGACCTGTTTCAGCTCTAGCCATGGTATTTGCTGCGTGTCGAGCTTGTTTGCCCAACTCAATCATATATGCTTCAGTATTCATTCAACCTATCCGCTATAACGGTTGCATCGGTGATTCGGTAAAGTGGGTTATTATAGCTTGCTTGAACCTATGGGTCATGCGCATTTCACAGAAGATAAGAAGTATCTAATCGTCTGTGTGACTCTGGACGATGAACTGGTATGATTTACAGCAATTTTTGAGGTTTTCGGAACATTTCTGCCATGGAAAACACCCCTGTCGTTACTGAGACACCTGCACCGCGCTTTCGTCCCATTTGGGTTACTCTATTAGTTAGTTTGATAGGCATGTTTGCTACCCTTTTTTGGCTCGAACAGGACAATTCTCGCCTAGCGGAAGAACATGCCTTACTTAGCAGTGGCGCTCTGGCTGAAAGTGCCAGTTTATTATTGACCCCTCTGGTCATAAATGAAGACCGCATTAGCATCAATTACCTATTAAATGAAATGGCCAGCCAACCTGTTATCAAAGGCATGCGTCTGACGGACAGTCAAGGCACCATTTTAGGACTGAGTGGAAGCCAACAGGGCCAAACGCTTAATGTTGAACTCATGAAGAATGAAGAACCCCTGGGTAAGTTAGAAGTCTGGGCGGATGGCACTAGCTTATTGGATATGCTTCAGCGTCAACAAACAACCATGGCCATTGGTGCTGGGGTGACGCTGGTCTTTCTACTGTTCACATTATTGATTATTTCTCGCCCTAAAGTTGAAAAACCTGAAGAGGAAGAGGATTCCATCGACTTTGATAAAGTATTGCAACAAGTCACTCAAGATGACCTTGATGATAGTTTGCCTACATTAGATCCAGATGATTTGGATAGCTTAGATTTAAGCCCTATTCTACCTGACATTCACGCACCAAAGGCGACTGAACCCCAATACCAAAAGCCTGATTCAACCTACTCAGCACCACTAGCATCAAGCTCTCACTTTGAGCCCTACGCTAAAGTGAAAGAAGAATCTAAACCTGCACCTAGTTCAGATTTAAGAACCGCTGAAATCAAGCGTCTTGTTGCAGAGCGCGACATTCCTGATGCCTTAGACGACGTTTCGATCCACTTAAGTTCACGTGATGAAGAGCTTGATAATGACGAACTCGTGTCACTCCTGCGCCCTGAAAGAGACACGCCTCAGATGCCTCGTTTTACACCGATTAGCGCAGGCAGCACACGTGATCTTGATAAGTTCGACAAGGATTCATGGGTTGAACTGGAAGAACGCGAACCTGAACCCAACATCACTCTGCCTCGATCTAATCCTCTACTGAGTGCACTGGATGATGACGAAGATCTGCCTAATATCTTTGCATTTGAAAAGGACCTTGAGCTGTTAGTCCCTGCTAAAGAGGCGGGATACTTACTGCTAGTCGATACAACAAGTGCACACTCAGAATTGGTTGAAGAAGAGGAACATCAAACGCTACTGAAGACCTACTTCACGCTGGCTCAATCCGTTGCTTCTATCTACAACGGCCGTGTCGAGAAAGCGTCTAATGGCGATTTACAGATAATTTTCGATCAACCACAAGAAGACGACACTCACGGTGTTAATGCGATGTGCGCTGCGATGTTGTTTACCCATCTTTATAAGCAGTACAACCATTCGCGCATCCGCTTATTTAGACCCGTGATGAATTTACACATGGCACTGGTACGAGGCAAAGCAGAAAAACTGGATAGACTGCTTGAAGAAGCCCGTTTCTTAACCCGAACAACACAAAGTAACGAACTGATCAGTCATACTGCCTTGACAGAATCACCGCAATTGAAAGAGTCTTTACTCGAAGGCGCCAGCATTCGTAGGGAAGCTGAAGACAAGGTACTTATTTTACAGATAAGCCAGTCTTATCAAGACCTTCTTGAAAAACAATCTAGACACTTGATGAGCAAACTGAATCAGTAAGCAAGCATCCAAGCCCCTTTAAACATAAAAAATCCCGCTTTAGATTGCGGGATTTTTTAGTTTTAAGCTGATGGCTCTTACCCTACGCTGATGGCTCTTCCCCACCCGCCTTAATCACTTGCAAACCATCGACGCGCTGATAGCCTCTAGGTAACTTGTTACCACGACGCCCTCGCTCACCTCGATAGTGTTCAAGATCAGAGCCTTTTAACTTCAGATGCTGCCTTCCTGAAATAACCTGCAGTTGATCTTCAGGTGATAGTACCGCCACAGCGACCAAGAGTTCTTCACGACTCGCAGCTCGTGCGGATGGGATATTCAGAATTTTATTACCCTTACCTTTGGACAGCTCTGGCAACTCACTGACAGGGAAAACCAGCATTCGACCTTCATTGGTAACCGCGACAAGCAAATCTTGTTCAGCATTATGGATACGGATTGGACTTAATACCTGTGAATTTTTAGGTAGCGTCAGCGCCGCTTTACCATTTTTGGTTTTACTACTCAGATCGGCAATACGGGTCACGAAGCCATAGCCAGCATCGGAAGCAAGCAACACTTGATCCGTCTCTGCACCACAGATCATGCCATCGATGGTGGCACCTTTCGGCAAAGTGAGTTTACCCGTCACTGGCTCGCCCTGCCCTCTAGCTGAAGGAAGTGTATGCGTATCCAGCGTGTAACTGCGACCGGTTGAATCCATCAAAATGGTCGGTTGATTCATCCGTCCTAGACAAGCCAGCTTAAATCCGTCACCTGATTTGTAACTTAACCCCGCGGCATCAATGTCATGCCCACGAGCCGCACGAACCCAGCCTTGCTTGGACAATACAACCGTTACCGGATCTGAGGTCAGTAGATCTTTTTCGCTAAAGGCTTGTGCTTCAGCTCGCTGCATCAGCGGTGAACGACGCTCATCACCAAATTCCTCAGCAGTGGCTTCGATCTCTTCTCGAATTAGCTTGCGCATTTTTTCAGAAGACGCGAGTGTTTCTTCTAGGGTTTTGCGCTCTTCTTCCAATTCATTTTGTTCGGTACGGATTTTGAACTCTTCTAAACGTGCTAAATGACGTAATTTAAGGTCCAAAATGGCATCGGCTTGAATTTCGGTAATACCAAAACGTGCCACCATCTCCTGCTTTGGATTTTCTTCTTCTCGAATGATTCTGATCACTTCATCAATATTGAGGTAGGCAATCATTAAACCTTGAAGAATATGTAAGCGATCCAATACTTTTTGCAAACGATGCTGCAAACGACGGCGAACAACTTCGGTTCGCCAACTGAGCCATTCGGTCAAAATCTGGCGCAGATCTTTAACCTGCGGGCGTCCATCGATACCGATCATATTCATATTCACGCGATAACTGCGCTCAAGATCGGTAGAGGCAAATAAGTGCGCCATCAACTGCTCCGCATCGATGCGGTTTGATCGTGGCACAATCACTAAACGTGTTGGGTTTTCATGATCGGATTCATCACGCAAATCACTGACCATCGGCAGTTTTTTCTGCTGCATTTGTGCGGCAATCTGCTCTAGGATTTTATTTCCAGAAACCTGATAAGGCAGAGCAGTAATGACGATATCGCCATCTTCGCGCATATAGACTGCGCGCATTTTTAACGAGCCACGTCCGGTAATGTATAGCTTTAGCAGCTCATCACGTGGCGTGATAATTTCGGCATCCGTTGGCATATCGGGGCCGGGCATAATTTCGCACAGTGCTTCGATATCGGCTTGCGGATTATCCAACAAATGGATACAGGCCGCGGCTACCTCTCGCAAGTTATGGGGTGGAATATCGGTTGCCATACCCACGGCAATGCCTGTTCCACCGTTCAACAGTATATTAGGTAAACGAGCAGGCAATACTTCAGGTTCGTCCAGCGTACCGTCAAAGTTAGGTTGCCAGGTGACCGTACCTAAACCTAACTCTTTCAGCAGAACTTCAGCGTAGGGAGACAGGCGCGATTCTGTATAACGCATCGCCGCAAAGGACTTGGGATCATCCGGCGAACCCCAGTTACCTTGACCATCCACCAGCGGGTAGCGATAGCTAAAGGGTTGAGCCATTAACACCATTGCTTCGTAACAGGCTGAGTCACCATGTGGATGAAACTTACCCAGTACGTCACCGACGGTTCTTGCTGATTTCTTGTACTTTGCTGTTGCCTTTAGGCCTAGCTCAGACATGGCATACACAATACGGCGCTGTACCGGCTTCATACCATCACCTATGTGTGGCAGAGCACGATCCAAAATGACGTACATGGAATAATCTAAATAGGCTTTTTCACTGAAATGCCGTAGCGGAAGACTTTCAGTTTCACCGTTAAACGTTGTTTCTATGCTCATTTAAATTCCGGTTTGGGTAATTTTTCCGTAAATATCAACAAACAGGCTTCACAATTGCAACCCTGATACCATAATAAAGGTATTACTACTCTAGAGGAAAGAGCCATGCCCATTAACAACAACCGATTAATGCTAGAACTTGAAAAAGTACGTCGTGAGATTAACCGTTCTATCATCAATCCATTGATCCCTGAACTGGCATTGGATGACTTAAAGCCTATCCTAACCATGGTTGCTCATGCGCGTGCGGCTTATGTGACTGAACTGTTCGAAATCTCTAAGCTGTCTCCTGACGCGGCTCCTTCTAATGATCAAATCAAACAACTTCGCCAATGCCGAGAAACCTTTGATGAGTTAGTTGCCGCCGTTAATGCGCTGGAAACCGTTATTCAGCGTGACTATTTAGATGTTAAATCGAGAGAGCGCTAGAAGGAACCGTAACGGATGAAACTATGGCAACCACTCTTCATGGCCAGCTTGCTGCTGACACAGTCTTTGGTCATTGCTGATTCCTTAGTTGATTGGCAAGCGCCGGATCATCAGCAACACCCTCTGGCTGGTCAAGTATGGAGTAGTGAAATTGATGAACTTTTCTCTTTAACTCAATTTATTGATGATCTTGAAAAGGGTAGCTGGCTGTTGATGGGCGAACAGCATGACCACCCTGATCACCATCAATTACAGACGGCTATCTTAGCTAAACTTGCAGAGAATAACCGACTGGGTGCCGTCGCCTTTGAGATGGCCAACATCGAACAGCAGCCTTTACTCGATGAATGGTTAGGGCGCGGTGATGACGTTGAACCCGAGCAGCTTAACTGGTCACCAGGTTGGCCGTGGGAGCGTTATCAACAGCAAGTTAGACAAGCATTAAACCATGCAACGCGTGTGATAGGTGCAGACCTTCCCAGAACGGGTCAAATGCAAGCCTATCAGCAGGGAGCCGCTGAGGGACAACTGGATCATGCCCACAGTCACTTTATGATGGAATTGATCTTCACCAGTCACTGTGAAATGCTTCCGCGAGCCAACCTTTCACAAATGTTACAAGTGCAATTGGGACGTGATCAACAGATGGCTAATGCCATGGCTGCCAATACCGATGCTGAAAAAGTGAATGTGTTAATCGCTGGTTCTATGCACGTCAGAAATGACTTAGGCATACCGCGATGGTTATCAATAAATAATACCAGTTTGATTTTAATGTCGTTGGAAGACATGACAGAACCCAGCAAATACTTGGTCGAAGCCTACCCCGAATTTCCAGTTGGGGAACTAACCAGCGATTTTCTACTCTTTACCCCAACAATGCCTGAACAAGACTACTGCGCCGCTTTCCGCTAAAGTAAGCAGTTGTATTTGTAGTTATATAAGGGGTTTAACAGAGTATGGTGGGTCTTTACAATCGGATCATTGCTCAGCCCTTAGCGCTATTTTGGCGCTTGGCCCTCGGCTGCTTACTGTGGTGGATTTTAACTGAAGGCAGCTCGAGCAGTTGGTTAATAGGCATTCCTACTGTGCTAATTGCGGTGTTAGTCAGTTTTCATCTGACGCAGTACAACCCCTATCGTCTCCGTTTTATTGCACTGCCCAGTTTTATTATTTTTTTTATTGCCACTTCGCTGATCGCTGGCTTTGATATTGCCAAACGTACTCTTCATCGTGACTTACCTGTAGGTTCTCAGTGGGTTATTTTTGAAACCCGCTTAGATGGCTTGCCTCGTTGGTTGTTTATGAGCTGCCTCAGTCTGATGCCGGGCACTCTCAGTGTCAGCAGCGAAGCTTATGGACTTGTGATTCACTCGCTCGATGATAAAGCAACAACCCTTTCAGGCCTCAAAAAGCTTGAAGATAAGCTGATAGCATTATTTAAAAAGCGGGAGAGTGATTTATGACGTGGGTCTATGCTGTCACGCTGCTCATTCTGCTGATATCGCTAATCGTTGGCGTATGGCGTGTGATTCAAGGGCCACGCTTAGCCGATAGGCTATTAGCTGCGCAGCTGTTTGGCACAACGGGTGTTGCTGTTTTACTCCTTCTAGCGGAACTCCAATCGCTTCCAGCAGCACGAGATACTGCGCTCGTTCTTGCTTTACTCGCCATGTTAGCAGCCGTCGCGTTTGTCAGCAGAGTGTGGAAAGTCAGACCTGACTCAGAGGATCGACCATGACCCTACTGATGATATTGCAAAGTATTTTGCTAATTTCTGGCGCACTGATGTTTTTAGTGGGTTCGATAGGTTTAGTCCGCTTCCCAGATACTTACACACGCATCCATGCACTGACCAAAGCAGATAACGTAGGTTTAGGATTGATCGTAATCGGGCTCATTCCTGCCAGTTTTTCAGTGTTAGTGACACTAAAAATACTGTTAATTTGGCTATTAGTCATGTTGGCTAGCGCCTTAAGCGGGCATCTTGTTGCGTGGGAGGCCCGTGCGCAACAGGTGCCACTTAAACCGTCAGAAGGCGAATCGTCTAAAGAGACGTTTTCGAAAAGAGAGTTATCAACCAAAGAGTCTAGCGATGAACCTTCTGATTGATTTCACTTTGTTAATCGGCATCCTAGCGATTGCCTTAACCTGCCTAATAAGTCGAAGCCTATTTCGATCAGTGGTGTTTTTTATTTTGTTAGGCTTGATGCTGGCGATCGGCTGGATACGCTTAGGTGCGCCTGATATTGCCTTAGCTGAAGCGGCAATAGGTGCCGGTATCACTGGAGTTTTGCTATTAGATACGCTGGGACATCTGAAAAAAACTGGCAACCTTGAAAACGATGAACCGGCTCCAGGCCGCAAACGACTGATTCTTGCCATAGTATCCAGCTTTACTCTGGTCGGTTTATTGCTATGGGCGGTGTTCAATCAACCGACTCCCGCAATCAATATTCACCTGTTGGTGACTGAGGCGATGCCGGAAAGTGGTGTATCCCATCCGATTACTGCTGTGCTACTCAATTTCCGTAGTTACGATACCTTGCTAGAGGTGGGAGTCCTAGTACTTGCAGTCTTGGTTGGCTTAGCACTTCAAACTGATCAACAAGCCCAAGATAGCTTACCTGGGTTACCGAATCCTTTGTTGCATGCCTGCCTAACCCTGTTAATTCCAGCCATGCTGATTACCTCCATGTATCTGCTTTGGGCGGGGGCCGACCGCCCTGGAGGAGCATTTCAAGCAGGCGCCATGTTAGCTGCAGCGTTTATTCTGCTGCATATTTCTGGTATCAAACTCTCTTCTCAAGTCAGCCACCGAATGATGCAAGCAGGATTATTGTTAGGTTTTGGCGTGTTTCTTGCCGTCGCTACCAGCAGCTTAATTGGGGGAAGACCGTTACTGACTTATCCAGAAGGTGGTGCAGGCATGTTAATTCTGCTTATTGAGCTAGCACTGACATTATCCATTGGACTGATTCTTTTAAGCCTATTTACCATCGCTAATTCGCCTCCTCACCATAAAGATCAAGGAGGCGACCATGGACACTAATCTGATCTTCACCCTCTGTGGTGTTGGCTTATGTGGTATAGGTTTTTTTGGTTTTATCTATCACCGCCATCTGTTAAGACGGCTGATTGCCTTTAATTTGATAGGTAATGGCACGTTTTTGATCATGGTGGGCTTTGCTCAGCGCGGGCAAGGTGTCACTGACCATGTGATTCAGGCGCTCGTGCTAACAGGTATCGTTGTTGCAGTGGCAGCAACTGCGTTAGGACTCGTGTTGATTCGCCGTTGGTTCCAGCTAAAGGGATCGACACAGCTACCTGAGGATGACGCATCATGAATATGATTTTGTCGCCTATCCCCTGGCTACTGGTGATTCCGCTGGCGGGTGCCGTTTTGACCATGTTGGTGCCCTATCATTGGCGCTCACCCGCTTCAGTCGTGGGCATATTCACGCAACTGATGGCATCCGTTGTACTCTGGTATCAGGTGACGCATTACGGACCACAGTTTTATGCCATGGCGGATTGGCAAGCGCCTTTAGGGATTGCGCTTCGTGCTGACGGTTTGGCAACACTTTTCATTTTAATGAGTAGCCTAGTGGCTTCTGCGTGTGCGTTTTATGCTCATGCTTATTTAAGCCTGCAAAAGCGTGCTCACTTTTGGCCGTTGCTCTGGTTTTTATGGGCATCGTTGAATGGTATCTGGCTGGCAGCTGATACCTTCAATCTCTATGTAGGATTAGAGTTACTCACGTTTGCAGCGGTTGGACTGGTTGCTTTTGCATCAGATGAGCGCTCGTTAGAAGCCTCTATTCGTTATCTTTATGCCGCACTGTTAGGATCAATGGCGTACTTGTTAGGGGTCGCTCTGCTTTACGGCGCTCAGGGAACCTTATCCATGGATAGCTTAGCAGAGACTTGGCATTGGGGGCCGACCAATCAAGTCGCCGTTACCCTGATTCTCGGGGGCTTACTGCTAAAAACAGCTGTTTTTCCATTACACACGTGGCTACCACCGGCTCATGGCGGCGCGTTAACACCCGTAAGCGCATTGTTGTCTGCGTTGGTGATCAAGGCTTCTTTTTATATTCTGCTTCGCTTTTGGATAGAGTTCCAAATCTATCAATTCTTACCTTCTTTATCCCAACTATTAGGGGCTCTGGGCGCTGGCGCGATTCTTTGGGGTGGATGGATGGCATTACGCCAAACACACCTAAAGATGGTGGTTGCCTACTCAACCGTCGCGCAGATAGGTTATATGACCTTAATGTTTCCTCTGCTGGTTGCAGAAAGCAGTGAAGCATCCCTGCTGGCCTATCAAGGCGGTATTTTAATGCTACTCGCTCACGCTTTTGCCAAGGCGGGAATGTTCTTAGCAGCGGGTAATCTCATTTTCTGCACAGGCAAACCCGACTTAGTCTCGCTTGCGGGTATGAGTCGCTATCGACCACTGAATATATTTGCTTTTGGCTTGGCCGGTGTCAGTCTGATGGGGCTACCTCCCAGCGGGGGTTTTAACGCCAAATGGCTGCTGCTACAAAGCAGCTTTATGTCGGGGCAATGGTGGTGGATCGTGGTATTACTGCTCGGTAACCTTTTGTCTGCTGCTTATGTCTTCAGAGTGTTTGCCTACACCTATCAAGAAACCGATGCACTCGATACCTATAAGCGCCCAAAACTATCACTGGAACTGATTGCATTAGGTCTATCCGTAGGCAGTATTTTACTGGGGTTTATTTCCGTATGGCCACTCGAAATGATTAGCTTGCCGGGACCGGTCATGGAGGCACTGCCATGAACTGGTTTGATTGGCTACCTTTAGCGATATTAATGACCTCCTTCATGGCAGCAACGATTATTTTTATGCTGCCAGAACAGCGCCATATCCTTCGCAGCACGGTGAACCTTGGTGCAGCCTGTATCAAGCTTATCTTGATTGTGTTTTTGATACAGGTGGTATTAAAACAACAGTATCCTGAAATACGTTTAGAAGTGCTTCCCGGGTTAGACTTGATTTTGCGTGCTGATTCTCTGGCGATTTTGTTCGCCGGTTTGTCTTCAGTGCTCTGGCTGTTCACCACCCTCTATGCCATAGGCTATCTTGAAAACTCGCCTAACCGAAGCCGTTTCTTTGGTTACTTTAGCTTATGTGTCGCGAGTACGATGGGAATATCGCTGGCGGGTAACCTGTTCACCTTTTTAATCTTTTATGAACTCTTAACCCTTTCAACCTATCCTCTAGTGGTACATCGAGGTAATGCAGCCTCGATCAAAGCAGGTCGAACCTATTTGATCTACACCCTAAGCGGCGGTGTCGTTCTGTTACTAGGTGTTGCCTCTCTTTATGCACTTGGAGGAGATATCGCGTTTGGTGATATTGAACGGACCGCTGCGTTAGTCGGCACTTGGCCGGAACTGATGACCATCATCTTTATTTTACTAATTGCTGGTTTAGGGGTTAAAGCGGCCATTTTCCCTTTTCATGGCTGGCTACCCACCGCCATGGTGGCTCCTGCACCCGTCAGTGCGCTTCTGCATGCGGTAGCGGTCGTTAAAGCGGGGGCTTTTGGTATCGTCAGAGTGGTTTACGATATCTATGGTATAGAGTTGTCTTGGCAGCAAGGCTTTCTTTTTCCGATTGCGGTGCTGGCTTCATTCACCATTTTATATGGCTCATGGCGAGCACTACAGCAAAGTGATATTAAAAAACGACTAGCCTATTCAACCGTTAGCCAAGTCTCTTATATCTTACTAGGCATCAGTATATTTGGTCCCTTGGGTACCATCGGTGGTTTAGTTCATTTGTTACATCAAGGCTTGATGAAAGTCACCTTGTTCTTTTGCGCAGGTAACTTTGCTGAAACCCTTGGTATTCATAAGATTCATGAATTAGATGGCGTTGGCAAACGCTTACCACTGACCAGTGCTGCCTTCACGGTGGGTGCTTTAGGTATGATCGGGTTACCTCCTGTTGCTGGGTTCATTAGCAAGTGGTATCTGGGTATGGGAGCACTGGAAGCCAATATGGAATGGGTTATTTTTGTGCTGATCGGCAGTAGCCTGCTTAATGCGGCTTATTTCTTACCGGTACTCAAACGTATTTGGTTTAACCCTCAGCAAGGGCAATGGCCTCTCGAAGTGATCAATAACAACCGAGACGCAATACCTTTACTGCTTATTCCAGCATTAGTCACAGCTTCCCTGAGTATCGCTGCCGGTTTATTTGCCAGCTCTATCTTAAGCCCCTTGGGATGGGCGGAACTGATTACCCTAAGGGAGTACCTGCGATGATTAGCCAAGGATTACTCTTTTTAACACCTTTGTTTCCGTTGATGTTGGCAGTACTCGCCTGCTTCGAGCGCTTCAAGAAAAATGCAGGCATCTTAGCGGTCATTGCCGTTCTACCCGCATTATTGCTCAGTTTACTTCATCTGGGACAGCTAGAAGCGACTTACCTAAGCATGCCTGCTGTACTATTGGGAAGTGTCTGGCATACCCATCCCACGGGTATGACCTTTTTACTCTTTACCTCAGTATTGTGGTTCTTCAGTGCACTCTATGGCATTGGCTATCACAAAGCTGATGACAAAGCTCAGCGATTTTGGATTTTATGGCTACTCACGCTTAGTGGTAATCTAGGGTTATTAGTCAGTGCCGATATCATCAGTTTTTACGGCTTTTTCGCCCTGATGACCTTTGCAGGCTATGGCTTAGTCATTCATACCGGAAAAGAGCTGGCTTTACGTGCTGGCCGAATCTATCTAATCATGGCGGTTATCGGTGAGATGCTGATACTGACCGCTTTATTTCTAGGCAGTGCCGCCACAGGGCACACCTCTATTCTCGCTCAGGATATTGCCGCAGCAATTCCAGAATCAAATTACCTAAATCTGGTGATGTTTTGTTTGTTTTTCGGCTTTGGTGTCAAAGCAGGCATCCCGCTCATGCATCTTTGGCTTCCCTTAGCGCATCCCGTTGCACCGACACCCGCCAGCGCCGTTCTCAGTGGTGCCATGATTAAAGCAGGTCTGTTTGCTTGGATCAGTCTTTTCCCATTGGGATATCTACAATCGTCAGCATGGGGAATGTTACTGATTTTATTTGGCTTTGTAGCGTCTTTTGGTGGTGGATTGATAGGCATGTTACAGCAAGCACCCAAAGCGGTGCTCGCCTACTCCAGTATTAGCCAAATGGGGTTAATGACCGTCACCATCGGTTGTTTATTCTTAAAACCAGAACTCACTCCCATAGTCATTCCAGCTCTGGCTTTCTTTGCACTGCATCATGCGCTTTCTAAAGGAGCGTTGTTTTTATCGGTTGGCATCAACAACCAATATCAATCTATTCCGATCATGTTATTTGTTATAGGGATGCTGTTACCTGCCTTGTCTTTGGTCGGCCTTGCAGGCAGTGGTATTCAAGCAAAATTATTACTGAAAGAAGGACTTTATGCCCTTTATCTCCCCGGTATTGTGACAGGTATCACCCTCAGTGCTCTGGCTACCACAGGATTGATGTTTCGATTTCTATGGTTACTCAGGCAAGAAAGACGAGAATCGGGTCAAGTAACATCAGCTGATCCATGGATGCAATTAAGTTGGGCTGGATTGCTGTTATGTGGTTTTTTAGCGCCGGTCATGTTTAGTGGCAACCTAGAAACTCAGAGCATCCTACAACAACCCTTTGAATACCTAGGATTACTCTGGGTTCCTGTTATTGCGAGTATCTTTGCGGTTTGGTTTATTAGCCATCCTCTTCGAGCCAGTGTTCCTCAAGGCGACATCATTGTGTTAATAGAGCCTTGGTTTAGCATTAAAGAAGCGAGCGCGGGAGCAAAAGAGACAAGGACTAAGCCAAACCTATTAGTTTGGGCCGACAAAGATCAACAACCCACTCCTTCAGCCACACTTGAGATCTTTAGTCGATCTCAAGTGGCTGCATTATTAGGGGTATTACTATTATTCGCTAACGTATTGATCTGGCTTTATTAAACCGCCTGAATGGCCACTTTCAGCACACCATCACGTTGGTTAGAGAAAAGGTCATACGCCTCTACAATATTTTCCAGCGAATAACGATGGGTGACCATGGGCCCCAAATCAATTCGGCCTGAAGCAATAATACTCATCAGGCGGCGCATTCGTTCTTTGCCGCCCGGGCAGAGCGAGGTGATAATTTTGTGATCACCTAAACCAGCGCAGAAGGCATCGAGTGGAATATGCAAATCTGACGAGTAAACACCTAAGCTAGATAAGGTTCCTCCAGGCTTGAGCACTCGAAGAGCGGCTTCAAACGTCGATTGCAGTCCAAGTGCCTCAATGGAAGCGTCAACGCCACGCCCACCAGTAATTTTGAGTATTTCTGATACCACGTCGACTTTATTAAAATCGAGAGTAATATCAGCGCCCATTTTTCGAGCCATCTGCAAACGTTCTGGTATACCGTCCACCACAATAATTTGGCTGGCACCTCGAAGTTTTGCACCGGCGGTTGCACACAGTCCTATCGGTCCCTGAGCAAATACTGCGACGGTATCACCAATACGAATATTGGCAGATTCTGCGCCAGCAAAGCCGGTCGACATAATATCGGGGCACATCAGCACCTGTTCATCGGTTAAACCGTCAGGTACGGGCGATAAGTTAGCTTGGGCATCCGGTACCAGTAGATATTCTGCTTGCGCACCATCAATGGTGTTACCAAAGCGCCAGCCACCCATGGGTTTATAACCATGCGAATGACTACCGCCATCTTGAGCACTGCAACCATCTTGGCAACCATAGGAAGTAAAGCTAGGGCAAATGGCACCCGCTATAACACGCTGGCCTTCTTGATACCCCTGCACATTGGCACCCAGTTTTTCAATAATACCGACGGGTTCATGCCCGACTGTTAAGCCTTTTGCAACGGGATATTCGCCTTTTAGAATATGGATATCAGTGCCACAAATCGTGGTGGTCGTGACGCGAATCAACGCATCATTGGGGCCAATATCGGGGATAGGCTTGTCTTCTAACTCAATACGGCCCGGTGCTACGAACACAGCCGCTTTCATCATCATCGCCATCTCATTCTCCTGATTGTTGCATCATTTTATGATTTATTCTGTGATGCACTTTGCTTGCCTTGAACCATCTTTGAAAATTCTTTGAAAACAAACAAATTTCAAATATTTCTCTTTAAATCTAGTACAGAAAGGATGGCTATACCACGCTGCAACGCAGCATGTTTGAGCCAAAGCGCGTTGCACAGTAAACTCTGTGCTTACTGAAATATTAAGATGGAAACACGTCATGCAATTCACCGGAACAGAGCGCTATGTCGCGACAGATGAACTTCAATTAGCGGTTAATGCAGCACTCACACTGGAGCGTCCATTATTGATAAAAGGTGAACCAGGCACGGGTAAAACCCTATTGGCGGAAGAGGTAGCCAGTGCGTTAGGGCGGCCTTTGTTTACTTGGCATGTGAAATCCACCACTAAAGCGCAACAGGGTTTATATGAATATGATGCGGTTTCACGATTACGCGACTCACAACTCGGTGATGACCGGGTGCATGACATCAGCAACTACATCGTTCCCGGTAAAGTATGGGAGGCCTTTACCAGCGAAACACCGGCTGTACTGCTGATTGATGAGATAGATAAAGCGGACATTGAATTCCCAAATGACCTGTTACTGGAATTGGATCGCATGGAGTTTCATGTCTACGAAACACAACAAAATATCAAAGCGCATCATCGTCCATTAGTCATTATTACCTCCAATAATGAAAAAGAACTACCGGATGCTTTCCTAAGACGCTGCTTTTTTCATTACATTCGCTTCCCTGATAAAGACACCATGCGCCAAATCATTCAGGTGCATTTTGCAGATATCCAAAAACAGCTCGTCGAGCGGGCATTAGAAGTCTTTTATGATCTTCGCGACATTTCAGGATTAAAGAAAAAGCCCAGTACCTCTGAACTCGTCGATTGGCTGAAACTCTTGATGGCAGATGATCTTGCCCGCGATGTATTGTTAAAACAAGATACCGCGTCAGCGGTTCCACCCCTGTGTGGGGCACTGGTAAAAAATGAACAGGATACCAGTCTATTGGAACGCCTAGCGTTTATGATTCGTCGCCAACAGCGCTAATAAGGTCGTCTCGATGCTGATCGATTTTTTCGAAACTCTACGAAAAGCCGAAGTTCCTGCGACGCCGAGGGAGTTTTTGGATCTCATTCGTGCGCTAGATAATAATCTGGCCTTTGCCGATCTGAATGCTTTTTACCTGCTCGGGCGCACCTGTTTGGTAAAAGATGAAAAGTACTATGATCGATTTGACCAAGCCTTTTCTTACTACTTCTCTGGTCTAGGCGAATTGCCCATGTCACTGGAGCAGTTGATTCCTGATGAATGGCTGCGCAAAACCTTTTCTAAACAACTGACCGATGCTGAAAAAGCTGAACTGAGTAGCCTTGGCAGCTTAGAGAAACTGCTCGAAACCCTGCAAGAACGACTCAATGAGCAAAAAGGACGTCATGCGGGTGGTAATAAATGGATAGGCACAGGAGGAACATCACCCTTTGGACACAGTGGTTATCACCCAGAAGGCGTCAGAATCGGTGGCGAGTCCCGCCATCGCAAAGCCGTGAAGGTATGGGATAAGCGCGAGTTTCGTAACCTAGACGACCATCAAAATCTTGATAATCGTAATATCCAGGTTGCCTTAAAACGCCTGCGTAAATTTGCGCGCACTGGCGCCCATGAAGAACTCGATCTGGAATCCACTATTCGAGCGACTGCACGCAATGCAGGTCACTTAGATATCAAAATGGTTCGTGAACGTCATAATGCTGTTAAGGTGCTGCTGTTGTTGGATATTGGTGGCTCCATGGATGAACATATTCAGCATATTGAAGCGCTGTTTAGTGCTTGCCGAACTGAATTTCGTCATCTTGAAAGCTATTACTTTCATAACTGCATCTATGAATCAGTTTGGCGTGATAATCGCCGTCGTTTCGATAACCGCACCGCAACACTCGATCTGATCAACACTTACGCCTCTGATTATAAAGTCATTATTGTTGGCGATGCGTCCATGTCACCCTATGAGATTGCTGTTCCGGGTGGCAGTGTTGAACACATGAATGCAGAACCAGGTCAACGTTGGATTGAACGTATCACCCATCATTGGCCATCAATCGTCTGGCTCAACCCCGTCGAGCAGCGCTACTGGCCTTACACTCAGTCTATTGGCATGGTGCAAAGCTTGGTTCAACAACGTATGTATCCGATGACGTTAGAAGGGTTGGATGGTGCGATGAAAGAGCTCAGTAAGCATTAACACCTGAATCCGTGACTTCAGACTCAACAAAAGTGTTCAAAACCCTGCAATAGCAAGGCGTCCAACATTAAAATAAAGCTGTTAAGTAAGGCTTGAAGTTCAAGACAGTATCTAAACTCCGATCTTCAATGGACTACATTCGAATTAAACTTCCAGCTTTTCCAATGCTGAGGTATCTTCTGGGGGTTTAGTAAACGCCGTGTTTTTTATTTAGATAGCAATAATTCACACATTGATTCTCGTAAAAACTAACGGCAATGACGAAGAAGTTCGTCTTTTAACGATTTTAAATTAATTGGTTTGGTTAAGAATCCATTCATACCCGCTGTCTCACATTTTTCACGATCCTCTGAGAAAGCGTTAGCGGTCAGTGCCACGATAATGGGTTGCTTTAGATCATTTCTCGAACGGATTACGGTCGTTGCGGTAATCCCGTCCATAACAGGCATCTGCATATCCATTAAAACCAAATCAAAATAATGATTTTCAATCTGCTCAATCGCTTGCAATCCATTTTCAGCTAGAACAACCGCTACACCGATCTTTTCCATCAGTTTTCTGACAAGCATTTGGTTTACAGGGTTATCCTCTACTAGCAGAACACGTAATTCGTGAAGATTTTCGATGCTGGTTTCTTCATGTGGATCAGTAACACTGATGGACTTGGGAGTGTTTGCTTTAAAGGAAAAACTAAAACGACTGCCGTGAACAATTGATTCGTCTAACCAGAGCGATCCCTGCATCGCTTTAGCGAGATGCTTAGAGATAATGAGGCCTAAACCACTCCCCCCATATTTACGTGTGATCGTGCTATCGACTTGGCTAAATGGCTTAAATAAGCGTTCGCGGTGTTCTAGAGAAATGCCTATCCCGGTATCTTGCACAAACGCTAGCCACGAATCAGATTCGGAAGGGTTCTTCTGTAGCCCAATCGTGATGTCACCTTCATGAGTGAATTTAATCGCGTTAGAGATCAAATTAAAAAATATCTGTCTAAGGCGCGTTGGATCGCCTAGCAGGTGTTGCGGCAAATCTGTTGATATCGCAAGATTTAATGAAAGCCCTTTGTCTGATATCTGGGTTGAAAAAATCGCTATCAAATCGTCAATGAGTGCCTTGAGATTAAACGGAATATTCTCTAACTCTAACTTTCCTGCTTCAATTTTAGATAAATCGAGAATATCACTGATCAGTGACAGCAGTGTTTGACCACAGTTAGTCAAGGTATTTAAATACTGGCTCTGTTCTGGCGTGATGGATGTTGTTCTCAGTAACTCCGTCATACCAAGAACTCCATTAAGCGGCGTTCGAATCTCATGGCTCATCGTCGCCAAAAACTCTGATTTAGCCTGGGTCGCTTTTTTAGCCTGACTCAGTGCTTCAGACAACTCTTGCGTTCGTTGATCTATTCTATTTTCAAGATCACTTGCCAATTGCAGAAGGTTTTGATTTGCGTGATAAAGCTCTAGACTTTTACCTTCAAGGAGGGCTTCTGCTTCTTTTCGAGCTCGTCTTTCTCTATCTAAGCGTTTGGCCCACCGTGCTTCAAGCGTTGCGACATCATTCATCGTATCAGTCATCAGCTTGAATTCTTAACAACGTGTAATTTGGAAGCGAGCAGAGTTTTCATCTAGCATCTCTCGTTTTACCTCTACTTGCTCACCATAATGACGTGCGCAAGCAATGATAAGCCCCTCCGCCAAATCAGAAAAATGGCGTGATGAGTGGTAAATCATGTTTAAGGTATTCCCTTCACGCTGACAATCAAAACGTGGCAATTGAGCATCGGGATATAGCTTTATGACTTCGGGGTGTATGTAATCCTCAACACTGCTCAAAAATGTGAAACTATCATTAATATCTTTAAAGAATGATGGGAACTTTTCAAAGAACACCTTGAACAAGTGTTGACCAAACGCTTTTACTAAATCATCTGGCGCTATATCTGTACGTTCAGAGAGTGCTATCACCATATCCACTAACTCTTGATGGTCGTAGACTCCTACACTAGTGTAGGCACCGCCAGACTTAGGGTTCGCTGCATCAATAATGTCATCAACCATGTCTATCGAGAAGGTTTCTTCAACCATGTCTAAAAATTCAGTAAACACCATGCCTTTCATGAATAAATACCTCTTAACTGAACACTCAGATAACTATAGCACGAGTTGGTTAAGAGTTAACTTCAACCAAGATGCCAAAAAAGCAGAGAAGTTTTTTCCAGAAGAAAACGATTACCTGAATCAAACTAAATATTTTCACCTAAAAATACAGAGAAGCGTATTCCTGTCATATACTCTAAAAATCGACTCTTAAACCTTGCCTTTGTATGAGTGTTGTCACTTTACAATTTAAATAGAGATGATCAAATAGAGCTATTAACGTGCTTATAAATATCATAAACAATACCGCAACCCTACCACTGCGCGGTTATGTTTTAAATTTCCTGAGGCCAATCACGCTATTCGGGCTTCTGGTGTTGATATTTTTTGCCTCTTTATGCCATGCCAACAACGACGAACAGCAACTGCAAAATGATCAGATTACATTAGGTATCTTCGCCTTCCGTCCTAAGGAAATTCTGACTCAACAATACCAACCCTTAGCGGACTATTTGACTGAGGCACTGGGTGATATTCAGGTGGTTATTGAGATACTGACTCAAGATGAAATTGAGGATGCCATCCTTGATCAACAATTGGATTTGCTATTTACCAACCCCAGTCACTATGTTCAGGTCAGAAGCAGAAGTCCGTTGAGCGGCGCCTTAGCCACTCTCATCAGCATGGAAGATGGACAGGCAGTTGATCATTTAGGTGGTGTGATTATCACTCGATTTGATAACCCTAACCCAAATGATCTTAAACAACTTCGTGGAAGTAACATTGGCGTGCCAGGTACACGTTTTTTAGGCGGGTTTCAAGCTCAAGCTTACGAGTTACAACAAGTGGGATTAAGATTACCTGATCACGCCGAATTGATCGTGTTAGGCGGCCACGATGCAGTTGTTTATGCGGTGCTGGCAGGTGATGTTGAATATGGCTTTATCCGATCAGGCATTATCGAGGCGATGGAACGCGAAAGTAAAATCGATCCGACAAAACTAACCATCATTAATCCACAACAATTCCCCCACTTTCCATATCGCGTCTCGACCCGACTCTATCCTGAATGGGCGTTTGTCTCCTTGCCACATGTTGATCGTCGCCATGTCCGATTAATCGCTAGTGCTCTAATGGCTCTGGAAGAACACCACCCCGCAGCCAAGAACGCAAACATTGGTGGTTTTTCACCGCCGGGGGATTACCTACCCGTAGAAAACCTGGCTCGGGCATTGCGAATGCCGCCTTTTGATGAGCGCATTCCCTTAGAAGTTTTTTGGTATGATCACCGTGAAATTGCAATTACCAGTTTACTCTTGCTAGGCATTTTATCGATTTGGGCCCTATGGGTGAGTGGCCGCATGATGCAGCAACGGCGCCGTGCCGATGCATTGACTCGCCAGGCAGCCAGTGTTTTTGAACATGCTAACGAAGGCATTATTATTACCGATCCTCAAGGAGTCATCCTTGATGTTAACGCCGCTTTTACCAATATCACCGGTTATAATCGAGAGGATGTGATAGGAAAAAATCCTCGAATACTTCGCTCTAATCAGCACAATCGAGAATTTTATCAAGAAATGTGGAAAGCGCTTGAGCAAACCGGTTTATGGCGTGGTGAGTTATGGAATCGTCACAAAAATGGCCAACTTTATGCAGAACTACTGAACATTAGCACCATTCGAAAACCTAATGGCGAAATAGTCCGCTATATCGGTATTTTTTCAGACATCACTCAACTGAAACAGCAGCAAAAACAACTCGAGTTTATGGCCCACTATGACGCTCTGACGGGCCTTCCTAATCGAGTATTGCTAGCAGATCGTCTACAACAGGCCATGTCCCAAGCTCAACGACGCAAAAACAAGGTTGCTGTCGTATTTCTAGATCTGGACGGCTTTAAAAACATTAACGATTCCCATGATCATGAGTTTGGTGATCTTCTGCTTGTTCATATCGCCAATAAGATGAAATCAGTCATGCGAGAGGGCGACACATTAGCGCGTTTCGGTGGCGATGAGTTTGTTGCTGTATTGCTAGATTTCCCCAATCTTCCAAGCAGTGTACCTGTGCTTGAACGACTTCTTCACACCTGCGCCGAAACTGTCATCATCAAAGGCAAGCAAATCTCAATTTCCGCAAGCATCGGTGTCAGTTATTTCCCACAGGAGGAAGAACTGGATGCCGATCAGTTGATACGTCAAGCAGATCAAGCCATGTACCAGGCAAAACAAACTGGTAAAAATCATTATCACATTTTTGATACTGAGCAAGACAACGCGGTACGTGGTCAGTACGAAAGCATTGAAAGGATACGTGAAGCCCTAAGCAAAAATGAATTTGTGCTGTATTACCAACCCAAGGTCAACATGCGCACGGGGGAAGTTCATGGTGTAGAAGCGCTGATTCGCTGGCAACATCCAGAACGCGGCCTACTTCCTCCTGCAACCTTTTTGCCGATCTTAGAACACCATCCGCTGGCTATCTCACTGGGCGAATGGGTGCTGTCGACAGCCTTGTCTCAACTCGATGAATGGCGAAGCCAAGGATTGAAACTGTCCATTAGTGTCAATATTCATGCATTGCATCTACAACAGGAAAACTTTATCGAACGTTTGCAAGCCGAAATCAAAAACCACCCAGACTTCATGCCGGGTGAGCTTGAGCTCGAAATTCTTGAAACCAGCGCGCTTGAGAATATTGCTGGGGTATCCAAGATCATTCAAGGCTGTCAGAAGCTAGGTGTCGACTTTTCTGTGGATGATTTTGGCACAGGTTACTCATCACTGACCTATCTGAAACGTTTACCCGTTCATATGCTAAAGATCGATCAAAGTTTTGTCAGAGATATGCTGGAAGATCCTGATGACCTAGCCATTTTAGATGGCATCATAGGACTGGCGAATGCGTTTAACCGCAAAGTGATTGCTGAGGGGGTCGAAACATCAGAGCACTCAGAAATGCTGCTTCGCCTGGGTTGTGAGTTAGGACAGGGCTACGCTATTGGCAAACCCATGCCCGCCTCCATGCTTACCACATGGATTGAAACCTGGCGCCCAACCGAGATTCACCGAACAACGCAACCGGTAGAACACAAGAATCTTCCGGTACTGTTTGCCATCGTTGAACATATCGCTTGGACAAAAGAGATAGAACACTATGTCAATGGCCAACAACTTCTGCCGCCGGTGATAGGAAAAGAGGAGTGTCGTTTTGGCCAGTGGCTATCTGGCCATCAACTGAGTTCGACACTTAACCCAACCACACTTGAAAAACTCAAAAAGCACCATGATGACTTACACCAACAGGCTGTTAACTTAATTACGTTGAAGAGTAATCAGCAGCAAGAGAAAGCCATTCTTGGCATAGAAACACTGCATCAGAAGCGTCTTTCGCTACAGCAGCTTTTAGAAGAGTTACTCAAAGAACCACCGAGTCAGTTTTAACGCTTACATTGACTCGCCAATAACCACAAAACTTGCCAGTTCCATCGCAGCATACTCTGGAAAAACGAGAAGCTTGGCTCCATGATCTGCCGCGATACTCACCCACTCGGTCAGTTTTGCTTGGTAATCCCCCCAAGTTTCAAACCAATCTATGGGGTATGCTGCCACGGCGGCTTTGAAAGGCAACTGTTTCATCAAGCGTCATACCCCATAAAATCAATTCAGATCAGCAAAAAAGTGAATTGGTTTAGGACTCACAACATTTTTAACCAAATCTGCATGGTTTTATCCGTTTCTTTTGGTTGATCAACATCTTTCCAACTAAAGTCAGCTTCCACACCTTCTAGTGGAACATAATCTCGTTTATACCAAAACTCATCTAAGGATTGATAGTTTTCGGGTTTAAGGGGATGGTTTAACGGCCGACTGACTGCCGCAAAGCAACTAAATTGCAAGCCCAAATCGCGACCATGCGCCTCACGCCGGTCAAAGAAAGCATGTCTAAACCCTTGCCCGCGATACTCAGGCAGGAGCACGGATTCACCACAGTACAACATTGTCTCAGGATTAAAGCCGGCATCCGAGAGGGTTTCAGAAAACGATTTATCATGCTCACTCAAGATGCCGCAGGTCGCAGCACCCACCAGTTTTTTGCCATCAAAGGCACCCACAACTAATGAATGCTTATTCAGATAATGCTTTAGGTACTTTTGCTCGTAGGCTCGAGTACCATCATACAAGTAAGGGAAGCCTCTAAAGATCTGGATTCTTAAATCAGCAATAGCATCAAACCAAGGCCAAATATCATCACCATTTAAGTTTATGATCTTAATGTTTGTCATGATTGCCCGCCACTTGAGCGATCCAGTGGTTAATTTGATATAGCACGATAAACACCCCCCTAGTTTTTTTGTTTGTACAATCCTGACACAAACACTAGGGGATTGAGAATTCACCTTAGACTAGAAAGATGATGCCATGACGCAATTAACAAATCTTAGGTCGTTTTTTAAATAAACTATTTGCAGACAATAACCCCTCGTTCTAAAGTGTGGTTTCTTCGTAAAGATAGGGATAAGTCAGCAAATGTTTGAAGCATGGCTATTGATGGCGCTAGTCATAGGTTTACTACTACTCTCAAGCATTGTTCTGAGTTGGAGTAACTTTTTTACACTTCGCAAACTAAAACGTACTGTTTCTGAACTCGAAGCATTGAAACAACGCTTAGCGAATTCCTCTATCCCTACTCAAGACTTACCTGACTCCCAGCAGATTCAAGAAGCCAGTGAGATAGCTGAAGAAGTCACATCTACACCTGAATCAATCACCTCTGACTTGGATGCCAGCTTCCCAGAGGAAACAGAAGCTGCAGCGCCGTTGGCGACGAAGCTAGCTGATACTAATCCTTGGGGTGAGAAATCCGACAAGCCGAAAACACTCAGCGAATCGACTGCTAACACTCATAAAGCAGCCTCCGATACACAGGCATCAACCATCCAACCTAGCTGGAAAAGTAACTGGATGGTATGGCTAGGTGGCGGCTGTATCGCTTTATCCGGTATTTTCTTAGCGCGTTACTCGATTGAGCAAGGGCTCTTGGGTCCCACCGCACGCATTGTATTAGGACTATTGTTGGGTCTGGGTATGCTTTTGGGTGCCGAGTGGCTAAGACGTAAAATGGAAACTGCTTATTCAGCCGTTGCCGCACTGGCAGGGGGTGCGATTGTGATGCTTTACAGCGTTACGTTGGCCGCACTGCATCTCTATCAACTTTGGCCTCCTCTGTTCGTCTTTGCGTTACTGGCGTTGATCTCTTTAGCTGCGATGGTGCTGGCTGTATGGCATGGTCCGATCCTGGCCTGGATAGGAATTGCCGGCGCTTATGCCGTACCCTTACTGATCGGCGGTGGCAGTTCTGATCTACTTCCGGTACTGATATATGTCCTGATCGTGACCAGTTCCTCTCTGGTGTTGCAGCGTTATGTCCAACAAAACTGGCTGTTTAATTTAACCCTAACCGGTGTTTTGGGCTGGTGGTGGCTACTTCAGCTCAGTGGCCAATCATTGGAATGGGTAGGGCTTTATCTCAGTGTCAGTGCGTATTTATTTTTAAGTATCCCTCAGTTTAATTTTAAGCTGACTCAGTCTTATATCGATCAACCCATTAAACGCTCTATCAAAGCCTTTTTCCGCTATAAACAATCCTATCAGCGCCAGACACTGATCGCGTTAAGTTTGATCATCATGGCTCAGGGGATCAGCATTGCACTGCATCCTGATTGGCAAGCGGCCATCTGGCTTTGGACACCTTTGTTAGTGTTGATTTTATTCAGTAGCCGCTTTAATGAGCGACTCAAACTTCTGCCTTGGCTGAGTGCATTGGTGTTTTTCAGCAGCCTGATTGCGGCACACTTTCATACGGGCTGGACTTTCTCTACCCGTTTTATTGTGCTCAACCTTGAAGACCAAACAGCCTTGCTCAAACTATTGGTAGTATGGACACTTCTCTATGTGGGTCATGCCTACTGGTCGCTGAAAACGCCACGCTATCCTGCTCTCAAGCTTTCATTAGGCATTATGGCACCTCTATTTGCCTTGGCACTGGCTTGGCAACTGGCGGGGGATTTGTTGCAAGATTGGTTCTGGAGCGCCGCTGCCCTGATTTGCGGTCTAGGCTATATCGGTCGAGCACAAATAAGACAGACTAAAGATCGTAGTCGGTCATGGCTGATTTTGGCGGGGCATTTAGGCTACTCCTTAGCCGTGGTGATCTTCTTCGATTCAGCAACACTGATTCTTGCCTTAGCTGCACAAATCGTCTCCTTGGCATGGTTACACCAGCAACATGAGGATGCTTTACTCAGCTGGGTGATGAAGCTATTGCTGATGTTGATTCTGGCAAGGCTGACACTGCAACCCTGGCTACTTCCGCAATACGAGACTAGCTTATTGAGCTATGCAGGTTGTTTTGCTTTAGTGTTCACGGCAAGCAGACTGAACAAAACACACGCCATTTCTCGATGGTTGGAAGGCGCCAGCTTGCACCTTCTGGTTTTACTGCTCTTCATGCTACTACGTTTCTGGCTTTACGATGGCGATCTGTTTATACGCCGCTACACTTTTACCGAAGCCGCATTCAACACGCTTATTTGGGGTGGTCTGGGGTTGGTTTACTACTATCGAAGTTTCTTAGCAGAGCAGATGCAAAGCCTGTATCGGCTTACCGCACAGCTCTTGCTCGTTGCGTCTGTCATCAATTACTTAGTGTTGATTAGTTGGCTAAACCCACTCTTCAACTGGAGTTTATCGGTAGCAGAAACACCGATTTTCAATCTACTGCTGTTAGCCTATGGCGCACCGATTTTACTGTTTATCTTAGCTGCTCGCTTTTACGACTCACAATACAAAGCCATCTTCTGGAGCTTGGCAGGCATTGCTGGCTGGATATTTGTGAATTTAGAGATACGTCATCTCTGGCAAGGGGATTTAACGCTGGTTGACCCTATGCTCAGTGGTGAGTTGTACAGCTATTCCTTAGCATGGTTACTGATGGCAGCTGGAGCTATTTTGCTCGGCTCTCTTCGTCAACAGTTGCGCCTTTATCAAGCAGGTATGGTATTGCTGTTGCTAACGATTGCTAAGATTTTCTTGATCGACATGTCGGACTTAACGGGATTATTAAGAGTAGCGTCGTTTATGGGACTGGGTTTGTGTTTGCTGGGATTAGCCTTTACCCATCAGTGGTTATCGAAAAGAGGATCTTCGTTAAGCCAATCTTCGGAGTAGAAAGATCAATTAACCTTTAATAGGCTTTTAATATTTCTTGGTAGCCAACACGATAATTAGGATACAACCATTTAAACCCAGTTTCTCTCAGACGATCGTGTCGAATGCGTTTGCTATCACGATGAATATTAGCGGTCGTTATCTCTTTAATATCCAGCTGCTGATGAAGCCAGCTAAGAATGTCATATAAAGCGGCCGGTTCAGTATCGGTCAGATTGTAGATGTCTTCTGGCTGATAACCCTGATGGCGGCGTTGAATCAGGTGTAGCACTGCTCGAGCGGCATCATCAACATGAATACGATTGGTATAAATGGGTGTGTCTATAGGCGGTAAAATACCCTGCTGCGCTTGGCGTATTAGAAAATAACGCCCGGGTCCATAGATCCCTGATGGGCGCAAAAGGGTCACAGGATGGCCGGAGTTTAACCACAGATTTTCAGCCTCCAAAAGCACTTTGGCCGTTTCTCTAACAGGGTTTCTTTCCGAGGTTTCATCCACCCACTCCCCTGCTGATTGACCGTAAACACCTGTCGAAGAGATCAGCCAAACATGCGTGTGAGGATAGTGGCTTAACGCCTTAAGTGCCTGATGCGCGACATCCACATAGGCTTGTCGATAAGCCGTTTCATTCGATCCATTAGGGGAAAGGCAGAGCACAACATCATCAGGAATACAGGGTAACTCAGGCCAGGGTTGAGACGCATCATGCTGAATAAGTTGAACATGATCAGGGGCTGCTTGCCCTCTCCTCATCCCAAGTACTTTAAAATTCTGTTGAACCGCTAAATTAGCAATCCTTGCGCCCAAATCACCCAATCCAACCATTAAGAGTTTAAATTGTTCTGTCGTCTTTTGCATAGAACACCTTTAAAAAACGCTATACTTGAGTATGACACTATGAATAGGGTTTAATTCGTGTTTGGATTTCTAACTCATCAATAGGAAAGATCTATGATCAAGAAAGTTAATCTAGTTCTACTCACCCTGTTAATGCTTATGGGCAGTCTCACGCTGACTGGATGCAATACCGTAGAGGGTTTAGGCAAAGATATCCAGCGAGGTGGTGAGAAAATTGAACGTGCAGGTCGAAACTGATCAAGTAACGACTATTCTTGTTACAAACGTTCTAGTGACATTTAGGGAGTCAGTTTCAACTCTCCGACTTCTTCAATATTGATCATCGGCAGCAAGCGTCCGGCATCCAGTCGGGCGCTGAAGCTATAATTGACACTGCTGCGTTGTGTGTTGCTGAAAAGATCACCGAGTAACCTGGCACTACCAAACAGGTCAGGGCTGGCCTGAATCATAAAATCAGCTTGTCCATAGGCAGGTACTGTGGGTATATCTGGCGTTGCACCACTGAGGATACGAAAACCCTCAATTTCAACCGCATAGGTCATTCCTCGAAAAGGGAGTGCAACACGATTGGGGTTAATAATTTGAATGCCAATATCAAAGCGAGGAGCTAGCCCAACCGTATTCGGTGCTAACGCGAAAGAGGTGATATTGACCTGAGGCTTCTGGTAAGTGCTAGAAAGCGATGCACAACCGCCCACAACAAAAATAAGTAATAAACCTAGCGGCAACCAAAGTGCTTTCTTCATGCTCCATTCCCTTAAAATCGATCATTTACAACAGAACTCTAACAGATCCATTCTGAGTTTAAGCTGAATGTCCTAGCTACTTGGTATCATCAAACCAGGGTAACGATTGCTTTATCATGTTTACCAATTTGGGAACTGCAACAAATCGAATGCTGTAAGCAATCGCTAAACCACCAATAATCGCTAAAAACATCCCCATACCTACCCGGAACATCAATGCAGTAAAGAATGCAGTTAGAATAGCAGTCACTATCTCTTCTAAATGAGTTTGTATCCAACGTTTGTTATTCGATTCCATGGGATTACCTTTTCTGTTTTTTGTAGGGTTGAATGAGACAAAGTGTTATAATTTATCTATTGATACAGGAGTATTTTGAATGCAAATCGACAAAGATTTGAACAAGACTAAAGAATCCAAAATTCTAAAAGCCGTTGCAAGTTCATCAGCAATTGAATCAGGCGAATCCGTTCAGAAAATTGAAGAGCGCCTTTTGAAGCAAAAAAGCAAATTTAATCATTTGCAGTTAGCAAACTAACTTTCCAATAACGTATCTCTAATCAGCTTCTCTAAGTGGACGTAATCAGCATTAACGCCTGCTTGTATCGATTTAAAGTAAAACTCTTTGTGCCGTTCAAATAGACTATAATCCAAAGGGCCTCTATTGGCTTCAGAACACATCACATCCATTAAAAGTCGAGAGATTCGACCATTCCCCTCTCGAAACGGATGGATCAGAATAAACTCTACATGACTTCTCGCTAAAAAACTAACTAAGGCACGCTCGTCAAGCAGACTGATTTGATTAAAGTTGGTAAGAAAATCCTTTTCAAACTGAGTAACTAACTGAGGTAGATTGGAGGCTGCAGCAAAAGGAAATCCTCCTTTCGACATGTTGACACTCCTCAGCCTTCCCGCCCACTCGTAGAGTGGGCCAAGCCACTGACGATGCCAATCACAGATATGCTGAAACGATAATTCGGTTCTGCCAACCTGATTAAAAACCTTTTCATACAGCTTAAGTAATAATACTGCTTCTGCTTCATTGATATCTTCTTGAGTTTTGATTCCCAGTTTATTGCGAAGAACCTGCTCATTAGATCCAGGTTCATACTCAACTTGAGGGCTTTCAATCAGATATTTCATTACATTATTTCATGGCGATCTAAACCACCACCTCAGCCAAGTTACCCTTACTCTCTAGCCAGGCTTTGCGATCACCGGAGCGTTTTTTGGCTAACAGCATATCCATCAATTCGTTCGTGTCATCGTCAACATCGATGGTTAACTGCACCAGACGTCGGGTATCCGGAGACATGGTTGTTTCGCGAAGCTGTAGGGGGTTCATCTCACCCAAACCTTTAAAGCGCTGCACACCGATTTTTGCGTTGCGACGCTCTGCACGAATACGGTCGATGATGGCGTCTCGCTCGTCATCATCAAGGGCATAGAACACTTCTTTTGCCACATCGATACGATAGAGTGGTGGCATCGCAACATAGACGTGACCCGCTGCGACCAGTGGACGGAAGTGTTGGACAAACAAAGCACACAACAACGTAGCGATATGAAGACCGTCGGAGTCAGCATCGGCAAGAATACAGATTTTGTTGTAGCGCAGACCATCGAGCTTTTCAGAACCAGGATCGACACCGATGGCAACGGAAATATCATGTATCTCTTGAGAAGCCAGCACTTCACTGGAATCCACTTCCCAAGTATTCAGAATTTTGCCACGCAGCGGCATGATCGCTTGAAACTCTCGATTACGTGCCTGTTTAGCAGAGCCCCCTGCCGAGTCACCCTCGACCAAGAAAAGTTCGGATCTATCTGCATCGGCACCGGAACAGTCTGCCAGTTTGCCTGGTAATGCAGGGCCTTGTGTCACCTTCTTGCGCACCACTTTTTTGTTGCTACGCATACGACGCTGAGCATTGCTGATCACCAACTCTGCAATTTTTTCGCCTTCTTCGACATGTTTGTTCAGCCACAACGAAAAGGCATCTTTGACCGCTCCCGAAATAAACGCAGCGATGCCACGAGATGACAAGCGCTCTTTGGTTTGTCCAGAGAACTGTGCATCACGCATTTTTGCCGACAGGATATAGCAGCACTTATCCCAGATATCATCAGGCGCCAGCTTGACACCTCGTGGAAGCAGATTGCGTATTTCACAGAACTCACGCATCGCCTCTAAAAGCCCCGTGCGCAGTCCATTAACATGCGTACCACCTTGTGCGGTGGGTATCAGGTTTACGTAACTTTCAGCTGTCACTTCTCCGCCATCAGCCAACCATTGAATGGCCCAATCCACGGCATCTTCTTGTCCGGTCAGACTTCCGGTAAAGGGCTCGGATGGCAAAGTATCCCATACCTGCGTGGTACCTTTCAGGTAAGCTTCTAAGCCTTCTTCATAGAACCACTCTTCCTGTTCCTTTTTGCCACCGGTCATATCGGTAAAGGTGACTTTCAGGCCAGGACATAACACCGCTTTGGCACGCAGGATGTGCTTTAAGCGTGACAAGCTAAATTTAGGTGAATCAAAGTATTTGGGATCAGGAGTAAAGCGAACGGTGGTGCCAGTATTGCGTTTGCCGCAAGTGCCGATCACTTCAAGCTCAGAAACCTTTTCACCATCCGCAAAACCGATACGATGGACTTGTCCATCTCGGCGTATTTCAACGTGCAATAACTTGGAAAGCGCATTCACCACCGACACACCGACACCGTGTAAACCACCGGAGAAGGTATAGTTATCGTTATTGAATTTACCACCGGCATGTAATCGTGTCAGAATCAGTTCAACACCACTGACACCTTCTTCGGGATGAATATCCACCGGCATCCCACGACCATCATCGGTCACGGACAAAGATCCATCTTCATACAGCACAACATCGATCTGCTTCGCATGACCGGCTAACGCTTCATCGACCGAGTTATCGATCACCTCTTGGGCAAGATGGTTTGGCCGATCCGTTTCAGTGTACATACCGGGACGGCGTTTAACGGGATCTAATCCACTGAGAACTTCAATCGCTTCAGCGTTATATTGCTTGGTCATGCAGGTTCCTGTTCAGTTACTGGCAGCTTCAGGTAAAGAAATCACGGGTGGCAGCGCTACACGGCCCTCGGCAAACGCTAGTATCGCTGGAATTAAACGATCAAAGGCTTCAAATCCATGACTGCCACCTGGTTGCACATACTGCACCGATTGCGCATATTTTTCCACTGCTTCGCGATAATCCAGTGTTTCGTCAGCGGTTTGTACCAGTAATAGAAATTGTTCAGGGCGTTTAATGTGATCCAACTTGATCGCGGTTAACTGCGCCAGATGCTCACGGGTAAGATGGTATTTTTCATGGGTGTAGATATTTTCGTTCTCACCCAACCACTCAGCTAACAAACGATCCGGATTGACGGCAGGGTTAACTAATACACATTTGAGTTGCGGGAACTGATCACAAAGCCAGGTCGAATAAAATCCGCCTAATGAGCTGCCGATTAAGGTAATCGATCGATCTGACGCAGCTTCAATGATCAAGGTCAATTGACGTATGGCATCTTTAGGCCAGTGCGACAGTTTTGGGACTAATAGATCTGCTGGCGCATCTGACTGAGCCAGTGTTTCTGTTAATACTCTGGCTTTCCATGAATCTGGCGAGCTATTAAATCCATGCACATAGATCAACAGAGGCTTATGACTTGAGGACATCAACACACTTCCTTAACGATGGCAGGAAAGATTAGCAATCTGGATCGACGCGTTCAAGATGAGCATCCACACGACCATCAGGCCAGAGTTGATACCAGCGAAAACCAGGCCAAGCATCAGGCTGTTTCACTTCAATCTGAACACTGTCGGTATCAGGACAAAACTGAGCTGCGGTAGACGGTGCTGACCAAACATGAGTCTGTCGATGTTGCCATGTCAGAGCCTGATGAAGATGACCGCAAATCACCGCTTTACAACTAGACTGACGCTCTATGACCGACCAAAACGCATTGGCGTTGGCCAGCATAATGTCATCTTGCCAAGCGGTTCCGCTGGCTAAGGGGTTATGATGTAAAGCAACCAACGTATGCTTAGACTGTTGATATAACTGTCGTTTTAAGAAATCTAAGGTGTTATGCGATAAGCTTCCCGAACCCCGACCATCGGGCGAGTCATTAGAGTCGAGGCTGAGTAATTGCCAGGCACCCCAATCTAAGACCGGCTGAAACAAATCAGGAGCCGCTTGATTCATCACCTTAAGATCATCGTGATTACCGGCGATCCAATGGGTTGACAGCTGCAAAGGGGCAACCAAATCCAGCAACTCTTGGTAAATGCTGGCATCACCATGATGAACAAGATCACCGGTTAAGAGTAGATGATCAAACTGAATGGGTAAGTGTTGAATATGTTGAACCAGTGTTGAAAGCGTTTGCCGCGGATCAACACCTCGAAATAGGTCGCCTTTCGTGGGTGTAATATGGCAGTCGCTAAGTTGTAACAGCCGGATAGGTTTCATAACACTTCTATGTGTTCACGCGCGCAGCCAAAACGAAGGCACTGGTTCAACCACTCAGCCAAGAATTGATTGAGCTGATACTTCTCATCTGGCTGGTGCATCTGTTCATTGGGGTAGTGATACACACCACTCAACTGACGACGACGTGTGCAGACCACTTCAGCCATACGGGCATCGTGATAAAGCCGCACGACAATATCGGGGGACTCCAGCCAAGGTGATCCACCTGTTTGTGTTTGTTGCATGACCACCGTACTGGTATAGCGAAACGCTTCTTCAACCCACAAGGAAACCTGCACTTCACGCGCTTGATAATTAAGCGAAAACTGCCGACGTGCCGACGCTTGCATCTCAGGTAGCAAACGTAAGATGCGGCCATAGTTGAGTTGGCATATCGCCATCTGTTGTGTCAGGTCAGGTACATATTTGCGTTTCATTTACTGCATACACTCAAGTCCACGCTGATGGACAGTTTGATAATTGATACAAAGCCATTGCACCGCAATCAAAATCGCCGCATTGTCCAAGCGACCTTGATGCATTAATTCGAATACGTCTTTAACAGCCAGACAGTGTACTCGTATATCTTCCCCCTCTTCTGCTAGACCATGAAGCCCCTGAGCATCGGAAGAATCTACAAAACCATACAGCAGATGAATCCATTCATCCATACCACCCGGACTGGGCAGATAGCCTTGTATTGGCTGTAAATGATGAACGTGCAAGCCAGACTCTTCAAGGGTTTCTCTTTCTGCGACTGCTTCAGGCGTTTCACCCTCTTCAATCATGCCAGCCACCAACTCTAACAACCATGGGCCGTTAGGGGCCTGTAAAGCACCCGCTCGAAACTGTTCAATCAGTACTAAGGTTTCTTTAATGGGATCAAACAACAACACCGTCACCGCACTGCCACGTCGAAACATTTCTCGCTTAACCGTTAAGGTGTCACCCTTGAAGGTTGCATGTGTGATGGTGAGTTCGTGCATACGAAAAAAGCCGTGAAAAACACAGCGATCCTTTTCTAACACTGCATCTTTAGCACTAAATTCAGGCCTCCAACCTATCATATTCGCTCCTAATCTCTGAGTGCATGTCGTTCGAATTCATCAATAGGCACAGGATAACCAAACAAGTATCCCTGATATCCTGGACAACGATGCTCAATCAAAAATTGTCGCTGTGCCTCTGTTTCGACACCTTCAGCAACCACACATAAGTTTAGCTCACTGGCCAAACTTAGAATAATTCGAGTAATAGCGGCATCGTTTGCATCATCCGGAAGGCCATCAATAAAGCAATGATCTATTTTTAACTGATCTAAAGGCAATTGCTTAATATAAGCTAAGGATGAGTATCCGGTACCAAAGTCATCTAGGGAGAAGCTGATTCCTTGTTCTTTAAGATGTCTCATACGCTCAATAGCGAAATCTATATCATCCAATAGCACGCTTTCTGTTAATTCCAACTTAAGGCGATTTTTAGGGACATTAAGCTGATACATCATATGCAATAGATCCTCCGCGAAAGAGGTTTGCTTAAATTGATGTGCACTAATATTGACCGAGAGAGTTAACTCGTTAAACAACTCCAAGGCTGACCATCGTGATAACTGACGACAAGATTCTTCTAAAACCCATCGGCCCAACGGCAAAATTAACCCTGTGGATTCGGCTACAGGAATAAATTCAGCGGGAGATATCAAGCCTTTGCTAGGATGCTGCCAGCGAACCAGTACTTCCGCACCGATCAATTGACCGGCTGTATTGACTTGAGGTTGATAAAAGAGAACCAGTTGTTGCTGTTGGATCGCAACACGCAGTTCACTTTCAATCAAGGCTTTGGCGGCAATAGACTCCTGCATCTGAGGGTCGAAGAAAAAGATTCGATCGCGTCCCGATTCTTTAGCTTTGTACATTGCCAAATCTGCTTGTTTAAGAAGTTCCTCTACCACGGCTTCTTTTCGGGTTAACGCGACGCCGATACTTGCCGTGATAAAATAGTGTTGATCTTCCAGTTGGTACTCTATGCGCAGTGAAGACAACAGCTTATCAGCAACCAGCTGTGCCTTTTCAGCGACCTCCTGTTTATCATTGCCAAGAGAAGCAAGCATGATGACAAACTCATCACCGCCAAAACGTGCCACGGTATCCTCATCTCGAAGGCTCAGCTTAATTCGGCTGGCCACCTGTCGAAGCAATTCATCGCCCATATCATGACCTAAGGTGTCATTAAGGGTTTTAAAATTATCAAGATCGATAAACAGCAATGCTCCAAGTTCATTATTGCGTTGATTGTGTTTCAACTGCTGATGTAAGCGATCAATTAATAAACGTCGATTCGCCAAACCCGTTAAGGTGTCATGAAATGCGAGGTGTCGAATATTGCTTTCACTCTCAATCAATTCTTCTGCTTTGCGTTTTAAGGCCTCACGCTGAGAGGCTAACTCTTCATGATAGGCTTGAAACAGAGTGGATGACCATCGAGAGAAAAGTAGAGAAGCAATCACGGCGACAAAAAACGCAAAAGCAACAAGAGTTAAATAGGTTTTTAATTGATTCGGTGAGCTTTCTTTAAACGTATCTATCTCATTTTGAAGAATGCTGCTGACCTCATCTTCAAAGATGGTAGAAATTAATATCCAGTTCCAATAACCCGCAGGCTGAACCAAGGCAAGCTTCCAACGTTCTTCTCCGGTTTCTGCGTTGGACCATAGGTACCGGATAAAACCACCACCTGCTTCAGCCGTAGTTAACATTAATGAAATAGCTTCACGTTCTATTTGTCGTTGCTGATCAACAGGTAAGAGTTCTAAGTGACGGCTATCCAGTGAGAGTAACACTTTACCTTGGTCGTCTATAACGGCGGTATAACCCGTTTCACCAATGAGTTGATTACGAATCTGCCTTAATACATGATATTGAAGCTTCATCTCCCACTCGTAGGTGTAATCACCGGCACCAATCAACCAATCATACGGGGCAAAGTACCTGACATACGCGAGCTTATCAGCCATTTGCTCTGGATTATCTGGACGATACCAACGATAAGAAGAAAAGCCTTGCCCTATGGGTTTTTCGGCAGCCTCAATCAAGCCTTGCATGATAAAGTGACCCGTATCATCCTGATTATCTGGTAATAATAATCCTTCATATTCAGGCGCCGTTGGCAACAAAATAAATCGACCGGTCATTTCATCAATAAAATAGTAGCCTCGCCCATCAAAAAATCGTAAAGGTCGCAAGGTTTCAATGATTAGAGACTGCAAGGCTTCAGGCTCCATGTGCTCTCGTTGCTGCTGATACAACTTGGTTGCAGTATCTAATGCAAGGTCAACTACCTCGATGAGCCTCTGGCGCAGCTCTACTTCTTTTTGCGCCTGGGTATACTCAATATCATTGAGAATCGTGGTCATTTCCCTTTGAAGACGTTGTTGCACTTGATCAAACAATAAGGTTTCGATGCGTTGAATCGAGTCATGATGATCCTGAATTTTCTGCCAACTAAAAAAACCAGACAAAAAAACCGTCAGTAACAGAACAACGAGCAGAGTGCCCGCAAGATGAAGACGAGGAAGGGTTCGGGATTTATCGGTAAGCTGCATACTACTTAAACCTGCAGTTATATAAATACCATCATAATACGATTTGAGATATACGGATACGCTTTACGTCAGCATATCGACTGATTGCATAAAGTGCCTGAGTTGAGCGATCTCTTCAGGCCAGATTTCCGGTTCAATCGTTTCTAGAATTAACGGCATTTTCTCGAAGCGTGCATCTTGCATCAGATAGCGGAACACCTCCCAACCGATTTCACCTTGACCTAAGGAGTGATGACGATCTACGCGACTCCCCAATGCCCCTTTCGAATCATTCAAATGCATCGCTTTCAGGTAGTCGAAGCCGACAATACGATCAAACTCGGCAAAGGTTGCTTCACAGGCTTCTTGAGTACGAAGATCATAGCCCGCCGCAAAAATATGGCAGGTATCGATACAAACGCCGACACGGGATTTATCGTCGACCTGATCAATAATTTCTGCGAGGTGTTCAAATCGATGACCTAAATTACTACCCTGTCCGGCGGTAGCTTCTATCACCGCAACTACCTCTTCTGTTTCAGCGATGGCGAGATTAATAGACTTAGCAATCTTGGCTAAGCATTCAGTTTCACTGATTTCACGCAGATGACTCCCGGGATGAAAATTCAGCCATACTAAGCCGAGCTGCTCACATCGTTGCATCTCATCCAAAAACGCAGCTCGCGACTTAGCTAGGGCATCAGCATCTGGATGACCTAAATTAATCAAATAACTGTCGTGAGGTAAAATCTGCTCTGGCTTAAAGCCCTGTTGTTCACAACGCTGCTTGAACAGTTCAATACTCTTTTTCGTCAGGGGTTTAGCTTCCCAACGCCGTTGATTCTTCGTAAAAAGTGCAAAGGCATTGGCACCTATCTCTTGAGCATTATTCGGAGCATTTTCCACTCCACCTGAAGCACTTACGTGAGCACCTATCCAGTATTCAGCCAAACCTATTTCTCCTAGTGTATTCATGACAATTTGTGTCTTTACAGCATCGTCTGCGAGTGAGATGCTGCTATTTTACCCGACAATCGCAGGATCTTCTCATGTCTATCGAAGGCGCCATTGCCTATTTTATCGCCATCTTTATTTTCGCGATCACGCCTGGCCCTGGTATTTTTGCCTTACTCGCTCGCGGTATGAGTAGTGGTTTTAAAAGTTGCATACCCTTGGCGGCAGGCATGACTTTGGGTGATTTACTCTACTTAACCCTTGCCTTTTTTGGCCTTGCTGCACTGGCCGAGCATTTGAATGAAGTCTTTACTGTCATCCGCCTAGTCGGGGCGGCATATTTACTGTGGTTGGGTTGGAAAATGTGGACCACACCTATCTCGCTTGCGGCTATCACTGAAGATAAAAGCCGTATCGGTTTCATCAAGAGCTTTTTGCAAGGCTTCTTGATTTCATCCTCCAACCCTAAAGTGATTCTGTTTTACATCGCTTTCTTACCCAGTTTTATCGACCTCACTCGCCTTGATCGCTCTGATTTAGTCTTAGTGAGCAGCCTGACGATTGCCGCGTTAATGGCTGGATTACTGCTCGTTGCGGGCGGAATAGCGACAGCACGTCAACTTTTCCGCTCAGAACGCTCTATGAAAGTGATCAACCGCAGTGCCGGTTCGTTAATGGTAGCGGCTGGGCTGTATTTAGCAGGCAAGAGCTGAGAGCCAAGAGCCAATGTGTACAACACACCATCTCTCAGCATTTAGCTAATTTATAAACCTATTGATATGGGCGTTTTTCGTACGAACCTTGAAGCCTTTAATGGTCTTTTTGATTTGTGTCCGTAACGTACACGATTTGCTCTCCTAGATTTCATAAAGCTCTAGCACAGCGGCACGAATGAAGTGAGTGTCGGGTGCCTCAGGCACGAACTGCTGCGGCTTGTTATGCAGCTGTAAGCTGAACCTTTTGCACCTTATCTAAACTTAACTTTTTACCAGCATGCCACAAATCATAAGCATCCTGCATAGCCAACCAACTTTCTGGGCTTCTACCCAAAGCTTTAGATAGACGAAGGGCCATTTCTGGGCTTATGCCACTTTGACACCTCAAGATTCGATTGAGTGTAGATGGCGAAACATCTAATTTTTCCGCAAGATATCGACAACTCAAACCAAAAGGTTCCATATAGGTTGCCAAAATAAATTCTCCAGGATGGACTGGATTAAACATTATAGACATCAGTGATAATCCTCATAATCTAGCAGATACACATGACCATCACGAAATTCAAAGGTCAAACGCCAATTGCCACTGACCGTTATTGACCAAATACCCTTGCGATCACCTTTTAGCGGATGCAATTTGTATCCTGGAATGTCGAGATCTGAAACTTCCATCGCAGTATTCAAGGCGGTTAATTGCATACGCAATCTGGTCGCATGTTTTACCTGAATGCCTCGCGTACTTCCTGTTTCGAAGTAAAGCTTCAGTCCTTTGTGCTTGAAAGTTCTAATCATGTATTGAGTGTAGCGCAATGCGCAACAGTGTCAAGCTACATAACGCCTGTCATCACAGGTGATAAAGCCTAAGCGGAGGTTTTGGCATCCAATGCACGGCTTGGTTATGCAGCATGTAGCGGTTTGATTCGATCCACTTCTTCCTTGATCGACTGCGCGGCAGTCCAAAGATCAACAGACCGCTGTGCATTCAGCCAGAATTCCGGTGAATTACCAAACAAACGGGCAAGCCGGAGCGCCATTTCAGGGCTAACAGCACGACGCTCGCGCAGTAATTCATTCACTGACTGACGAGAGACACCCAAAGATTCGGCCAACCCCGAAACCGTCAGACCATAGTCCGGAAGAAAATCTTCCCTCAGCATTTCGCCAGGATGAGTGGGTTTGCGCTGCATACCAGTCGTATTAGGAATAGCCATATCATCACCTCACTCAGTGGTAGTCACACACTTCGACTTCATACGCATCACCATCTTCAAAACGAAAACAGATACGCCACTGATCATTGATTGAAATTGCGTGCTGCCCCTGCCTGTTTCCCGACAGCGAGTGAAGGCGATTGCCGGGCGGCACTTTCAAATCCTCTAGCTGTGCGGCCAGATCCACGTATTCAAGTTTTCTAGCAGCTCTCGGTGCAACATCCGCAGGAAATTTCTTTGACTTACCCTTGGAATAGAGTTCTTGGGTTCGTTTGTCAGCAAAGGATTTGATCATGAAATATAGTGTACTTCGTCACGTGACACTTGTCAATTAGGCGTGAGAATAACTGCATAACGCCCGGCACACGTGCCGATTTGTAGCCGCAGAGCGGAGGAAAATCGGTCACTGTGCTGCCGTTTGTTAGGCCTTATTAAGGTGAGGCTCATACGCAGCCTCGAATTGCGGAAGGTCGTCATTGATAGACCACCAATTAGCTTTAGAGCCTGTATAGAAATGCGCCACTGGCCTTACGGACAAAGGCTCATTTATCAGTCCCACTCTTATCCGTAGCACGCCCGGCAGTGCGTCTTTTTTGCTGTAGATCGGCGAACCGCACACGTTACAAAAAACTCGCTGCTTGCCAGGCGATGCCTCAAAAGATTTCAGTAGTTCAGCGCCACTATCAAGCTGGAAAGCAGTTGCTTTGACGGGTGAGTTGGTGGCGAAGGCAATACCCTGCGCCTTTCGGCACTGAGAGCAGTGACAGACTTGAATTGGCTCTAGCTCATCCAAAATTTTGAAGCGGACTCCACCGCACAAGCAATTACCCGTGTACAAAATGCTCTCCTTGTCTTTGCCTAACGCCGCGCTCTGCGGCAAATTTGGAGCGCAGCGGAAATTTGTCCGGCAGCAGCGCTTTGTTATGCCTGAGATCTATCAACATTTTTTTGCAATCTTCTTCTTAACTCGTCAGATAGATCAATCTCATATGGAATACGATCAAACTCTTCAAATGCATCAAGAAGATATTGAGCGTATTCATAAGATGTTGTGCCCATGCTAAATCCGCCACACATAATGGAGTTGATCAATGCGTCTGCGTAAGGCTGTGTTGCGGCTACTTTCTGCAACTCGAAGTATCGCCGATATACGATATCCATTATGTATTTTTTAAACCTATCCGAAAGCGCATCAGTCATCAGTATCTGTTTGACTACTTGACCAAGTGCCAACATGCTACTTTTAGGTATGTTCCCATTTTCGTGGTGTGCCGATGTTGTTTCTAGTGCAACGTTCTCTTGATCCAACGGAAGATGGTCAACAGCAGAGGCCCACTTACAAAGACAAGACGTTATTTCATAGAGTGCATAATGGTATTTAGTAGGCCACTCTGCATAAAAGTCGACCAGTTTCTCGTTGGGATCTAAATTTCTTACAATACGTTCAACAAAATGCGTAAAGTAGTAAAGCCACATATGCCATTGTATGTTCTGATACAAAGCGCTTGTGACCATGATGTCGAAAAATCTAATTCCCACCAGAAGCTTTGAATCCCACTGGCCCTCCTCAAAAAAATCACCCATTGGTTCGTTATATGGGTCAGGTAAGGAGCTACTGTACAACTTATCTAGATGGGCAATAACAAATTCCCCAATAGGCTTATATACCCCGTATCTTTTAGCAACCTTGCAATCTTCGAATAAGCAATTGAGGAGCCGGTTTCTTTTAGGGAGAGCATAACGATCTCGGCCCACAAGGTTCTGATTGTTACGCACTTCATGGTACAAAACGCTTTTTGTATCTTCTGCCAAGTATTTTAGGTACGTATCTACAAACTCATTATTCTCGTGAAATTCATATGGGAATATTTGCAACGCGAAATATGGCCTTATTTCAGAAATTGCTTTGACTGTATTTCTGTTTATCAACACCTCATGAACAATTTCTTTTGCGACCTCCTTTTCTCTTTCATAGGTTGGAAATAATCGAACCAACAGCCTAGAGCACTTCCTTAGGAGGGTATGGATTATATCACGCCCCATTGATTCACTTTTTTTGGTAGAACCATCTAACTCAGAAATCAATGATCGAATATCTGGATAGTCTCTTGAATGCCGTTGAAAATAGGCCTAGAGTCTTGAGAGTACGAAGCGCCCATTATATATACGTGCAACATGGTTGATATTTCTCTCGATCAACGAGAATAGCTCAGAGTATTTTTTCTCACGCGAAAGCTCAAAAACATATTCCCTGAATTTAACAACGTTAGATCTAGAGAGCCGTCTAATACGCAGGTAAACGTATAAAGCTAGGGACATTAGCAGGATGACTAAAAATGAAGCATTAGAAGGCGTGATTGACCATCTAGAAAGATTTAAACTTGGCGTAAGTCCCAAGGATCTAAATGTCTGGTAGAACTGCAAATACAGAATAGACGCCACGGTGATTAGCAGTATTCCCATCCAACCTTTCCAAATCGAAGAGATATCTCTAACCGTCTTACCCTAGGAACAATTGCATACACTGCGACAAATAAACCCGCAACTGTTATCAGGCTATCTAGGTTCACACACTACCTCTCAAAGGGGCATAACATTTTTCATTCTGTGCATGCGCGTTTTGTCATTCTTGATAAACGCAACAAAACTAAACATCCATTTGATTTTTGTAAACTATTAGAAAATGCAGACAGGTTCAACAAAAATCAATCCAAGCATGCACACTTTGCTTTGAGTGCATGCCTCATATCTCAAAAATAACCATTTCAAACCATTGAATTATAAAACTAAAAATAATTCACACAGTGATAATCAAGCATTAACACTCCCCTAAACGAGCACTTGATAGATTAAAGATAGAAAGAATACGTATCTAGTGTTGACGAATCAGCTCAGAAAAAGTCTGCTCTTGAGGATTAACAGAAGCTGAAATCCTTCCTTTTGCCCTTAACAACGAGATATCAACACCTTGTTCTAACCATCCTTTTTCTTGTGCAAACTCATCACCAAAACCGGGAAGTAACACTCGATAATCAAACATATGCCGAGAAAAGCGATAGTCGGGATCATGCTTCAGCAAACTAGTCACGCAGTTATGTAGCAAGGTGTTGTAGAAGGCTGGCTGTTGATTGAGCGTTTGTGTCTCTTCCATCAGGCTGTTAAATAAATAGTGTTGATGCTCGATGGGCAAGGTCAGTGGATAAAGGTATACCTTCTCACCACGCACATAACTTCTTAAGCCAATAATATCTTCTTCTGTGCCGAGCACATTGATTCGCTGATAGTTCCGAAACAAGCCCTTGAGCGGACTGTATCTTTGCTCAGGTCGTATCCTTGCTTCTACTGATACCACAAGAAAAACAGAATCACTCTTTGCATCTGGGTTTGCAAATTCAAAGCTTAAAAAAGCATGTGCGAAACCGTAACCGGCAAAGTGAGATAAACCTAACCAAACGCCTATTAACTGATCTAAGGAATATTCTTGAGTAAGGTAGTTGGCTGATGTTACTGAACCTTCATGATCATAGAGAAAGTCACGGATATTACTAACTTTATAGCGATCAGCAACGAGTTCAACACTGGGTAGTTGGGCCTGAAGAGGATGCCACTCACCTTCATGAGACGGCTTCTTGACAATAATCCAGATAAGCAAGATCAAGAATAAAGCAATGAAAATCCATTTCTTTGTCATTAACACGAGAATACTCACCTGAACATAATAATGACAAATCATAGCACAGTGATTGCGCTGAATAGAAATCGAGTAGGGTGAGGAGTTACCTCCTCATCCCTCTCACAGAACCGTGCGTACGGGCCTCGTACACGGCTCATGCTACCCACTATCCCAATTCAGGGACTAAGATACCCGTCCTTACCTTCGATA
>NZ_WBOL01000007.1 GCF_008973715.1 Nitrincola schmidtii
ACTATTCTCCAACAAATACCCATTCACTCATCAAAACTGAATCCGTCGAACACATTAAGTGAAATTAGGAAAAAACTAACGAGGAAGATATTCGGCAAATATACGCGGTTTTAGAGCAGCGTTTACAACTGTAAAACGTGTAAATATTTTTCCAGTCAAGAATGAATTGTTATTAAAAATAAAAAGGACTTTGAGTTGGTTTTTTGACTTTTAGTTATAGCTTGGCTGCACCCCCTCGTAATTTAAAAACATCATATGGGGAAAGATAATGGTCAAAACCTTTATAGTCGGCTTCGATGGCACTGATGCATGCCAACGAGCTTTAGACTTTGCAATTGCCTGTGCTGTGCATCAATCCGCTTCAATCCACCTAGTCCATGTACTCGAATGGTCTCCCTACAAATTCATGTCCAGTGATGAAATGCGTGAACGACACGAGCGAAAGAAGCAAGAAGTTGCTAGCGCTGAGAAGTTCATCGAACCTATTGTCGAAAAAATGCGCAAGGCTGGTGTCGAAATCACTAGTGAAGTTCAGTACGGCAATCCAACTGAAATTATTTGTGGAATCGCAAAGGGCAAGCCTGATTCGCAGATTTTTGTTGGCCGTAAGGGTGCTTCTAAGCTAACCAAACTATTAGTCGGAAGCGTTGGCATGTCCTTAATTCAGAGCTCTCCGGTGCCTGTCACTATTGTTCCCTGAAAAAAACACATGCCCTTTTGATTTGACTGTTTTTATACAGTTCCTGGTGTAAGCAGTTCTCTCTACTGGAGATTTTCGGATGCATAATTTCATATTACGTTTGAGTACGATTGCAATACTTCTTGGCTTTTCTTCACAAAGCGTTGCGCAAAGCGGCGGTCTTGATGAAGCAATCAGTCGTGTTTTTGAGCCCATAGCCAATCCTATCGTCAATGTTATTTTTTATTCAGTACCCATTGGTGGCGTTCAATTCCCACTCATCGTTGGCTGGCTGGTTATTTGTGGGCTTGTCGCCACTCTATTTTTTAAATTTATACAGTTTCGCGGCTTCAAACATGCGATTGATCTCGTTCGTGGCCGCTATTCAAAGCCTGGCGATGCAGGTGAGGTTTCTCATTTCCAAGCACTGACAACAGCCCTCTCGGGTACGGTTGGCTTAGGTAATATTGCAGGGGTTGCGGTGGCTGTCTCTATCGGTGGTGCTGGGGCAACCTTCTGGATGATTCTTGCAGGCTTGTTGGGTATGGCCTCTAAATTTACCGAGTGTATTTTGGGTCAGAAATACCGCAACGAATTACCTGGCGGCAAAGTATCAGGTGGTCCCATGTATTACTTAGAGCGCGGCCTAAGAGAAGAGCGCAATATGGGCGGCTTGGGCAAATTTTTTGCTGTTGTTTTTGCGATTTGCTGTATTGGTGGAGCGCTGGGTGGTGGCAATATGTTTCAGGCAAACCAAGCCTACTCTCAAATTGTAAACGTCACGGGTGGTGATGAAAGCTTCTGGGTAGGCAAAGGTTGGCTGTTTGGTTTACTCATGGCGATAGTGGTTGGCAGTGTCATTATTGGTGGCATTAAATCCATTGGTCGTGTGACAGAGAAGCTAATACCGACGATGGCAGGTCTATATTTTCTGGCAGGGCTGGTTATTATCGGTGTCAATATTGATATGGTGGGTTGGGCTTTCGGTGAAATTTTCCGAGGTGCTTTTACTGGTGAAGGTGTTGTGGGTGGTGTGCTCGGCGCCATGATTCAAGGGTTTAGGCGCGCAGCGTTTTCTAATGAGGCCGGCATTGGGTCGGCTGCCATTGCTCACTCTGCAGCACGCACCAGCGAGCCTGTTTCTGAGGGCTTTGTTGCCTTGCTTGAGCCTTTTATTGATACCGTTGTGATTTGTACGATGACCGCTCTTGTCATCATCATTTCGGGTGCGCTGTTAACGGATTTGACTGGGGTTGAATTAACTTCTGCTGCATACGCTACGGTTCTTCCATGGTTTCCTGTGGTGTTGGCTGTTGCTGTCGTGTTATTTGCGCTATCAACCATGTTCGCATGGTCTTACTACGGGTTGAAAAGCTGGACGTATCTTGTTGGTGAGGGTAAGGCTAAGGAAAATGCCTATAACTTTGTCTTCTGCCTATTCATCATTATTGGTGCCAGCATGAGCTTGGGCCCTGTGATTGACTTCTCAGACTCCATGCTGTTCGCTATGGCAATTCCCAATATCATTGGTATTTATTTGCTGCTTCCGGTTGTTAAGCGCGAAGTGAACAAATATTGGGCTAAGATTGAAAGTGGTGAGATAGAAAAAGTGAAATAAACTGAATGGGCGTAAGGACGCGCCCTTCCACTATATTGACCCTAGTGAAATAATTGTAATGCGTAATTACCTGTTTCTTTTTCTTGTAGTTATTTTCCTATCGTTATTAACGGGCTGTGACAACATGCGTCCAGCACCTATTGAATCTGCATTGTCGCACTTAAGTACTGCAGAGCTGATTGATCGCACAGATACGTCTCTTGAACGACTTGAATACAGTGATGGAAAGGTAGGCGTTAATCTTGGGCGAGTTGGAATGCGGATGGAATTGCGAACATTACAGTCTTGTTTAGAGCAGCTAGGCTATTTCAAAGGCCCGCGTTTGGGTATTCTAGATGAGGTAACTATTGACGCCATAGAGCGCTACTTAGAAAACCGCCATACTCTTCTTTTGGAGACTTCGTCATTATGAGTTTAAGCCTTTGGCTTGCCTTTATTGCTGCTGCTGTTGTCATTGCCATTACCCCAGGACCCGGTTCAGTTCTTGTATTGGCTACGGGGCTACGTTATCGCTACAGCTATGTGTTTCGAACTCTATTGGGGCTGGAATTAGCTTTACTGGCTCACCTTGGGATTGTTGCACTTGGCTTAGGCGCACTGCTGGCGACGTCAAGCACTGCTTTTTTAATCATGAAAATTGTTGGTGCAGCCTACCTGATCTGGTTAGGTATCCAAAAATGGAGAGCAACCGTTAAACCCATTGATACAGACCACGTTCACGTTTCCAGAGGGAGTAAACTGTTTAGACAGGGGTTGTTTGTCAATTTGACCAATCCAAAAGCGGTTATCTTTATCGCTGCATTGGTGCCTCAGTTTATTAATGTGAATGAACCGCAGTTGCCTCAATATCTAATTATTGGAGCAACAATGGTGGGCGTTGATTTAGTGATGATGACAGCCTATGCGCTGCTGGCCGGACAGTTCCGGCACTGGTTTCAAAATCCTAGAATGTTGAGCATACAAAATCGTATATTTGGCGGCATGTTTGTAACTGCAGGTGTGTTTCTGGCGACTTCATCTCGTTAGACACATCATCACTTAACAAAGCAATTACACCACTGTGCAGACAGTCTTTACAAAACGGTGCACTCTAACCTTTAGCTTTACGGGTTTATACAAGATTTACATGGACAGCTCAGGTTAGTTTTGGTTTTTGAAAGATAATCATCATAGTCAGTTGTGCATTCCACCTGTATAATCGCCGCTTTTCGTTATGCGATACGACTCGCCCTACTCTTAAAGGTTCTACTTTGATCTCTACCGCTAATCTCACCATGCAATTTGGTGCGGCTCCTCTGTTTGAAAATGTTTCTGTAAAGTTTGGCAATGGCAATCGTTATGGCTTGATTGGTGCTAATGGCTGCGGCAAATCTACCCTAATGAAAATTTTGGGTGGTGATCTAGAGCCTAGTAGCGGCCAAGTGATGCTCGATGCGCATACGCGTTTGGGTAAACTGCGTCAGGATCAGTTTGCTTATGAAGACTGCACAGTCATTGATACCGTCATTATGGGACATGAGGCGCTGTGGAAAGTTAAAGCAGAACGAGATCGCATCTACGGGCTTGCCGAGATGTCTGAAGACGACGGCATGGCGGTTGCTGAGTTGGAGGTCGAATTTGCTGAAATGGATGGCTACACCGCTGAATCTCGTGCGGGTGAGTTACTGTTAGGTTTAGATATCCCAATAGAGCAGCATTTTGGTTTAATGAGCGCCCTCGCCCCTGGATGGAAATTACGTGTCTTATTGGCACAAGCGCTGTTCTCAGATCCTGATGTATTACTGCTTGATGAGCCGACTAACCATTTGGATATCAACACGATTCGTTGGTTAGAAAGTATTTTGGTTGCGCGCAACAGTACCATGGTGATCATTTCCCACGACCGTCACTTTTTGAATCAAGTCTGTACGCATATGGCAGATTTGGATTACGGTGAAGTGCGTTTGTTTCCGGGTAATTACGATCAGTATATGACCGCAGCAACTCAAGCGCGTGAACGTTTACTCAGTGATAACGCCAAGAAGAAAACGCAAATAGCAGAATTACAGAGCTTTGTTAGCCGTTTCTCGGCGAATGCATCCAAGGCAAAACAAGCCACTTCGCGTGCGCGACAAATTGATAAGATTCAGCTTGATGAAGTAAAACCTTCAAGCCGCGTCAGTCCTTTTATTCGCTTCGAACAACAGAAAAAGCTGCACAGACAAGCCGTCACCCTATTAGAATTAACTAAAGGTTTCGATGCTAAGCCACTGTTTAATAAATTAAGTATTAAGATTGAGGCGGGTGAGCGTGTTGCGATTATCGGTCCTAACGGTATCGGTAAAACGACCCTGCTTAATTGCATGGCGGGTAAATTAAAAGCCGATTCGGGTGAAGTGAAATGGACAGACAGTGCCGAGGTTGGTTATTTCGCTCAGGATCATGCGGATGACTTTAGTAACCCGGCTACGTTGTTTGAGTGGATGTCACAGTGGACTCAGTCTGGTGAACAAGCTATTCGTGGTGCCTTAGGTCGAATGCTCTTTTCCGGCGATGATATACACAAATCCGTTAAAGTGATTTCGGGTGGTGAGCAAGGTCGCATGCTATTTGGCAAACTGACTCTCTTAAAGCCTAACGTGATGCTGATGGATGAGCCGACCAACCACTTGGATATGGAGTCGATTGAAGCCCTCAACTTAGCACTGGAAAACTACCCAGGGACATTAATTTTTGTCAGTCATGACAGGGAGTTTGTATCATCGCTGGCGACCCGTATTCTTGAAATAACACCGCATGGAATCACAGATTTTAGTGGTAGTTACGATGATTACCTTCGCAGCCAGGGAATTCTTAATTAAGCGTTAAGCCAATTTCAGTTAGAAGAACGACTTAAAATCACATCCAACCACCTAGTGGGTAGTATGCGTTTAAGAAAACCAAAAAGGTAAGTCGGTGTTGTAACGTAATAGCGCGCTTTGGGTCTTGGGCTTTCCAACGCGTGCTTAAGTGATTTAAAGACTGATTCAGGGGGTAAGGTGAACGCCCCTGACTTGGGATCTCCATCCGATAAGCGCTGCATCACTTGCGTATACACGGCTTTGTGTGGGCTGTTTTCGATGACGATATTGCGCTTAAATGCAGCTAAGGCATTTTGACGAAAATCACTTTCAACGGGACCGGGTTCTATCAAGCATATATCAATACCACTGCCCTTCAGTTCCAACCGATAGGTGTCTGTTATGCCTTCGATGGCAAATTTTGACGCATTGTAAGCACCGCGATATTTTAAGGCGACGAATCCTAATACCGATGAGTTCATGATAATGCGTCCATGCCCTTGCTGGCGCATGATCGGTAAAATGCGGTTGGTCAGCTCTACCCAGCCAAAAAAGTTACTTTCAAATTGCTGTCGCAATACATCACGAGTTAAATCTTCGGCAGCTCCGGGTTGACCGTAAGCACCATTATTGAACAACGCATCCAAGCGTCCACCGGTTTGTTCAAAAACTTCGTTAACAGCCTGTTGAATGGACTCGGATGAGTCGAGATCCAACTGCAGAGCATTGAAACCATCAGCCTTCAGCGCTTTGACGTCATCGTAATGACGCGCTGTCGCAAAAACTTGATAACCGAGTTCCTTTAAGCGAATTGCACAGTGTTTGCCAATGCCGCTTGAACATCCTGTAATCAGAATCGTTTGCACGGTCTGCCTCCCATTTTTATGATCAAAAGGATATTATGCCTAAGCTTTTATATCTCAGATATGACAAATGATTTTTTCTGTAGGTAATTATGTCGTTAATGTTGTGGTTTTCGTTGTTACTCATTTGTGTATTGGGCGCTATGTCGCCAGGTCCTAGCTTAGCCGTTGTGTTACGTCAAACCGTCAGTAATGGCCGTGCTCATGGTATTTTAGCGGGTGCTGCACACGCATCAGGTGTGGGTCTTTGGGCCATCGCCACTGTTTGGGGTTTAGGTTTGTTAGTAAGCCAAAACCCTGTGGCATATCAGCTTTTAAGCTGGCTAGGTGCAGCCTACTTGGTGTGGATGGGTTTTAACGCGTTGCGTTTTGCAGCAGCACCACATTTGCAAGCTGAGGCCGGTGCAAAAGAAAGTTATTGGAGTGCGATACGCTCAGGTGCACTCATTTCATTATTGAATCCGAAACTTGCAGTCTTTTTTGCAGCTTTATTTTCTCAATTTGTCACAGCAGACCAAACATTTCAGACTCAAATTATTATGGTGCTTACCGTCGCTATCGTCGATGGTCTTTGGTATGCACTGGTTGCGTTACTCTTCTCTCAAGCTCATTTACTCACCTGGTTACGTCGCCACATGAAGCGCATAGAGCAATTAACCGGTGTCGTGTTGATCGGTTTGGCAATACGAGTGGTTCTGCCCTAACGTCTTAAAAATAGACTATGCTTCAGATGTCTTTTGAATTTGGAGCATCTCTATGCGTTTAGCAGTGGCTCAAATTGCGCCTAAAGCGTTACTTAATAATGATTTGGTACGCTTATCTGATCTTTGTATCAAGGCAAAACAGCAAGGCGCAGAATTATTACTCACGCCTGAAATGGCACTTAACGACTATGAATTAAAAAAACAAGATCTGGGTCGTAACGCCTTATTTATTAATACCAGCGAAACACTTCATAAGGTTCAGCAACTGGCTATGCAACATCAGATTGCACTGGTGGTGGGTTTTGCAGAACAAGATGATCAAGGTCGATTTTACAATTCAGTAATTTTCATTTCAGCCAATGGGGAATTGTTACAGCACTATCGAAAAGTGCATTTGTACGGTGATCTCGATCGTAGTCGTTTTGAGCAAGGAAATCAGCTGCTTAAGCCTGTTTTCTATGGTGGATTATACATCAGTTTAGCAATTTGTTATGACATCGAGTTTCCTGAATTGGCGCGCTTTCATCGGCAACAGGGTTGTGATCTATTGTTGGTGCCTACGGCAAACATGCATCCCTTTCATCAAGTGGCTACCCATATGATTCCCGTCAGGGCAATGGAAAATGCCATGGCAATTGCTTATAGCAACTTTGTTGGAATGGGTGATCAGCTTGATTATTGTGGTTATTCATCGATCTGCGCTGCTAATGGCAAGCGCCTTGCCCTTGCTGATGATAGGCAAGAGGTCTTATTGATTGCTGATATTAACGCATCTGACATACAGCAAATACGTGAAGAGCTGACCTATTTGAATGATCGTCGCTTGGATCTGTATCCTTCCTTTGAACATAAAACAAACACAAATAATGATAAAAAAAGTAGCCTTTATGGAGCCGATTATGTCTGAAGCCCCTTTTTCAATGTTTGGTCCAGATTTTCCTTTTGCTTATGATACCTGGTTGCAGCACCCGAAAGGGTTAGGTTCTATTCCTGAGCAAGCACAGGGAACCAAAGTGGCGATCATTGGTGCTGGGATTGCAGGATTAGTCTGTGGCTACGAACTGATGAAGCTGGGATTACAACCAATATTTTATGAAGCTGGACGCTTAGGTGGTCGTTTGCGCTCTGCTCATTTTGATGGCAACGATCAGGTTGTAGCAGAACTTGGAGGGATGCGGTTTCCTCGTTCATCGAGAGCCTTTTATCATTATGTAGACGCGATGGGCTTGAACACATCACCCTTCCCTAACCCTTTAACCCCTGCGGCTGGTTCTACCGTTATTGAATTAGAAGGTGAGCGGTTTTATGCCCAAACGCTAGATGATCTTCCTAATATTTTTCAAGAAGTTGCCAAGGCTTATGACAGTGCTTTAGAGGAAGGTGCACGATTTAGTGAGCTTCAAGATGCGATACTGCGTCGAGATGCGAAAGCGATTAAAGCTATTTGGAATCCTATTGTGAAACAATGGGATGAACGAACCTTTTATGATTTTATTAGCACTTCTTCAGCATTTAAAGCACTGAGCTTTCGTCATCGTGAAGTGTTTGGTCAAGTCGGCTTTGGAACCGGAGGATGGGACTCAGATTTTTCCAATACGATGTTGGAAATTTTACGTGTTAACGTCACCGGTTGTGATACCGATCAACATCTGATTGTCGGGGGTGCAGAGCAGTTACCTCGCCGTTTATGGCAGCATCAACCTGACAAGCTTGATTATTGGCCATCCGGTACCTCCCTTCAGTCATTGAACCAAGGTGCACCTCGACCCGGAGCGGCAAAGATCTATCGAAATCCACAAACCGGTGACTTAGCCGTTACCGACACACGTGGTTATACAGAAGAGTTCGCTGCCGTTGTTTGTACGTGTCAAAGCTGGCTGTTAACCACGGCCATCGATACTGAAGAAAATTTGTTCAGCCACCCTTTATGGATGGCGTTAGATCGGACTCGATATATGCAATCGGCTAAAACCTTTGTGATGGTTGATCGTCCTTTCTGGAAAGATAAAAATCCAATTACAGGTCATGAGCTTATGTCGATGACCTTAACTGATAGATTAACTCGAGGAACCTACCTTTTCGATCACGGCGAAGGTCAGCCCGGGGTGATTTGCTTGAGCTATTCATGGATGAGTGATGCACTGAAAGTGCTGCCGCTGGATGCCGAACAGCGCACAAAGTTAGCCTTAAGCGCCCTTGCTAAAATCTACCCTGACGTTGATATTTCAGAGCATATTCGTAGCAACCCTATCACGATTAGCTGGGAAGATGATCCGAACTTTCTAGGAGCGTTTAAAGGCGCTTTACCGGGGCATTATCGTTACAACCATCGAATGTATGGCCATTTTATGCAGCAAGACTTACCAGAGCACCAGCGCGGATTGTTTTTAGCGGGTGATGATGTCAGCTGGACGCCTGCATGGGCGGAAGGTGCAGTACAAACCGCATTGAATGCTGTCTGGGGTGTGATGCATCAAATGGGAGGTTCCTCAGCGACTGATAACCAAGGTCCTGGTGATTATTATCCTGAATGGGGACCTGTTGCATTGGATTGACAAAAAACGAGGCCAAAGTACAGGATACGTATTGTGTATTATTAATACATACTCTTTAGCCTCGCTTGTTTTACAATGCTTACCTTCTATCTGTGCTAGCTTTTACAAAGACTTTATCTAAGTCTTTATCTAAATTCTGTTATGAGTACCTTTTAAAAAGAACCAAACAAACTTCCCAGTGTGACGAGTAAGACTAATGACAGTATTGGGAAAAGCACGGCAACCATAAAGATATCTTTGTAGGCTTCTCGGTGTGTTAAACCACAGATAGCCAATAGCGTCACCACTGCTCCGTTATGAGGTAGACTGTCTAACCCTCCGGTCGCTACTGTGGTTACTCGATGCAACAAGTCAGGTGATATACCCAGCTGATTTGCAAGGAGCAGATAATCAGCCCCCAGAGTTTGCAGCGCGATACTCATACCACCAGACGCAGATCCCGTGACCCCTGCCAGTACGTTAACTGATAACGCCAGCGATACCAGTGGATTACCACCACCAATACTGTCTACTGCCGATTTAATCAGATCAAACGCCGGTAACGCGGCTATGACTGCACCAAAACCAACCAAGCTTGCCGTGTTAAAAATCGGTAGAACGGATGCATTGGCGCCATCATCGAGTGATTGACGCAAAGTCATCAAGCGCTGCCAATTGGTGGCAATTAGCAACAAAATTGCCAGCGTGAGTGATGCAATGATCGACCAGACACCGACAACAGAGTCGATGGAGGTATTACCATACAACGACGAAGCTAAGTACTCAGTATCAAAGCGAGGAAATAAATGTGCGCTAAACACATAATTCAGCACGATCACTAACACCACCGGCGCAATGGATAACGCAAAAGGTGGTAGTTGATCACTGATTTTTTCGGGTTCGATTAATGTGACATCAAAACCTTCACCGCACGCCTGCTCTCGTTGTTTTTTATCAAACTGAACGGGTTGATCTTGATGGTTGCCATAACCCTCACCTCCCGCTTTTGCTAGCGATGCTTGTCTAGATAACCACCACTGCCCCATGGCAAACATGACCGCGGCGGTGATGATACCTAAAATAGGTGCTGCAAAAGGCGTTGTGCCAAAGTGTGGCATCGGAATCGCGTTCTGAATGGCAGGAGTACCCGGAAGCGCCGTCATCGTGAAGGTGAAGGCACCTAAGGCTATCGTTGCTGGTATCAAGCGCTTGGGGATGTCTGCCTGCCTAAACAGAGCCGCAGCTATCGGGTAGACCGCGAAGGCCACCACGAAAAGTGACACTCCACCATAAGTTAACACTGCACAGGCTAACACGACTGCTAAAATAGCTCGCTCAGAACCGAGCTTGCCAACAATGGTTTGGCTAATTGATTCGGCTGCGCGACTGTCATCCATCAATTTGCCAAAAATAGCACCTAACAAAAACAATGGAAAAAATTGCGTGATGAAGTTACCCGCAGATCCCATGAATACCTGGGTATAACTTGCTAGTAGTGGTGTGCCTGCGGCAAACAAGGCAGCAATCAGCGCCATAATCGGCCCTAATAACAGCACGCTGACACCGCGGTAGGCAAAAAATATCAGCAGTCCAAGAGCTAAAGAGACACCTAATAAACCTATCATGACTAGCACTCCTTTTTATGCTGAATGGGTTTAACCGATCCCTCTAGTAACCATTCAGGATCAAAAGTGGTACGTTCGCCAATGGCCGCTTTATTTTCAGTTAACCACTGATCTGTTCTAGTGCGCCCTAAATCTCTCAAATAACACAGATACTCCCACTCGGCATTGAGCTTGCTTGAGGCTTCAAGTGGCCAAAGATCATCTTCTCCATGAATACAATGAAGGCGCATATCGCGATATTCTTCATGCGCTAAGCCTTCCGACTGAATTAAATCTTTTAGTAGATTAATACTACGTAATTCTTTGATTAAACTTGCATTAAACGTGATTTCATTAAGACGATTAATAATATCACGAGCACTGGTCGGTACTTCATTACGATAAAATGGGTTGATCTGCACTAGAATTAAATCCCGCGCCGCACACTCATCCACCAGCGGATAAAGAGCCGGATTACCAGCGTAACCACCATCCCAATAGGCTTCTCCGTCAATTTCAACTGCCTGAAACATAAAAGGCAACGCAGCAGATGCTAACATCGCATCGACTGAAATTTCAGGTTGAGTAAAGACTTTAGGTCGTCCAGATCTAACATTGGTAGCAGTCACGAACAGCTTCATCGCCTTACAGCGATTGACGCGGTCAAAGTCAACCTGCCCTTCAATAACATCCCGCAAAGGATTGAGATTCATTGGGTTTAATTCATAGGGTGAAAGCACACGAGACAGGTGATCAAAGAAAATATAGCTAGGGGAATGATCAAGGCTCCAAGTGCCATTGATGCGTGACCAAATATCGCGTTGGAAAGGGCTATTTTTAGCGCCATCACTGACTGACTTCCAGAATTTCTCTAGTGAAGCTTGAGCACCCCTACGACCACCCTCTTCAAAACCGTCAGCTAACACAACGGCATTCATTGCACCTGCACTGGTGCCACTGACACCTTCAATTTGAAGGTCTTCCTCGTCCAGCAGCCTGTCCAGCACACCCCACGTTAAGGCTCCGTGAGAACCGCCACCCTGTAACGCTAATTCAATCGATTTTTGCTTAGTAGCCATCGTTAACCTCGGTATATCCATAAATTGGTTTTGATGCTGCATTGCAACAAAGGTTCATCCTACTCCTAAAAGAGTTAAGACTAAAGAAATACAGCGGAAGTTGCGGTATGCTTCACTTCTTATTTTAAAACTAGATATCTAACACGAATGACTCTATTTTCATCACTTGGTTTATGCCCTGAATTGCAATTTACGCTTGATCAGTTAGGTTATGCTGAGGCTACACCGATTCAAGCACAGACAATTCCTTTGATTCTTAGGGGTGATGACCTCGTTGCTCAAGCGCAAACAGGAACGGGAAAAACGGCTTCCTTTGCCTTGCCAATGATTGAGAAGCTCAAGCATCGAGAAACTAAAGATGGCTATCATGAAATTCGTGGTTTAGTGCTAACACCGACGCGAGAATTAGCCATTCAAGTCGGTGATAAAATGCTGGATTATGGTACACAACTTGGAATGCGAGTGATCTCTATTTACGGTGGTGTACGTTTTGATAATCAGTTGCGAAAAATGAAACGTGGTGCAGATATATTGGTTGCAACACCTGGCCGTTTACTGGATATGCTGCTTCAGAAAAAGCTTTCGTTAAGTCAACTTGAGATTCTAGTATTAGATGAAGCGGATAGAATGCTGGATCTAGGTTTTGCGGATGAATTGCGTCAGTTGCTGCAGTACATTCCTACTAAGCGCCAAACTTTACTTTTTTCAGCAACCTACGATCCCAATATCCAGTTATTAGTGGATAAGATGCTGGTCTCACCGAGTAGAGTCAGTACAACGCCAAATAAACCATCGGCATCTGGCGTTACTCAACGTGCCTTTGCAGTCGACAATGCTGATAAAGCCGATATCTTAAGTTACTTGATTCGTGAGTGTCATTGGTCGCAAACATTGGTGTTTACGCGCACCAAAAAGCGTGCTGATCAAGTGAATGAATATCTCAACAGTGAAGGTATTAGTTCGGTTGCACTTCATGGCGATAAAGCACAGCGAGAACGTAATGACGCCCTACTTCGATTTAGTCAAAAAGAGGTGCGTGTGTTAGTGGCAACCGATGTTGCTGCAAGAGGTCTCGATATAGAGAGTTTACCGCAAGTGATCAACTATGATTTGCCCAACCAACCTGAAGCCTATGTGCATCGTATCGGACGTACCGGTCGTGCAGGCAAGAAAGGCTTGGCTATTTCGTTTGTTTCAACTGAAGAAAAGCGTTTTCTTCAAGACATCACGCAACTGATTCGTCAGGAAATCCTCATCGAAGCAGTCCCTATTATTGAAGATGGAAGACTGCCAACAGATCGTAAAAAGATCTCGACTCAGAAAGCATCACCATCGAAAAAACGCTCGTTCAGCAATAATCAGAAACAAGGTTCTGCAGAGGTGAAAAAGCCAAAAGCAGAGTCTCCCGCTGCTAAAGATAAAGCAGGAAGACGATCGCTGTTTGGTTAGAACGGGTAACGCTACTTGGGAAGTAGATAGCGGTTAAGTAGGGTATCTGACTCGCGCCAGTTAGGCATAAACTCAGTCATTAATGCGTGGAATCGTGCGTTGTGACTGGGTTCATGTAAGTGAACTAGCTCATGCAAAATAATGTAATCAAGGCAGATTGGGGGCAATTGAACGAGTTCTGCATTAATCCAGACTCTTGCTGCCCTAATACTGCAAGTACCCCAGCGAGTTTTCATCGCTTTGATTCGACACTCTTTAGCTTTTGTTTGGCTGATTTTTTCAAAAACAGGTAAGCGCTCATGGATGCGTTGTTGCAGTTGAGATCTTAACCATAGATTTAAGGCATGTTGAATCGCCTCGTCATCTTTCTTATCCATCTGCACATGAAGTTGGTTATCTTCACAGATGGAGATATGAGTATATTGGGCTTCTGAAAAGATGACCTTGTATTCCTGCCCCCAAAGAAGCACTTGATTCAAGTTTTGAGCCGAAACCGGGTTTAATTGAACTTTATGCTGTAGCTGCTTACGCTTACGCTCTATCCAGTGCTGCTTTTGTTCTAGAAACTGAGCAATTTCAGCATCTTTCATTCGTTTAGGTGCAGAAACACAGACCTGTCCATTACTCGGATCAATACGAAGATACAGATGCTTAATCGCTTTACGTTCGATTTTAAGGTTATCCACTAAAAAAGCACCGGCGTTAGGCGGGTGCTTTTCAGAGATGAGATCGAAAAGGTTGTTAAACCTGAACATCAATAATTTGACCTACAGCACTGGTTGGGTCTGCTTTGACTCCGGCTGGAGCATCGGGAATTAAGTTGACGATCATCTCACCTTGAGTTTCCATTTGATCTACAACCATTTTATTCACTTTTGATGCGTATTCCATTTGAAAATTCAAAGCACTGATTGCTGAACCTGTGGCAGCAATATTCATACAACCTCCTCGGAACTATTTTCTAAGAAAATCTGTTCCTACAAAATTCGAAACAAGCGTGATTGGCAGAGTTAAAAAATAAAAAAACCGTCAATCCAACTTTCCGATAGCTTAACAGATTTTTCACTGCTCATTAAGGCTATCGGCTATAAGATTGACGGCTTAAGGTTATTTCGCTTACCTGTATCGCGTTGGCTAAAACAACTTAGCCTAACTTCCCTGCTTAGTACTTACGTTAGTAAACGGAGCAACATATTGAGCAACACGTTGTGGTTGGCAGTTCAAAAATGCAGAACTTTGTAACCAGTCTTGATCAGGATAATAAGTGAACAAGAATTGACCACCTTTAAGGTTATCAACGACAGTATCGACTATTTCTGGTCTAACGGCAGGACAGCCTTGGCTGCGGCCGATACGACCGTAGCGATCAATCCATTCTGGATCAACGTAATCCGCTGCATGTATCACAATGGCTCGCTCACGAGCTTTGTCATTGATGCCAGGCTCTAAGCCGTCCATGCGAAGTGAGTAACCGTGACGACCAAAATAACTTTCTTGAGTTCTAAATAAACCAATACTGGATTGGTGACTGCCAACAATATTTGAGAAATCAGTGGCATACTTGTCACCAGTATTGTTGCCATGAGCAACGAGTTCTTCAAGAATCAGTTGATGTTTTGTTAAATCAAAGATCCAAAGACGCTTGTCAGTGGAGGGTAGTGAAAAATCGATAACAGCTAAGCGATCAGCACTGGGTAAACCATTATTAGTGGCGCACTGCATTGATAAAAGGGCTTTATTCAAAACGGCTTGATTGAGTTCAGGTGCTTCAGCAGAGAGTTTTTCAGTAAGATAATGTGGAAGAAGTTGAGCGGATGAGGTGGTAGTCAAAAACAGTGACGCAATAAACAAACCAGTCAACGGCGTGAATTTTGGCGACATATAGGCTTCTCCAGATAAAATACTTTTCCTGATGCTGGTATTAATCGTATTAGCAATGCAGGATGTGTCTATACTAAAAGCATCGATTTATACAAAATAGCGTATAACCAATTGCTTCAAACATAAAAAATAATTAGGCAAGTGTAGCAGGCTTCGTATGATAGGAAAACATCTGTATAAAAAAACATCACAACTAATGGTGATTTATGTCATTGGTTTGTTTTTTACGCTACAGGCAGCGGCATCGACTATCTCTACTGATCGCCATGCATTATTGGTTGAGTTTTTATTTTTAACAGATAAGCATCCACAGTGGCAAAACCTAGAACGATTAAAAGATTTAGAGTTAGCCATTCAGGATCTTGTTCATGACGGTTTAAACCCCTCCTCTTATCAGCTTAAAAGGATTCAACAACTGATCTCGAATCTGGATGATGGCATCTTGGATTTCTCTGCTGCGGAAGATGCCGTGATCAGTGGTGCATATCTTGAGGCGATAGCCGATCTTATGTTGGGTCGTACACGAAATAGCAACGTCGAACGCTATTTAAATTTTCAGCAACAACAACCAGATGCTGTTGCAAAAATTGTCCATCTAGCCATTAACCATATAGATGAACCGAGTATCGCATTTGAAAATGCACGCCCTAACATTGATCAATATCAAAACCTGCGTCAAGCGCATCAAATAGTTCTAGATGAGGTTTTGGCATCACCAGCCTTACCTATAATCTCGCCTGATAGACCGTCGTTGAGACTCGGAATGACCGACCCTAGAGTCACCCTTTTAAGGCAGCATTTACAACTTCCATTACCTGACGTTAATGCAAATATGTATGATCAAGTACTGAGCGATGCGGTAAGGCAATTTCAAGCAGCGCAAGGATTAGAGGCAGATGGTATCGCGGGACCGCAAACGATTGCTCGCTTAAATCGCACACCTGAACAAAATTTAGCTGCTATTCAAGTCAATTTAGAGCGCTGGAGAAGAGTAAACCCAGCATTAACTGACAATCGCGTTATAACTAATATCGCTGGCGCAAAACTGGAATATTATCAAGATGGCGAATTAGTGTTTACTTCTCGAACGCAAGTGGGTCGTCGTGATCGACCAACACCTCTGATGATTAGTGAGATTAGTCACTTTACACTCAACCCAACTTGGACGATTCCACCGACAATTTATCGACAAGACAAATTGCCCGCAATTCAGAAGGATCCAACTTACATTCAAAGCAATCGTCTAACCGTTTTGGATACTCAGGGTAATCGCTTAGATCCTGATTCAATCGATTGGGATAACCCTGGTGCTATTTTATTAAGGCAATCAGCAGGTCCTCATAATGCGCTGGGTCAAGTGGTGATACGCTTTCCGAATCAACAAGCCATCTATCTTCATGACACCCCTAATCAGCGTCTATTTGAGCGGAATGAGCGTTATTTCAGTTCTGGATGTATTCGGGTCGAAGATGCCAAAACGCTTGTAAATAGTCTTCTAGAAGCCACTCATAGTTCGCATGCGACTCAGTTTGATGCATTATTAAGCAGTGGACAGACTCGCAATATCAATATAGGCCAACCCGTGACCATTATTCTTGGATACTGGACGGTAGAAGCGCTTTCTCAAGGTGATCTTCAACTATTTACAGATGTGTATGACTTGGATAAAGCACTACTCAACGCATTAAATGCATATTAATTCTAAGCTTAATCTACTTCTCTGATTTTCTTGTTAGACGTAATTCGGTATGATTCTCCTTTTTGACAAGAGAAATATTTGTGAAAGAAGAAGTGTGCACTAGCCGTAAAGCGGCTGAGTTACTCGGTGTAACACCCCGCACGATCCAGCTATGGGCTGACGCGGGTATACTGGATAGCTGGAAAACGCCAGGTGGACATCGCCGTTTTTATTTGTCAGCTGTTCAACAGCTTGCTAGAGAAATTCTCGATGGCTGTTCTCCTGTATTGTCTGATTCAAAAGCTGAACAACAAGCAACACTACTTTCCAGCAAAAAAACTCAAGTTGAACCCGCAAAGATACTGGTAGTGGATGATGACAAAACCCTACTGCGTCTTTACGAGTTAACCATCAATAGCTGGGGCCTACCCATTCAATTAACACTTGCCAATGACGGTTATCAGGGTTTGATAGAAGTTGGTCGCTGCAATCCAGATCTTCTCATTCTGGATCTACAAATGCCAAATATAGATGGTTTCGCTGTTGTAGAGGCGTTAGAAAGGCAGCAACTGCTTGATCAAATGTCTTTAATGATTATCTCGGGTTTGGATGAGGAATCTTTGGCAGAGCATAAACCCCTGCCTGAAGATTGCACAGTTATTCAAAAACCCATTCCTTTCTTGAGAATCCGTGAGCAAGTAGAGAAAATATTGTTAAGCCGTTGAGCTTTCAGTTTAGTTTTATCTTAGCGCTAAACGGTTTCTCGCGTACTCGATTGCTGCCGGTGGCAATTCACCGGGATCTTGATTTCTTAACCAGCGATTAGTGCGTCCAGCATCTCCAATCGGCGTTCGTAAACCTTCAGAGTCCAGAAACACCATCGTGACTGGTTTTCCGTTGATTTCAGCTATCATCACTAAGCATCGACCTGCTTCAGCAAGAAATCCTGTTTTGCTTAATAGTACGCGCCAATTTTCATTCCGTGTTAAAGGGTTTGTGTTGGTGTATGCAAGTGAATATGCAGGAGATCGGAAGTGCATATCTGCTTGCCCCTGCACCGATAGTTGGCGAATAATTGGATATTGATAAGTTGCCGCGGCCAGTAAAAGCAAATCATTTGCAGTCGAGACATTCGACGGGGATAGGCCCGTTGGATCAGTAAAGCGGGTATTGGTCATACCGAGTAATGCAGCGGTTGCATTCATTGCACTCACAAATGCCGCTGATCCACCGGGATAATTCTCAGCTAAGGTATAGCTTGCCAAATTCTCAGACGACATTAACGACATACGTAGCAGGTCTAAACGAGAAATTCGCGTGCCCGGACGTAATCTCGATGGTGAATTTTTACCAAAGGTATTACCTATCCGATTAACCTGTAAGGATTCTTCAAGAGGTAATCCAGATTGAAGTATCACTAAAGCAGTCATCAGTTTTGTGATGGATGCAATAGGAACAACTTCATCGGCTCGTTTGCTATAGAGTGCTTCTGTAGAGCCAAGTGGAGCAACGGCTACATAGATAGACGCCAAGGGCAAATCATTTGCTTTAGCTGGTAAAGAATAGGCAGAAAAGCAAATCAATAAGCATCCCACTAAAAATAATCGTGGAATAAAATTAAATATGTTTTTTGACATTAACGCGACCAGGCCTTAGCTTCTTTTAATAATCCACTAATATCTAGACCTAATGACTCTGCCAATTGTTCCGTGCTGTTATAGCCTGGTGAAGTGGGAATTTTAAAAGTCGATTCTTTGGGCGTATTAGTTGTCGAACTTGTTTTAGCGCTAGGAGAAGAACAGCTTTCCGTTTGTTTGGCCAGTTGTTGAGACTGTTTGCGTTTAATGATGCCTTCAATCCTTTTCTCGACCTCGCAAAGTTGGTCGTAGCTATACTGTCCCAGATAATCTGAAACGGGATCTGTCATCTTATTTATTATCCTCAAATACAATCAAAATGCAGGCTGAATAATACTTCAGCTTTAAGAAGTTTTAAACCTTTTCCTGCTATCGTTCACGGGTATAGAAGAAATCAGCACCACTGCCTACGCTACTACTTTGTGTTTCTACTTTCCACATCGATGATAGGCGATAGGAAAGCGTGAGTACCTCAACTGACTCCAATAAACTAACACCATAACGTATGTATAATCTAGGCGTCAGATATTTGCCAATAAAAAAGGCTGAAGAGCCAGCATCGTCAGTATCAAAACCGAACTCATCAAGACTTAACTCTTCACGAAGTTGTCCGGTTATCGTATTACCACCCTGCATCGTGAGCGCCATGGCTGCTTGCAGCATCATTGATTGTTCTGATGCAGATGACTCTCCAGGCCCCCGTCCTAACACGAGGTATGACATGATACTACTGTCAGGCATTGCCGGCACCGAAAACAATGAGAACTCAGGGTTTAACAAGGTTCCTACAATCCTTGCGCCGGCTTCTACTGTGTCAACGGTTCTTGAAACCCGTAAATCCAGACCTGGGTTATCGATAGGTCCACCGCTAAATATTAAGCTACCACGCTGAATTGTCATGTTTTGACCAAACAAACGATAGTCACCGCTTTCTACTTGGATAGAACCTGATGCTCGAGTTGCTGTCATGCCATCATCTTGAATACGAAGTCGCCCTAATAATCGACCATTAAAGCCAAAAGCGTTAACAACAACAGAGTCACCCAGAATCAATTGTAGATCCGTGATCAAAGGGAGGTTTCTTTCGGAAAAGCTTTCAGCTTCATCATCAACAAACACAACATCTTCAGAGGCTCTAATGGCATTTTGGGCTTGCTGTCTCGGCGGAGTGATATAGGCGTAAGGAACGGTAATACTACCTCCTACACGAATGGCATCATCGACTCTGATAGACATATCGGGTGATATAAGTAAGTTAATCTCAGTGGCCATGGCCTCAAAATCTTCACCCTTAATGGTGAGCAAACCTTCCATTGAAGCTAAATTAAATTCACCATTCAGGCGAATCTCGCCATTTCCAGATCCGATTAATCCTTGTAACGTCATTTTTTCGCCTTCTTCACCTTCGGAGCGAATAGATAGTTGCAAAGGAGAAAGTCGGATACCCTGAGCAGGCAGTTCAGCAGCGCCATTTTGTAGATCAAAGAATCCGCGAATGATCGGTGCGGTTAAACTACCCGCTAAGGAAAAACGCCCCTCAAGTTGACCTTCGATTGCTTGTACTGCAGGCGCAAAAACACTAATCATAGCAAGATCATTTAAAGACAGATTAATATCGCCTGTTAATAGCTGCTGCCTAGATAATTGCTGAACATTAATATTCGCTAACACCTGTCCATCCATTTCGGAAAAGAGTGCTGATAACTCTGCTCTAAGGTTATCGCCACTGAGGTTAGCATCGAGACGAATAGGATCTAGATCAAAGTCAGGTTGGTCGTCGGGCGTCATTAATCGCCCAGGCGTTGTTGAGACTACAAATTGAGCTTCTGGATGTTGTGTCCCTTGTTGAGAGAATTGACCTGATACATTCAGGTTGGACTCAACTTCTACACCCTGTAAAAACGGATCAAGCAATCTGAGGGATAGATCCGATAAACTAAAATCGGCACTTAAGCGATTGGAATTATTACGATTAGCGCTTAAGCACAACTGGGCCTCGCCTTGTGACTGAACGAGACAGGTTTGCTCCAATCTAAAGCTAGGTGCTTGAAAACTGAAATTTGACGTATTTGATTGCGTCCAACGCCCTATTTCGCTTCTATCTAGTTCTAAATCTGATAGACGCCCAGCATAGGATGATTGAGCTTGATCAAAGCGACCATTAATCTCGGCATAAAGATTAATTAACTCTCCAACTGTCGTTAGTTTTAATCTGTGTGCGTCAGGCTTGCCATTCAGTGTTAGTTGAACGCTATCTAATAGGTCGCCGGCTACATTAACATTTGTTAAGGTTAAATCAATGTCAGAGTCTGAAGCACCACTGATATCAGCACGAATACGACCGGTAATCTCTGCAACCTTATTTTCTTGGAAAGCCAGACCCTCTCCTGAAATGTCTGCTCTAATTTCAGGTGTCATCATGGGGCCATTGACTTGACCAGAGGCTCTCAATTGACCGGCTAAATCCGGTAGTAACGTGGATAAATTTGGCGCATTTAGATTGAAATTAAGCGCAAGCTGTTCGTTTTGCATGGTGCCGTTGACATCAAGTTGAGTGACACCTAATCCCAAAAGAAGTGAGTCAATATCAATAGCATTAGTCGAGTAAGCAACTTGCCCTTGACCCCTTAACGTTTGCTCGCGAAAGACGCCGGATAGATCTATCAGATCAATGAATAGGTTGGGACCAGACTCTTCTAGCTGACCACGAGTGACCAGCTCAACTTGTACATTTCCTTCAAGCTCTGGATTGAATTGACCTGGATTTAAATTTCTAACCCAAACACGGGTATCCCATGAGATCTGTTCAGCCCAATTAGCACTACCCTGTATATCTATTTCACCGCCTAATAGTGCTGCTGAAAGAGTAAACTCGTTAAAAGACTCTAGATTACCAGAACCATTAAAGTTAACCGTAATCTCAGGGATATCATGACCTGATAAGGATGTTTGCAATCCCATCTGAAAATCAGATAGTTGCCCTTTTAAGGTAAGATTTGCTTCAGGAACCTGAACAATCGTCGGCTCCCCTTCATCAATCAAGGGGTAAATTATTTCTTTCGCAGTTAACGCAAAGTCCATTTCAGGGTCAAACCAGTTGTTCAGTTCACCTGTCAGCGAAATTTCAGCTAAGGTATCAGTCAATTTTATCAGGAAATTTTCAATCGTTAAGGTTTCTTGATAAGGCGCTACTTTTGAGAGAAGTTTTAGAGACACAGGCCCTGTTAACTCAGTGGACAATTGGTTTTCAAGAGCAACGCTCAACTCTTGTAGATCACCATTAATCGCTAAACTGCCAACGATGGGTGAATTGACGGGAAGATCAAGAGCTTGGTTTAGAATGTTTTCAATATCGGCTGTTTCAATAAACCAGTTTAGATTTGACGATAGATCATAATGACCACTGGGTTGAATCTGTGCTTGCCAATCGATCCGTGTGTTGCCTTGCTGTAACTGAAATGAATCAATACTTAATTGATCAGTGAAAGCGACAGATAGAGCAACTTTTTCTAAAGTAAACTGCTGTTCACCCAAAAACACCTCAATGTCGTTGATCTGAAAAGCATCCAGTTGCAATGTAATCGGCAAGGTGATGTCGGGTAGATCGGGTAATGAAAACGGCTCAGTAGAGGGTTCTGTTTCATTTTGTGATTCTGGAAGGTGTAGGCTAAGTCCGTCTAGCTGAATGTTATCAATACAGAGGTGCGAGCGAAGCAGACAAGACGGCTTCCACTCTAGTAAAGCACTATCTAATGTTATTAATGTATCATCTTGTTTATATTGAATATCTTTAAGTATTAGTACTCCAGAGAAAGAGCCTGATATAGAGCCTATGTGAATGTCTTCAGGTATGAAGCCTTTACTTACTTTTAAGGCTAGCGAAGGAACACCTGGTACATACACGATAGATAACAATAGATAGATCAGTATAAAAATAAGCAGTAATGGATATAGAAGAAGACGTTTCAAAATCACAAATCAGGTCCTAGAGTAAAATGTATTCTAAAGCCACTGTCTTCAATGGGTTTAGCTAAATCAAGACGAATCGGGCCAACGGGTGATTGCCAACGCACACCGACTCCAACACTGGTTTTCACCGGTTCACTAAAGTCATCAAAGGCATTACCCGCATCCATAAAAGCGGCCATACGCCAGTCAGGACGAAACATATAATCTGCTTCTACACTACCTACCATTAAGTATTGACCACCGATGACATTTCCTTTGGCACTGGTTGGGCCTAAATTTTGAAAGTCATAGCCACGAACGCTGTTATCACCGCCGGCATAAAAACGCATACTGGCAGGGACTTTCTCAAAACTCTCTGTGTAAGTAGCACCCAGCTCAAACCGACTTAATAACCGCCAGTTATCTCCCAAAGGATCTACACGCTTTCCGTTGAGGGTCAATTGTAGCAAGCTGATGTCAGAAACTAATGAGTCTGAGGTGGCTGCGACACTAAAACCTAAACTATGTCCTTTGCGTGTATTAAAAAGATCATCAGCGACTGTTTTGCTAAACTTGGCTCGTGGAATAAGCAGTAAAACATTTTGAGTATCGTCATCAAACGTAAATTGCTCCTGTTCAAGGTCCAGTGTTAGCACCCGCTCCCAGTCTCCAATTTGCTTTTGCCAGATACCGCCAACTGAATAAGTTTGTGATTCGATAGTATCTGAGTTTTCATCGCTGTAACGCCCGCGTATGCCATATTGATCTGAACGGGGATCCGTTCCCGGAATCATATAACTTCCACTAATATCATTACGTATCTGAGAAAGCCTCAAATTGGTATTTAAGCGATGTCCTCGGGAGTTGACATAACGCCGGTCCATACCGAGCTGAACTCTTGCGCCGGTGTCTGTACCAAAACCAATACCGGCACGGTAAAGAGTTCTAGGACGAGGAGTTAAAGAGATCTGTAAGGGAATCTCACCCTCTTCTAGCTCATTAAGCAAAGGCAATACTTCGACGTCGGCGAAGTAATTACTGTCGATTAAGGCGGATTGCAGATCAATTAACTGTGTTACATCAAGAAAATCACCCTCAGTAAAGCGGGGATAGCGCCGAAGTAGATCTTCAGAAATCGGCGATTCAGAAAAGCGTATTTCACTAATGCGAGTTCGTTGACCAGTGGCAAAGGTGACATTGATTTCAGCGGAGTTATCGTCACGATTAACAAAAATACTTGAGCGCTGAAAACGAGCACGATAGTAACCACGTTCAGCAGCAACTGATTGAAGTCGATTTTTCAATCGATTGTAGGCTTGATGATCCAGTGCTGAACCAGTTTTCAAAGGCGTTGTTTCAACAATTTCATTAAAAAAAGGATCGGTTTTACCTTCGCCTAACAGCTGTATATTCACCTGTGTCAGCATGACCTGAGGACCCGGTGTAATCGTGTAAATCGCTTGCCAATTACCGTCACTAAGCTGGTTTAGCTCAGTTTTAATTTCAGGATTGTAAAAGCCAAAAGGTTCCAGTGCCTCACGAATTTCATCCATGGCACGTCTGTGCAAAAACCGCAAACGACTTTCACTGGTGATGGACTGATCCTCTAATGAAGCGATACTGAGAAAGGCCCTAACGTTACCAGCAATTTCATCACTGACACCATTTACGCTTAACTGCAACTGATCCGCAGAGACCTGCCATGAACTCAGCATTAATGCTGAGCTGAATCCTGCACATTTAAGCCATTTTCGTAAATGAGGGTGGTAAGGTTTGGTCAGAATGGTTCGATCTCCCTGCTACAAAGCTAATACTTTATTCATCCATTATAAGCATGTCACAAAACAGGTATCTGGATCTAGATCTGAGGGGTAAGTATTTCCATCTTTCTAAAAGAACAAGGCAGCCGAAGCTGCCCTGTTAGATCCAAAAAGTAATGAATTTACGGGTTAAGACTTAGTCACCAAACCTTGCTCGTTCATAATACCTTCAATTTCCGCAAGACTCGCTGGATCATCAATTGTAGAAGGAATAGTGTACTCCTTACCATCAGCGATCTGGCGCAGCAGTTTGCGGAGGATCTTTCCGGAGCGGGTCTTTGGCAAGCGCTGAACGACAATCGCACGGTTAAAGCAAGCGATAGGACCTATCTCTTTACGTACCATGGCAATCAGTTCTTTTTCCAGTACCTCTTCTTCCGTTTCCACCCCATCTTTCAACAAAACAAGACCTATTGGTGCTTGTCCCTTGAGCGGATCGTTGACGCCGATCACGGCGCACTCTGCTACAGCGGGATGCGCTGCGACAATTTCTTCCATTTCACCTGTGGACAGTCGGTGACCTGCCACATTGATGACATCATCGGTACGACCCATAATAAAGACGTAACCTTCTTCATCCATGTAACCACCATCACCGGTGGTGTAGTATCCGGGTGCTTCGGTTAAGTAACCGGTACGGAAACGTTCAAAATCACCCCAAACGGTTGCTAAACAGCTAGGTGGAAGCGGTAATTTTATCGCGATTGAACCCTGTTCGCCGCGTGGTAATGGATTACCTTCTGCATCAAGAATTTCAATGTTGTAACCTGGAATCGGTAGTGTTGAAGAGCCAGGCTTAGTTGGCTTTAATTCAATTCCAGTCAAGTTACCGCAAATAGCCCAACCGGTTTCCGTTTGCCACCAGTGATCAACAACCGGCTTACCGGTTTTCTCGACAGTCCAGTCATAGGTTGGTGGATCTAAACGCTCACCTGCCATGAAGATAGTTTTCAATGCAGAGGTATCGTATTTTTTGAACTCTAGTGCTTCAGGATCTTCTTTCTTGATAGCACGGAAAGCAGTCGGTGCAGCAAACAGGGCTTTAACCTTGTAATCGGCACATACACGCCAGAAAGCACCGGCATCCGGAGTACGAACAGGCTTGCCTTCATACACAACGGTGGTGCAGCCAGCTAATAGCGGTGCATAAACAATATAGGAGTGACCTACCACCCAGCCAACATCGGATGCTGCCCAGAAGACATCGCCTGGCTCCATGTCGTAGATGGCTTTCATGGAATATTTAAGCGCAACGGCATGACCACCATTATCACGCTGAACACCTTTCGGCTTACCGGTAGTGCCCGAAGTGTAAAGCACATATAAAGGATCGGTACCCTTAACAGGAACACAATCAGCAGGTTCTGCTTTAGCCATGGCTTCGTGCCAATCGATATCTTGACCATCGATTAATTCAGCTTTCGCTTGTGGACGCTGAATAACAATACAAGAGTCAGGCTTATGCGCTGATAGTTGAATTGCCTCATCCAACATAGGCTTGTATTCGATAATCTTTTTAACTTCGACGCCACAGGACGCTGACACAACCACTTTGGGCTCAGCATCTTCAATACGTACAGCCAATTCGTGTGGAGCAAAGCCGCCAAATACAACAGAATGGATGGCACCGAGGCGTGCAACTGCAAACATCGCAATTAAGGCTTCAGGGATCATCGGCATATAAAGAACAACACGATCGCCCTTTCCTACGCCTTGGTTTTTCAATACCCCTGCAAATAATGCAACTTGATCACGCATCTCTTTGTAGGTCAGAGTGCTGCGAGTATCCGTTACAGGCGAATCAAAAATAATCGCAAGTTGGTCACCACGACCTTGCTCAACATGGTAATCAAGCGCCATGTAAGCGGTATTCATTTCACCATCGGCAAACCAACGGTAGATTCCATTTTCATCTTTTGACAGGATCTGTTCCGGCTTTTTGTACCAGGGCACATCGGCTGCTTTTTCTGCCCAAAAGGCTTCAGGATTTTCGACAGACTTAGTGTATTCAGCATGATAGGACATAGAGCGGGCCCTTTTGATTAGTTTTAGAACACGAATTGAGGGGCTGGTCTTATTATTGTTGACACTTGACCCTTTCATAGGCTGACACTTTAACCAAACTAGCCCACAATTTAACTAAGACAAAAGGATGATTTTTGACTATATACCTCCGCAGCCCCCTTGATATGGGCTTGTGCAAAAATAAAATATTTTTAGCTCAACTCATCAATGTGTCGACAATCTAAGCCAAGCTGATGTTGATAATCAAGTTTTTCAATTTTCACTATTAGAAAGTTTTTCATCCCATCATGAATAGGGTTCAGACAACGCAGTGATTTTTTCAGGTACAATTCACGATTATTTTTGTGTCAGTTATTTATAAAGGCCAAGCTTCGTGAGCAGATCCAGCACTTTTGTCTCTTTAGAAAAAACGTTGAACCAGCGCATTATGATTTTGGATGGTGGTATGGGTACCATGATTCAAAATCGTAAACTTGAAGAAGTAGACTATCGCGGTAGTCGTTTCGCGGACTGGCACACCGATGTCAAAGGCAATAATGACCTGTTAGTGCTAACACAGCCTGATCTGATACGTGATATCCACTTAGAATATTTACGTGCTGGCGCCGATATTATTGAAACCAACACGTTCAATGCGACCGTGATTGCCATGGCTGACTACGAGATGGAAAGTCTCAGCCGAGAAATCAATGTGGCGGCTGCGCGCTTAGCAAAAGAAGCCGGTGATTTGGTGAGTGCTGAGACACCGGATCGCCCTCGTTATGTGGCTGGTGTATTAGGCCCGACCAACCGAACTGCTTCTATTTCTCCTGACGTTAATGACCCCGGTTATCGAAATGTATCATTTGACGAGTTGGTGGAAGCCTATACCGAGTCCATTGATGGATTATTAGAAGGTGGTTCGGATCTGATTTTGATCGAAACCATCTTTGATACTCTAAATGCTAAAGCAGCTATCTATGCTGTTGAGCAGTATTTTGATGATCACCATATCCGTATTCCTGTGATGATCTCTGGCACCATTACTGATGCCTCTGGCCGCACCCTGTCTGGACAAACAACAGAAGCCTTCTGGAACTCCGTCAATCACGCTCGCCCTATCAGTATCGGCTTGAACTGTGCTTTGGGTCCCAAGGAACTGCGTCAATATGTAGAAGAGCTGTCACGTATTGCCAATACCTATGTGTCGGTTCACCCCAATGCGGGCTTGCCGAATGCCTTTGGCGAGTACGATGAAACGCCAGAGCAGATGGCGGTGGAAATTCGTGAATGGGCTGAGTCAGGTTTTGTCAATATTGTTGGTGGTTGCTGTGGTACCACGCCCGATCATATTCGCGTCATTCGCGAAGCGATTGAGTCTTGCCCTCCCCGCCAAATCCCTGATATTGCCGTTGAATGCCGACTAGCAGGTCTTGAGCCGTTAAATATCGGTGCCGATACCCTGTTTGTTAACGTCGGTGAGCGAACTAACGTTACCGGCTCAGCCCGCTTTCGTCGACTCATCAAAGAAGGTGACTATGAAACAGCACTCGATGTAGCCCGTCAGCAAGTTGAATCCGGCGCGCAGATTATCGATATCAATATGGACGAAGGGATGCTCGATGCTGAAGCAGCCATGATTCGCTTCTTGAATCTGATCGCTTCTGAACCCGATATCTCTCGCGTACCGATCATGCTCGACTCTTCCAAGTGGGAGATTCTAGAGCAAGGCTTAAAACGGATTCAGGGTAAAGGGATTGTTAACTCCATCAGCTTAAAGGAAGGCGAAGAAAACTTCATCGAGCAGGCGCGTAAAATTCGTCGCTATGGTGCGGCGGTTGTCGTCATGGCATTTGATGAAACCGGACAAGCCGACACCTATCAGCGCAAGACCGAAATTTGCGAACGTTCTTATAAAGTATTGACTGAAAAAGTTGGCTTTCCACCCGAAGACATTATTTTCGATCCAAATATCTTTGCGATCGCCACCGGTATTGAAGAACACGACAACTATGCGGTGGATTTTATCCAAGCGACTCATTGGATTAAAAAGCATCTACCCCATGCAATGATTTCAGGCGGTGTGTCCAACGTATCCTTCTCTTTCCGTGGTAACGATAAAGTCCGTGAAGCGATTCACTGTGTTTTCCTGTATCACGCCATTCGTAACGGCATGGATATGGGTATCGTTAACGCAGGACAGTTAGCGATCTATGATGACTTACCCGCTGATTTAAAAGAACACGTTGAAGATATCGTCTTGAATCGTCGCAGTGATGCCACCGAGAGAATGCTGGAATTGGCAGAAAAATATCGTGGTGGTGCCAGTGAATCCTCTTCAACTCAAGATTTATCATGGCGCGAACAGGGTGTCGAAAAGCGCCTTGAGCATGCATTGGTTAAAGGCATTACGGATTACATCGACGAAGATGTCGAGGAGTGTCGTCAAAAGTTCGAACGCCCTATTCAGGTGATTGAAGGCCCTTTAATGGATGGTATGGGTGTGGTCGGTGATCTGTTTGGTGCCGGTAAAATGTTCTTACCACAGGTGGTTAAATCGGCACGCGTGATGAAAAAAGCGGTCGCTTATTTAATGCCCTATATCGAAGCTGCTAAAGCCGATAATGCCAGCAGCTCCGCTGGTAAGGTGATCATGGCAACCGTAAAGGGTGACGTGCATGATATTGGTAAAAACATTGTCGGTGTAGTGTTGCAATGTAACAACTTTGAAGTGATCGATTTGGGCGTCATGGTGTCTAGCGAAACCATCCTAAAAACCGCTCGTGAACACAATGCCGATATCATCGGGCTGTCCGGTTTGATCACGCCATCACTGGATGAAATGGTGCATGTTGCCAAAGAGATGCAACGCCAAGGTTTCCATATTCCTTTAATGATCGGTGGTGCGACTACCTCTAAAGCCCATACCGCTGTAAAGATCGAACCTCACTATAAGAACAACCAAGTGGTGCACGTGACTAATGCATCCCGCTCTGTTGGCGTTGCTTCTTCTTTACTTTCTAAGGAAAAGAAAGATAAATTTATCAAAGAGATAAAAGATGAATATCAAGCAGTGCGCGAACGCCATGCAGAACGCCAACAGGACTCAAGACGCATCACCTTAGAAGCAGCCAGAGCCAATCATTACCCCATTGATTGGGATGCTTACACACCACCTAAGCCGCTCAAACCCGGCATTCACGTATTCAAGGACTACGATTTACATCTGCTTAAAGATTACATTGACTGGACGCCTTTCTTCCAAGCCTGGGAGCTTGCGGGTCGATATCCACGCATTTTGACGGATGAAGTGGTCGGTGAAGAAGCCACCAAACTCTTTGCTGATGCTCAAGTGATGTTGGATGATCTGATTAACAACAAACGGCTTCAGGCTAATGCGGTGATCGGGCTTTTCCCTGCTAACCAAGTGGGACATGACGATGTTGAGCTGTATACCAGTGACGATCGCGACCAAACGTTGATGAAAACTCACCACCTTCGCCAGCAAATGTTTAAGGTAGAAGGCAAACCTAACCTTTGCTTAGCGGATTTTGTTGCACCGAAAAGCAGTGGTAAAGATGATTGGATTGGCGGCTTTGCCGTTAGCACCGGTTTTGGCGTAGATGAATTGGTCGCAGAGTATGAATCTCGCCAAGACATTTATAACAGCATCATGGTAAAAGCCTTAGCCGATCGTTTAGCAGAAGCCTTCGCAGAGCATATGCACAGTCGCATTCGTAAAGAGTTCTGGGGTTATGCAGCTGATGAAAAGCTGGATAATGATGCGTTGATTAAAGAACAGTATCAAGGTATCCGCCCTGCTCCTGGCTATCCAGCTTGTCCAGAGCATTCCGAGAAAGGACTGTTATGGCAACTCCTGAATGTCGAAGAAAATACAGGAATTACACTGACGGATAGCTTTGCCATGTTACCGACTGCTGCCGTGAGTGGCTGGTACTTTAGCCATCCAGATTCGCAGTATTTTGGTGTCGCTAAACTGAGTGAAGATCAAGTTGAAAACTATGCACATCGCAAAGGTTGGACCATGGATGAAGCCGAGCGCTGGTTATCACCCAACCTAGGTTATGAGCCTGAACAAAAGTAATTTTCATCTCATCTGGAGACAGTTCTAAGTGGAACATCAATTCTGGCAAGATCGTTGGGAGCTGAATCAAATCGGTTTCCATCAAGAAGAGATCAATGAGTATTTGAGCAGCCATTGGCAAGCATTAGGTATCCGTGATGGTGCTCCTGTGTTTGTTCCTTTATGTGGTAAAAGCTTGGATATGCTCTGGCTTCGCGAACAAGGTCATGCAGTGTTGGGTATAGAACTGAGTGATAAGGCGCTAGAGCAGTTTTTTACGGAAAACCAACTTCCCTATACGCGTGAACAGCAAGGTCACTTTACTCGCTTCAACAGTGATCAAATGACTTTATTGGCCGGTGATTTTTTTAACCTAACCGCAGAAGATATCGCTCCCATTGAAGCGGTGTATGATCGCGCCTCCTTAATCGCTCTTCCTCCGAATATGCGTCCTGACTATGCCCAACATATGGCCAAACTGCTTCCTGAAGGCGCTCATATCTTATTAATCTCGTTAGAATACGATGATGGCATGCTTAAAGGTCCGCCTTTCTGTGTTCGAGAAGATGAAGTAGAACAACTCTTCTCAGAAGCCTTTGATATTGTTCGACAGGGTCGTTTTGACGGGGTTTGGGCTAAGAAAAAGCCTGCAACGGAAGTGGTTTATACGCTAACACGTCGAGCTAAGGCCAAATAGTAACATCCCATCATCTGAACCCAGATGATGGGACTCATTACCCACGACAAGATTTAGGAAGAGTGTTACTCGGTCGTCGCGTCATCTTCCGATACTGGAGTGGCTTCTGACTCTACCACCGTTACATTGACTGTTGTGTTGCCAGAAACTGTTTCTTTTTCTATCAGAGTCGTTGTTTCCAGAGTCGCCTCATCCTGAGGATTCAAGTAACGATCAAACCATCCAAAAGAATAACCAACACCGCCAATGACGCTAAACAACACAATCCAAAACAAGACTTTAGGCCATGGAGATTTTTTATCCGCAAACGGATCTTGAAAAGTACGCTTTGACCCTTTAGGTAAGCTGGCAACGCCAGTCAACGCCCCTCCAAAAGGAATATTGATTCTAGCGCGTGTATTAACTGCCCAACCATTCGCATCCAGAAGTGGTCCTAGGTTACGCTGACGTAACTTTAACGATGCCAGTAACATCGAAGGACCAGATATCAACAGCATAATAATGATAAACACTAAGGGTATCTGCCAAATTGGCAATTGCACGATGGAAGACACAATTGCGGCTAAAGCGGTGCCTAACGCACCAAAAGCCAAACCAACAGCGGCAAAAATACCAGCGAATTTAGCAATATCGAACGCTTGAGCAGCGTTTGGTACTTTGGCATCGGCAACATTTGCAGCTGATTTTTCTTCAACCGCTTTATCTTTAGCCGCTGCAAATTTTTGAATTTGCTCACTGATCATGCGTGCAATACGCTTGTAGGGAGACCAAAAGGCTTGTCTAACACTGATAGGATTTTCAATGACCTTCACGACGGATGCATGCCAGTCATTGCCTTCGCGATCATAAAATATCCCGTTACGACCAACCACCATCATGTCATCCACATCGCCGCCAGTCATGGCAGCCACAATTGTCATCGGGGCTTCACCTAATCGAGTGCACAAGCAGTAAACCAGATAAGCACCACTTAGGCTGGCTTGTTGTGAGTGCTGATTAAGGTCTGCAACACGCAAGCAAAGCTCGCAACTGCGCTGATCTAAATAGAGAGTTCCCGCTTGGAAAATTGCTTTATGTTCTGCACCATAAAAATCTGCCAAATTAACGTAGTTTCTCAGTAGCGTGACTAAGTCCCTGTTATAACGAACTAAGCGCTCAATACTATCCACTAATTCAGCGGCTGTATCTGCATGTAGATCTTGCTGAATCAAGTTGGTTAATGACTCTTGAGTGTGATCAGTTAACAGGGGTTTTAGTTCGCTAATATCCAACGAGGCGATCGGTGAAGCGGGTTTATCTAGCATCCATTGTCGATAAGCTTTAAAGCGGGATGATAGGTCTGTCCAAGCTTCTAGACTCAACTCTTCACAGGTACCTAAAATAGGTTCTACTACCGCTAGGTTGAATTGCTGAATAAGTGTAGACCACGCAGGATTAATGCCCGACACTAACGGTAGGCCTTTTCCTGCTTCAACAATCGCAATAGGCAGTGCCGCAATCCCCTCCGTTTTACTATCTAACGCTAACACAGAGAGTGACTGATACAGCTCATCTGCAGGGTTTAATGAGACTGCTGCCTTTTCATCGAATGTAGCAAGCTGACAGCGTGTAAAGTAGTCATCCACTTTCGCTTGAATCTGTTCAAAAAGGTCAGCAGCTGATGCGGTTTTATCACCTAGCGGGAGAACTTCATCAGCGGATGTTTCAGCTTTATCAAACCACTCAACCAGCGCCTGAGCATCTACAAAAAATTGATCAACTTTTTCTTGATTGACACCGGGCTCACCACTGCGATCCTTCTCTTCACCATAACAGTTAATGATATGCGTGATAATTTGAATCAGTTTTTCATCGGAAGTCAGTTGGACAGGAATAATACCATCGCCATTAAAGTGCTCTGGTGTAAACAGTTGAGTGGTATCGGAAATATCGTCAATGCTTATTTCTTCTGAGTCGTTTTTACCAAGGTACTGCAATATCTGTTTAGCGGTTGCCAGTAGCCTTGCTCCTTCGGAATCTTCATGATTTATTGCAGCAAGAGGTAAGGTGTTTTTTTTCTCGAAAAGTATCTCCGGGGTTTTTAGCACTTTACAAACCCATTGAACCGCTCGAATAATTTCAGGTGCTCGAATACGACCATCACCATCGTGATCTAAAAGCGCTAAGGTGCGTCGATCGAATTCTAACCCAACCGTAGGGCAGGCTAATACGGACCATAACTTTTGATCTAATGTTGCTAAATGCTTTAAGTCTTCGGCTGAATTGATCTGTACTTGATCAAAGCCACCCGAGCGAAAAAAACGCCACGAGTAGGAACGGGTTTGATTTGATGAGTCCATCGTTTAATCCTTAGGTATACGACCAAGAAGTTATGTCTAAGCGATTTTATTCGGTTGTGTTGAGTTAAATAGCTTATAGTACTGTTGGCTCTCGCATTCAAGCAGTAGATTTGCCTCGAAGCATGATCACCGCAGCTAAGCAAACCACTGCAATACCGATAAAGGTCAACAGATTGACCGCTTCCTGCCAAAGCAACCAACCCATTAAGGTTGCAAATATCACCGATGCGTAGGTAAAAGGACCCAGTTGTCCTGCTGGCGCTAAGCCATAAGCTCGGGTTAATAAAAGCTGCGCTAGCGTTGATGTAGCCGCTAATCCAAACAGCCAAATGAATTGTTCAAGATTCGGCATTACCCAATTCATTGAGGCTGGAATCGCCGCCAGTAACGAACCAAAGAAAGCAAAATAAAAGACAATCTTATTTGCCGATTCACTCCCCCGCATAGAACGAATGGTCACTTTTGCCAAAGCGCCTAGCATGGCACCCGCTAAACCCACAAACACGGCAAGATGTATCACCCCTTCTTCTGGCTGTAGAATAAAAGCAACCCCTGTAAATCCAACCAAAATGGCAACTTTTACCCGTGTCGAAATGGATTCTTTCAACCACCATAGGGCAATAATAGGTAGAAAAAATGGTGCGGTTTGTTTGATCATTGCCGCCTGCCCTAAAGGCAAATGAGCCCAAGAGTAAAACAGACAGCTCATGGCGGTTACACCGATCAGTGCTCGAGTAAAATGCAAGTGAATACGTGCGGTGGGAAGTTCTTTTCTACCATATTTTAGAATCCAAGGAAGCAGCCAGACTAAACTGAGTAAATTGCGCATTAACACAATGACCTCAGTCGGCAGGTCTGCGCTGACCTGCCGGATAATCATGCCACTGCATACCAGAAAAATTTCTGATAAAACAATGAGCAGCGCTCCTTGCGTCAGTGGAGTCAAAGTCTGACCTTATCCTTGATAAGCTAGATTTCTATACGCTCATAACTCTCTGGTAAATCAGATGACAGTTTTGTGTTGGATAAAATCGCAACACTTTGCTTTTCAGGTATTAACCAAGTTTTAGCAACACGCTGAAGATCTTCACCTGTCACACTGAGGATGCGAGCACGAAAGGCTTTGCGCATCTCTTGAGTTCGACCAAAGAGTTCCGCATGGAAATCTTTCTTAGCTTCACCCGCTGGAGATCCCGGTTTGTCGATTGAACTGACTACACCCAAGATCGCCTCTTCCACTTTTTTCGGATCAGGAAGTTCAGACAATAACCATTCTTTAGCAGCTAAAAAGTCCGCCAATGTGCCTTCTATTCGTGGATCTCGGTAAGAATAAAAGCGGAACACAGCATCGCTATTATCCTGAGCAGCACCACCCCCATAAGCGCCACCTTTTTCACGTATCGAACGATGCAGATAACCGTTGCGTAAATAATCACCGAGTACAGTTAACGCAGCTGCATCGGGATGAGACGATGTGACGGTTGGAAAAGCCATGGCACAGAAGTTCACCTGAGTATCGGTAATCCATATTTGCTGAACGGCAGATCGAGTTTCCGGTAACGATATGGCTACAAAGTCACTGTGCACGTCAGGTAATGCTTGATTAACCTGCTGATAGGCTGTGTCCATTGCCTGTTGATGCTCAGCCTCACCCACCATCAGATAGCGTCTAGGTGCTGATTTAATACGTTGATGAAGCGCAGCCATCGACTCGGCTAGTGTGTTCAATTCACTGTTATCTGCTAGTGAATTATCCAATGCTTTTAAGCGACGGATGCCTTCAAGCCCTGATGTTATGTGTGAAAGCTTGGCTGCCGGACTAAAGTTTGCAGAAGCCGCCTGCATCGCAAGGGCATGACCTCTTCCGGTGATGCTATTCACTCGACGAGAGCGCATCTGCGAGACAATTTCTTTAATCCGCTTGTGTTCATCAAAGCGAGCTGCATTCAGGGTTTCTGCCATCAAATCCGCTAAACGATGTTGATTAACCGCTAAGGCTTTACCCGACAAGACTAAAAAGCCAGACACTTTTTGAGCGTCTTCCGGTTCGCCTCTGACTGAACAGCTGGCACTAAAGCTTCCTGAAATTTCACTTTGATAAGCTTGGTTTTCACGATAGTTGCGATCGCCGCAGCCTAGCTCAGTTAAGCAATGACTATAAAGCGGCAGCAATTGCAGTTCAGCTTCAGATAGATCCGGTAGTTCAACAATCACTTGCTGATAGGATAAACCATTCGTTCCCGCTGCATACCAGCAAGAGCCTTTTGATAAATTGGGCAGTCCTACCTGGGTTGGGAAGTTTAATTCCACCGGAACATCTTCTAGGGTAACACAGGGTAAAACGCTATCATCGTCAATTTGAAGTTGACGTGCCTCAAGCGCTTTAGCGCGCTCTACAATGGCTTGAGCTTGCTCTGTACTTAACTCAGCCTTGATCGCACTTAATCGAGCCTTTTCTGCCTCTTCGCGACGCACACTTAACTCTGCATCGGGTCTTAAGGTAACACGGACGCGATGAGGATTGTCCAGTAACCAACGCTTGATCAGTGACGGGATAAAATCAGGTGACTTCACTTTTTCACGCAAAGATTCCAACGCCGGATCGATATTCAGTGCTTTTAGCGGATCACCTCGGTGAATACCTGCAGAAAGTCCTGCCAAAATTAGTTGCAAACCAAATGGCATTCCATCCCCAGTAATTTCTCGTTGCGACAACTCTAATTGATGCAACTGCGCTTCAACCATGGATTGATCAACACCGTCTTCAACAATCTGTTGAAGGGTTTCTAATACCAGTGTTTCGAATGCATCGGCATGTTCTGGTTCACTTCCTTCGATACCACACAGAAAACTCATTTCACGATTAGAGTCTTCCAAACCACACATAGGCGATGGAGAAGAGCCTAGCTCGGAAGACTCTAAAGCTGCTCTTAAGGGAGAACTGGAGTTATCGAGTAACACTTGTGACAATAGATGTGCTTCCATCAACGCTTCAGTGTCAATCGAGCGAGGTAACAACCAACCCATGACATGATGCGTTTGTTTTTCCATACTTGGCTGATCGCAAGCGTATCCCTCTTCTACACGAACCGGAGAGAAATAACGTTTTTCATCTTCCACTTGAAGCATCAATTCACTGCGCTGGAAACGCGATAAAGCTAAGGTATCAATTCGTTCTTGAATTTCACTGACCGGTAAGTTACCAAACGTCATAATGACGGCATTGCTAGGGTGATAATGACTGCGATAGAAATGTAGCAAATCATCATAGGTTAAATCGGGAATGCATGACGGCTCACCACCGCTGTTATGATGATAAGTCGTTTGTGGAAATAAATAGCGGGTTATGGTTTGCCAAAGGGTTGAAACAGGCGAACTCATCGCTCCTTTCATCTCGTTAAAAACGACACCTTTGTAAACCAGTGGCGATTCTGGATTTTCAGGATCTTCAAATTCAACGCGATGACCTTCTTGAGCAAAGTCTAACGGATCAAGACGCGAGAAAAACACCGCATCTAAATAGACATCTAATAAATTAAAAAAGTCTTTTCGATTTTGGCTGGCAAATGGATAAGCAGTCCAATCGCTACTGGTAAACGCATTCATAAAGGTATTCAACGAGCGTCGTGTCATCATAAAGAAAGGATCACGAACCGGATAGCGTTCACTGCCACACAACACCGTATGCTCTAAAATGTGAGCAACACCAGTAGAGTCCTCAGGCATGGTTCTTACTGCCACAAGGAAAACATTTTCATCATTATCCGCCTGAATATGATAATGCAAAGCCCCAGTTTGACGGTGCTCAAACTCCATCACTTCAATGGCGAGAGATTCTATCCATTGGCTTCGACGGAAATCAAAACTTTGATGAATTTCGGCTTGGCTGTTAGTGGATGCTGATGAAATATTCAAATCTGACATAGATGTTTTTTAGTCCTGTATGTTAACCATGACGCTGATCAATTTTTAATCAACTAATATGTGCTAAACTTTCGGTACGATTGTACCTGTTCATTAGATTAATTGCTCTGATCTTTGGCACAATCCACAGCCAGAATGATGCTGTAATGTCATCACTAAGCCGTCATCATTTAAACATTGACATAGAGGCTAGTCCTGACTACATTAGCATTTTTGCTGCAATGCACAATAACTCAAAATAGAGGTGATGCCGATGTACGATCAGATGAAAAATTCTATGAAGCCTATGATGGACATGGCCGAGATTAACAAAAAAACTGCTGAGAAATTAATCAGTTTGCAGTCTCAATATGTCAGTGACTTCGTAAACTCTAGCCTTGCTCAAATGAAGGCGTTGACTGAAGTTAAAGATCCAAAAACAGCCATCGAAGCCCAAATTCGTTACATGAAAGAGATTGAAGCGAAAGCATCTGATATCGCTCAGCAAGAAATCTCTGCGTTGAGTGAAGCAAAAGCTCAACTAACTATTCTGATGGAAAAAACATTGGAAGAGATGGGTGATAACGATTACCTAGCTGAAGTTCAGAAAGCCATGCAAGGTTTCGCTAAAAAGTGATGATCTTTTGTGCAGCATACTTAAAAATTGTGCAGCGCAATAAAAATTTGACAGCACAATTTTTATACTGTAGAAAGACACTATGCTGCACTGCACAAATTAATGGATAGTTTGAGGATCACACCATGACAGACCCGATGAAAGACCTGAAGAAAAGTTTTGAAGATGCGATGAAGCCAGTTACTGACAGCATCAACGAAGCCATGAAGCCAATGAAAGAGATGTCTGAAAGCTTGATGAAGCAAGCTGAAGAACACTTCGAGCCGGTTAAAGAGAAATTTTCTCCTGCTATCGAAATGGCTGAAATTAATAAATCCACCGCAGAAAAGCTAATGGCGATTCAAGCGGAGTATGTGTCTGACTTTGTTAACTCAAGTCTGGCTCAGTTCAAGTCACTTGTTGATGCTAAAGATCCTAAAGAAGCGATCAAGCTACAAGTTGAGTTCTTGAAAACCCTCGATGCCAAGTTTACAGACGTTGCTGAAAAAGAATTAGCAACCATGAGCGAAGCTAAAGACAAACTGTCTGAAATCGTTGAAAAGAGCCTCTCCGAACTAGGTGATGTTCCTTTCATGAATGAATTCAAAGAGTTTGATCTAAGCAAATTTGATCTCTCTAAGTTGATGCCTAGCACTGCTGAAAAAGCTAAGCCTAAAGCGGCTGCTGCGAAACCAGCTCCTGCTAAAGCTGAAGCTCCAGTTGAAGCTGCGCCTGCCGAAAAGCCTGCTGCTGCCGCTGCTAAACCAGCTGCTAAGCCAGCCACTGCTCGCAAAGCATCTGCTCCAACTCCAGCAGCCGCAAAGCCTGCTGCAGATAAGAGCTAAGCGTTGTAAAGATTTCATTCGCTGATATGATGCAAGGGTCCTTTTTAGGGCCCTTACTTTTGCATAAACATAATCATGAATGAATTTAAATACAGCACCCCTTCATAAAGCCTTTTGGCACTATACCCTTCCCTCCCTTGCCGCACTGTTAGTCAGCGGTACTTATCAAATTATTGATGGCATTTTTGTGGGCCACTATATCGGTGCCGATGGATTAGCGGGGATCAATTTTGCTTGGCCTTTCATTGGTGTCATGCTGGCTGTCGGTATGATGATCGGAATCGGTAGTGGCGCTCAGGCGTCACTTTCATTGGGTGCGGGTGAGACGACAAATGCCCGTCGTTATATCGGTGCGGGAATACTCTTACCACTCATTGCGGGTCTTCCTATAGCGTTCATACTTTTAGCTACCATCGATGGCTTTCTTAACATACAAGGGGCCACTGGAGACGCTGCAGAATTTGCCACTGAATATTTAGTCATGATGAGTTGGGCAGCACCCATTGTTTTAGCGAGTATTGTTTTTCCATTTCTAGTACGAAATCTGGGCTCCCCACGAATGGCGACCGTAGCAATTCTAGTCGGCGCTATCAGCAATATCTTTTTTGATGCTTTATTCATTGCATGGCTGGGCTGGGGTTTAATGGGTGCCGCACTGGCAACCATTCTCGGAGAAAGCTTGTCGATACTGGTATGTGTCTATGCATTGTTAAAAAGGCAGAAGCTCGTCACTTTTTGCCTGCAAGACTTACTGCCTAATCTTACCCTTATTCATCGAATCACGACCACTGGCTTCTCTAGCATGATCATGTATTTATACATTAGCTTTTCAGTGGTGTTGCATAATTTACTGTTGATGAAATACGGCAGCAGTCTTGAAGTGGCAGCCTACAGCATTACAGGTTACTTGATGGCATTTTATTATCTCGCTGCTGAGGGCGTTGCGGGCGGTATGCAACCACTTGTAAGTTATTATTATGGTGCAAAACAGATTGAAAAAGTGAAGCAAACCTTTACCTTGGCGCTCAAAGTTGGTGTTGGTAGCGGCATCGTATTTACCTTCGCTTTACTAATCTTCCCTACCTTCTTTGCAACTGTTTTTAATCGTCATGATTCAGAATTACTGGATATCACCACTTGGGCGATCCGATTACAGCTCTTCGCACTCTTTTTAGATGGATTTTTAGTGATTGCCGCTTGTTGGTTCCAAGCCCTTGGTAAAGGGCGTCCTGCTATTTTTGTAAGCATGGGAAACATCATTATTCAGCTTCCCTTCCTGGGTATTTTACCTGCTCTAATAGGTCAATCTGGAGTATGGTTAGCGATGCCTGTTTCAAATATCTGCTTATCGGCTGTGGTTATTTACTTACTGATAAGACAGATTAAGTCGTTGTAAGTAAATTAATTGCAACAGCCTATGAACTGAAACGACGCCACGAAGTCAATCAAAAATTGAAATTGGAACTCAATAATCCTCAATAGGAAGCACAATGAATGATCGCTAGTCGTTTGATTGCCCATCGTGGTTGCGCCAAACTTGCACCAGAAAACACCTTAGCAGCTATGAATCTTACCCAAAAGCTAGGTGTCGATTGGGTAGAGATAGATGCAAACCTCATGGCAGATGGGTCTGTTGTTATTTTTCATGATGACACACTTGATCGTTTAACCGATCACTCGGGTGAGTTGAAGAGCTTAAGCTACAGCGATGTTGCTGATGTCGATATCGGCAGTCATTTCTCTGCGGTTTTTAAAGATGAACGGATCTTAACCCTAGAGGCGATGCTGGATGTTCTTGCTAAGCAAGAAATGGGGCTTAATTTAGAGATCAAACGTTATGAACATTTTGCTCCAACGGACATTGTTAACCCAACGATTACGGCAATAGAGCAGTGCTGGAAAGATTTTGATCGCTTGATTATCTCAAGCTTTGATCACGAGATATTGAAACTGATTTATCAGGCAAAACCCGATTGGCAACTCGGTCAGTTATGGGAAGCACTGCCTGATGATTGGCAGAAAAGGGTCGACGCGATACAAGCGGTGAGTGTTCATTTAGACCATACCCTGCTAACACCGCCTCAAGCTAGGGCTATAAAAGATGCTGGGCTGGATCTGTATGTTTATACCGTAAACGATGTTAACGAAGCCACTCGTCTATTTGATATGGGCGTTGATGGTATCTTTACAGATGATCCAACAATATTTAGGTAGATTGTTGGGTTAATTTAAGACGCGATATGCAAATTAATCTTTTCGCGCTTGAGTAATGCGACTATTTTTTCCGGTGGTTTTTGATCAGTGAACAAGGCCGTGCATTGATCAAGATTACCTAAGCGAACCATGGCATTACGACCAAACTTAGAATAGTCAGCGGCTAAGTAAACATAGCGAGAATTACCAATAATCGCTTGCGCAATTCGCACCTCTTGATAATCAAAGTCCAACAAGCTGCCGTCTTCATCGATACCACTAATACCGATGATGCCGTAATCTAATTTGAACTGATTGACAAAATCTCGCGTCGCTTCACCCACGATACCGCCGTCCCGGTTGCGCACTTCTCCCCCAGCGATGATGACCGTAAAGTCAGGTTTACTGGCCAGTATGGATGCCACCATTAAATTGTTGGTCACTACCTTTAAACCTGAACGCTCTAATAGCGCCTGTGCAATAATTTCATTGGTGGTACCAATGTTTATGAAGAGTGATGAATGATCGGGAATATGACTGGCGATACAAGCGGCTATTCGCTGTTTTTCTTCAGCATGATCATGCTTACGAGTTTGGTATTCCGCATTTTGCGTACTGGAAACTGGCCCTGCTCCGCCATGATGACGTTCCAGATCACCTCGTTCAGCCATTTGATTCAGATCACGACGGATAGTTTGTGGCGTGACCCCTAAAAACTCTACTAACTCATCAATGGTTTGATAACCTTTGAGTCTTATCTGTTCTAGAATTTTAGCTTGTCTTAGTGTCTGGCTCATGATTTTAGGTTCAGGCTTCCAGTTAGGTAAAGCTTAGCACAATGCTAAGTTCGACGTGCAAGACTCGGTACCGGTCCTTCCAGGCCCATGGCAAAACGGGTGATATGTGGTTTGGCAAAAGGTAACTTATTGGCGACGCCCAATCCCAGATTACGCAATAGTTTTAGTGGTAAGTTGTCATTGCTGAATACATGATAAAAGGCATCCATGGTTTGCATCATCAGTAGATTCTGATGACGTCTAGCCTTTTCATATTTAGCTAGGGTCTCTTTACTGTAAAAGCGATCACCCTGTTCCTGAGCATCCAATAACACCTCTGCTAACATGGCTACATCCATAAAGCCGATATTCACCCCTTGACCTGCTAGCGGATGAATCATATGGGCAGAGTCACCTGCTAAGGCAACGCCTTCAGCAACATAAGATTGAGCGTGCTGACGTCTTAACGGAAAATAGCTTCGATCAAGAAGCTGATCAATTTTGCCTAAACAACTGGGAAATTCTTGATGGACTGCTTCAAGAAATACGTGATCAGACATTGCCATTAGACGCTTAATTTCATCTGGAGTGTTATACCAGACCAAAGACGCGTGATTGCCAGATAAGGGTAAAAATGCCAGCGGTCCTGTTGGCGTAAACTGTTGCCAGGTAATATCCTGTTGCGGATAGCTGGTGACAACAGAAGCCACTAAGGCCTGTTGATTGTAATCCCATTTAGTAATGCCGATACCTGCGGCTTGGCGCACTTTTGACTCTCCGCCATCTGCACCAATCAACAAGCGCCCAACGATTTCGCGACCATCCTCTAGCTCAACGATGCTTGAACCTGATGAGTAATCCACTCGTTTGGTTTTTGCTGGACAAATCAGATCGATATTATTGTGTTGTTTTACTGTTTCCAGTAACGCTAACTGAGTCACTCTATTTTCAACAATATGACCTAGGTGGGCTTCCCCTATCTCCTCTGAATCAAACAGCGTAGCCGCTGACTCATTAGCCTCCCACACCTTCATGCGGCGATAGGGACAGCTACGACGGGAGGTAATGCCATCCCATGCACCGATGTTACGCAACAGGGTTTCAGAAGCGACACTCAGCGCTGAAACACGTAAATCGTGTGGCTGTCCTGTTTCGAACGCATCAGGATAATGGCCTTCAATCAACGTCACTTGATAGCGACTACCACCTAAAGCACAGGCGATAGCGGCACCTACCATACCACCACCGACAATGACGATGTCATATTCAGTCTTCATAGAATTCACTCTTAAATGTGAGTGAGGCCTCCCATATAGGGCAGTAAAACCTCAGGTACTTTGATACGTCCATCGGCTTGTTGATGGTTTTCCATGACGGCTACTAACGTGCGGCCAACGGCTAATCCGGAACCGTTAAGTGTATGCAATAACTCCGGCTTGCCTGTTTCAGGGTTACGCCAGCGAGCTAACATACGGCGCGCTTGGAAATCGGTCATATTGGAGCAAGAAGAGATCTCGCGATACTTTTGCTGTCCAGGTAACCAAACTTCGATATCGTAAGTTTTCGCAGCACCGAAGCCCATATCACCACCACACAGACTCACGACGCGATAAGGCAGTTCCAAGAGTTGCAGAATACGCTCAGCGTGACCTGTCAGCTCTTCCAATGCATCCATAGAGCGACTGGGCTCAACCAAGTGCACCAACTCAACTTTTTCAAATTGATGCTGACGGATCATGCCACGGGTATCACGACCGGATGCCCCCGCTTCAGAACGGAAACATGGCGTATGAGCCACCATCTTCAACGGCAGTGATGCCACATCTAAAATCTGATCCCTTGCCATGTTGGTCAAAGGCACTTCAGCGGTTGGAATTAAGTAATAACTGCGATCACCGAACGGAAGCTTGAACAGATCTTCTTCAAATTTAGGCAGCTGGCCAGTTCCCATTAACGAATCAGCATTGACCATAAAGGGCGTATTTATTTCCATATATCCATGATCAGACACATGCGTATTCAGCATAAACTGTGCAAGGGCACGATGAAGACGCGCGAGTCCACCTTTCATCACGGCAAAACGTGAACCGGTAATTTTTGCGGCAGACTCAAAATCCAGAATCGCATCACGCTCACCCAGAGCTACATGATCTTTGACATCAAACTCATAGCTCGCGGGAGTGCCCCAGCGACGCACTTCAACATTATCGTCTTCTGACGCGCCTTCAGGTACCGATGCATCGGGCAGATTGGGAATACCTAATAACAGGTCATCCAGTGACTGCTGCAAAGCTTGTAAGGCGGCTTTTGCCTGATCTAATTTTTCACCCAGCAGCCCTACTTCTGCCAACAAGGGAGCGATATCTTGCCCCGATGCTTTTGCTTGACCGATACTTTTCGAGCGTGTGTTACGTTCGTTTTGCAACTGCTCTGTTTCGACTTGCAGGGTACGACGCTGCTCCTCCAGTTCCAAAAAACGCTCTAATGGAAATTGAAATCCCTTTTTGCTTAATAACGCAGCGATCTCTTCGGGGTTAGCACGAACAATTTTTGGATCAAGCATGCAAAACTCTTCCTGTCACAGTATGAATCGGTCAAATTAGAAAAATAAACGAGTGAACCACAGGCCAAGATAAAGCGCTGTGATACATAGAATTACGCTTAATAATACATAAATTAGCGCGGCTCCGGTATGCCCTTCGTTGAGCAAGGACACGGCTTCGAGCGAAAAGGTTGAAAAAGTGGTAAATCCGCCCAGCATGCCCGTCATGATTAAAGGTCTTAACTCGGGTGAAAGACGGGCTTTTTCCATAATCAACACAAACGCAATGCCCATCAACAAAGAGCCAATGACATTAATACTCAGGGTTCCAACAGGCAAACGACCTTCAGGCGTGTTCAGCCAACCTGATATCCAATAACGCAGTAATGACCCTATCGCGCCTCCTAGGGCAACTGCCAGAAGATGCATCATGTTATGAACCCTCGTTATAGCGTTGTTGAGCGCTCAGCTGATCTCGCTCTTTCAACACCCGTAGTTTTTCAGAAATCTTTATCTCCAGTCCACGTGAAGAAGGCTGATAGTATTGTCTATCAGCAATCGACTCGGGAAGATAAACTTCACCGGCTGCATAGGCATCCGGTTCGTTATGAGCATAACGATAGCTATCCCCATAGCCCTGCGCCTTCATTAAAGCCGTTGGAGCATTGCGAAGATGTGAGGGTACCTCATAGGCTGGATCTTGACGAACGTCGGCACGGCACTGATTAAAGGCTTGATAAAGTGCATTACTTTTTGGCGCACAAGCACAATACACAGCCGCTTGAGCGATCGCTCTCTCCCCTTCCGCTGGTCCTACACGCTCAAACGCATCCCATGCAGATAAGGCGACTTGCATCGCACGGGGGTCTGCATTACCGATATCTTCAGAGGCAATCGCGACTAATCGTCTTGCCACATAAAGAGGGTCGCAACCACCTTCCAGCATGCGACAATACCAATACAAGGCTCCATCAGGGGATGAGCCACGAACAGATTTGTGAAAGGCTGAGATCATGTCGTAAAAAAGATCACCGCCTTTATCAAAGCGACGGCCACTGGACTGCATCACTTCATCGAGCACGCTGGCACTGACTCTCTCTACACCTGCATCAGGCTCAGCTAAATCCGTGGCAAGCTCCAAAAGGTTGAGAGCTCGTCGAGCATCACCATCGGCAGCCGCTACCAGTTGTGCCAATACGCCATCAGCAAACTGAAGCTGACGATTGCCCAAACCATTTTCATTATCTGCCAGAGCCCGATCGATAAGCTGTTGAATATCGGCTGCTTCTAATGGACGAAGCAAGTAAACACGTGCTCGCGATAGCAACGCATTATTGAGTTCAAAAGATGGATTTTCGGTGGTCGCGCCAATAAAAACGACGGTACCATCTTCAACATAAGGCAGAAACGCATCTTGTTGCGATTTATTAAAGCGATGGACTTCATCGACAAAAAGCAGTGTTTTTCGACTGCGTTGAGAGCGCACCATTTTCGCTTCTTCAATCGCTTGACGTATCTCTTTAACCCCAGACAGTACCGCAGAGAGTGTAATAAAGTGTGCATCACTGTGATGAGCAATCAATCGAGCCAGCGTGGTCTTTCCAACACCAGGAGGTCCCCATAGGATCATGGAGTGGATCTGCCCCTGCTCAATCGCTTTTCTAAGCGGTTTATCCTTTGCTAGTAGGTGTGATTGACCCGAATATTCACTTAGCTGGCGAGGACGCATCCTCGCCGCTAAAGGTTGGTAACCCAGTGAAGTGCTGTCAGTCGAAAACAGATCGGACATTACAACCCAGAATCCAAAATCACATCAATATCTTCAGGGGGATCAAAGGTAAAAATAGACGAATCTATCTCCGGATTGAGTTGTTGATTACTCAACTGAATCATAGAGCGCTGACCTAAGGTGTCATCCAATAAAAGTTCTGCTAAAACAGCATCTTTGAACAATAATCTCACGCGTGAAAACATCACTTCCTGAGCTTCTTTGGGTAACAGTTCAAATACCATTACATCATCCATTTGCTGGACTAACTCAACCTCATAACGACGATCAAGCTCATGAATACGTCCATTCAAAATGAGTGCTGGAGCGCTTTCCGTATTCTCGTCTGCTGGCTTGCGTGTTGCCTGTTCAAGATCGGGATCATAGATCCAGATGTATTCGCCATCCGAAATAATTTCTTGCGGAAAAGGCTCCACCGTAATCCATGCAAATCTATCTGGACGCTCGATGGTAAAGTGACCCGTAGAGCTTTCTCCACGAACGCCTTGTTCGTTGGTAATAAACTGATCAAAGTTTGCGGTAAAGCGATCATAACCAGACAATAAAGATGCCAGCTGGTCAATGGGCTGTGCCTGAAGGCTTAACGATACGCTTAACGATGTTCCTAATAGCAGTGTTGCAAGCAGTTTACGCATGGTGTTTCCTTTTACTCTCTAAGGTCAGTCTCTCGGGGGTGGTGGTGCTAAAACTTCACGTTGACCATTACTACCAGCGGTTGATACCACGCCAGCAGCTTCCATGGTTTCAATCATACGGGCTGCACGGTTATAGCCAATTTTCAACTTACGTTGAACGGCTGATATCGAGGCTTTACGACTTTCAGTCACAAAAGCAACCGCCTCGTCGTACAGCTCATCCTGCTCATCATCGAACATTCCAGCTGAACCTCCGCCGAACGAACCCGTTTCTTCAACACCACCAGACCTAATTTCATCCAGATAGTTCGGTGGTCCCATTTGTTTCCAAGCTTCCACGGTTCGGTGAACTTCATCGTCACTGACGAACGCACCATGCACACGGTTAGGAATACTGGTGCCTGCGGGTAGATAGAGCATATCACCATAACCCAAAAGGTTTTCGGCACCAGATTGATCCAAAATCGTTCTAGAATCGATCTTCGAGGAAACCTGGAACGCAATACGTGTGGGTACGTTAGCTTTAATAAGACCCGTAATAACATCCACTGATGGTCGTTGGGTCGCCAAAATTAAGTGAATACCCGCAGCTCGCGCTTTTTGGGCAATACGTGCAATCAGCTCTTCAACTTTTTTACCCACCATCATCATCATGTCGGCAAATTCATCAATGACAACAACGATGTAGGGCAAGGTTGTTAAAGCGGGTGGTGGCTCATCAGCGGGCAAACCATAATCTTCCGCTTTCCATAACGGATCTTTCAAAGGCAGACCATCTGCTTCAGCTTGCAGTACCTTGTCGTTATAACCTGCAATGTTTCTGACCCCCATTTTGGCCATTAACCGATAACGACGCTCCATTTCTGCAACGCACCAACGCAGGCCACCGGCAGCTTCCTTCATATCGGTAATGACCGGCGTCAACAGATGCGGGATACCTTCATAAATGGATAATTCAAGCATTTTGGGATCCACCAAAATGAGGCGTACCTCCTCTGGTGTTGCCTTGAACAGTAAACTCAATAACATCGCGTTAACGCCAACCGATTTACCTGAGCCTGTTGTACCAGCTACCAATAAATGTGGCATTTTTGCTAAATTGGTAACCACAGGATTACCCGCAATGTCATTACCCAGTGCCAATGTCAGCTTCGATCGAGCTTCAGAGAAAGATTTTGACGTTAACACCTCGCTCAAGTGAACAATTTGTCGTGACTCGTTCGGAATCTCAACACCGACAAAGGATTTACCCGGAATGACTTCTACTACACGAACACTAGAAACAGTCATAGAACGCGCAAGATCTTTGGATAAATTACTGATCTTACTTGCTTTCACACCCGGAGCAGGTTGAATCTCAAAACGGGTAATCACAGGGCCTGGGTTGACCTCGACCACTTCTGCAATAACACCAAAATCCTTAAGTTTGGCTTCTAATAAGCGTGACATCTGCTCAAGCTGTTCTTCGCTATAGCCCTGTTCTTCTTTGACACCAGGTTGATCTAAAAGATCTAGAGAAGGCAGTTGCATCGGTTTTTTGGTGGTTAGTGTCGAAATACTTTGTTCGTCAGCTAGGTTATCAAGATCATCTAGGGGTTGATGAGCTTCCGATAAGGGAACAATTTTGAGTTGACGACGCTGCTCGGTTTGCTCATTGATATTTACGTAAGAAGATTTTGGCTTACTTACCAATTCATGATCTTGGGTATCAAGTGCCATGAAATCATCCGTGTCATCAGATGGGGTATTTAGAACGGGTTCTTGTCGAACTCTAGCCACCATAGAGTCTAAACGAGGCTCTCGGCGCATTTTTTCTTGAGTTGAAGGAGGTGTTACTTTCTCTTCTGTTTTTGCAGGTTTCTTGGGTAAGCTTACCTTCGGCATGGTCACTTTTGGCAGAGAAACACTGGGAAGTTTAACTTTTTTTACCTCGCCCAGTTTGCTAGGAATGTTGATCAGAAATTTACCGACACCGTCGATAAGCGCTAACCAAGAAATTTCCATAAACAGTGTCAGACCAAATAGCAACATCACCCAAGCCAGTAATGTGCTGCCATAGACACTGAGCACGGCGATGCTTAGATCAGAAAGCGCATGACCTATTAATCCACCGGCAGTAAATGGAAAGTTAAGCGTTTGGTTTGAGATATGAATAGACAAGAGCATCGTCAAGCCAAGTAGCATGACTATAGCCCCCGAAAACCTCAACATAAAGTAAGGAACAGCATCCAACATCCCTACTCTTCTTCTTAGCAAAAAGCGCAACGCTGGCCACATCAACAGAACTGGAATGGCCCATGCCGCTAGACCGGTGAAGGACACGAGCAGATCCGCCAGCCATGCACCGGCGACTCCAGCCATGTTACTGACATTGGGTTGATAACCGGCGTGTGACCATCCTGGATCGGCAGAGTCGTAACTCCATACGGCTAAACATAAAAACAGCGCAACGCCGATGATGACAATCAAACCTGCTTCTTTAAATACACGCGCTAAATGTTGACCTAAAGGCAACGGTCGCGACATACCCTGCTCGCTCACTTTACAAAATCCTTAACTTTAACCACGGTCGGAACCTTTTTGAGGTTTAAACGTCATATTGTGCCACAAACCACCCCCAATACAGGAGTGGTCACTGGTTACTATTATCTTTCTATTTGTTTATGATAATCACTACATTTTTATAGCCGTTGACGACAACAGGATACTTTCTACTATGAGTACAACTCAACACCATCGATTGATCATTCTGGGTTCTGGCCCTGCAGGCTACACCGCAGCTGTTTATGCTGCTCGTGCAAACCTCAACCCTGTCGTGATTACAGGCATGCAAGCAGGTGGTCAATTAACGACAACGACTGATGTTGATAACTGGCCAGGTGATGCAGAAGGTGTGCAAGGACCTGAATTGATGCAACGAATGCAGGCACATGCCGAACGCTTCAATACTCAAGTGATTTTTGATCACATCCATACCGCAGAATTAACGCAGAAACCTTTTCGATTAGTGGGAGACATGGGTGTCTACACTTGTGATGCCCTAATTATCGCGACGGGTGCATCTGCTCAATACCTTGGGCTTGAGTCTGAAGAAGCCTTCAAAGGCAAGGGTGTCAGCGCCTGTGCAACGTGTGATGGCTTTTTCTATCGCAACCAAAAGGTTGCAGTCATCGGCGGTGGTAATACTGCTGTAGAAGAAGCGCTCTACTTATCCAACATTGCTGCAGAAGTAATATTGGTTCACCGTCGCGATACCTTGCGAAGTGAAAAGATTCTTCAAGATAAATTATTTGAGCGTGAAAAAACAGGTAACGTCAAAATACTCTGGAATCATCAACTTGATGAGGTGCTGGGTGATGAGATGGGTGTCACTGGAATGCGCATTAAACATACCTCTTCAGGAGAAACTCAAGAAATTGATTTACAGGGGGTTTTTATTGCCATTGGTCACAAACCCAATACAGAACTCTTCGCTAATCAACTAGAGATGCGTGATGGTTATCTCACTATCCGCTCTGGTTTAGATGGCAATGCTACGCAAACCAGTATTGAAGGCGTGTTTGCAGCAGGTGATGTCAGCGATCACATCTATCGTCAAGCCATCACCTCGGCAGGCTTTGGCTGTATGGCAGCGCTGGATGCAGAGCGTTACCTCGATGACTTAAAAGCCTAAGCTGCCAAGTCATCATTTATGGTTGTTTGGTTAGAAGATTCCGCTTCACCCTTCCCTCCAGTGAAGCGGGCATTACATAACCCCAATGGTTTACTCGCTGCAGGTGGTGAACTTTCCCCTCAGCGTCTTCTAACCGCCTACCGACAGGGAATTTTCCCCTGGTTCAACCCAGGGGAACCCATCTTGTGGTGGAGCCCAGACCCACGATGTGTGATTCACCCTAGCGAGATCCACATCTCTAAAAGCTTACGCAAATTCATTCGCCAATCAGATTACACTGTTACCTTTGATAAGGCCTTTACCAAGGTCATGCAAGCCTGTGCTGAGCCTCGAAGCTATCAGCAAGGCACCTGGATCAGCCCAAAAATGATTGCAGCCTATACTGCCCTTCATCATCAAGGCATTGCTCACTCTGTAGAAGTATGGGATGGCGAAAACCTTGTGGGTGGTCTATACGGTTTATCGATAGGATCACTTTTTTTTGGTGAATCGATGTTTAGCAGGCAAACGAATGCCTCAAAAATCGCATTCAGCTTTTTATGCGTACAATTGCAACAATGGGGTTTTAACTTGATAGACTGTCAAGTGCATAACGAACACTTAGAAAGTTTAGGTGCTAAGCTTATCGAGCGAGATGCTTTCTGTGCTCTGTTGGCCAAGCATGTTGATGATCCAAGCATTTCGCAATGGGAGTTTTCCATAGATGTTAATGCTGTTGCACAATTTGCTACAGGAATTCGCTGATGAGTAATATGCAAACACTTCGTTTTTATGTGACACCATCACATAATTGTAGTTATTTGCCTGACCAGAAAGCCAAAACACTGTTTGTTGACCCTCAAATGAGAATTTCGACTGACAGCTATAGCCAGTTATCAGAGCTAGGTTTTCGTCGCAGTGGTGGACATATTTACCGACCGCATTGCGAAGGCTGTAATGCCTGCCAATCCATCCGCATTCCTGTTGAGCTATTCAAGCCAAGCAAGTCGCAAAAACGCATCCTAAATAAAAATCGTGATATTCAAGTGATTCGAAAGTTTCCCATCATGGATCACGAATACTTTGATCTTTACAAATCTTATATCGACCAGCGCCATGCCGATGGTGATATGTATCCTCCTACCCCCGAACAATTTCATCAGTTCCTGGTAGAAGGTTCGATAGACAGTTGGTTTTACGAATTCCGTGATACTGATAAAAAGTTAATTGCAGTGGCGGTAACTGACCATTTACATCAAGACATGTCCGCACTTTATACATTTTATGATCCAGCTGAAGAACATCGAAGCCTGGGGACCTTCGCGATATTATGGCAAATTTCCGAAGCGCGTCGACGCGGCATGAATTACCTTTATTTAGGTTATTGGGTGAAAGCCTGTCGAAAAATGAACTACAAAACAGCATTCAGACCGCTTGAAATGCTAATTGATGGTCATTGGACACACTATCGGCAAGAATGATTTTGATTTGTAGTGTTTTTCAGGTAGAATTTGCGCCTTTAAAACCGGACAGGGTTTTAGTTAACCAGTCTCAGAGGTATTCACTGAATGGCGAAAGAAGATTCATTTGAAATGGAAGGAACTGTGGTAGACACGCTTCCAAATACTATGTTTCGTGTAGAACTTGAAAATGGTCATGTTGTCACGGCTCATATCTCCGGAAAAATGCGTAAGCACTATATCCGTATCCTAACAGGCGACAAAGTTAAAGTTGAATTAACACCTTACGATCTTAGCAAAGGCCGTATCACTTATCGCGCACGTTGAAAGACGGCGGACATTTTCAGCGCCGCCGTAATTTCATTCAGCAGACGATAAGCAGCCGTTAGGCTGCTACCGTCTCGCAAACCAAGGTGATCTCACCCTCATCTGCACTAATGCGCACCTCTCCTCCTTTATCAGCAAGCTCTCCAAATAGAATCATTTCAGCCAATGGCTTTTTGATTTTCTCTTGAATCAAGCGACGCATAGGACGAGCGCCCATTTTTTCATCATAGCCATGCTCTGCAAGCCAAGCACGAGCGGATTCACTGACATTAAGCACCACTTGTTTTTCATCTAACTGAGCTTGTAGCTCGGTTAAGAACTTATCCACCACACCTTTGATAATCTCAGTATTCAGTGGTTTAAACTGAATGACTGCATCTAAACGATTACGGAACTCAGGTGTAAACAAGCGTTTCAACGCTTCCATACCGTCGGTGCTATGATCTTGATGCGTAAAGCCTATGGAAGGACGACTCATCGCTTCTGCACCCGCGTTAGTGGTCATGACAACAACTACGTTACGGAAGTCAGCCTTTCTACCATTGTTATCCGTTAAAGTGCCATTATCCATCACCTGCAGCAGGATATTGAACACTTCAGGATGTGCTTTTTCGATCTCATCCAACAATAAAACGCAGTGTGGAGATTTAGTAATCGCCTCAGTCAATAAACCACCTTGATCAAAGCCGACATATCCAGGAGGAGCACCGATCAGGCGTGAGACAGTATGACGCTCCATATACTCAGACATATCAAAGCGAACCAACTCTATCCCCATAATTCTGGCTAGCTGAGCAGTTACTTCGGTTTTACCAACCCCTGTGGGCCCTGCAAACAAGAAGGAACCGACAGGCTTATTAGGCTCTTTCAATCCAGCACGAGAGAGTTTAATGGCGGCTGCCAGCGTATCAATTGCTTCATCTTGACCCAATACCACCATCTTAAGATTGCCATCCAGTTTCTTAAGCTGATCTTTGTCCGATGTAGAAACACTCTTTGGTGGTATGCGCGCGATCTTAGCAACCACCGCTTCCACTTCGGGTACGTCAACCACTTTTTTACGATTTTCAGGCTTCTGAAGACGCTGATAGGCACCGCTTTCATCAATGACATCAATCGCCTTATCCGGCATATGCTTATCATTAATGTAGCGATCTGCTAGTTCAGCGGCAGCTTTTAAGGCAGCATCGGTATATTCAAGCTCATGGTGCTCCTCAAAGCGTGATTTCAGACCTTTCAAAATTTGATAGGTATCTGCCACACTTGGCTCAAGAATATCAACCTTCTGGAAACGTCTCGCTAAAGCACGATCCTTCTCGAAAATCCCCCTGAACTCTTGAAAGGTTGTTGATCCAATACAGCGAATCTCACCAGAACTTAATAAGGGTTTAAGCAGGTTCGATGCATCCATTGAACCACCGGATGCTGCACCCGCTCCAATGATGGTATGAATCTCATCAATGAAAAGTATTGCTTTAGGTTTTTGGCGTATCTCATTGAGAAGACTCTTTAATCGCTTCTCAAAGTCACCGCGATATTTGGTGCCTGCCAGCAAAGCTCCCAAATCTAAGGAGTAAACGACACTATCAGAAATAATATCTGGAACCGAATCTTCGATGATGAGTTTCGCCAAACCTTCCGCGATTGCTGTCTTACCAACACCCGCTTCGCCCACCAAAAGAGGATTGTTTTTTCTACGTCTCGAAAGTATTTGAACGACGCGCTCAACTTCTTGATCACGTCCAACCAGAGGATCGATTCGACCTTGAGCAGCTTGTTGATTCAGGTTAACAGCATACTGTGACAATGCACTCTTGCCTTGACCTGAACCTTCGCTTTCAGTGGTTTCCTCTTCGTTTCCTTGTTCATTCTCACGCATATCGCCGACACGAGAGATACCATGAGAAATAAAATTAACCACATCGACACGCTCTATGCCTTGTTGCTGCAACACAAAAGCAGCATGGCTTTCCTGTTCACTAAAAATAGCAACCAAGACATTAGCGCCACTGACATCCGATTTACCCGAAGATTGCACATGAAACACGGCACGCTGAAGCACACGTTGGAATCCTAAGGTGGGCTGCGTTTCAGCATTGGGAATGTTATCTGGCAATAAAGGAGTTGTTTCTTCAATGAATTGATTTAATTGGCTTCTCAGGCGATTAAAATCGGCTCCACAGGCCAGCAACACTTCTGCAGCATCACGATTATCGAGCAGTGCAAGCAACAAGTGCTCAACCGTCATGTATTCATGACGCTTATCTCGAGCACCTCGAAAGGCTGCACTCAAGGTTTCTTCAAGTTCTCTGTTTAGCATAGTGCCACCTCTTATACCTGCTCAACTTCACATAACAACGGGTGTTTGTTCGACCTAGCGTACTGGTTAACCTGTGCCGCTTTGGTTTCTGCTACATCACGCGTATATATACCACATACGCCTTTTCCTTGAGTATGGACCGATAACATCACTTGTGTAGCTTTTTCTTGATTTAAACTGAAAAAAATCATGAGCACTTCGACAACAAAATCCATCGGTGTGTAATCGTCATTTAACAATACGACACGATACATGGGTGGCTTTTTTAACGCTGGCTTAGTAGAAGCCGTGATTACTTGCCCATCACCTTGATCAGTACCTTCATGCTCATCTGCCATCTTAATGATCGAATTGCGACTTACACTGTTCATTACATACCTAAATTGATTGTTTTCCATCATTCGCTCTATCTGCACTTTCGTTTGATCGCCTTAACGTAATATAATTCCCGCTCGCAGGAGTGATATAAGTATCTGCAGTCCCTGCAAGGATGTAAAGGAACGCCTGTTAACATTGAGTGTAACAGTTTGGCGTCATCATAGGATATCAGGTCTAAAGACTTGGATGAGAGGACTACAGGGGAAATAATAATGCAGATAGGAATCGTCAAGTGGTTCAATAATGCCAAGGGTTACGGATTTATCTTGAGTGAGGCATTTGAAGAAGAAATATTTGTGCACTTTTCTGCCGTCATGGTAGATGGATACAAAAGCCTTAAAGCCGGTCAATCTGTTCAATTTGAGACAAAACATGGTCCTAATGGATTGCACGCCATTAATATAAAGCCGATCGAAGAATCGGTAAAAGAGCCTTTAACAGAGTAGCTCGAATTAAGCTTAATTGTGGATGACTTTAAGCTGGTAATAAGCCTATAAGTAATCCCCTCGAATTGGCTAAAGACCGTAACAAAAGTTCGCCAAGCCTTCGGAGATTGTCAGCATTGCCACATTGATCCTGTTTTATAAACCTTTTCAGGTACTCAGCTGCTTTACCGACACCGAAGGTCGTGCAACTTTAAGTGACTTTGTTAGAAAACCTGGTTTTTATGCCGCTGGTCGTCTCGATTATGACTCAGAAGGATTGTTGTTGCTCACAGATGATGGTGGTTTACAACATCGTTTGGCCAACCCTCGCTTTAAGCTAGACAAAACTTACTGGGTACAAGTTGAAGGTGTTCCCAGCGAGGAAGATCTTGAACCTTTACGCTTTGGAATTGAATTAAAAGACGGGATGACACGCCCTGCTTTCGTTCGTTTAATTGACGAACCTGATTTGCCAGCGCGAAATCCTCCTATTCGCTTTAGAGCCAACCAACCCACACAATGGTTAGAAATTAAAATATCTGAAGGTCGCAATCGGCAAGTGCGCCGCATGACTGCAGCGATAGGTTTTCCGACTCTGAGACTGGTACGCTATGCCATAGGTAATTGGACAATAGAAAAGCTGATGCCTGGTGAGCACCGCTTAGATCATGTCTTTCTACCATCCGAAAATCCAGCTCGACTTCAAAAAACCTCTGGAAAGCGGACGTCTAATTCACATAGAAATAAAGCGAATAGACGACAAAAATGATATACTTGGCCGTCTTTACCTAGCAAATATCTTATCTTTTGAATTGAGACAGACATTAACAGACCATGAAAGAAACCTCTTCTATAAAAGTGATTGTCGGCATGTCAGGCGGCGTTGACTCGTCCGTTTCTGCTCTTTTGTTGCAGCAGCAAGGATATCAGGTCGAAGGTCTGTTCATGAAGAACTGGGACGAAGATGACGGCACTGAATACTGCACTGCCAAAGAAGATCTTGCCGATGCTCAAGCGGTGTGTGACAAGCTAGGAATCCACCTTCATACCGCCAATTTTGCAGCCGAATACTGGGATGGTGTTTTTGAACACTTTCTTGAAGAGTACAAAGCAGGTAGAACACCTAACCCCGATATCTTGTGCAATCGTGAAATCAAATTTAAAGCCTTTCTGGAATATGCTCAGGTACTAGGGGCTGATCTTATTGCAACAGGCCATTACGTAAGACGCGCTGATCAAGACGGTCGCACCTATCTGTTGAAAGGTCTCGACGACAACAAAGATCAAAGTTATTTTTTACATCAAGTCGGTGAAGAGCAGTTAGCTTTATCACTTTTTCCTGTGGGTGAGTTAGAAAAGGCAAAAGTAAGAGCCTTAGCGGAACAGCATGATTTAGTAACTCACGATAAAAAAGACAGCACCGGTATCTGCTTTATTGGTGAACGTCGTTTTCGAGACTTTCTTCAGCAGTACCTGCCTGCTCAACCGGGTAAAATTGAAACCCCTGATGGAATCGTTATAGGTGATCATCAAGGGTTGATGTATTACACCATTGGCCAACGGCAAGGTTTAGGTATCGGTGGCTTAAAAGACTTTTCTGATGCACCTTGGTTTGCCGCAGGTAAAGACTTAAAACGAAATGTATTAATTGCTGTCCAAGGACAACAACACCCCTTGCTCTACTCAGATTGGTTAACGGCTTCTGACATTTTTTGGATTAACGGTGAAGAGCCTGAACTTCCGTTCAATTGTGTGGCAAAGGTTCGTTATCGCCAGTCAGATCAAGCCTGTCGAGTTGAAAGAGATCCACAGGGAGGATATAAAATCGTCTTTCCAGAGCCACAGCGAGCGGTTACACCAGGTCAATCAGTGGTTCTCTATCAGCGTGATCGCTGCTTAGGGGGCGGTGTTATAGAAACAACCAGCCGTTGTCATATCAATTAGGTGAAGGCACAACATGTCCAGAGAACACGATCAACAAGTCATTGCCTTAGCCGGCATCTTTCAAGCAGCAAGCTTGGTTGACCAAATTGCACAGCGCGGCATGGTTGCACAAAATAGCTTTGAGTCAAGCATCGCCAGTTTATTTGTGATGAACCCAGAAATCACTGAAGATATCTATGGTGGTGTTGCGGACTTGCCTTACAACTTAGGCTTAGGCCTGCGTACCCTAAAAGATGTCGTTGAAAAAAAACGCAGCGATAACAATGCCAATATTATGCGTTATGCACTCAGTGCTATTCATCTAGAACGTCAACTTCACGCTCGCCCGGATATGCTAGAAACGATTGGCACACGCCTTAACGATCTAAACCGAAAAGCACAGTATTTTGGTGATCACTCTGAACCATCAGAATCTAACACAGCAGTACCTTCCGCATTTACCCACGCCAATGTTATTGCAGGTTTAGGCGGTTTGTATCAAGACACGCTCAGTACTTTTAGTTTCAGGATTCAGGTCAGCGGTGATCCTCGCAATTTACAAAACACTGAAAATGCAGCCAAAATTCGAGCGCTACTGCTGTCTGCTGTCCGCTCAGCGATGTTATGGCGTCAAGTAGGCGGTAAACGCTGGCACTTTATCTTCTTCAAGTCGCGTGTTCGTCCATCCTTGAAACGCATTCTGAGATAAAAATCGGGTATAATTTCTTTTTTCATTAAACTGACAAATTAAGTGAGATCGTCGCTCATGGAGCTTTCCGCACTGACAGCAATTTCCCCCGTCGATGGCCGCTACGGTAGTAAAACTGCCGATTTGCGAGCTTATTTTAGTGAATTCGGTTTGATTCGTTGCCGAGTTGAAGTTGAAATTCGTTGGTTACAGAAGCTAGCCCAACATCCGCAAATTGTTGAAGTTCCAGCATTTAGCGAGTCAGCAAATGCTCTCCTTAATGCCATTGTTAGTGACTTCTCTGTCGTTGACGCTGAGCGAATCAAAGCGATTGAAAGCCGCACTAACCATGATGTAAAAGCAGTCGAATACTTCATCAAAGAAAAAATTCAGGATAACGCTGAACTTAATGCCGTTACGGAGTTTGTTCACTTTGCCTGCACCTCTGAAGACATCAACAATCTTTCGCACGGCTTAATGCTCAAGCAAGGAACAGCAGCGCTGTTAACTGCTATGCGTCAAGTGGCTGAAGCGATTGCTAGATTATCCTTGGCTCATGCTGAGCAGCCTATGCTGTCTCGTACACACGGCCAAACGGCTTCACCGACAACCGTTGGTAAAGAGATGGCAAACGTAGCATATCGTTTACAGCGTCAAATTAAGCAGATTGAAGCAACCGAGTTTTTAGGCAAGATCAATGGTGCTGTCGGTAACTACAACGCACATCTCAGCGCCTATCCTGATGTTGATTGGGAAGCCAACGCACAGGATTTTATCCAATCACTAGGCTTAACGTTTAACCCTTATACGACTCAGATTGAACCCCACGACTATATTGCAGAATTGTTTGATGCCGTCTGCCGTTTTAACACCATCTTGATTGATTTTGATCGTGATGTATGGGGCTATATCTCACTGGGTTATTTCAAGCAGAAAACCGTTGCAGGCGAAGTGGGCTCTTCTACGATGCCACACAAGGTCAATCCAATCGACTTTGAAAACTCTGAAGGAAATCTTGGTATCGCTAATGCCATTATGCAGCACCTAGCGCAAAAGCTTCCTATCTCGCGTTGGCAGCGTGATCTTACGGACTCCACGGTTCTGCGTAATTTAGGTGTAGGGTTTGGTCACAGTCTGATTGCTTACCAAGCCTCCTTGAAAGGCATCTCTAAACTCGAAGTGAATCCAAGTCGTTTAAATGAAGATTTGGAAAACGCATGGGAAGTTCTGGCTGAGCCGATTCAGACCGTGATGCGCCGTTACGCGATTGAAGAGCCTTATGAGAAGTTAAAAGAGTTAACTCGTGGCCATGCCATGACCAAAGAAACACTACAAAACTTTATAGCAACGCTGGAGATTCCAGAGCAAGCGAAAGCCGAACTTCTGGAACTAACGCCACACAGCTATATTGGTAATGCGATTGCTCAGGCGAAGCGTATCTAAATGTTAAGTTCGATTCGTATCGTTCTGGTTGAAACCTTTCATCCAGGCAATATTGGTGCGGTCGCACGTGCGATGAAAAACATGGGGTTGTCTCAGTTGACGCTGATCAACCCTCGTGTATTTCCGGATGACGAAGCGACTTCCCGCGCCGCTGGCGCTAAAGATCTACTTGAACAAGCTCAGGTGGTCAATTCACTCGAAGAAGCCATTGCAGACTGTCAGCTAGTGATAGGTACCAGTGCTCGCGAACGTACCTTTGATCTACCGCTGATGGATTTAGAGTCAGCTGCCGATTTTATGCTCGATGAAGCGCCCAATGGCAATATTGCCATTCTATTTGGTCGAGAAACGATGGGGCTCACCAATGCTGAAATGCTGGCGTGTAACCGTCATCTCTTCATTGATGCAAACCCAGAATACCCTGTCTTGAACATTGCTCAGGCGGTTCAATTAGTCTGCTACGAGCTATGGCGCAATCATCGTAAGCGAATTGCTTTACCCGTAAAAGAAACAAAGATTGAAGCCCATCCAAGACAAGATGAGATGAGGCTTTTTTATCAGCACTTAGAGCTGGTCCTCAGAAAAACCAGTTTTATCATTCCTCAGCATGAAGGACGGGTGCTGGATAAACTGCAACGTTTCTTCAACCGTGCTCGACCAGAGAAAAGTGAACTCGGTATTTTACGGGGCATTTTGTCATCGGTAGAGGAAAGTTTAGAGAACAAAGATTCCTCCGCCACAAAAAAACGATCTTAATCGCAGATCTAATCATTTTTATGTTTTTTAAGACCCTAATGCAGGAGTCATCCCTCATGAGTAACCCATTTCCCCTCGGTGAAATCAGTATCGAAACGTTTCTTCGTGAATACTGGCAAAAGAAACCCTTAGTCATCCGTAATGCCATACCTGATTTCCAATGCCCTGTGGATGCTGATGAGTTGGCGGGATTAGCCTGCGAACAAGATATTGAATCTCGTCTGATTGCCTTTGATCCATCAGCTGACAAATGGCATATGGAACAGGGGCCTTTTGAGGAAAGTCGTTTTGCATCCTTGCCTGAAAAAAACTGGACGTTATTAGTTCAAGCTGTTGATCACTGGGTACCAGAAGCGCACGCCCTACTTCGTCAATTTAACTTTATACCCAACTGGCGCATCGATGACTTAATGATCAGCTATGCTGTTCAAGGCGGTGGTGTCGGTCCTCATTATGATAACTATGATGTGTTCCTGATACAGGCACAAGGCACGCGTCGCTGGGAATTTGGTGGTCATTATGACGAGCACTCCCCCCGTCGTGATGATGCTCCGGTGATGATTTTACCTGAGTGGCAAGCTGAAACCTCTGTTGAGCTGAACCCTGGCGATCTGCTCTATCTACCGCCGCGGATTGGTCACAATGGCGTAACAACTACTGATGACTGCATCACTTGCTCGGTTGGTTTTAGAGCGCCTGCAACCCATGAAATGCTGAGAAGCTTCACGGATGAACTAGGAGAGCAAATCGGACATGACGAGCGTTATGAAGATCCTGATCTAACCATTTCTGAAGACGCAGGCGTTATTTCTGACGAAGCGATTGATCGTGCACACCAAATGCTTCTCAATCACCTTCAAGATAAGCAGCGTTTTCGTGAATGGTTTGGTCGCTTTGTGACGGAGCCTAAGTATACGGAACAACAGATAGATAGTGATGATGAGGTTAACTCTGATGAGTTGATTGAGTTCTTTGAGAACGAAGGTGTTTTACTGATCAATGAAGGATCTCGTTTAGCCTGGTCAGGTTCAGATGCAGAAACAAATTTCTTTGCTGATGGACAGAGCTATTCGTTAAAAACGCAGGCATCAATTTGTTTGGCGAAACATCTTTGTGAGTATCTTCCACTCACTGCTGAAACCATAGATATTGCGGATGCACAATCTGTAGCATTGGTATGTACCCTACTTCAACGTGGTTTGCTCTACTCTGAAACAGACATAGATGAAGATGAAGCGTAACAAGACAATTCAAACCTACTAACAGATCTGTTCATTTCTACTGAAGCCTAGCGTTATTGATGAAATACGCTAGGCTTTCCTTTCGACTAAAGCCTACAAACTTTGGTATAAAAATTAAGTAAATCAGCTATTTCAGATAAAAAAAACGTTTTTGTAGTCAACTTTTTATAGAATAAATTGATCTATAAAATAGCTTTTTAATTCCGGTAGTGAAGGGTAAAAGCCAGCATAAAAAGGTAAAACCAAAGTAGTAACGGAATCATAAATAGCCCTATAACGATGATATTTACTTAGCAAATCTGGCGCTAGAGTGTTAAAAGCAATGTAGTAAAACTACACTTTTAAGTGATTAGCCTATGTAGTCTGACTACAGCATTGCTGCTATGCACAAAAACAGCTTTGACTCTGATCTCAGTTACCTCCATCATGCATCTCAACAACGCAAACAAAGCAGTTAACAGCAAGCTTTTAAAAATGTCTGCGTTAAATACGTTACCACCTCCTTAACCGAAAATAGTGAGAAGGAAAAACCATGTCTACTCTTAACAAAGACATCGACGCTGTAGCCAAGTTGGCAAAAGAGTTTGGCCCTGCTTTTGAAGGCATCAACCCTGAATATGCAGCGCGCATGCGTGCACAGAACCGCTTCAAGACTGGTCTAGAAATCGCTCAGTACACCGCTGACATTATGCGTAAAGACATGGCTGAGTATGATGCTAACAGCGCTGACTACACACAATCTTTAGGTTGCTGGCACGGCTTTATCGGTCAGCAAAAACTGATCGCTATCAAAAAGCACTTCGGTACGACTAAAAAGCGTTACCTCTACCTTTCAGGTTGGATGATCGCAGCGCTTCGTTCACAGTTTGGTCCATTACCTGACCAATCAATGCATGAGAAAACTTCTGTGCCTGCGCTGATCGAAGAACTTTACACTTTCCTACGTCAAGCTGACGCTCGTGAAATGGGCGGTCTGTTCCGTCAGTTAGACGCGGCGCGTGCTGCGGGTGATAAAGCTGCAGAAGCTGCTGTACAAGCTAAAATCGACAACTTCGAAACGCATGTTGTGCCAATCATTGCTGACATCGACGCTGGTTTCGGTAACGAAGAAGCAACTTACCTGCTAGCTAAGCGCATGATCGAAGCCGGTGCTTGTGCTATCCAGATCGAAAACCAAGTATCTGACGAGAAACAATGTGGTCACCAAGATGGTAAAGTTACCGTTCCTCACGCTGACTTCCTAGCGAAGATCCGTGCCGTTCGTTACGCTTTCCTAGAGTTAGGCATCGATAACGGTGTTATCGTTGCACGTACTGACTCTTTAGGTGCTGGCCTGACTAAGCAGATCGCTGTCACGAATGAACCTGGTGACTTGGGTGACAAGTACAACAGCTTCCTAGACGGTGACTACATCAACAGCGCTGATGACATCGCTAACGGTGACGTCGTTGTTAAAGCGAACGGTAAGCTGCTTAAGCCTAAGCGTTTAGCGTCTGGTTTGTTCCAGTTCAAGAAAGATTCCGGTGTTGACCGTGTTGTTCTTGACTGTATCACCTCTTTGCAAAACGGTGCTGACCTTCTTTGGATCGAAACTGAGAAGCCACACGTAGGTCAAATCGCTGAAATGGTTAACCGCATCCGTGAAGTGGTTCCAAATGCTAAGCTGGTTTACAACAACAGCCCATCATTCAACTGGACCCTGAACTTCCGTCAGCAAGTATTTGATGCCATGGCTGAAGCTGGTGCAGACGTTTCTAAGTACGATCGCGCTAACCTGATGTCTGTAGAGTACGATGAGACTGAATTGGCTATCGAAGCCGATAACCGTATCCGTACCTTCCAGGCTGATGCATCTCGTGAAGCGGGTATCTTCCACCACTTGATCACACTGCCAACTTACCACACTGCTGCGCTGTCTACTGACAACCTGGCTAAAGAGTACTTTGGTGATGCGGGCATGTTGGGCTACGTCGAAGGTGTTCAGCGTAAAGAGATCCGTCAAGGTATCGCTTGTGTGAAACACCAAAACATGGCGGGTTCAGACATGGGTGATGATCACAAAGAATACTTCTCTGGTGATGCTGCACTGAAAGCGTCTGGTAAAGACAACACCATGAACCAGTTCTAATTTAAGAACCGTTTCATAGAAAACCCTCGCTTTTTAGCGGGGGTTTTTGCTTTACAAACCACAGATCTTTACTACACTGAAGGTAGAGAAGCTCAATTGCATCTCAGACCGCAAAGCTCCAGCCCTCGGGCTTGGTTGCATGGTCAAGGGCCAGTCACCTTCGGGTCGCTGGCCTTTCTAATTTGTGCCTTCTTGAGTCTCAGTATTAAGCAATCGGCATAGGACTCTCTGCCTTCACTGATCGAATCACAAAGTTACTCTGGATATCCTTAACATGCGGAAGCGATTGTAGCTGTCTTAGCATATTCTCGTACCCTTGCAGATCTTTAACACGTATCTCCAAACGATAATCCGCTGAACCTGACACTAAATAACAATTAATGACATTATTTAGTCCTTCAATTGCCGCTTCAAACTCATCACTGGCCGTATCATTGTGATGACTCAGTTTTAAATCAACGAACACAGTCATGCCAAGACCCAGCAAAGTAGCATTCAGTTGCGCTTTATAGCCACAAATATAGCCCGCCTCCTCCAGCAATTTAACCCGTCGAAGACAGGGTGACGGGGAAAGATTGATGCGCTCAGCAAGCTCAACATTGGTTAAACGTCCATTGGTTTGCAGCACATTCAAAATTCGTACATCAATAGCATCTAACGACAGCATGTTATTTAATTCCAATTAAACATATTAAAAAAGCATAAAATATCAAATAATGGTTTTTATGAAAAATATTCGCAAGGACATTCTAGCGCGCTTGGCAGCATAATACATGCTTATATTAATCAGGATGTTGCCATGCAATCACCATCAGATAGTCCAGTGATTCCGAGTTATCGACAGATTGCACAGGGTTTGCAATTCCAACTTGGCGTATTCTCAGCAATGTTAGTGGTCTGTATCTGGTCAGGGTGGCTGATATCGGTTCGTTACTCCAGCGACTCATTGTTACAGGTTTTTGACCTAGCGATGATGCGCTATGGAATACCGGCACTCATTCTAAGTCCATTCGTATGGAAGGCCCGTAAGCAGATAATGCTAACGCCCAAAGGTTACCTCATCGGTATGACGTTAGGTGCGGGCATTCCCTTCTTTTATTTAAGCGCTACCGGACTTCAGTATGCTCCGGTTGTACATGCGGGTCTGTTGATACCGGGAACTTTCCCTGTATTTGTCACATTGATGGCAATGCTATTTTATAAAGAACCCGTTAATCCAAAGCGCTTAATAGGATTATCGATGATTCTCGTTGGAGTCGTGGTACTGCTGCTGCCCACATTACTTAATCAAGAGTTAAGTGTGCTTAAAGGTGACATGATGTTGCTAGGCGCGAGTGCCTGCTGGGCAATTTATACGGTTTCAATGCGGGTCGCAGGACTCCCACCCTTAGCGGCTGCAGGCATTCTTTGCCTAGGATCAACCCTTCTATTATTACCATTAAGCTTTTTTGGCATTGTTGAGAGTGGTATCTCACAAGCCTCATCAACAGAAATTGCGATGCAATTGGTCATGCAGGCATTAGGTGCGGGTCTATTAGCTGGTTTCTTTTATGGTTTTGCGATTAATCGCCTTGGTGCTGAAAACACCTCGGCTATTGGATCCCTAACTCCGGTCGTGGCTGGACTGGCTGCAATTCCTTTGTTGGGAGAAGCATTAAGCCTGCCAGCCATGATTGGGATGATCTGTATCTGCTTCGGTGTGCTTAAAGCCAGTGGCCTTAAGCTAGGCAAACGCATTACAGCGTAAACGACGCACAAAGGGCTAGAAATTGCTCGACTTCGTTATCTGTCGTCACAAAAGAGGTCACCATTCTAACGAACTGATGCGTCTCTTGAATGACATAACCTTCTGGTAACGTGGTGATATCCCACTCGTAAAAAACCGCTCCTTGCGCCTGCAGGGATTGTGCAAGGAGCTTTGGCAGCATGACAAAAAGCTCATTCGCTTGAACTGGCCAAATAATCTCAACATTCTCAATTTGACCTAAACCCGTCGCTAAGGCTTGTGCTTGCTGATTGGCGTGATGTGCCAATGACAACCAGTGATCTTCTTGAAACCAAGCGTCAACCTGTGCACCTAGCAATCGTCCTTTGGACAATAGATGACCTGCTCGCTTTCGACGAAACTCAAAATCTTCTGCCAGTTTAGGATCAAAAAAAATCACCATTTCTGCAGCTAAACAGCCGTTTTTACTGGCACCTAAACAGAGCACATTGACTCCTGCACGCCAAGTCATGTCGGCAGGCGAGCAGCCTAACGAGGCAACAGCATTAGCAAAACGAGCGCCATCCATGTGTACTTTCATGCCTTTATCATGAGCCAATCGACATAATGCTGCCACTTCGTCCGGTTGATATACCTGTCCGGCTTCGTTTGCTTGAGTCAGACTTAACGCGCCAGGAACGGGGTTGTGAGGCACGTGCAACGCTTGGCGTTGAAGGTAGTTCGATAAGGTAGCTTCAGTTAACCGCCCTTTTCCTGCATCCAAGGGAATCAGTCGTGCACCACCGGTAAATAACTCAGGCGCTGTCGATTCATCCATCGCGATATGAGCCTGCTGATGACATAAAATCGTCTGCCAGGGCTTTACCAAGGCAGATAAGGCTAAACAATTGGCAGCGGTTCCGGTTGCTACAAAATAGACCTGGCAATCAGGATGATCAAAGGCTTTTCTGACCGACTCAATAGCCTGATTGCACCAGTCATCATCGCCATAGGATGCACTAACACCTGAATTCGCTTTTACTAAGGCATCTAGAATCTGTGCAGATGCGCCGGTTTGATTATCGCTACCAAAATACATAGACACTTATTCGTCCGTGGTTTGTTCCGATTTCTTTTTCTTTGCATTGATACGACGGATCTTATCAGCCAAAGGACCTAACTTTCGCTCACCGCGTTTTCCCGCAGCTGCATTCTTAGCTTCTTGCTCTTCTTCTAAACGAGCTTTTTCATAGACAGAAAGCTGTTTTTTACGTTTTTTCATTGCTGCTTGTTTGCGGCTTTCATAGCTATCTGGATCGGTTAAGCGCTCCTTTTTCTTGGGGGTCTTCTCAAGAATCACCATTTCAACGGTGCGGCGTTGTTTTTTCATTCGTGTCATGATTTTTCTCCAGCATCTTCAGATGCTGCTTCTAATGCGGCTAGACGGGCAGTTTCGTCTTTTAACTGCCACTCTTCAGGGGTTTCAAAACTGATAGGACCTAGTTTTCCAGCACGCATTTCATTAATTAAAATTTCTGAGGCTTTATGACGATCAACAATACCGCCGGGGCGTAAACAGCCTCGTTTGCGGCCTAGTTGATCTAATAATTCATCACTTATTTCGGGCAAGGTATCAAAACGATAACGTTCTTTAAGACGATCAGGGTATTGATCTAACATGAATCGCGCAGCATAACCTGCTACTAGCTCATGCTCAATGGCTGTGTCTTTAATAGCGCCGCTGACAGCTAATCGATAGCCCGCATCATTATCCTCTATTTTAGGCCAAAGAATACCTGGGGTGTCCGATAATGCGAGGCCTTTTTGTACCGTATATTTTTTTTGATGGCGAGTGACTGCAGGTTCATTACCCACTTTGGCTAGCTTACGACCCAAAATGGCATTCAACAGCGTTGATTTACCGACATTGGGTATCCCCATAATCATCGCCCTAACCGGACGACCTGCTTGTGATCGTGCAGGAATCATCTGTTTACAGATGTCAGGCAAGCGTTTAATCAATTTTTGTTGTGTCTGATCCATTGAGATTGCTTGAACGTTATCCTGATCATTGAAATAGTCTAACCAGCGTTGAGTAATAGTCGGATCGGCAAGATCATTCTTATTCAGCAGCTTTAAAACCGGCTTACCTTTGCGCAACTGGCTTACCAATGGATTTTCGCTAGAGCGAGGCAAGCGCGCATCTAGTACTTCGATAACAAGATCTATCTCTCCCATGACTTCGGCAATTTCTTTACGTGCCTTGTGCATATGTCCGGGGAACCAATTGATTTGACTCATATTTTCCAAACTGCTTTAAATAAAATTGATTATGACCACACATAAGAGTGCGTTCAATTGATAAACATTATACACTTTCCATAGTCCCTCAGTCGTTAATAAAGGTTATTGTAAACTATGAGCAATACAGCTCAGATGCTGCTAACTCGCCAACCCATCTTTGATGCTCACCAAAAAGTTGTCGCTTATGAACTTCTCTGCAAAAGCGAGTCTGTTCATCAGTTAGTCAGTGCTGATGACGATAGCCTATCATCTGTTGCAGTGCTTGATGCTTATACTAGTATTTCAGATCATGGTGAAGTGAAGCGTGTTCCTGCATTTATTTCTTTATCCTTTGCTATCTTAGAAAAAACAGGCTTACCTGGTTTGCCTAAAAAGCAAGTAATTTTAGAGTTTAGCTTGCAAGGTATTGAGCCAAAAACCGCCCTTAAATCATTGGTTCCTCTCATTAATGAAGGTTATCGTGTTGCGGTTAGCAATATCAGTGATCCGGCTGCATTTGCCTCTCTTTTAAAGTTAGTTTATGTCGTTAAAGTGAGTGTTGCGGATAAATCTGCCACAGAAATTCTGGCACTCAGAAAATCGATGACAGAGTGGAAGCGCCCTTTGATGGCAACAGATATCAATGACTACGATACACTAGAGCATTGTATTGAATGTAAATTCAGCCTATATCAAGGCAACTTTTTGAGTAAACCTAGAACGATTCAGGGTCAAAAAGTAAAAGCGAACGAAGTGGTTATTATACAGTTACTGCAAATATTAAATGATCCTAAAGCCACGCCTGAAAAAATTGAAAAACTGATCCTTCAAGACCCTGTGCTTACCTATAAGCTGCTTCGTATCGTCAACTCAGCAGCTTATGCCTTAGTTCGCGAAGTAGAATCGGTTGCCCAGGCTGTAGTGTTATTAGGATTAGAGCAAGTACGTAAATGGGCGACGGTGATCTCGTTAGATTCTCATACCGGTAAGCCAGAAGAACTAACCCGTAACTTGCTAGCTAGAGCACATATGTGTGAACTCATTGCCATCAAACAAAAACGTCAACCCGCATCATCCTTTTTTATGGTCGGCATGATGTCTGGTATTCATCTGCTTTTGGACATACCTCAAGATGAACTGTTAGTCCAATTACCTCTTGCTGATGATATTAAACAGGCAATTGCTGATTTTAGTGGACCCTTTGGCGATATTCTATCCCAGGTCATGTACTACGAAGCAGGTGAATGGGATAAGTTGCCAGATGATTTTGACGGAGAACTTTATGAGAACGCCTATCGAGAAGGTCTGCGCCTGACCAGAGAATCCATGCAGGCGCTATACGAAGCTGGTTAACAATAGCGTTTATAAAACAATACGAAAATCATCTGCGTCTTGCCATGCAGGAAACGTCTCTCTAAACGCGCTCAATTGTTCCAAAGATATTGTATGTGTCTCAACAAAGGCATGTCCTGCTGGGTGATCACAGATTAATTGGCCTTTGAAATCCACTAACATGGAGTCACCACTATAGTCATTGCCTTTCGCATCGCTGCCAACACGGTTAACACCGATAACATAAGATAGATTTTCAATTGCACGCGCCTGTAACAGAATTCGCCACGGATGAGCCCGCGGTTTTGGCCAGTTAGCAACGCAGATTAAAAGATCGTATTCAAAAGGCTGGTCGGCCAAAGGCTGTTGACGCAGCCAAACTGGAAAACGCAGGTCGTAGCATACGGTCAGTAAAATACGGAAACCCTTTAACTCAACCACGACACGTTCATGGCCCATAGCATAGCGCTCATGCTCTCCCGCCATACGAAACAAATGACGCTTATCATAATAAGTGATTGCTCCATCGGGTTTAGCCCAAACCATTCGATTGAAATAGTGATTGTCTTCTTTAACCGCAACGCTACCCGTCACGACACACCGTCTCTTTTTGGCTTGCTGTTGCATCCATTGAATCACTTCACTCTCATGGGCATGTTGAGCCATTTCACGTGAATTCATAGTAAAGCCAGTCGCAAACATCTCAGGCAATATAATCAAATCTGTTTGGTTATGACTAAGATCACCCAATAAAGCATCTATGCGATGGCAGTTTTCATTAGGATCTTCCCAACGAAGGTCGCACTGAACAATGGTTGATCGTAACTCACTCAATGAATTTGTCATCTATGGCTCCTAATCTGCTCAACGCACTTATTTATCAGCATGCTTTGATGGCGAAAGCTTTTTACCCATCTCTAGTGCGATTCGACATTGAATCACAAACTGATTAAATACTTTAAAATCGCGATCTTCAACAGGACCCGCTGCTTGTGTTTTGTCGGCATAAAACAAACCAATGGTTTTACCATCGACCGTTAAGGGTGCAATAATCAGCCCGCCAGGCATGACACTGTCTAGATACTCTTTAGGTAAACGATTAAGCCAACTGGGATCTCGCGCGTCATGCACTAAAAGTGATGATCCTTTATCCAGCATATGGAAAAAAAGACGATGATGTCCCACCTCTCGCTTTAATTGAAAATACGCCACTAAAGGATCCAGCTGTTCACCTTCAAGCAGTTTTGCAACCAGTTTTTTCCCACCGTCCATACTTAGGCAAAACACCACGCGCTCAAGTGATGAACTGGCTTCAATACCTTCAACACAGGTCTTAAGAACTTGAGCTGTTGGCGCCTGGCCTGTCATTAAATCACTCATTTTTTCGAGATAAACGAGTTGCTGCCGATTATATTCGCTCAAGCGTTTATGTTGTTCGGCTAACAAGCTGTCATCTTGCTTAGGGTGATTTCGTTTTTGCTCTTGACGGGAGTGAACATAGAAAGCCACTTTACGTGTCATCTCATCAAGTGTTTCATTGCCACTGGAGCTAACCGGCGGTATCAGTGAGCGGTGTGATAAACCGTATTGGTCTATATGGTCGCATAGCTGTCTCACCGAATGATTGATTGTCTCTTCCAATTTCTCAGGAGCTAAGCGAGTTAACTCCGCCATATGAACGAGTTGTTCGGTATACTCATCGCCTAATAGTTGCGGTGAGCGTTGATAAATTTGCTCAAAAAGTTGGTGACAGCCGGAAACTATCTGTTGATTTAATCGCTCCTGCTTAGACAAACCTTCAGCTGACTCTCCTGTGCGAATACTGCTAACAACTCGTTTAGAGAATCCCCAGCTTTGGATTAGATCACGTCCAATAGAAACAAAATCACCGCCCAAATTTTGTTGCTGAATATTCACCCAACTGAGCTTTCGCTGTTTTCGTAAAACCAGCATCTGTTTGTAAATATCCGGCAAGGTATAAGCAACAACAATTTCACCTAAGCTAAAGAGTAAGCCGCAAATATAGGTTTCTTCTACATCTTCAACCCCCGCATTGATAGCAAGATCTCTAGCCGTTGCGGCATTCAAAACAGCTGCCACTAGAAGATCCTCGATACCCGTATCGGGATCTTTATCACCAAAGCTTTCGATTAGTTTTAATGTCATGCAGAGGTTGCGAATACGCTCGAAACCAATCAATACGACGGCACGGGATATGGCGGTCACTTTGCCACCCGTTCGATTGTATTGACTGGAATTTGCTAATCGCAGTAACTTAGTTGTTAGGTTAGGATCTTTCATAATCGCGATAGCCAATGACATCGCATCGGTATCACTGGAGGAGCTAATTTGACGAATCTGATTGACGGTGGCGCTAAAAACGGGCAAGTCGCCTAGGCGATCTAAACGCGCATAAATGATGTTAAGCGTTTCTTGATACTTCAAAGAAATGATACCTGTCAAAATGGCTTAGTAGCGTTTATACATAGCTGAAGCATAGTCTTAGCGACTTATCTACTCAAGCATTGATCACTTAATCTATACGCCTTCCATGATCTAATCTGATATGTTGATCAAATCGATCCAGCCCTTGCTGATGATGTGTAATTATAATCAGCGTCTGATCCGGTTGGTGCGACATTACTGCATCCATAACTTGCTTTGCTGTATCGATATCTAAGCCTTCAGTAGGCTCATCTAAGATCAGTATCGGTGCAGTTTTTAGCAAGGCTCTAGCAATCCCTAGGCGCTTCCGTTGACCACCCGATAAGCGATTTCCACCCTCGCCTACCTCACGATCTAAACCGTCACTGCCTAACATTTCAGTCAGAGCTAAACGGTGCAACACAGCAAGCATTTGTTCATCAGTGGCTTTTGCATTACCTATCATCAAATTATTTCGAACACTTCCCGCGAACAACTGAACAGGTTGAGACAACACGCTAATGTGCGATCTGAGTTGTTCTTCTGGGTAATGCTCAACGGGGATACCACCGAGTAATATTTGTCCTTGTTGGTAACTCCAAAAGCGCGTTAATAGATTGATGATCGAGCTCTTACCACTCCCTGTGTGGCCGCTTAATGCGACTTTTTGACCTGCGTGAATATGTAAACTCAGATCATGCAGAATCACTCGTTCATCATACGCAAAACGCACTGAGTTAAATTCAATACTGCCAGGTGTTAATGGCTGCACCATTTCTTCTGGAAAAGTGATATCGCTTTGCTGTTGGGTTATCTCCAATAGGTTTGCGGCAGAGGCTCTGGTTTTACCCAGATATTGATAGGCTAAAGGCAAAGGGGCCACCGCCTCAAAGCTGGCTAGAACACAGAAGACAACTAATGCTAGCCATGCGGGGGCTAACTGCCCCTCTGTCACTAAAGAAATGCCTATTACTAGCGCGAATAATGTTGTTAATCCTGCAGCAAACGTCATTAACGCAGTGACTAGTCCGGTGATTAAACTCATTTTTAACTGTAAAACTTGCATAGCTGCTTGTCGTTCTTCAAGCAGTGACTGTTGAATTTCTAAAGCCTTATAGAGATGTAACTCACTCATGCCCTGAATATAGGTTAGGGTCGCTTGGCGTAAAGCAGAGGATCTGATGACTTGTTCTGAACCGACGCTTTTACCCAGTTGATGCCCTATCCAAGGCACACAGATACCAGCGATCATCAAAGCGATAAACATCAGCATCCCAAATGAAGGTGAAACCCACCATAAAAAAAGCGTAATCAGCAGCGTCGTCACTGCAGCAATTAAGCTGGGTGACAATACTCGCAAATAGAGATTATCCAATGAATTAATATCGGTGATAATTCTATTGAGAAGATCTGCAGATCGATATTGGCGCAGTCTCGCAGGATTTAGCGGCTCTAGATGCTCGTAAAACCAACTACGTAAGCTAGCTAGCAATCTAAAGGTCGCTTCATGGGTGGTGATACGCTCAAAATAACGTCCAGCGGTTCTAGCGATAGCAAAACCACGCACCCCACCACCTGGGGTCATATAATTGAAAGCTTGTGCTGAAGCTACGGAGATACCTGCCAAAGCCGTTGCGGCAATAAACCAGCCTGAAAGCGTTAACAAACCGATACTGGCAAACAGCGTAAATAAGCCTAAAAAGCTACCCAGAAGAACCCAGCTGAGATGCGGTTTCATCAAACGAATAAAAGGAAGAAGAACCTGCATTACGGGCCCTCCTGCTCTAGACGAGTCCGAGTATCAAGATCAGCTTCATAGCACTTTCCTTGATCCAATACATAGATACGTTTAGCTATTTTCATCGACGCTGGACGATGTGTCAGTAACAAAGTAGTTCGACCTTCACACAGCACTTTCAACGACTCAAGGATCTGTTGTTCACTGGTGATATCCAGACTTGCGGTTGGCTCATCGAGTAACAGTACAGGTGCATTTTTTAAGAAAGCACGTGCTAGTGCTAAGCGTTGTATTTGACCGCCTGAGAAATTACCGCCCGCCTCACCGATTTCAGTATCTAATCCTTTTTCAAGGCATTGAATAAACTCTGTTGCTGCGGCAAGGTCACAGGCTTGCTGAAGTTCTTGATCGGTTGCTTGAGGCTTTGCCATCAAAAGATTATCGCGAATCGTACCTGGAAATAACGTGGTATGTTGGCTAACGAAGGCAACATGATCCATCCAGTCTGAACGAGAGACTTTTTCTAAAGACAAGCCTGAAATACATACCTGACCGGATGAAGGTTTCTCGAAACCCGCTAACAGATTAAGTAACGTTGATTTTCCAGCACCACTGGGTCCGACCAGCGCCACACATTCCCCTGCTGCAACATGTAAACAAACATCGTTAAGCACGATAGACTGTTGTCCCGTGTAGGAAAAACTAACCGCGTTAACAGATAAATCGGGAAGCGATTTCGGCAAGGAAAGATCACCACCCTGCTGTAATCTTTCTGCTTCATCAAGCAGATCAATAATACGTTCTGCTGCTGCAGTGGCCTCTTGCTTTGCATGATAATGTGTCCCTAACTCTCTGAGAGGTAGGTAAAACTCTGGAGCAAGAATTAACAAGAATAGTGCATGATACAGAGTGATTTGTTCACCCCAGCTACCAAAATTAAGTAGACCTAAAAAACTAAAGCCGAGATAAACGGCTAACACGGCAATCGACACCGAAGCAAAAAACTCCAGTACCGCAGAAGATAAAAACGCCAAACGCAAAACTTGCATAGTACGTAAACGAAACTCTTCTGCATTGCGAGCAATGATCTTTTTCTGAGCTTTACTTTGCGAGAAGAGTTTCAGCGTGGCTAAACCTTGAACCACATCCAAAAAGTACGCACTGAGTTGCGCAAGAGCTTTAAAGTTACGACGATTCGCTTCAGCAGCGCGACCACCGACCAAGGCCATAAAAATAGGAATAAGCGGTGCGGTGATCAAAAAAATCAATGTAGCTGCCCAATTAACGGGTAATACAAACACTAGGATCACCAATGGCAGCATCACAGCAAGCGCCATTTGTGGTAAATAGCGTGCGATAAAACCATCCAGAGCCTCAACCTGCTCCATTAACAAGCTACTCAGTTCACCACTACGCTGCTGACGGGTATAGGCTGGACCCAATATAGCTAGCCTTTGAATCAATTCAGCTCTCAATCTTGAACGTGCACCCACTGACGCTCTTTGACCTGACCATTCACGCACAACGCCGGCACCAGCTCGCAACACCAGTGCCAGCAGGATAATAGCAAGCCACCCCCACATATCATTAAGCTGAGCATTATGGAATAAGGTTGCATCTACCGCTTTCGCTAGCAGGTAGGCCTGAAGGATTAACATTAAGCCGGCAAATAAACCAGCAGCGATACTTAAGCGGATCCAACGCTTTTCATCCCCAATTAACCCTTTTAACCAACGGGACTTTTCACGGCTGGACTCACGTGTGGTTGCTTGCATGAAAACTCTTAGAAATCGCTTGGTGAAAAATTTGAAATCAACATGTTAACGTCATTACTTAAGCAATGACTTAAAATAAATTAGCTGAAATTTGGCGAGCCTGTTGTAAACGATCCTGCGATTCATTTAGCGCCAAAGGCTTACCCCGCATCGACGAAATCCTAGGATTTTGTGATGATGGCTGTTGCTTCAAGAAAGCTAACACTTCTTTAGCTGCGTCTGGATGATTACAGACCAACACCATATCACAACCAGCCTCTAAGGCACGACGACAACGCTCAGGATAACTACCGGCAATACTGGCACCTTCCATCGTTAAATCATCACTAAAAATGACACCGTTGAATCCCAATTGACGACGGAGTTTTTCCTGTAGCCAGAAATGTGAAAAACCAGCGGGTTGAGAGTCAATTTGGCTGTAAACCACATGCGCTGGCATGATGGCATCTAAGCCACTGCTCACCAACGATTTAAAAGGTTTCAGGTCAGCAGCTTCAAGATCAGCCTCGGAACGTTCGTCGATAGGTAGTTCTAAATGGGAGTCAGCACCTACCCATCCATGACCTGGAAAGTGTTTCCCCGTAGCAGCCATACCTGCTTCATGCATACCTTGCATAAACGCGGTAGAAAGCCCGATTAGCGCAAAGGGTTCAGAAGCAAAAGCACGATCACCAATCACAGAGCATTGCTGCCAATCAATGTCTAGCACTGGCGCAAAACTGATATCAATATCATAAGCACGTAACTCGGCTGCCATCAGCCAGCCGAGTTCTTTGGCTGCATAACAAGCTGCTGCTGGATCTTGTTGATAGTGTTTTCCAAGGTTGGCCATAGGAGGAAGTGCCGTGAAACCCTTGCGAAAACGTTGTACCCGACCACCTTCTTGATCAACAGCGACAATCAAATCTGGTCGAATGACACGAATTGACGTCATTAAGGATTGGAGTTGATCAGGGTCAGAATAATTACGACTGAACAGAATAAGTCCGCCGACTTCGGGTTGTTGTAAGGTTTTTGCTTCATCATCTGTCAGCTGAGTCCCTTCAAGATCCAGCATCAAGGCGCCAATTGTCATGTTTTATCTCATTAAGCAGTTATCAGGACACCGCAACCAATCGGAACCTGTTGAAAAAGATCAATAATATCGTGATTTCTCATACGAATACAGCCATGTGAACGAGGTATACCCATAGGTTCAGTGTCAGGTGTACCATGAATGTAGATATAGCGCCGCATGGAATCGACATTTCCGAGACGATTGTAACCTACTTGCTCACCACACAACCACAAAATGCGCGTCAAGATCCAATCTCTATGAGGATATTTTGCCGCCAGTTCTTCTGAGTAGATTTCACCCGTGAATCGCCTGCCGACGAAAACGGAATTGATAGGGAGATCTGTGCCAATTTTGGCACGAATGCGATGATGACCGAGGGGTGTGCAACCGGAACCTTCTTGATTACCGACACCATTAGTGGCAGTTGAAACAGCATAGCTGCGCAACAAAACCTCAGAGTTATGTAACTCCAAGGTTTGCTGCGTAATGGAAATTTTGATAAGACTAACCACTAGATACGGCTAAAGTAGGTTTTCTCACCACGCGCTTGCAGACCGGCTGCTAAAACAGGAATCATCCTGTTTAGAATATTTTCTATCTCAGCACTGTCTTTAAAGCTTTTCTTTTCCAGAGAAAGCAGCATATGGTAATTGGATAATGTAAAGACGATTGAACCTAGCAAAAAATGTAGACGCCAGAAAAATTCATTATCTTCCATCGGCGATGAGTCTTTACGAAGACAATCCAAGAAGGCTTCCAGTCTATGCCAATATTCAAGCATAAAGAAATCACGAAGATCTTCTTGGTTTTTCATGTAGGCGAGCTCAAGCAACCTCATGAAAACCGACAAAGAATACGAATTAATCTGGCTAACATTCAACAATGCTCGCATCAGAATCTCTAACAGCTCATCAACACTGACTGGCGATGAGTTAAGCATTCGATCAGAAAGGGCTGTTTCAATTTCGGTACACAAAGGCTCCATCAATCTTTCACATACCGCGTTTACCAAACCTTGCTTGGAACGAAAATGATAATTTACCGCTGCCAAATTAACATCAGCGGCTGTAGTGATCTGACGCATTGTAGTTTCAGTGAAACCTTGCTCGGCAAACAAAGCCTCGGCAGCTAAGATAATCCGAGTAGCAGTCTTTAGGCGCCGCTTCATTATTTCCTCCATGCCTAATCCTTCAGTTTTAGATATTGCGTTTCAAACAATCTCTGTTTATAAGTTTGATACTATCACAAAATACTGGACTGTATACTCTGTTACATAAACGGACGCTGTCCCAAACGCTGCCACCAACGTAACAACAATTTGTCTGATGAATCAGCTGCCAGTTCACCCAAACGATCTTGTAGACCTTTTTTATACTGATAAGAGACTTTATACAGATCTGCATCGTTTGCTGCTTCCGTTAAATATTCATCGCTGGTCATGATAGAATCTACCAATCCTTGCTTAAGGGCTTGGCGACCATACCAAATCTCTCCAGTTGCCACTTTGGATATATCAAGTGACGGACGATATTCTTGCACGAAGTCTTTAAAGAGCTGATGAGTCTCCTCTAACTCTTCAACAAACTTCTCACGACCCTTATCAGTATTTTGTCCAAACACCGTGAGTGTACGTTTATACTCTCCAGCCGTAAGCACTTCGTAATCAATCTCATGCTTTTTCAATAAACGATGGAAATTTGGTAATTGAGCAACCACCCCAATTGATCCAATCACAGCAAAAGGCGCAGCTATAATATGATTACCAATACACGCCATCATATAGCCACCACTGGCCGCAACCTTATCTACGCAGATGGTCAACTGAATCTGCTTACGTCTTAAACGTTCTAACTGTGAGGCCGCAAATCCGTACGCATGAACCATTCCACCGGGGCTTTCTAAATTGATCACCACTTCATCTTTATCGGCACGCGCAATAGATAAGATCGCGGTAACTTCTTCTCGCAGTTGATCTGTGGCAGAGGCGCTCATATCACCATCAAAGTCGATGACATAAATGCGTTTTTTATCCTCTTCCTCTAATTCACCTTTTTTTGCGGCTTTTCGACGCGCTTTAGCATCAGCTTTTTCTTGCTTACGCTCATCCTTTATACGTTGGCGAAGTAGCTCTTCGTCTATGACGTTTTCTTCTAATGCTTCATATAAGTCTTTGTACTTATCATTTAAACACTTAACTTCAATATGACCTTCTGTTTGATGCTGTCGGCGACGGCTTGCCAAACTTACAATAAGCACCACAACTAACAATATGGCTACGACCAGCGTGGCAGTTTTCGCTAAGAACAATCCATACTGGGTTAAAAATTCAATCACAAGGTTCTCCATCAATCTGGGATCTAATCGGTTCGCTTTCGCGGTGCGCTAATGTACCATAGCTATTCAGAAATAGCCTTCCAAAACAAGCTCGGATGATCATGCATGTCAGAACATTTAACCCTTGAAAAGATCGTACAAAAACTTCCAGCAAAATTTAATCCAGAACAAGCCCGTGGTTTAAATGCGGTTTATCAATTCAACCTTAATGATGCCGATGATTTTTATCTGACTATTTCTGAAACGACCTGCACCTCAAGCTATGGCAATCATAAAGATCCTGACATCACCTTAATCATGAATGAAACAACGCTAATACGAGTGATTAGCGGTGAACAAGATGGTATGAGTGCCTTTATGAAGGGCCAGTTAAGAGCAGAAGGAAATGTGATCTTAGCAACTCGCTTAGGTAAGCTATTCAAACGATAGAACTCATTATGATAGCCGTTAAGCCGAAGTTTTCTGCTTCACAAAAGCCTCTATTAATTGTCTGGAAATAGAAAACTCCGGAGGTAGATCTGGTAGGTCATTAGGATCAAACCATCGAGCTTCAAGTATCTCTTCACCATCCGGAACAATCTCCCCTGATAGGTAGTCAGCAAAGTAACCCAGCATCAATGAATGAGGAAAGGGCCACGACTGGCTTTTCACATAGCGTATGTTACAGACATCAACACCTACTTCTTCTTTGACTTCTCTCGCAACTGCTTGCTCAGCACTCTCACCCGGCTCAATGAATCCAGCTAGCGTGCTGTAGCGACCTGAAGGATACTTAGACGCATGAGCCAATAAGCAAAGATCCCCACGAGTCACCAGAACAATAATACAGGGTGAAATAGGAGGATAATGAATATGCTCACAGACACTGCATTGTCTAGCAATCGACTCTATGGGGTGTGGTTTTAACTCACCTGAGCAGATGCAACAATACTTTGCATGCTCCTGCCATCGTGAAAGTTGTGCATTCTTTGAAAGTTCTGCGTATTCAACTTCATCTATGGCCTTGGCTAGGGACTCACGAAGAGGATCCATGTATCACCCTTATCAATGTTATAAACCTTCCTGTTGCCTCCAAAGGCACTGACCACCCGACTTCTTATCCAGCATTTCAATAAAAGCCGCATGAGCGTTTAATTCCTCATCACTAGGAGGAATGACTTTTAAAACCAAGGATGATGCATCGACAGGTCTTGGATGACTGACACCATCTTCATCCATTCCATCACCCTCACTTCCCAAAGCTAAGGCAGTTTGACCGCCAGTAAGAAGTAAATAAACTTCGGCTAGAATTTTTGAATCAAGCAAGGCTCCATGCAATTCACGATCAAAATGCTCAATACCAAAACGACGACATAACGCATCAAGGTTATTTTTTTGTCCGGGAAACTTCTTGCGAGCTAGGATCAAGGTATCGGTGATCTTGGGACAGATATCTTCCATCCGTTCCTTGCATCCATTGCGTTCAAGTTCTGTATTTAGAAAGCCGATATCGAACGCTGCGTTATGGATAATCAACTCAGCTCCACGAACAAACTCAATAAACTCATCACTGATTGTCGCAAACTTGGGCTTATCGACCAAGAATTCATTCGTTATTCCATGAACTTCAATGGCTTCAGCCTCAACGTCACGATCGGGCTTGATATATTGATGATAATGATTGCCAGTCAGACGCCTTAAGTGCATCTCGATACAGCCAATCTCAATAATATTATGGCCTTCTGCGGGATCTATACCGGTTGTTTCAGTATCTAGTACAATTTGTCTCATTAGGCTTTCCGTTTACCAAACTCTTCTACACCGCGATTAGCTAGGCTATCCGCAATCTCATTTTCAGTGTGACCACTATGACCTTTGACCCAACACCATTCGATAGTGTGTCGACTCACTTCACTGTCCAAGGCCTGCCACAAATCTGCATTTTTTACCGGTTGCTTAGCAGCAGTTTTCCAGCCATTACGTTTCCAACCTGAAAGCCACTCTGTGATACCTTTGCGTAGATACTGCGAATCAGTTGTCAAACGCACTTGGCAAGGTCTTTTGAGGCACTTTAATGCCTCGATTGCTGCTAACATTTCCATTCGGTTATTCGTGGTATCTGGCTCACCACCATACAGTTCTTTGTGCTTCTCACCGTATCTTAACAAGGCCCCCCAGCCACCAGGACCCGGATTTCCCTTGCACGCACCATCGGTGAATATTTCCACTAAACTCAAATCGACTTACCCCGAGCAGATTTTTGACGAGCACTAGGCTCAGCAACAGGAAAAGAGATGAGTTTACGCGTTTTCCATGCCGGTTTTAAAGGGGTCATACCCATAACATCTTTTCTGACCCACATCATCAATATACATCCATTGTGTGTAGGCAATTTAGAAAACCAAGAATCCATGAAGCCCAATCGCTTAAACCAGCGCTCATTTTCGATAGGAGGACGATGAAAATCACTGTGACTTTTTAATTCGGTAAGATCCAATAGTCTGATCCAGTCATGTAAGCGCCAATGAGAAAAACCATGTGCTGTCCAAGGTGGTGATGGATTTCGATGACAGCGACGACACACGCCCCAAAAACTGTTGGGATTAAAGCTAACGATTAACAGATGACCGCCTTGTCTTAATACACGAGAAGCTTCTCGAAGCACTTGGTGAGGGTGATCAGCAAAATCTAATGCATGATGCAGTATCACGACATCCTGACTGTTGTCTGTGATGGGTAGCTCGTGAGGCTCAGCAATAATAGTTTGCTCTGTCATTCCCAACGACATTCTTGGACAAAGCATGACCTTATGTGACACAGGACTGGACTCAAAAAGAGGAACAGACGCCACAAACCCTATTTGTAAAAGATGATAACCAAATGCACTGTGAATAATTGAGTCAGCCATCTGCTTTTCACAGGCAGCCATTTTTTCACCTAAGGGTGTTGCATACCAGCTACGTAAAGCTTCAGAAGGATGTTCATTCATATTAGATGGCAACTTTCCCATGAAAACCCCTCATTGAATTTTGAACGTAATAACTATAATGACCTATTCAGTTTATGCTGGCAAAGCGAGTTTCGCTGTAATAAGGTACAATTGAATTGGATTAAAGTTTCATTGATGGGGCGAAAAATGCTGAATCTGACACCGATACCTGCTTTTAATGATAATTACATCTGGGCAATATGCGATCCTGAGAATCCCGATGCCGGCGTTGTGGTTGTAGATCCGGGTATTGCTGAGGCAGTAAAACAATGGCTAGATGAACACCAAAAAACTTTATCTGCAATTTTGATCACCCATCACCATCAAGACCATACCGGCGGTGCTTTAGAACTGCAACAGCAAAATGATTATTGCCCCATATACGGGCCAGCCAATTCACCTTTTGAAGGTATTACACAGCCATTAACAGACGGTGATCTAATCTACGTTTTGAATAGTGGCTTTGAAGTTAAAACGATACCTGGTCATACCCTTGACCATATCAGTTACTTTTCACCGACAGATCATCTTTTATTATGCGGTGATACTCTTTTTATGGCGGGCTGCGGACGACTTTTTGAAGGAACGGCTGAACAAATGCAAGCGGCGATGGATTATTTTGCCAGCTTACCTGACGACACTAGCGTTTATCCGGCACATGAATACACCTTGTCAAATCTTGCTTTTGCGCACGCTGTCGAACCAGAAAATAATGATATTCGCATCATGACCGAGAAATGTCGTAGCTTACGCGAACAAAACTTACCTACCTTACCCTCTCGAATAGGCATTGAGAAAGCCATAAACCCTTTTATGAGAACCGCTGAAATGTCTGTTATTCATACTGTTTATGGTCATACAGGCGAACATCCTGAAACACCTGCAGAAACACTGGCTCTGTTAAGAGAATGGAAGAACAACTTTTGATTGCGTCTGACGCTATCGCTGTTAGAATGTATCGTTAAGTTTACATTCAGTTTCGAGAAGCCTATGTCCAGACTCAGAACAGGACTTATAGCCTTGTCGCTTGCCTCTTTGGTTGGTGGCTGCGCTAATCAAAGTCAGTATCCCAATACGGCCAACCTATCTTCACCTGATGAAAAGGTAAGATTGCTGGTAGGGTTAGATTATGGCAATTTGTATAACAGAAACCTTATCTTCGGCCTAGATCAGCAAAATGCTTCTGAAAGCGCCTGGGAGTTAACTCGTCAACATCTGTTACTCGAACTAGATCTAGAAAATATTCGCATTGAACGTGAACTCGTTTGGCTTGAAAACAACCCCAGACATGTGAATGAAGTAAGCCAAAGAGCACTTCCCTACTACCAATACATCTTGTCACAAGTTCTTGAAAGAGGAATGCCCGCAGAAGTGGCACTGATTCCTTTTATTGAAAGCGGTTTTAATCCCTTCGCAGTTTCACCCGCACAAGCTGCAGGTCCTTGGCAATTTATTCCCGGAACAGCAAAAAACTTTGGCCTAGAAAACAATTGGTGGTATGACGGTCGAAGAGATATTGTTGCTTCTACGGATGCTGCATTAAATTACCTCTCACAGCTTAACGATATGTTTGATGGGGATTGGCTTCTGACTTTTGCCGCATACAACGCCGGTGAAGGCAATGTTATCAGGGCTATCAACCGTAATACTGAATCAAATAAACCTGTTGACTATTGGTCTCTTCATCTACCAGGTGAGACCATGCGTTATGTACCCAAGTTGTTAGCGACTGCTCGTGCTATTCGTGATGCTGATATTCTTGGGTTGACGCTTGAAGAAATATCCGCAGAACCCTATTTTGCAGAAGTTCATACCACCGGGCAGTTAGATCTATCTCAGGCAGCCAGTCTTGCCGAAATAGATCTTGAAGAGCTTAAACGTCTCAACCCAGGATTTAGTCGCTGGGCTACCGCTCCCGAAGGTCCACACCGTCTTTTGATCCCTATCGAAAGTGCAGAACAATTTCAGACAGCACTGATGCAACTTCCTGTTGAAAATAGAGTCAACTTTCAACACTATACAATAACTCGTGGTGACACCTTGAGTACGATAGCCAGACGCTTTGGTACCACCGTCTCAGCGATTAAAGAAGCTAATCAGATGAACTCAACGAACTTACGTGTGGGTCAAACCTTGTTAGTCCCAGCTGATGGAAATGATGTCGCCTTGCAAACGTCACGTGCTGAATCAGGATAAGATTGAATGACAAAAGGTCTGCGACACTTTACACGCGTTACAGCAAGCCTTCTTTTTTTTAGCCTCAGCAGTTGGAATTTAGCAGACACATACGATAACCATACCTCAGTTATCGAATCTATCCATGGCATTGCCATGCATGGTGACTTGAAATACCCCGCTAACTTTACTCACTTCGACTACGTCAATCCAGATGCACCCAAGCGTGGCCGAGTCGTCCAATCCTCTATTGGTAGCTTTGACAGCTTTAATCCCTTTATCGTTAGGGGCACGCCTGCTGACGGCCTTGGACTTATCTACGACAGCTTAACCAGTAAATCTGATGATGAACCCTTTTCTGTTTACGGTCTTTTAGCAAAAAGAATCCGCCTTCCGGAAAATCGTCGCTGGATTGAATTTGATATGCATCCAGAAGCTGAATTTAGTGATGGCGTTCCAGTTACCGCAGAGGATGTCGTCAATACTTTCCGCTTACTGAAAGAAAAGGGTAGCCCTTTCTATCGTGCTTATTATGCAGACATCATTAATATAGAAGCTCTTGATACCCATACCGTTCGCTTTGAATTCGCTGATACCGAAAACAGAGAGTTGGCGTTAATCGTCGGTGAGGTCCCCATTCTCCCAAAGCATTTTTGGGAAGAACGTGATTTTGAAGCCTCTAATCTGGATATCCCTATTGGCTCTGGCCCCTATATTCTAAGCAGCTTTGACCCCGGAAGATCAGTCACATACCGACGCAATCCAAACTATTGGGGTAAGAGCTTACCCGTCAGAAAAGGTCGTAATAATTTTGATGAATGGATCTTTGATTACTATCGTGATGGCACCGTAGCTCTACAAGCTTTTCGTGCTGGTCAATACGATTTTAGAACAGAACACTCTGCTAAAAACTGGGCAACTGGATACACAGGTTCGGCCCTGCGTGAAGGCCGCATCATCATGGAAGAGATTACGCACCAAAACCCTGTCGGCATGCAAGCCTTTGTGATGAATACTCGCCGTGCTCTGTTCACTGATCCACAGGTACGGCATGCATTAGCCCATGCGTTTGATTTTGAATGGACCAATCGAGCTATTTTTTTCGATGCCTACAAGCGCAGTCATAGTTTTTTCTCTAACTCTGAGATGGCCGCTGACGCTTTACCCGATGCTGCTGAATTAGAGATTTTAGAACCTATACGCCATCTACTACCACCGCAAGTCTTTACCGAAGTCTATCGAGCACCGCAAACCGATGGTGATGGCAATATTCGAATACAGCTCCGTGAAGGTTTGCGTTTGCTGCATGATGCAGGCTGGCAACTTGAACAAGGTGTTCTAAGAAATACACAGGGCCAACCCTTTCGTTTTGAAATTCTTATTATTCAACGCGACTTGGAACGCTTGATCAATCCATTTATCCGCAACTTAGAACGGATGGGGATTCAAGCTAATATTCGTGTGGTTGATATTTCTCAATACATTAATCGTCTGCGTGAATTCGATTTCGATATGATCATCACCAGTTATGGTCAATCTAACTCGCCTGGTAATGAGCAGCGTGAATATTGGCATTCGAGCAGCGCTGAAAGACCCGGCAGCCGCAATTTGATCGGTATTCGTAATCCTGGAGTCGATCACTTAGTAGACCAGCTCATCCAAGCACCCGATCGCGAGCAACTGGTGTTTCGTGCCAGAGCCCTTGACCGAGCTTTGCAATGGAATCATTATGTTATACCGCACTATCACACTAACGCTTATCGCATCGCTTATTGGAATAAGTTCGGCATTCCCGACATCCGACCTAAGCATGCGATAGGTTTCGACACCTGGTGGGTTAAAGACTAATGGGCGCCTATATTGTCCGACGTTTGTTGCTGATTATTCCAACCTTGTTTGGCATCCTAGTGCTGAATTTTATGATTGTTCAGCTTGCCCCGGGTGGTCCTGTCGAACAAACCTTAGCCCATCTACAAGGCTTTGGTGATACCACCGGTGAGCGTATTGGTAGTGGTGCCGGGTCTGATCTTGCATCCGCACCCTCCTCTGAAGGCACCGGCTATCGTGGCGCTCAAGGGCTGGATCCTGAACTGATTGCTGAGATAGAGCGCATGTATGGTTTTGACAAACCTGCCCATGAGCGCTTCTTTCAGATGCTGGTGAGTTACTTAAAATTTGATTTTGGCACCAGCTTTTACAGCAGCAAAACGGTGATAGAGTTAATCATCGAAAAAATGCCGGTCTCTATCTCTTTGGGCTTATGGACCATGTTAATCGCTTACTTTGTCTCTATACCCTTAGGTATTCGAAAAGCCGTTCGAGATGGCACTTCGTTTGATATGTGGACCAGTAGCGCCATTATCATCGGCTATGCCATTCCTAACTTCCTTTTTGCAATCTTACTTATTGTGTTATTTGCAGGCGGCACCTATTTTGATTGGTTCCCACTTAGAGGCTTAACCTCGCCAAATTTTGATGAGATGACGCTTCTACAAAAGATAGGTGACTACTTTTGGCACTTAACCTTACCCGTATTAGCCTCGGTAATCTCAAGTTTTGCCACTTTAACCATGCTGACTAAGAATGCTTTTTTAGATGAGATTCATAAGCAATATGTATTGACCGCGAAAGCCAAAGGTCTTGCTGAGAATCGCGTTCTGTATGGCCATGTATTCCGTAATGCCATGCTTCTCATCATTGCAGGAATGCCAGCTGCCTTGATCGGCATTTTCTTTACTGGGTCGTTACTGATTGAAGTGATTTTCTCTTTAGATGGATTAGGACTGCTGGGTTATGAGGCTGTCATACGTCGCGATTATCCAGTCATCTTTGGGACGCTGTATATCTTTACTCTGGTAGGCTTACTTCTGAAGCTTGTCAGCGATATCACCTATACGCTGGTTGATCCACGTATCGACTTCAGTAGTCGGGAGGGCTAAACCATGTCTCCGATTATGCGCCGTCGAGTGGATGCTTTTTGTCGCAACCGTCGTGGCTATTGGTCCTTATGGATCTTCTTGGCACTCTTTATACTCTCGTTAGGTGCCGAGCTTATCGCCAACAACAAACCTATTCTGGTGAGTTTTCAAGGTAAACTCTACACGCCCATTTTTACCAGCTATTCAGAATTAGAATTTGGTGGCGAGTTTGACCTTCCAGCTGACTTTCGTGACCCTTTTGTTAAAAACTTAATTGATGAAGCCAATGGCTGGATGATTTGGCCGATCATTCGCTACAACTATCAAACCATCAACTTCGACCTCCCCTCACCGGCACCATCACCACCCTCATGGGAGAACTGGTTAGGTACTGATGATCAAGCACGCGATGTCATGGCTCGTGTCATATACGGTTTTAGAATCTCTGTACTGTTTGCGTTGGTTTTGACCCTTGCCAGTTCTGTGATTGGGGTTGCAGCCGGTGCTGTTCAAGGCTTTTATGGCGGTAAAGTAGACTTGCTGTTTCAACGTTTCATTGAAATCTGGTCAGGCTTACCCGTACTGTTTTTATTGATCATTCTTGCTAGTCTGGTCGAGCCAAACTTCTGGTGGCTACTCGGTATTATGCTGCTGTTTTCTTGGATGAGCCTTGTTGACGTAGTTCGTGCAGAGTTCTTACGCGGAAGAAATTTAGAATATGTCAGAGCAGCCCGAGCATTGGGTTTGAATAACAGCACTATTATGTTCAGGCATATCTTACCTAACGCGATGGTGGCAACCCTGACCTTTATGCCGTTTATCTTTAACGGCTCAATTGTAACTCTGACCGCCCTTGATTTCTTAGGCTTTGGTTTACCACCGGGTTCACCTTCCTTGGGTGAGTTAGTGGCTCAAGGGAAAAATAATCTTCACGCGCCTTGGTTAGGCCTTGCTGCCTTCTTTACCCTGGCGTTGATGCTGACCTTGCTGATCTTCATTGGTGAAGCGGTTAGGGATGCTTTTGATCCACGCAAAATTAACTAGCGTTTCGGTATTTACTCTTAAGACGAACATAGACTCGACGGGTTACCTTAGCAACTAAAGTACCCTGTTGGTCTTTAATATAGACCACAAACTCAGGGAAGAACTTATCCCCTTCGGCAGTTTTCTGACGAATCTCATGAAGTTGTTCGTCATTTAAATGGAATTCAGCGGTCAATCGTCCAATCCCTGGAGAGATAAAATCTATCTCTGCTGAGCTATCCCAAATGTGGTAGCGATGAAAACCCAAGCACCCAAACAATAATAATGCGTAAAATGGGTCCGTCATAGAAAACAAGCTACCACCGTACTGGCTGCCATTAATATTGCGTGTAGATGTTTTCCACTTCAAATCGACGCGAGCGTAACGGAAATCTTTACTCAGCTCGACTAACTTAATGCCACAGAACAGCATCGGTGGCCATAGGTTCATACCGAGACGAAATAACCATGGATGACGGAAGAAAAAAGCTTTCATAACAAACCTCTAGAAAATCAAAGCCCATGCTAACATGAGCTGTAGTGATCTCTAGTGACAAATTAGGTCAAGCTTAATGAATGGAAAAGTCAACTTCAGGAAGTTCTTCGAAACCGGGTTTTGCAAAATAATAACCTTGCATTAAAGACACCCCTAACGATCGAAAAAATTCAACCTCTTCGATCGTTTCAAGTCCTTCTGCCAGCACCCGTACGCTAAGCTCTTTGCACATGGCAACCAGGTGCCTAACAATGATCTGCTTAGTGGGATTTTTATCAATATCCCTTATCAAATCCATATCAATTTTTAGCACACTGGGCAAAAAATCAGCCAATAAATTCAATCCAGCATGACCAGCACCAAAGTCATCGATCGCGGTGATGAAACCTTGTTTTTCGTAGCTTTTAAAAATATTGGTTAGATGCTGTCGATTATAGACCTGTTCAGATTCAACGATCTCAAACATCAGGTTTTCAATAGGAAAGCCTGTCTCTTTAGCTGCCGCCAAGGTGCTACGAATACAATGTGCAGGCTCGTAAACTGCATTAGGCAAGAAGTTAATACTGAGTACTTTATCAAGTTTTAGTGTTGCCGCTAATCTAATTGCTTTTACACGACAAGCTTGGTCAAAAGCATAACGATTCTCATCATTTACTTTTTCCAAGACACTGTAAGCAGATTCGCCCTTCGGCCCTCTAACTAGGGCTTCATAACCAAAAATTTCTTTAGCATTCAGGTCGATAATCGGCTGAAATGCAAAGCTGAAATCAAATTCTAATGGTACATAGCAAAAGCCACATCCAATACTGGAAATCTCTTCAGGAAACTGCGTGCTCAAGATATGCCCCCTATTTATTTAAGCTTTTAACCGTTAATGCGCTCGAGTGATACCGCAAGTTGATCAATTCTTGTTCGAGTTGCACCCACTAAACCACCGATTTGACCTGCAGATTCTGAAGAACGACTGGCTAACTCTCTGACTTCTGAAGCCACAACCGCAAACCCTCTTCCAGCTTCTCCAGCTCTAGCCGCTTCAATGGCAGCATTCAACGCCAGCAAGTTCGTTTGTCCTGCTATGCCCGAGATGCTACCAACGATATCACCTATCTGATTACCCACCTTTAACAATTCGTCCATCGCTTGATGCGTTTCTTTCAATGCAATTTGGCGATCGGTAATATCAACACCAAAGACGACAAAGCGAGTGACTTTACCTTCGAAGTCTTTTAATTCACAGACACGAGCATCGAATGATCGCTGAACACCATGATGATCGGTAAACTCTACAATCAAACTGACTTGATTACCTTTATCCAGCTCTGATTTACGTGATTTTTCAGCATTTAACTGCTGCCAAATCGAATCTGAAGCTTTTCGCGCAGTCTCTTGATTACCCGCGCGCTTTAAGAATAGCTCATTGGTATGAGCCAAGGTACCATTAGGATTCCATTCCACTACCATGAGTGACTCGTTAATTAAATCTAAACGATCTAAAGAGTCTTTAGCGGCTTGTTTCATGGTGGTTATATCAGCTTGAACCGACACAAAACGATACAGCTTTCCATTTGAATCAAACACAGGGTTGATCGACATGGCTATCCAATAAGGTTTACCGTCTTTAGTGTAGTTCAATATCTCTTCATAAAACGGCTGATGACGGGATAGTTTTTCTCTAATGTGTTCTACAGTGACTGGACTAGTCTCAGGTCCTTGCAAGAATTTACCTGGAACTTTTCCTTTCACTTCGTTTAAATGATAGCCAGTCATCAACTGAAATCCTCTATTAACATACAGAATCTCACCTTTTGGACTGGTAATGATAACGGCATTACTGGTTTCGTTTGCCACCAGTGACAACATTTCAATTTCTTCACGTTTCGCCACTTCGTCAGTGACGTCTTTAACAAATGCAGTGAATAAAACTTCTCCAGCGACTTCAACTTTCGCTAAGGTTATCAAACCCCAGCGCACTTCACCGCTTTTAGTATGCACCGGCAACTCTATCGGCTTACCGATTAATCGGTTAACACCAGTGTCTCGGTTACGATTAACATAGTTATCATGGTTGGAACGATGTTCGGGAGCCACCAACATCTTGATATTCTGGCCCAACATCTCTTTGGCAGAATAGCCCCATAACTTCTCCGCTGCAGGGTTGGCAAAAATGATGTTGTTTTGTGAATTGATTGTTACCACACCATCATGCGCTTGATGGAGAACTTGCTCCACCATGCCACGCTCTGCACGCTCTTTGCTACAATCCCGGGCAAACGCGGTGTAGTAAAGTTTATTGCCAAGCTTTACCTGTGAAAGGGTTATGTTAGCCCAGGTTTTGGAACCGTCCTTTTTTTCTAACTCTAATTCTACCGAAGAGCCAACAATTTTATTATTGCCCTCGTTGCGATGACGATTGACATAATTATCGTGATTCGGCTGGTGCATTTTGGGCACCAGCATCTTCACATTGTTACCCAGCACTTCATTAACTGAGTATCCCCATAGCTTTTCAGCGGCAGTATTCATATAGATAACGATATTATCGGGATCAATGGTCACAACAGCGATCACACTTTGATCAAGTGAGCGTTTCGATAAATCTGGTTTTCCAAAGAACATTAACTACCCCTTAGTTATTATACTTTAAACTGCTCAACTTGATATTTGAGCTGTTGTGCTAGTTCTGATAGTTGCTGACTGGCTATCGATGTTTGCTCAGCACCTTCTACGACTTCACTGACGATACTGACCACTGTATGGATATTTTGATTGATATCATTGGCAACGGCGGTTTGTTCTTCAGTGGCTGATGAAATATGCACATTCATATCCACAATTGTACCCACTGCAGCGCTGACGGATTCAAAGGTTTCACCATTAACTTTGGCATTTTCAACACCTTGCTGTGCGGCTTCATTTGAAAGCTTCATTTGTTGCACGGCTTTTTTAGCAACCGATTGAAGTTTGCTGATGCTATCTTGGATACGCTCAGTCGATTGACGGGTACTGCCTGCTAAATTTCGAACTTCATCAGCAACCACCGCAAAACCTCTCCCAGCATCACCTGCTCTTGCAGCCTCTATCGCCGCATTCAAAGCCAAAAGGTTGGTTTGTTCCGCGATGGATTCAATCATATCCAGTACTTCAGTAATTTGGTCAGCCTGAGCATCTAACTCACTAATTTGCGCAGCTGACTCACTGATATTTCTGGCCAGGGATTCAATCATTTTGATCGTTTCACGTGTTCTTGTTAAACCTTGTCGAGCCTGATCATTGGCATGATCTGCAGATGTGGAAGCACTTTGAGCGTTCGAGGCAACTTCTGAGATAGCAGCAGTCATTTCATTAATAGCGGTGGCAATCATGGTGGTTTGATCTTCTTGATTGCGCGCACTACCGCTGACTTGAGTACTGATGGCACTCATCTCTTCAGCAGAAGCAGCCAAGGTTTGACTTGCGGCTGCCAAGTTATGAATAAGCTTTTGAAAATGATCGATCAATTTGTTAAAGGATTCACCCACTTCTGCAAGTTCATCCGTTCCTTCGACTTTGGTTCTTAAAGTCAGATCTGAATGTTTACTAATGTCAGACATGGTATTAACCAGACGACTAATCGGCTGCTGGATGGACATGGAGATTTTCCAGGCAATCAATGCCGTGATCAGCGCAGCAACCGTTCCCATGATCATAAATAGATTACGATCACGAATAAATTGCTCCACACTTGCATCACGCAGCTTTGAAGCTTCTATTAATTGATAGTTAGTAGCTTCATCAATAGCAGCAGAAAGGGGGTCGAAAGTGCCAAACAATCGAGAATTAAATTCTCTATCTGAAAGAGTGATCAACGATCCCTGTTCAGCAGCTTGCAAAAACTCATCCTTTAAACGCATTGCTGCCGTCAGTTCTTGCTGAATTCGATCAATTAAACGTCGCTCTTCATTATCCATATTGCCAGAGGAAACACGATTCCATGAGCGGTCACCTACCTCTGCGGCATCCGATAGGGTTGTGCGCAATTCTTGAAGTGAAAACAGCCCTGATCTGTATTTTTGAAAAGCATCGACCGAGGTCACGGCATAGCTATCCGCAAGTTGTTTAAGCTCGCGTAAAGGGACGATACTTTCGTTATACATTTGGGTCGTATTTTCGCTTAAGGTTTGCATATCCTTAATCGCGATGACATAACTAATAGCCAGAACAACGATAGGAAAAACACATAATGCTATTAAACGTGTCGTTACTTTGAATTGATTAAGCATAGTTCATTCCTTGTGTACGGTTTCTAGACATAGATTGCAATGAGTGAATAAAACACTCAAAAGCGACTTTTGCTGCAGAGACTACTTGTTCTTCATCGATATTTTTAATTGTTGTTAATTCAGTAAATCCTTTCCAGCCAGAGGCTTGGTCATGGATAGCCGATTGAAAGAAGGCTGTTGGAAGATGTTTATCCGACAAACAACGCAGAATGTATCGCCCTCCTAGCTTTGAACCTTCGAGTACATAAAGAATTCCTAAAGCCATTGATGGATTAGAAATATTCAGTTCCAATATAGGGTTATCGGCTGGTTGTTCATTTAATTGAATTAAATCTTTTTCAATCAATGGGTAACGTAACGTGTATTGATAAGATGGGAAATAAAGTGATAAGGCCGAAACGAGATTAATCTCAAGAGCTTTTTGAGGTGGATAAAGTGCTTGTAGTGACGTTATATACTCCTCTGTAGTTAATTTATTATTCACTAATACTTTTAAAATTTTATGCCCATCCAGATGACTATGTAACAGATCAGTATGATGTCTTAAATTTTCCAATAAATCTCTATTCATGTTGCGAACCATCTACTGAAAACCAACTAATGTTTCTATTTGACGATCTTTGCAGTTCATCTCTTAGTCTCAGTAGTCGAAGTCGAGTAGCGCTTTCCCAAGCTCGGCTATAACCTAAACGTTTTTCTATCCACTTACCAAAAGACTGTCGGGGAGCAATACCCAGCACGCCATCGTGATATTCCACAGGTTTATTGGGATTACCTCCCCATATCACTTCATCCACTTGCTCTATCCTAAGTAAAAATAAATGAGCATTGGTACCGTTCTTCATACGAATACGTAAACCTGCAGCACCTGCTATATGGGTCAACAAATCAGCTGAAATCAACTCTCTGATTCGATCTTTGTAAAACACCAATTCATTACAGTGTGAACGGAACCAACCTTCAAGTTGTTCAATCAATGGCTGTTCGAAAGGAAGACCTGCACTAAGCGATAACTGTTGGTGAGACCAAACAACAGCGTCAACATCAAACTCCTTAAGTAACCAATCACTAAAATATTGCCACTGAGATTCTTGCTCATGCATCACTTCAAGAGACTTGAGCATTTGGTTGGTGTTGTATGCTATCTCATCCACTAAACGCACACGATGAGTGGTTATAGTGTTTCTAAGCAGTCTATTAAACTCATTCACCACCTCTTTAATCTCAGATAAACGCTTCAGAGGTAAAGTGCGTGACTCATGGCTGTGACAAGAAATTAGTGCATCAAGCTCTTGGCCAGCACTAATCGGAAAGGATAAAGATGAACGATCTCCCATATTTTGCATATAAATTGCATGAACAGGAGAGACACTTCGTAGATCTGAATAGGTCAGATCTGCTCTCGTTTGACCCAATAAACCGTTGCTTTCTGCCTTGGCATCAGAAATAACACGCCATGGATTTTTCAGGTAGAGCTGTCTAGCAATGAGTGGTATGTCACTGGCAGGAAAACGTAAGCCTAAGTAACTGCCACGAGAAGCCACTTTTGATACTTCAGCAATCACTTCGCCATCACCACCTTCAAGGAACTGGTAATACATGACACGCTCAAAACCGGTCACTTCTGCTATCCAAGACACCAACTGCTCACGAAGTGACTGCAAGCTTGATAGATCTGAAATATCTTTAAAACCTGGTGGAAGAACCCATTTTGGGGCATCCAGTTGATGCTTGAAGAACTCTAGAATCAGTTCATTTTCCGCACCGCGAGTGATAATTAAATCAAAACCTCCTTTATCGGTATCAAGTGCAGAATAAAGCTCAGAACGATATCCCACTGTATTTGAATATGAGAACAACGCTGGAAGTAATGTTTTAGATAATACAGATTCTGCAAAATCATAGGGATCAAGACCTGTAAAGCCCAAAAAATTCTCAGAATAATGGGTCAGTTCAAAGCCTTTGGATAAAATAATAATTGCCCCATGTGATTGAATAGCACCACTAAACTGGAGCTGCTCTTTCTCACAATCATCAAGAAATCCACGATGTAAGCTACTCATTTTTTCAACAGTGCTCCAAACTCATCTGCGCTAATAGGCTTAGATAGAAAATAGCCTTGAATTTGATCACAACCATGATGTTGTAACCAGGCTAATTGCTCTTGTGTTTCGACACCTTCAGCAACGGTCCTTAGTCCTAGCGCTTTTGCCATCCCTAAAATAGCTTTGGCTATCGCCTCATCATTTTCATCAGTACCAAGACCGTCTACAAACGTCTTATCAATTTTCAACTCAGTTAATGGCAAACGCTTCAGATAACTTAATGACGAATAACCCGTACCAAAGTCATCCACCGAAAGCTTAATGCCCATGTCATGCAGCAATAGTAAACCGTCCGCTTCTTCACCCTCGTTCGTCATTAAAGAACCTTCAGTAATTTCTACTAAAATTGACGAAGGTGGAAGAAGGTTATCTTTTAATAAACCTTGCAGACGGTCAGCAAACCCCTTATCTCTAATGGATCTAGCACTCACATTCATGGCAACGGGCGGACAAAAAATGCCTTCATGCTTCCAATTGAATAATTGTTTGACCAACATTTGCTCGACGAGTTTTGCTAAATCGAGAATCTGAGTGCTTTTTTCAGCAACGGGAATAAAGTCCGAAGGACTGACCTGCCCTAGCGTTTTATCCTTCCAGCGAAGCAAGGCTTCAGCACCGACAACTCGAGTCGTATCATGAGCATCAAACTTGGGTTGATAGACTAGATATAAGTTTCTATGTTGTATTGCCTCATATAATGCACTTTCAATCGCAGCCTGTTTCAGTATGTGAGTGCGATGTTCAGGTCTAAACAGTTGTAAACGATTACGGCCATCCTCTTTAGCACGATACATGGCTGTATCCGCAGCTTTAATCAAACCCGATGAATCGTCCGCATCTTGCGGATAAAAAGCTGCACCGATACTTGCGGAAACAAACACCTTTCTACCTTGAATAAGGAAATGACGATTCATTTCATTCAAAATACGAACGGCGATGATTTCGGCATCCTCAACGACACATTCAGTCAGTATGACGGTAAACTCATCTCCACCAATGCGTGCGACCGTGTCCACATCTCTCACAACACTTCTAAGTCTATCTGCCGCTTCAAGAAGCAACTCATCGCCAGCGTGATGACCTTGGGTATCATTGATGGATTTAAAATTATCGAGATCAATAAACAACAATGCCAAACTAGATTTATGTCGACGTGCTTGTGCAATCGCATGATCTATTCGATCTTGAAATAGATTACGATTAGGTAAATTGGTTAAGGTATCGTGAGTCGCTAAAAACTCAACTTTACGTTGAGAGTCTTTTAAATCGGTAATGTCTGAAAAAACTGCGACAAAGTATTCAACTTCATTCTCTTTATTCTCAATTCGATTGATGTTTAGCCATTCAGGATAGACTTCACCCGACTTACGCTTATTCCAGATTTCACCCTGCCAGTAGCCACGATGATTTAACTCTGACCACATGCGCTCATAGAAATCTTTACTATGGCGACCTGATTTGAGTAACCTCCCGATTGAGCGCCCTACCGAATCAGCACTGTCATAACCGGTAATGCGGGTAAACGCTTCGTTCACAGATTGAATAAAACCGCTGCCGTCAGTAATAGCAATGGCCTCACCCGCATTTTCGAAGACTCTAGCGGCTATCTTTAGTTGATCTTCAGCGTGGCGACGACGCGTTACATTTTCAGACTCGGTAATAATAACTTCTGGCTGACCTATGCTATTTCGAAGCACTTGATGGACAGTTTTATAAATCTGCTTGCGACCTTTCAACTCAAAGGTATGTTCTTGCTCTTTAACCAATCCTGTTCGTATCGCTTCAAGATCACATGCCCACAAGCTGCCCGCAAATGAATTGGGAAAGAGTTCAAAATCATTTTTACCAATGTAATCATCTAAACTTAGGTTAAAAGCTTCCAGAAAACGGCGATTAGCAAAGAGGTATCGGCCATTCAGATCCTTCATGGCCATCAATACCGTGGTGTTTTCCATCAAGGTATCCAGGCGAGATTGTGATGCTTTTAACTCTGATTGCGCCTGTGCAACATCGGTGATATCAAGAATAGTCACCACTAAGGATTGAATTCGATTATGTAAATCCAAGCCTGGGGTAACGGTCATCTGGAGTGTTCGTCCCTCTCCAGTTAACAAGACTTCTTCACGATCGCCATGCGCAAGAACGGACTGCATTAGCGAAGGAATAGATTTTAGATGCTCCGGAAATCGTATTCTTTCAACATTTTGCATAATAGCTGTCGGTCTTAAGTTAAAGCGACGACCAGCAGATGCATTAAAGCGACGTAAACACCCCTTCTCATCAAACACTAAGATTGGGAACTCTACCGCGTCATAAAGATGACTGTACTCGTTGGTTAACTGCATTAACTCAGCAGTTTTAACATTCATCTCTTCATTAAGGCTAACTAGCTCTTCATTCGTGGCTTGCAACTCTTCGTTGGCAGCTTCTAACTCTTCATTCGTTGCCTGCAACTCCTCGTTAGCTGCCTGAGCCTCTTCATTTAAAGATTGCATCTCTTCATTAGCGGTCGCTAACTCTTCGATCAAAGACTGCAAGTGCTCTCTGGTGGCAGAAAGTTCCTCCGCCATTTCCAATTCAGGAATCAGTGGCGGCTGAAAATCAGGTGTGTCTATCTCTTTCTTAGAAACGACGTTACTGATCATTACCACGAAGGATCCATCAAGCCTTAAGGAAACCGGAAGCACTGCCATCTGAAAATTTTTATCATCCAAAAAACGAGGACGACCGATTTGACGCTTACTGGTTTTTTTAAAGCGATGCAGCAATGCCATTAACTCACCCTGGTAGGTGTTTAGAATGACATCTGAGACGGTTGCGGAGGCATTTCCAACGGGAAAGTGAAAATATTGACCGACTTGACCCACGGTATGAATCACTCGACCCGATGAATCACATAAGGCCAACGTTGCGTCTAAATAGGTAGCAACAGCATCTAATAAAGTGGAGACATGGTCCGATTTTTTGTTGACGGGTGTCGATAAGCGCTTGGGTTTAGTACTTAACATAGGTAAAACACTACTGTCGCCTTGCTTAACAAAAAGACGCTCTCGCCTATTATCAGCAGAAAATAACTGCTCTGCTTGAACTATGCTCTCAGAGCGTCCTAAAAAAAGATAACCTGGATGTCTAAGCGCAAAATGAAAACGTTGCAGAACACGTGTCTGCAAGGGATTATCGAAGTAAATAAGCACATTTCGACACGTAATTAAATCGAGTCGTAAAAAGGGTGGATCGTCTACTAAGTTGTGACGTGCGAAAACAATCATGTCTCTAAGGCGTTTATTTACCTCGAAGTATTTTTGCACTGGTCGAAAAAATTGCTTCAGCCTATCCTGTGAAAGCGATGCTAGAGATGCTGAAGGATACAATCCACGCCTTGCTGTATTTAACGCTTCATCATCAATATCGGTAGCAAAAATCTGTAAAGGTTGAGTTAAAATTCTCTCCCCCAAGGTTTCAGCAAATAAAATAGCAATGGAATAAGCTTCCTCACCACTCGCACAACCTGCAACCCAGACTCTAATTTCTTCATCTATCGAGCGTTTATTACAAATATCCTCCACCTTTTCACGTAACACAGCGAAGGCATCTTTGTCTCGAAAAAAAGAGGTCACTGATATAAGGATATCTCTTGAGAGTAGGTCTAACTCTTCAGGGTTTGAATTCACCCATTGCAAGTAATCTTCTGTGGATTCATGACCTGTGGCGACAACTCTTCTGCGAATACGACGCGCTAAGGTACCAATCTTGTAACCGGAAAAATCCACCTGACATCGTTTCTTCAGCAAACCCAGCAATTGATTAAGAGCGTTATCAGGAACCTTATCAATATCAACCGCTTTTGCGGGGATCAATAAAGGTAAACGTGCGGCGATTTGATCAGGAGATAGAATAAAATCTGCAACTCCCGCTTCAATAGCGGACTGAGGCATACCCGGATACTTAGCTGTATCTGGCGTTTGAACAATAGTAATACCGCCAGCGGCTTGTATTGATCGAAGGCCAGCGGTACCGTCCGAACCAGTTCCAGAAAGTACAATACCGACCGCACTCTCTCCCGCTTCAGCGGCCAAGGATATAAAGAATTCGTTAATAGATGGCTTAGGAAAGACTTCCGGCTCTGCGGGTTGAAGATGCAGCACACCATCTTTTATAGACGCATTAAAACTAGATGGAACCACATAAATGGTTGCTTTTTCTGGTTTTGTACCATCTTTCATCTCAACAACCTTAAGTGCGGTTTCACGGCTTAAGATTTCAGCCATCATGCTTTTATGAGAAGGGGAAAGATGTTGCAGAATAACAAAACTAAGATGTGTACTAGGCTGAAGAGAAGATACAAAACGCGACAGTGCCTCTAAGCCGCCGGCAGAAGCACCTATACCTACCACTGGAGCAGTGGCAAAGCTTCCCTGTGTTTCACTCATCAACGAAAACCTTATTACAAAAATTCAAACAAAAATGTATATAAATAGTAGTGAATACATTCTTCAATGGATCATAACAGAGAGGGACTTAATTACCAGAAATTTTAAATTGCTAAGTGAGATTTCTTTAGCATGAATTTGAAAAATATGGAAAAAAATAAAAAAAGAGCTGAGATCGATTCCGTTTCGATCTCAGCTCTATCTCCTGCCACTTTCAAACGCTACTTAACCGATTGACTAGCTCGAGTGAACCCCATTAAGGACATCTCTAAAACCAGTGTTTCATTGGTATTGAAGGGACGAAAACCAATTTTGGTCACACTGCCTGCGCGCAGTGCCGCAAGACGCGCATCATCGAGTGGAAACGCAACTAAACACCCTTCCTGCACACAGGTCAAAAAGCCAGAACCAAACTCTTCACCTTCATCAATTTGCATCACAATTCCGGCACGCAGATCTAAACCCAATGGCAGCAAGAGTTGCATCACCAGTTGGTTGTCCATCATGTTAACGGATGCACGCAAAAGACGAGCATTACCTTGCTCATTTTCCATGTTTAAGGTTTGCTGAATTTCGCAGCGCTCTTGGCCTTGCACATCCGCACAAACGCCCACCCAGTCTTGGTATTCAGTGACACGGGGTTCTTGGGCAAAGGCTAGTCCACTAGCAATGAGTCCAGTCAAGGCAGCGGTTTTTACAAAGCTTTTTAGCATGGAGTGTGTCCTTAATTTTTAAAAACGGTAGTTCATTGTAAACCAAATTCTAGGATCTCGCTGCTTGTCATCAGAATCTGCTTCACCACCCTCTATCTTCCATGCTGAGCTCAGATCCATGCTAAAGGCATCACGGTTGTAGCGCAAACCAATACCCGCTCCGGCTAGATTTCTTCGATCGCTGTCTACGCCACCTCTTGGTGTTGAACCCGCATCATAAAACGCATAGGGAGAAAAATGCGCATCAATCGCATAACGCATCTCTATTTGCGCTAACCAGCCACGACTGTCCGATCCTTCACCGACAGGGAAAGCACGCACACCATTTGGCCCACCTAATGAGAAGGATTCCGAGCCGTCTAGATCGCGTTTATCTGCATATTGAGTGCTGACATTACCAAATAAGGTAATTTGATCGTTTACACGCTGCAGACGTGCCAACTGGAGGTTGGTTTTAGTAAAGGAGTATTTTTCACTTTGATCATTATTATCACTTTGTTTCAGTCGACCAGAAGTGATCTGAAGATTACCAAACGTAATGCCTCCACCGCCTAATCCATCACGATGATCAAACTGCAACGACACTGGAATAGAATTCACAGTTTTTTTACTGCTAAAATCATCTTGAGTTCGATTATCTTTAAGCTCTTTGTAATCGTAACTACCCGCTAAAACTAGATTCGATCGCTGACTTCTGAGGATAGGATAACTCAAACCCACACTGGTAACTTTGGCCAGACCGGTTGCCCCTAACGCACTAAAGTCTTTACCCAACTGATAATCCGTATGCGCGTAACTGACGTTACCACGCAAACCTGAATACCCCAACGGCAAAGAGTAACCAACTTGACCTAACCAAGTATCTTCACTGGTGTAAAGCGCTCGGACTGAGAGCTCATCACCGAGCATCAACAAACGGTTATAACGCAAATCGGTTTGACCGCGATACTCGCCACTAAAACGGTTACCGTGATTATCTAACCCTACACTGCCACTAAACTGTGGTTCTTCAAACACTTGAACATCTAAATCACCCGCACCGACTTCGGCACTGGGTCGCATCACCGGAACAACGCGCACACCCGGCAAGTCGCCCAATAGTAAGGTACTACGCTCTAACTGAGTCGACTCAATCACATTGCCGGGTTTCAACTGATGCAAAAAAGGCAAGGCATCCGCAGCCACTGATGCATCACCGCTAGTAATGACCTGACCATATCTACCTTCAATCAATTGTATAACCAATACCCCTTCGCTCATGTTTTGCGCGGGAATAACGGCACGGGCAAAAGGATAGCCATTATTGCGATAATGAATACTGATTTGATTTGCTAGCTGACGCAAACCAGCCAAATCATAATCATTACCGATTACATCGCCCAAGACAGCCATCAATGCTTCAGCAGAATATATGCTGTTACCGGTAAATCGAATACCTGTTAAGTTGACTGTCGCACCTCCAGGTTCTGCATCCGTCAAAGGCTGACCTTCAACGGTAAAGTCCACTGAAGGCGCAAGTGGTTGAAGTGTTTGCGGCAAACTATCTTGTAAAATTCGTCCAGCATCCGGTGGTGTTTGAGCTGCCACCGGAAGTGAAAACGCCACAGCCAAAGCTAGAATTGAAGGCTTAAAAAAAGGTTGTACAGTCATTATCAGTTTCCTTAATCGCTAGCTTTAGTTAAGAATTTCAGGGGTAGAAGACTCATCACTACTGCCACCCTGTCTAGACTGTCCCTCGACGTTAATGCCGCCGTCGATGACAAACATCCGCAAGAATCCAGTAGCATTGCCATTACCTAACATAGCCAAAGAACCAAGGTCGCTACTCTCTAACTCAATCACCTCAAGTGAACCTACCTGGCCTGTGCCTCCTTGAGCAGCAGTGTTTGGTATGGTTAGTGAGGTGTTATTGAAGAATTGAATGCCTTGCAGAAATGGTTGTGAGGATTTTGGTATGCTAGCGATAACCTCCTCTAAAGAACCTTCAGGTATCGGTTGCTGTGTTGTATCTTCAGTTGGCTCTGGAGCCGGAACAGGAGTTGGTTCCGGAGTGGGTTCTGGCATGATTTGAAGAGTACCATCAACAAAAGCGATGTCATATCCAAGGCCATTGTCTAAGCCACTCGGTGTCAAAACATACATACCCTCTTCAATAGCACCTTGACTATTACCTCCATACACCAAAGCACCCGTTAGAACTGACTCAGCGTCTCCATTAACTAGACCAGATATATCTATACCATTTCCGCCAGAGTAAGGAGTCGCACTAACGGTTTTATTATCATTTCTAGCCGAAACAGTGATCGTCGGCTGTTCTCGGTAAATAGCAAATATTCCCTCTTGACCCAATGCAGTAGTAAAGTTTGTGGTTGTGGCATTACTGTTATAGCGGAAATTGCCAGAACCAGAACCAACAAGATCAGTGACACCAGTGCTGCCATTCACACTACCTGTGTAAAGTAAAGCTCGTCCACCATTGGCGGTTGTAATGCTGCCGTTTTGATGAATGATGTTACCGCCATTGGCTGTTCCAGCTAAAGCGCTTCTAGCCGCATTTAGTAGAATTGCATCATTGTCGGAGGAGTCAGACGAGATATTTCCATTTACTATTAAATTACCTACTTGAGTCGCGACATTAATTTTACTACTAGCGGTGATACTTACTAATTCAAGTGCATCGCTATTCGTAAAACTTACACTACCTGTATTAGCAGTCAGTATATTCACGTTATTTTGAATACTTTCAAGTGTGTAATCTACACCCGCACCTAAAAGATTCAAGGTATTTGCGGTAATCGATCCTTCAAAGTTAATAAAGGTATTGGAGTTCAGTGTGATATCACCCGTGAACGGATTAACACCATCATAACCAATACTACTTGTTGTGTTCCCCGGCCATACATTGATGCCTGCTACATTTGAATTAGCAGAAAGGCCACTCAAACTAATGTTACCCGTTTGTGAAACAATATTTTCTTGGCTAGATCCAAAGAGAAAAATACCGCCATACTGTTGATCAAAGCCTGAACTGTTGAGACGACCTGTTATATTGATATCACCTGAGTTAGACCGGATTTCGACAAGACTATTATTGTTATTCCAACCATAAAGTCCTATACCTGCACCATGGTTTTGCTCTTGAAAAGAGGTTTCACCATTAATAGATATATTGCCACTGGATGAAGCAATTGAAGATGTTTGATTGTTCAAGTAAGTGGTCATTAACAGACCATAATACCAACTAGCAGTTGCACTGCTATTATTCGAAATCGCTCTGATTTCAATATTGCCATCACCTGAATCAATAGAGGATTTATCGAAAAGAATTCCAATGTAACCCTGAGCAGTACTTGATTGGTTTGCACTCATACCGGATAGCGAAATATTGCCACCTCCTGTGGAAATATTGGAGTTAGATATTGAAATTCCATTGAGGTAATTCAAGGATGAACCCAGCGTCACCGCATGAGCACTTCCAGCCATGGCATACCCATCGCCAACACTTAAGCCATTCCAGTTTATCGTCCCATTGCCACCTCCCATCCAAAGATGTCCACCATTGGTAGTAATAGTTGAACTATCCATCAAATATATAGAACCTGCACCCGATCCATCTGCATCAGACCACACTGTTAAAGAAGCATTTTCATTCAAAGAGCCCATCATTGAGGAACTTGACTCCAAAACGATGTCGTTTGCTGTTTTTAACGTAAGGTTGTCATTAAAAATAGTGTCACCGCCAACCGCAATATTGCCGGCGGTGTCACTTCCGATGATGATATTGGAGAAACCATTAACAAAGTTAGTACTGAAATAGCTTGAATCCAACGATAGCGTACCTGAGGCACCACCAATACCGATCGTATTGGCCGTGGTATTCGGATTAATGACGAGATTTCCAGATGAGGAAATTCTTTGATTACTGGATAAATCTAGAGTGTCAGCGACGATCGTTATATCTCCGCCTTCTGTGCTTTGTATCAAGTTGTTTACATTTCCCGAGTTCAGACTCACACCCTCTGAACTTCCATGCAAGCCAGCTGTACCCTGCAAAGTGATTGAACCGTTTGCAGTAGTCAGTTTTCCGCCGTCGAGTCTGATACCATCATTATCAGTGTTTGCTGTAATGCTGGCATTACCTCCACCGCTACCAATCAGGGTGATATTTCCTGCACCACTTGCAATTAAATGTGAGTTTGCATCCATGCGAATGCCATGATTTTGCCCACCATTAGACCCCGCACTTTGACCGCCACCTTGACCGTTAACAGTAATATCACCGGTCGCATTCATGGTGGTGTTTTCAATCCCTACACCCCAGTTACCTCGATTGGTATCATCGCCTGTCGCAGTATTAGCCGAGCCAATACCATGAATAGAGATATTATTGGCGGTGATGGTGTTGCCACCGTTAAAACGAGTCCCTATCCCGAAGCGATAATCTGTCTGAAAACTCTTGCCCGACATGTATAGATCGCCGCTTCCTGCATCTAGTGCGGCACCAATAACATTAATACCGGCATAGGTTTCATTTACGTTAGAATCAGCAATTGACGTATTCAAATTAGCGGCGTAGGAATTGCCCACTGTCAGACCCTTCCAAATTGAACTGCCGGCACCACCACCCATCCAAAGATGGCCATTGCGAGTATTTATGTTTGAACCTGTATCAAACAATATTCCACCACTATCGTTACCATCAGTGTCTGCCCAGAGTACGAGATTTAAACTACCACCTGATGAGACCACACTCCTTTCAGGCACAAAAACAATATCTCGCTGAGCTTTCAAAGTCAGTGTTGATTCACCCACCACTGAAATACTGTTGAAGTTCTGATTCAGTATTAAGTCATTTGCTGACTCAATCACTAAATTTTGATTGAGCATCAAAGCTTCACTCCCTTGAGCCCTCAGAAAGGGAGTGAAATATCCATCAAGCGAGGTCCAGCTATCACCAAAACCACTATAAGTTGATAGGCTGTTTTCGTTTGTCGTAATTCTTAAGCCACCCGCACTGCTATCTAATCCATTTACCCAGTAACTATCGGTTACATTTGTACCATCATTTTGAAAATTCGCACCGACAAGCCCACCTTTGCGGTCACCAGTACCCGTGGTTGTTACCAATCCTGATGAATAGCTGTTTGAGACAGTCGCATCAATATTACGTATTTCTCCAACAAGGCCACCCACACCAGTATTTCCAGTATTATTTAACTGACCTACTACATTACCAGTAGCATAGGAGTTGGAAATACTACTTGCGTTTCGCAAAGCTCCTACTAATCCACCGATATTGCCTTGATTTCCTGATGTTTCAACACTGCCCAAAGCAAACGAGTTCTCTATACTTGCCGAATTTGTTGCATCACCGACCAAGCCGCCAACATTTCTTCCATTAGCAATAACATTTACATTTGCGCTACTAAAACGAATAGAACCACCAACTTGAAAACCAACCAAACCACCAGCATCCGCTGCCGTATCGGCAGCCCTTGTGGATGTTACTACTCCGTTAACGTGTACGTTATTAACGTTTGTATTGGTGGCATTACCAACAAGTGCTCCTACACCACCGCCAGAATTGGTAATGTTGACACCCGCCAGCCTAAGATTAGAAAGGGTCGCCCCATCGGTACTGCCAAACAGCCCTGCACCCGAGGCATTGTGGCTTACAACCAAGTCATGAATCTGATTACCCAAGCCATTAAAATGCCCAGTAAAGACTCCAATCGGTGTCCAGTTACCCGTGAAATCAAGATTTCCACCCAGCACATAACGACCATCTAGGTCGTTAGTGATACCCGCCACTTCTGACTGATTACGCAGGATGGTGTGGTTTGCACCATTAATGGCAAGGGTATTTACAGACGTTTCAGACAGGTCAACGCGGCCATGCACGATCAAATGGCTATTGTCATTACCGTAGGTTGGACTGACAGCATTACCATTCCAGCCATGATTAAGAACAAGCTCAGCTGAGCCAGCTGCAGTAAGCGTAGAGTTAATCAAAATATCGCCATGAGCAGTTAGCGTCAGTGTGTTCTCATTCCAAGTCACATCAGCGTTTACATTGATATTACCTCGGTCACCGCCTGTTGAAACGGTCTGAATTTCAATATCACTGTCGGCAAGGTTACTTTGTAACGTAGTAGCACCAATACCCGAATCCGTTTGAGATGCTACACCGCTACTTATCGTGAAATCAGTCGGATCAATTAGCCATTTGCCGGTTAGACCATTTTCTGAACGAGTAGTTACTTTTAGTTCAGGCTGAATCTGCACATTAGCAGCAGAAGTCTCAATGAAACCACCATTTCCAACATTTGGCGCAGACGCATCTAAAACACCCGCTACCTGAATAACGCCCGATTCCATATCTCCCATCAGGAAGATTTCACCGTTCTGGCCACTTGCTAGTGTTTGCGCTTCTGTAATACCGGTGTGGTTGATCACACTACTGGTCAGTTCACCCGCAGCCTTTGCCGTTAGGAACACCAAACCACCATCAGCTTTTATCGCGCCACCTTGTTCAATATAGGTGTCAAGCAAGGCTTCCTTGACTTCAATTTTGACAGGGCCGCCCAGATCAAGCGTGACTCGACTACCGGCACCCATCAGCACAGTACCTTCGTCGGCTGTGATGCTGCCGGCATTGATGATCTGTGCAGCGATCATGGCAACATAACCACCGTCCGCTTTAATATTGCCTTGATTAATAACAGCATTGGCGCTGGTACCACTGAAGGTGTAATTACCCTGCATAAAATCTTCAGTGGAGATGTCCAGCGTAGAGGCAACCAGTGCACCTACATCCACTTGTGCAGTAGAACTGAACAACACACCATTAGGATTAACTAGAAAGACTTGACCGTTAGATTTAAGTGCACCACGGATAGTAGAAACTTGGTCACCGGTCACACGGTTAAGCGCAGCAGAGGATGAACTCGGTTGTACAAATTCAACTTGGTTTTTGTCACCGATAGAAAAACTTTGCCAATCAATCGCTAGCTTATCGGTAGATTGATGAATGGTCATATTGTGGCCAGAAGTGGAAATACTGGCATTGCCACCTACCACTGTTCCATTGGTCGGTAAGTCAGATGCGAGCGCTTGTGTACTAATCAGGATAAGACTTCCCGCGCCAATGATTACTGGGCGCATTAGACGCATGGATTTTTGCTTGCCTTTGCTAGAGCCGATCTCTCCAGCAACTTGCCAAACCCCTTTGGCAGAATTCCATACGGTACGATAAAACTTGTTCATAATGCGCTCCGAGTACTTTGCCGCAATAACCTACTCATTTTGATGGAATAAATAGGCTTGTTTTAAAATTTTATACTACTCTTACTATAATCGATTAAAAATCAACCTGTCCTGAACGCGTTATGAACAAGTTATGAACAAAGCGATAAATTTACTGACTTAGATCAAGATTCACTCTATAGTTTTGGACATATTAAATAGTTGCGGCTAAATCATTTATTTGTATGTTTAAAATGCGAACGTTTCTCACCAGCACTATAGGACTTACTTTTGGTCTCTTAGTCGCTGTTCCGTTAGTCAATTCTTCCGAAACTGATAGCCCGTATCTGGAACCAGTGACTGTCCAACTGTGTGTTGATCCTGACTGGGAACCTTATGAGTGGATTGATAAAGAGGGAAATTTTCATGGTATCGCTGCTGATTTAATCAACAAAATAGCGGGTAATGCCAATGTAAATTTCGAGATAGTGGCGACTCGCGACTGGCCAGAAAGTCTTGAGTTTGCAAAAGCTAGACAATGTGATGCCCTAGCATTTTTGAACCAAACACCAGAGCGATCTGAATGGCTTGATTTTTCTGAAATTTACTTTACAGATCCAAACGTATTTATTACACACCAAGATTTTGAATACATTCGAAGCCTGGCTGAATTAAATGACAATCGTGTCGCCTTACCTCATGGTACAGGTGTTGAACAGCACTTGCGCCGTCACTACCCTAAACTAACCATCCAAACCTATGATTCTGAAATTGATGCCATTCTGGCTGTACAAAGTAAAGATGCAGATATTGCCATACGCTCTTTATCGGTTGCTGCCTATCTACTGAGAAAAGAAGGATTATTCGATTTAAAGGTTGCAGGTAATTTAGAGGGGTTTAGTAATCAATTTCGCATCGGTGTCGTTAAAGACAATGAAGCTCTAGTGGAAAGACTAAATATCGGTATTTTTCTGTTAACACCCGATGATATTCGTTCGGCGGTCAACCGTTATGTTTATATTAGATTTTACTCAGAACCTGACTACACAATGCTTGTTACCGTGATTGCCATATCAGGCATTTTAATAGGGCTGATATCTTTCTGGACAATTAAACTCAAACGCTTAAATTTACAACTACAAACTAATCAATCTGCTCTTAAATCTTCTCGAGATCAACTTCAAAAATCGCTAGATGAAGAACATATGACCAATATGCGCCAGCATCAATTCATGAGAATGGTTGCACATGAATTTAGAACACCATTAAGCGTGATTGAATCCAGTTGTGATTTGCTTGAATTACAAAGCAGCCAACATCCCATGCTGACCCCTACAATTGAAAAGCAACGACTTTCTGCGCGTTATCTATCCGACCTTGTCAATCGATCACTCGCAGAAGATCGCATGGTGAAAACCTATTGGCAACGCAATGCTGCCTGGGTGAGTTGTGAAGAGATAATAAGAACAGCTGAAAACTATGCATTGCTTTTGAATCAAGGACAACATCAGATCATTGCGATTAATAAGGCTAATAAAATTTCGGGAGATGGTGAGCTTTTACAAATGATGATGAATAATCTCGTTGAAAATGCCATTAAATACTCACCCAATGGTGGCAACATTACTATCCAAGCGCTTGAGGAAAACAATCAAGTCATACTTTGTGTTGCTGATGAAGGCATGGGTATTTCAGAAGCTGATCAGCCGATGATGTTTGGAAAATATCAACGAGGTCAACATGATACTCCGGGTCTAGGGCTGGGTTTGTATTTAGTAAAAGGAATTGCAAAACTACACAATGGACAGGTTAATTTAACGTCGGAGGTTATGAAAGGAACCACAATTAGCGTAACATTACCGATCTTGATGAACAATAACGATGCAAAAGACTTGAGGTTAGAAATTTGAGTCAATATAGAATCCTTATACTTGAAGACGATGAATGTCTTTGTTCTGTAGTAAAGGATTACTTATCCATGCTAAATTATCATGTTGATGTTTGTCATAACGCCGTTTGTTTTGCGCAGTCAATCCAGCATCTTAACTATGATTTAGTCATGCTTGACCTCAACCTCCCAGATGCTGATGGTTTAGATGTGCTTCAACAGCTTAGAGAATCCAACCAAATTCTAGTTTATGTCATTTCTGGCAGAACGGATCAACAAAGCCGAATTAAAGCATTTGAGTTAGGCGCAGATGACTTCATAACAAAACCTTTTAGTATTAAAGAACTTGAATTAAAAGTCAGAAACGCGCTACTCAGGTCGGGGCTTTCATCAAATCAAACTGATGACACTTCCGTCAATGATACCCTCACACTGACAATATTTGATTTATGCTTAGACAAAAATACGCGTGCCATGAAAAGAAATGGTTATGATCCAATCGATTTAACCCGAGGAGAATTTGAATTGCTAGGCACGCTGATTAAAGCAGATGGGGCTATCGTTACGCGAAAAGACCTTCTCCAACACCTGTCAAAAACTTGCAACATCAACTCACAAGAATCAATCACGACACTGGTGTATCGACTAAGAAAGAAATTTATGCTGATTGACATGGACTGCCCCATTCTGACCGTTGCGGGTGAAGGTTACCGACTGGAAAGACGTAAAGTCGGTAACTAAATGCTAAAAGTTCAGACGTTTAACGCAGCCTAATCCCATGCTCTTCAATCGCGATAATCCCTTGCTTTAGCAAATTACCAATGGCCATTTTGAAGGCTTTTTTACTAACGCCGAACAAGGCTTTGATCTCATCAGGTGAGCTTTTGTCATTCAACGGACATGAGCCGCCTTTTAGATTCAGATAATCAATGATTTGCTGAGCAAGTGGCTCAACCTTGCCATAGCCGGGCTTATCTAGCATCACATCTATTTTGCCATCTTCTTCACGTACTTGTTTGATGTAACCCGGCAGTATCAAACCGGCTCTGACCGGCTTAAACAGATCCTGCTGATGCAGTAAACCGATATGCTGATGATTAATGATGGTTAAAAAACCCAATTCAGTACGACGCCAAATCATTAAAGAGACAGGGTCTCCAGATCGATAATCTGCAATCGTTTTATTCAGATGTCTTTCTAATCGCGCTGACGCCGCTAAGCGTCCTGAATTATCAATATACATAGCAACAATAACCTGCTGCCCCACCTCAACTCGTTGAGGTTGCTCCGCAAACGGCATAAACAACTGTTTAGGCAACCCCCAATCCAAAAACGCCCCGACATCATTGGTATCCGCAACCCGCAACTGCGCAAACTCACCCCGTTGAATGCGTGGCACTTTCAAGGTCGCCACCGGAAAATCATCACTGTCCAAATAAACGAACACAGATAACTCATCACCCACTTCAAGCCCCTCTGGAACTTCATGGGTAGGCAAAAGCACTGTTTCAGAATTAGCCGCCTCTAAATAAGCCCCCTGCTCAACAACACGCTTCACCGTCAGCTGATTAATACGCCCTAATTCCACAACAACACCCCTTCAATAATTTCTATGCTAAGAATATCACACCCACCTATACCTATTCACTCACCCCAACTCGCTTTTCTGTTTTCTAAATAACACGAAATCTCAGTGTGAATTGTTGGTATGCCTATTAGTTGACCGTCTGACGCCACGGATGGCGTCAGCCGAGCGATCATGGACGATGCAAAGCGTGTCATCTAATAGGTATGCCAACGGTTCTAGCACATATGTTCTTTCTTAAAAACATAACGCCTATCACCTTGCGACCAAGGTATAAAAAAGATTACTATTTGATTAAATATTCTTATACGTTGTCTACCTATGAACTCAAACAACCATCATACAGACACCCAACCCACCACCAGCGCAACACTTGAAGTTAAAGACCTTCACAAGCGCTACGGTCAGATTGAAGTCCTTAAAGGCATCTCATTAACCGCACGCGACGGCGACGTTATCTCCATCATCGGATCGAGTGGCTCTGGTAAATCCACCTTTCTTCGCTGCTTAAACCTTCTAGAAAACCCCTCAAAAGGCTCTATTACACTGCGCGGCGAATCGCTGGATTTAGTGTCGAACTCCAAAGGGGAATTAGAAGCACGTAAACGCCATCAACTTGAAAGAATGCGTGCTCGAATCGGTTTTGTGTTCCAAAATTTTAATCTTTGGCCACACATGACGATTCTGGACAACATTATGCTAGCGCCAACCTTAGTCAAAGGCGCCAGCAAAAAAGATTCCAAAGAACGCGCCATGCAACTGCTCGAAAAAGTAGGCCTTGCAGATAAAGCAAAATACTATCCCGGTAACTTATCAGGTGGTCAGCAACAGCGTATTGCCATCGCTAGAACTCTGGCGATGGACCCTGAGGTGTTATTGTTCGACGAACCTACCTCAGCCTTAGATCCAGAACTGGTTAACGAGGTTCTTGGGGTCATGCAAGGCCTTGCCGAAGAAGGTAGAACCATGCTGATCGTCACTCACGAAATGCGCTTTGCTCGCGATGTATCCAGCCAAGTGATGTTTTTACATCAAGGTAAAGTTGAAGAGTTTGGCCCTCCATCACAAGTTTTTACTAATCCTACCTCAGAAAGATGTAGAGAATTTTTATCCAGTCATCTATAACTAAAGACTAAACGCGCACTATAAAAATTGAACTGTAAGGAAGTGAATTATGCAATGGTCCAAGAAATTTCTGACATCCGCTGTACTGATGGCATCTGCCAGCATGATTGCACCTGCTGCAATGTCCGATACGATTCGTATTGCCACTGAAGGCGCCTATGCACCTTTTAACTTTATTGATAGCACGGGTAAGCCTGGAGGTTTTGACGTCGAAATTGCAGAAGCCCTATGTGCTGAAATGCAAGCGAGTTGCGAAATCGTCACTCAAGATTGGGACGGTATTATTCCAGGCCTGCGTGCTCGTCGCTACGATGCCATTATTGCATCCATGTCGATCACTGAAGAACGTGAACGCGTTGTTGCTTTCACCAACCCCTACTACTCTAATGTGCTAGCGTTCATTGGCCCTGCGGGTTCTGAAATGTCTACCGACTCAGAAAGTTTGGCAGGTAAAACTATTGGCGCTCAACGTGCGACGATTGCGGGTCAATTTTTAGAAGACAACTTGGGTAGCGTTGTTAACGTTCGTTTATATGATACCCAAGACAACGCCTATCTTGATTTAGCATCTGGTCGCTTGGATGGCATGCTATCTGACAAATTCCCTGCTTATGACTGGCTACAAACCGATGCAGGTAATGGTTTTGAATTCAAAGGCGAAGATATCGATATCGATGACAAAATCGCCATCGCTGTCCGTTTGAATGACACCGAACTAAAAGAGCGCTTTAATGCTGCTTTAGAAGCCATTGTTGAAAACGGCACCTATGCTGAAATCAATGCACGTTACTTCCCCTTCTCTATCTATTAAGAAATAACAGGGGAATGAGGGCCGGATGATCGATAATAGTCTACCGGCCCTTTGTTTTTATATGACCTTCTCAATGTGAGCATCTGAATGGATTTACACGGTTTTGGCCATCTGCTTTTGGCGGGTACTTGGATCACCCTAAAACTGGCATTCACCAGTCTGTTTTTTGGTTTAATACTAGGCCTAATAGGAGCTGCAGCAAAATTATCACCTATTCGTGCATTGCGTTGGATTGCCACCACCTATACCACCTTAATTCGTGGCATACCTGAACTATTACTGGTACTGATTATCTACTTCGGTACCACCGAGATTTTATTACGTCTTTTTGATAAATATATTGAAATCAGTGCCTTTGCTGCGGGTGTTACCGCACTTTCTATTGCCTTTGGTGCTTATGCCACAGAAGTGTTTCGTAGCGCATTACAAGAGATTCCCAAAGGTCAGCGTGAGTCAGCCATGGCGATGGGATTAAATCGCTGGCAGACGTTTACCCGAATTCTAATGCCTCAGTTGTGGCGAATTGCCATTCCTGGTCTCGGCAATCTATTTCTCGTCCTGCTTAAAGACACGGCACTAGTCTCTGTTATCGGTCTGGATGACTTAATGCGTCAAGCCTATGTGGCTGCAGGGTTTACCAAGCTTCCGTTTACGTTTTATCTTGCAGCGGCCTTTATCTATCTATTATTGACGATTATCTTTATGCAGGCGATCCGCTTTATGGAGATACGTGCTAACCGTCCATGGCAGGGAGCACGATAATGAGCGAACTGATCATTCAATTATCACAATGGTTATTAACGCTAACTCAAGGTGCTGAACCTTGGGATTCTTACGCTCGCTACCTTCCACGTTTAATGGATGGTGTCTGGGTTACCCTTCAGCTAGTGGTCGTTTCAGGCATTGTCGGTTTTTTAATGGCGATCCCTATCGCCTTGATGCGCATTTCGAAAAGTCCGTGGTTATGGATATTTCCTTACTGCTATATCTTTTTCTTTAGAGGTACGCCGTTACTGGTCCAGATTTTCTTGATTTACTATGGGCTATCGCAGTTTGAAAGCTTGCGTAATCTAGGTTGGATTTGGACAGATGTGCTATCACAACCCTATTGGTGCGCCATCATTGCCTTCAGTTTAAATACCTCAGCCTATATTGCCGAACTTTTCAGAGGGGCCATTTTAGCGGTCCCTAAAGGAGAAGTAGAAGCCGCACAATCTCTTGGAATTAGCCGCCGCAAACAGTACCAGCATATTATTTTACCCAGAGCGTTTGGCATTATCCTGCCTGCTTATGGTAATGAAGTGATCTTGATGCTGAAAGGTAGTGCTTTGGCTTCAACGATCACACTGCTTGACTTGATGGGCGCGACACGCGGTGCGATTGCTCGAACCTATATGAGTTTAGAGTTCTTCTTACTGGCGGGTTTACTTTACTTGTTACTGACAGCGGTGCTTATCGGTTTCTTTAGGTTACTGGAAAACTGGTATAATGCGCATCAACATGCAATCAACATGTCACTTGAGAAAGTCGATCCGCAACTGCGCGATAAACATCTTGAAGATAATGTGCGTTAGTCTTTAACCTGCGTCTCTGGCTGGCTTTCTTGCTGACTGTCTGGCTGACCGTCTGGACCAGCATCTGTGACTGAAATGTCGGTCTCGGCTGTTGACTGCTCTTTAGACTTTAAGCCCTCTTTTAGCTCTTGGACTCTATCTACGCCCTTCTTACGTTGGGCGTAGATCACATCCAGCCGAAGCTGAAGTGATTCTTTAGTTTCACTGTCTTTTTCATGTTCCAATTGCTCTCTAAGCATACGCTCTTTCTCTTTCAGCTCTTTTAACACCTTGCGAATGGATCGAATTTTGTCAAGTTGAGTGTGACGATCCGCATCCAAAAACTGCTTCACACGCTCAAGTAGTTTCTTCGCTTTCATGGGTCACTCCTGGTTAATCATAAGATCAACCGCTATAGGGATTTATCTTTAATTCTTTTCCGCCAATTCAGAAAGCTCTTTTTCATCGAGATGAAGTGAATCCTCAACTTTCTCTTGTGGTTTTTTCAATAAGATAGAGACTGAATCGAGTAAATTATTGACGATATCGGTCACATAGGCTTCGTCATTCATAATAGATGTGGCAATCGAAGCCGCGATGCGACGATGGCGAATCATCTCATCAAGTTCGTCAATCAGTTTACGTCTCGCTTTTTGCGATTCTACGCGCAGGGCATCAAGGGATAAATGCGTTAGATCATCATCCGTTGCCATAAGTTGTCGAAGCTCTCGCAAAACTTCAGCTAAGTGGATTCTGATTTGATCATAACGTTCACGCACCGCTAGATTGGTAGATAACCCGTGCTGCGATAGATTGGTGTGCAGATGCTTCATACCTTTCACGGCTTCGACGATATCGCGACTTGCCTGCCTTAGCGCATATAACTCTTCAGTCGCTGCCTGAGTTGATTCACGCAGTTGAGCATCGGCAATGAAAGTCACGATTTCGTTATGCAGACTTTTAATCTTTTCTTCGTATAAATCTTCGACATCAATCGGAAAAATACGTCGAGTATATTTAACCGCTTCAGATAACGACTCGGATGAGTCAATCGTACTGCGCTTTAGACTTAAACCGTGTGCTAACAGACCATAGGCATTTTCGAAAAGGTGTTTGACTTCCTGTTTTACCGCACTGACAACGGTTGCAGGTGTCTCTAAGGCTTGAGGAACAAGGTACAGCGGCTGCTCGATCCCTTTAGGTTTAAACTGAATAAAGCGGATTAATGAGGCCTCTATCTTGGGCACCCAAGGCATCAGCAGCAAGACACCCAAGACGTTAAACAAGGTATGGAATAACGCTAACTTCAGAAGGAAGTCATCTTCACGTATGCCCATCACAGAAGCCAACTGATCAACAAGCCAGGCAATTTGCGCTATAAAGATAATCGCTACGGCTGCGGTAATGACATTAAACAAGACATGAGAAGCTGCTAAACGCTTGCCTCCCAAGTTGGCGGCAATACTACCTAAAATGATGGTAATGGTACTACCCAGATTAGCACCTATGGCTAATGCCAGCGCATTTTCATAGCTGACCTGACCTGCTGAAAGCGCCGTAATGATGATCAGTAAGGTGGCATGACTGGATTGCATAATGACGGTAATCGCCATACCTATCAAGGTAAAGATCACCAGACCCGCAAACCCTGTCATACCATATTCGGATAAATCAAAGCTTTGTTGGAAGGACTCAAAGCCCTCTTTCATAAAATGGATACCCAAGAACAGGAAAGCAAATCCCAGCATCAGGTATCCGATACCCTTGTTGGTTTTGCTCTTTTGCATCATGAACACCATGCCGAATACCAAGACAGGCATCGCATAGGCTGCAATATCAACTTTCAAACCTAAACCGGCAATTAGCCATGCACCTGTGGTGGTGCCAATATTGGCACCCATAATAATGCCAATACCTGCCGCTAAGGTGATCATTTCAGAACTAACGAAAGAGACGGTGATTAGTGACACTAAGGAACTGGATTGCATCAGCGTGGTGCTGGTCATCCCAAATACGAGACTTTTCCAAAGTTTATCTGTGGATTTACGCAGTATGCTTTCGAGTGTGCCACCGGTAAAGGCTTTAAAGCCATCCTCCAAGCACAGCATACCAAACATAAATAAAGCAATGCCTGCTGCGATTTCAGTAAAATCTGAACTCACCCAAAATGCATAGGCTAAAAACGCTAACACCAATGGCAAGGATATTTTTTTAAGCATGGGCACTGCTTCCTGCGACTAACTTTTTAGAATTATTAAACTATTGCAAGTATAGCAGTGCTTTAGATAATCAGGATTGTTTTTCTGAGGCAAGCCGTTCGATAGGATATTTGCGCATAATCACCATCAATAGTGGCAACCCTATTAAGGCAATTCCCGCACAGAGTAAGAAGAATAAAGCCCAGTCGCCATCCAATGAATCCACCATCATACCGCTGGTTGCAGAGAACCAGATTCGGGCAAGATTAGCCAAGGAAGCCAGTAAGGCATACTGTGTTGCGGTATAAGCGCTGTTACACAAGGAAGATAGATACGCAACTAAGGCAACGGTTACCAGTCCGGTCGTGAAATTATCGGATGCAACGGCAAAAATGAACACCCCTGTCGACTGACCGGAAACCGCTAACCATGAATAGGTTAGATTGGTTGCTGCGGTAGCAAAACCAGAGATAAATAACGCTTTAAGGATACCAATCTTGGCAACTAATATACCCCCGATGACGATACCGACTAAATTAGCGGTCAAGCCATAGACTTTGGCGACCTCTGCTATCTCAGATAATGAAAAGCCCAATTCTCGATAGAACACCCCAGACATTCGACCCAGTAGTGCGTCACCAAGTTTAAAGACGAAGATGAATATTAAAATAAGTAACCAGCCATTGCGGCGAGTAAACTCAAATAAAGGCGCCAAGATCGTTAAGTAAATCCAACCCATAATGCGACGCGGTACTTCCGGAAGGAAGGTCCAGCGCTCTAGCAATGCAATGGCCCGCTCTTCTTCGGCAAGGGTGTCTTCCGGTGGAGCAACGTTAGGTTCAGGGCTCATCAGTACCGCAAACATACCGATTAACACACCCACCGATAACAACAAGTATGCCGCATTCCATCCAAAGGCTTCGGCTAAATACAAACCGCCCGCCCCGCCAATAAGCGTACCACCTAAATGCCAACCCCAGATACCGGCGGCAGAGCCACTGCCATACTGGTTCAGATCCAGTATTTCTATTCGATAAGCGTCAATGACAATATCTTGTGTTGCCGAGATAAAGGTCACAAATAAAACCGCTGCCGCCATCAACCACAAACCATCACTGGGGCTAGTGAATGACAGCAGCACAATGGCAACCATGAGTAGGGATTGTGTCATCAGCGCCCAGCCACGACGACGTCCAAATCGCGCCGTTAGCCAGGGTAACCGCAATCGATCGATCAACGGAGCCCACAAGAAATTAATCGCGTAAGGCGTAGCGGCCAGTGCGAACAAACCTATGTCTGTTCGACTGACCCCTTCATCTCGCAACCAGATGGACAAGTTTGAAAACACCAGCGGTGCTGGCAAGCCACTGGAAAAGCCTAACGCTAGCAGCGTCAGCATCCGTCGATCACGATAAGGTTCAAACCATAACTGTAGACGAGTGATGAAGCTCAAGTTGCCCACGTTTATGGCTGACCCTTGTCGTTGGCTAGGAAGAACCAAGTATCCATCACAGAGTCAGGGTTCAATGACACACTGGTAATGCCTTGATCCATCAACCATCTGGCAAAGTCAGGATGATCAGATGGTCCTTGACCGCAAATACCGATGTATTTGTCGGCATCCTTACAGGCTTTAATCGCCATGGCTAAAAGTTTTTTAACCGCATCATTACGTTCATCAAAAAGATGAGCGATGATGCCTGAGTCACGATCTAAACCCAGTGTCAGTTGCGTTAAGTCATTCGAGCCGATAGAAAATCCATCAAAGTACTGCAGAAACTCATCAGCCAACAAGGCATTCGATGGAATTTCGCACATCATGATCAAACGTAAACCGTTTTCACCACGCTTAAGACCGTTACGAGCTAACAACTCCACCACCTGTCTCGCCTCACCCACGGTACGTACGAAAGGCACCATGATTTCCACGTTGGTGAGTTTCATTTCATCACGAACACGCTTGAGTGCGCGACACTCTAGCTCGAAACAGTCTTGGAAAGTTTCAGAGATATAACGTGCCGCGCCACGAAAACCTAGCATTGGGTTTTCTTCTGCCGGCTCATAACGATCACCACCAATTAAATGACCATACTCATTCGACTTAAAGTCAGACATACGTACAATCACTTTGCGTGGGTAGAAGGCAGCCGCCAGAGTCGAAATACCTTCAACTAATTTGTCGACATAGAAGTCAACGGGAGAGGCATAACCGGCAATACGACGATTGATAATCTGTTTAATATCACGTGGTTGCTGTTCAAAGTTCAACAGCGCTTTAGGATGAACACCGATCATACGGTTGATTATAAATTCCAATCGAGCCAAACCAACTCCCGCATTAGGCAGTGATTGGAAGTCGAAAGCACGATCAGGATTACCGACGTTCATCATAATTTCAAAGGGTAAAACCGGCATGGATTCAACGCTGCTGGTTTGATGCTCAAACGCCAGTTTACCTTCGTAGGCACGGCCGGTATCACCTTCCGCACACGATACCGTCACTAACTGATTGTTGTTCAGACGATCAGTCGCATCACCGCATCCCACAATCGCAGGAATACCCAGTTCACGCGCAATAATCGCAGCATGACAGGTTCGGCCACCGCGATTGGTAATGATTGCTGCCGCACGTTTCATCACCGGTTCCCAATCAGGATCGGTCATATCCGTGACAAGGACATCACCTGGCTGAACTTCGTGCATCTGGTCAATTGAGTCCACAATACGCACTGGACCTGATCCAATTCGATGACCAATTGAACGCCCTTCTACTAGAACTTTACCCTTTTCTTTCAACAGGTAACGCTCCATTACTGCAGAAGAACTTTGACTTCTAACTGTCTCTGGACGCGCCTGAACGATATAGAGTTCGCCATCATCGCCATCTTTTGCCCATTCGATGTCCATCGGACGTCCATAGTGCTTTTCGATAATGACCGCAATGCGAGCAAGGGCTTCAACATCGGCATCATTAATACAGAAGCGGTCACGATCTTCGCGAGGAACGTCGACGGTTTGAACAGCATTTGCGGTGTTACCTTCACCACCATAAATCATTTTGATCGCTTTCGACCCTAGGCTTCGGCGCAGAATAGCGGGCGCACCTAAGTTCAAGGTTGGCTTATAAACATAAAACTCGTCAGGGTTAACGGCTCCTTGAACCACCGTCTCTCCCAAGCCATAAGCAGCAGTGATAAAGACGACCTGCTTGAAGCCAGATTCAGTATCCAACGTGAACATAACACCCGAAGCGCCGGTTTCACTTCTAACCATGCGCTGAATACCCGCCGATAAAGCAACCTCACTGTGAATAAAACCACGATGTACACGGTAAGAGATGGCACGGTCATTGTAGAGAGAGGCAAATACAGATTTGATTGCCTCTTTGATGTTATCGAGGCCGCGAATATTCAGGTAGGTTTCTTGCTGGCCAGCGAAAGAAGCATCTGGAAGGTCTTCTGCGGTAGCCGATGATCTGACCGCTACGGCAATATCTTTACCTTCAGACATCTCTTGATAAGCTTGGTCAATAGCGGCTTGTAAATCAGGTTGAAACTCACCTGCCATAATCCATTCACGCAGAGTACGACCCGTTTCTGCCAGTGCGCGAGTATCATTACAATCTAAGGATTCTAGCAGATCATTGATTTTGTCGACTAAACCATTGTGTTGGAGAAAATCTCTATAAGCGTGAGCGGTTGTGGCAAAACCACCGGGGACTTTAACACCGGCATCTTTCAGTTGATGGATCATTTCGCCAAGCGATGCGTTTTTACCACCAACTTTATCAACATCGCCCATGCCTGCCTGATCAAGACGTATGACATAATCCTGCAAGGTACACTCTCCTGTTGTTTAATTGAGTCTGTCTTAGTAAAGCTCTGCCGTGAATCTTTTTTCTACACTTTCAACTTCGGCACTAAAACTAGGATGATACTTCAGTTAAACTAAAAAATCCCAGCCTTGTTAGACATGTAAAGAAATTACATAAAAGACTCATTCGTAAGGAAAGATCAGTGGAAAAGTCGATCAATAGCAGAACAGCGTTTTTTATTTCAGACGGAACCGGTATCACGGCTGAAACACTGGGTAACAGTTTGTTAACGCAATTCGAAGGGATACATTTTGATATGATCACCCTTCCCTATATTGATACGCTTGAAAAAGCCGAACGCGTCGTCGCTAAAATTAATGAGGCCTGTGAGAAAGACCATAAAGCTGCCATTGTTTTTGATACCATCGTGAATCCAGAAATTCGAGAGATGATTGCAGCATCGAACGGTTTCAAAATCGATGTCTTTGAAACTTTCCTAAAACCTCTTGAAAAAGAGCTAGACGCACACTCTTCCTACACGGTCGGAAAATCGCACTCTATCAACGAGGCCAGTCGCTATAAAGAGCGAATCGCGTCGGTTAACTTTGCCTTAGACAATGATGATGGTGGGCGTGTTCAGCAATATCATAAAGCCGACCTTATTCTTGTCGGTGTATCTCGCTGCGGCAAAACTCCTACCTGTCTTTATATGGCGCTGCAGTTTGGTATACGTGCAGCCAACTACCCAATCACGATTGATGATTTAGAAGCACAGGGATTACCTGATATTTTAATGCAGCATCGTGAAAAGTTATTTGGCCTGACGATTGATCCTTTCCATTTAGCTGCGATACGCCATGAACGCCGTCCTAACAGTCGTTATGCTTCGTTAGAGCAATGCGAATTTGAAGTCAGAGAAGTGGAAAGACGTCTGCAACAACTGAACTTAGGCATGATTAATACCACCCACTTTTCCGTTGAAGAGATCGCCACTCGCATCATGGCCGATGCAGGACTGAAGCGCAGAATTGCCTAGTGGTAATAGTGATCATGATGATTAACCTAGTCCATATTTAGTTTTTTCAATCGGTATCTTAGGGTACGAAACGAGATGCCGAGTTTTTTGGCTGCTGCCGTTTTGTTGTAATCAGATGCTTGCAATGCTTTTTCGAGTATCTGTCGCTCTACACTTTCTAAGTAACTTTCTAAACCTACCTCACAAACACTGTCGAGATTTTCAACTGCCACAGCATTCACTTGCGTCGTATGGCTTGAGCGACCATCGGTTTGAATATCATCTGCTTCAATCACATCACCATCGTTCAAGGTAATGGCTCTTGCTAAAAGATTTTCTAGCTCTCGCACATTGCCAGGAAATGCATGCTGGCAAAGTCGCTTCAACGCACAGTCAGAAAGACTCGGTACCGATCGACCCATCTCTTCAGCAAGCTGACTGAGAAAAAAGTTAGCTAAGCTTGGAATGTCTTCAGGATGCTCACGTAAAGGTGGAACTTTAAGCTCTATTACATTGATTCTGTAATATAAATCCTCTCTGAACTCACCCGCTTCTACCTTTGCTGCCAAGTCCTCATGCGTTGCACTGACAATACGGACATCGACATACTCTTCTTTTTGAGCACCCACAGGACGTACCGATTTCTCTTGAATGGCACGCAAAAGTTTTACCTGCATATCCAAAGGCAAATCGGCAACTTCATCCAGAAATAAGGTCCCACCTTCTGCCGCTTGAAAAAGGCCTTCTTTATTTTGCGTCGCTCCAGTAAAACTGCCCTTACGATGTCCGAAAAATTCACTTTCCATCAACTCAGCAGGAATAGCACCACAGTTAACGGCAATAAAAGGCTTATCACAACGATGACTGCGATGGTGAAGCATTCGAGCAACTAACTCTTTACCTGTACCCGACTCTCCATGAATATGCACTGGTGCAAGGCTTCTTGCTAAACGGATAACGAGTTTGCGAATTTTTTCAATGATTTCAGACTGCCCCATTAACTCAGGACCTGTATCACAGGATGCAACAACTTCCTTTTGTTGATCTAGACGCAATGCAGATGTTACAAGATTCCTAAGGGTTTGAAGTTCAACAGGTTTATTCAAAAAATCGAAAGCGCCCGCTTTTAATGCCTCGATAGCACTGCTCATATTGCCATGTGCCGTAATCATCGCCACAGGAATTTGCGAAAACTGTTTTTGAATACGATAGATCAACTCCATACCATTGCCATCAGGTAAGCGCATGTCTGTTAAACACAGCTGAATGCCACCTTCTCCATGTAACTCTAGAAGCTGATTAGCCTGCGACAATGTCTCTGCCTCTAAGCACTCGACCTGCATTCGAGTCAACGTCAAACTAATTAACTCTCGAATATCTGGCTCATCATCGACAATAAGTACTTTAGGACGCTGATTGGGTACCCATGATTTAGCAGAACTGATCGACACTGTTAATCCTCTTCAATGATCACTTGAGCATTAAAGCTCAAGCGAAAACAGGTATAGTTTTTTTGCTGCTGATGCGCCAGATGAGATTGATTAGCCTGAGCTAATTCACGTGATAAGTATAACCCTAAACCGGTTCCTTTGGCTGTTGTAGTAAAGAATGGTTCAAATAGCTGATCTCGATGCTGCTCTTTAACCGGTGGCCCATTATTGATCACCTCTATAAACGTTGAACGCGAATCACCCCCTGACAATCTAACAATTACCTCAGGGGTTTGCTCTGATAGCAAAGCATAATCACAGGCATTCCTGAAAAGGTTGCTGAGTATTTGGTGCAAGTGACCTGAGTCAAAAATAACGTGAATAGGTTGCTCTACTTTGTTATCGAAAATCACCAGTGGTTTTATTTCTGGTTTCAAATACACAAGCTCATCAATAAAACGCTGTAGCCAAGATGAAATCTCTAACTTTTCTTTGCTAACTCGATCACGATTACCCAATTGCAACACGTCTTCAACGATACGATTAACACGAGCAGTGTTTTCTTTGATGATGTCGGTTAAGCGCAAATCCTCAGGGGGGAGATGGTCTGACTCCGCCAGTAGCGCACTGGCATGACCAATTGAGCTAAGCGGGTTACGAATTTCATGAGCAATTCCGGCAGTTAAACGGCCTAAGGATGCCAGTCTTAATTGTTGTGACTGTTCGTCAACTAACGCAGCATCCTCTAAAAAAATCAGTACGCCAGCTTTACGTTCATCACCCCCGCTGCTGATGGGTACAATTTGAATTAATAAGCTGGCAGGTAAGGTATCCACGCGCTGTTTAGCATAGATAGATTTACGTTCCTTCATCCATAAACGCAATTGGAGATTTAACTCTGTACTGAAATATTGTAAGGGAGTACCTAAACTTTGTGACGGCGCATCAAGTAAACGTCGAGCAGCCTCATTGACTAACCTAACACTTTGCTGTTGATCGACCACTAATACCCCCGTTGCCATTTGGCTGATCACCTGCTCAGTCAATTCGGACATATTCGCCAGATCCAATCCACGTGCATGTGCTAGGTCGGCATTTTCTCTGGCTTGTTTGGCTAGCACTGTTGCTAATACGGACGTTACTATCAGCGCCAACCCCAACAAACCCGCCATAGAGTAATTGTATTGACTGGTGTGTGAGTATACCTGACTGTAAAACTGCTCGAATAAGACAGCAATGGATGCAACTGCAGCAAAAAATACTGACATTCGCCCTGCAAGCAACATACTTGCGTTGGCGATACTGACCACTAAAAGCATACCTACACCACTACTGATACCGCCACTAGCGTGCATCATCAAGGTAAATAGCACTATATCGATGGTGGTATGGGTATAAACCTGCCATGTGTAATGTGGTGTTCTGAGTAATAAAGGATATATAGCTAACAGCGATATGATTGCATAAAGAAAAACTGATGTATTAAATAGGTGAGGATAAGTTTCTCCTAACGGATCGGGTAGATAACCAGTATGGATTAAAAATACGATAAGCATCGCCAACACAATACGATAAAGTGTCAGTAGGCGCATGATTCTCCATGCTTTTATAGTTACATCCATACGCTACTTTCCTAATGGTAGGCTTGTAAGATTCTTGAGCAGGGTCAAATCCTTTGTAAATAATCACCACGAAAACAAGCTAGAATAGCTTAGGTCATTGATAACTGTGATTAACTGTGATTTGATTGCTATGCTATAAGAATATCAATGATTAGGTTAACTTGGGAGTTACTGTGGCACAAGGGGCTCAACCACTTAGCGGTCTTGCAAAACGTTTGGTTATGGACGGCGTTTTTTCTGCTGAAGTTGCCACGGATGCAATTCAAAAATCTCGCGAATCTAAACAGCCGTTCGTGAGCTACATTATTAAGCAACGTCTTGTCAGTGCTCATCGTGCTGCTTCTGCGGCAGCTGAAGAGTTTGGTTTGCCTTTACTGGATCTTGATGCAATACCGGGTGATTCCTTACCCAAAGAGATTATTTCTGATGCACTAATTACCAAGCATCATATTCTGCCATTAATGAAGCGCGATAATCGACTATTCGTAGCGGTCGCTGACCCGACTAACATGCAGGGTGTCGATGAGATAAAGTTTCAAACTGGCATTATCACCGAAGTTGTCATTGTAGAAGAAGATAAACTGTCTGCCGCTTTAGATATTTATTTAGATCAACAACAGAGCTCTGCGCTTGGCGACTTGGATGATGCCGATTTAGATAATCTTGATATTGACGATGGCTCTCAACCCAAAGAAGAAGAGCAAACAGCAGAAGATGCTGCCAGTGAAGCACCAATTGTTCGCTTCATTAATAAAGTATTGATGGATGCCATCAAAACAGGCGCATCGGATATTCACTTTGAACCTTATGAAAAAATCTACCGCGTACGTTGTCGTATCGATGGTATTCTTCAAGAAGTTCACCGCCCGCCAATGAACCTTGCTACCCGCTTAGCTGCCAGACTTAAAGTTATGTCTCAGATGGACATTTCTGAAAAGCGCGTGCCGCAAGACGGTCGTATCAAAATGAAAGTCACCAAAAATCGCTCCATCGATTTTCGTGTGAATAGCTTACCCACCCTATGGGGTGAGAAAATTGTATTGCGTATACTTGATCCAACCAGTGCAAAAATTGGGGTTGAAGCCTTAGGTTTTGAACCTGATCAGAAGAAAATTTACCTTACCACTCTAGAACAGCCCCAAGGCATGATCTTGGTAACGGGCCCAACGGGTTCAGGTAAGACGGTAACCCTTTATACGGGTTTGAATATTTTAAATACTTCAGAGCGAAACATATCCACCGCAGAAGATCCTGTCGAGATCAATATGGACGGTATCAACCAGGTTCATGTTAACACCAAAGTGGGTTTAACTTTCGCGGAAGCTCTTCGCTCTTTCCTACGTCAAGACCCTGATGTCGTTATGGTGGGTGAAATTCGAGACCTTGAGACGGCTGAAATTGCCATCAAGGCTGCTCAAACCGGTCACATGGTTTTGTCTACATTGCACACCAACAGTGCGCCTGAGACTCTGACTCGTTTACGTAATATGGGTGTACCCGCATTCAACGTAGCCACCTCTGTCAGTCTTATTATTGCTCAGCGACTCGGTCGACGCTTATGTGAATCATGTAAACGCCCGGCAACGATCCCAGAAGCTGCGTTGCTCGAAGAAGGTTTCAAACCTGAACAGATACCCGATCTGCATATATATGAAGCCAATCATGATGGTTGTCCAAAATGCAACAAGGGTTACAAAGGACGCGTTGGGATCTATGAAATGTTGGCAATGAGCCAAGAAATAGCAGAATGTATCATGGAAAATGGTACTTCTCTCGATATACTGCGTGTAGCGCGCAAACAGGGATTTAAAACTCTTCGAGAATCCGGTCTTCTTAAAGTTGCAAACGGTTTAACAAGTTTAGAAGAGATGAATCGTGTTATTAAGACCTAATTAGGAAAATAACCAAGATGGCGACAGCAGCAGCTAAAAAAGAAAAAAAGAAGCTTACTTTCCAATGGGAAGGCAAGGATCGTAGTGGCAACAAAAGTAAGGGTAAAATTGACGCTGAAAACGTCGCAATTGCCAAATCGTTGCTGCGTAAACAGGGCATAAACCCAAGTAAAGTTGCCAAGCAAAGTAGCCTTTCGTTTCTGGGTGGTAAAAACAAACCCATTAAACCATTGGATATTGCCTTCTTTACTCGACAGATGGCAACGATGATGAAATCCGGTGTTCCTTTGTTACAAGGGTTAGAGATCGTTGCCAATGGAACTGAAAAGGTCAAACTGAAAGAGATGACCTATGACATTCGTAATGATGTTAACGGTGGTACAGATTTCTCTACAGCCCTATCACACCATCCTAAGTATTTTGATGAACTCACCTGTTCACTTGTACGAGCCGGTGAACAATCCGGTGCGCTGGAAACAATGCTTGATCGTATAGCCACCTATAAAGAAAAAATTGAGTCCTTAAAAGCGAAAATCAAAAAGGCGATGACCTATCCTGCAGCAGTTGTGGTCGTTGGTATCGTGGTTTCTGCTATTCTGTTGGTGAAAGTAGTACCGCAGTTTCAAGATATTTTCCGAAGCTTTGGTGCAGACCTTCCTGCCTTTACTCTTATGGTTATCGGTTTATCTGATTTTGCTCAGAAGTACTGGTTCTTTGCCCTGATAGGATTTGTGATCTTCGGGTTTGCCTTTGGCAAGGCGATGGAAAAATCGCAAAAACTTAGGGATGCTGTTGATCGATTTGTCCTTAAAATTCCCGTGTTAGGTGAAATTCTTTATAAAGCAGCGATTGCCCGATTTACTCGTACCCTTTCAACGACTTTTGCAGCCGGTGTACCGCTTGTGTCCGCACTGGATTCTGCTGCAGGCGCTTCAGGTAACGTTGTCTTTAGGAATTCGATAATTCAGATTCGTAACGGTGTATCGACAGGTCAGTCATTACAAAATGCGGTCAATATGACGGGTATCTATCCTGCTATGGTAACGCAAATGATTGCCATCGGTGAGGAAGCGGGTTCACTGGATACCATGTTAGACAAGATCGCTAGCTTTTATGAGGAAGAAGTAGACAACGCAGTTGATAACCTTTCTAGCTTACTAGAACCGTTGATCATGGTTGTCTTGGGTACGCTGGTCGGCGGCTTGGTTATCGCTATGTACTTGCCAATTTTCCAATTGGGCAACGTGGTTTAGCGGCTACAGCTACCCTTTATAATCACAGCTTGTGAAGAAAAAGGAATCTAATGATAATGTTTGAACTGTTTGCGGCTCACACTCTGTGGGCCGTTTTATTTTCCGTTATATTAGCTCTATTAGTCGGTAGTTTTTTAAATGTTGTTATCTTTCGCCTTCCCGTAATGATGGAGCGCGAATGGCAAGCAGCTATTCAAGCAGACAACAATCAGCTTGATACCAATAAACACGAAACCCAAGTATTAGAAGAAAAATTTAATCTAGCCTTCCCCGCTTCACGTTGTAATAGCTGCGGTCATCAGATCCGCTGGTATGAAAACATACCGGTTATCAGCTGGATTGTTTTGAAGGGTCGCTGCAGTCAATGCAAAACATCGATTAGTGCTCGTTATCCATTGATTGAAGCTTTAAGTGGGGCGCTTTGCGGAATTATCGCTTGGCAATATGGTTTTACGACCACTGGGTTTGCGTTGATGCTGTTAACGTGGGCCTTAATTGCGCTTACCTTTATTGACGTTGATCATCAGTTGTTGCCGGATAGTATTACTTTGCCGTTACTTTGGCTTGGTTTATTACTGAATAGCTTTGAAATCTTTACTACCCTTGAAAGTGCTGTGTGGGGAGCAATCCTGGGCTATTTAGCACTTTGGAGTGTTTACTGGGCTTTTAAACTGTTAACCGGTAAAGAAGGCATGGGCTATGGAGACTTTAAACTATTAGCTGCACTTGGAGCTTGGGGCGGTGCAATCAGCTTACCGATGATTATTCTGTTCTCATCCGTCGCAGGCGTTTTATTGGCAGGAATTTTGATCGCACTGCGTAAACATAATGCGGCTAACCCACTACCTTTCGGCCCTTATTTAGCTATCGCCGGTTGGTGTGCGATGTTGTGGGGTGAGCCTCTGATGCGTTGGTACCTTGGTGGCTGATAGAGGGCGATTAGCCGGGAAAGACGAAAGCTAAATCAGGGTCGATGGCAACACGATGCTTGCCTTCAGCAACAGGATGCATGGGTCCTAAAATACGCGCTTTATAAAGCTCTTGCATTGGACACAGGCCGACTTCATCGTCACAAGGACGCAACGTAATCTCTTTGGTAACGCCTAATTGTCTTACCGAGATTAAGTCAACCAACACACCACCGGCTACACCAATTTTTAACCCCTCCGGGCGCACTAAAATTTGCACTGGCGCACCATCAGGATGACCTGGAGCAGGTACTCTCCCCAACGGAGTGGGAACATAGCCATGTTCAACATAACCGGAAAGTCGATTAATGGGACCAAATAATCCTGCAACAAAGGTATCTGCTGGACGAAAATAAACCTCGTCTGGTGTTCCTGATTGGCGCAGCCTACCATCTGCCCCTAAAATTTTGATGCGATCAGCCATGGCCATCGCCTCTTCTGGATCATGGGTAACTAGCAGTGTTGCTACTCCCCGTTCACGCAGAACGTGAGCGGTTTCTTCACGCACTTGAGCTCGCAAAGTGGTATCCAAGCCCGAAAAGGGCTCATCCAGCAGCATAACACGCGGTTCAGGTGCCAGTGCTCGAGCCAAGGCTACCCGTTGCTGCTGACCGCCCGACAACGTGTGAGGGTAGGCTTTTTGGTAATCCGCCATGCCGACACGTTCAAGCAGTCGAACAGCTCGAGCTTGAGCATCTTGCGTAGACAGATGACGCAAGCCAAACATGACATTTTGAATAACACTAATATGCGGAAATAAAGCAAAATCTTGAAACATCAAACCCACGCCACGTTTTTCTGGCGGCAATTGAAAGCCTGGTTCAGCAACTAAGCTTCCACCAATGGTAATCTTACCCTCTTGAATGGGCTCAAGCCCTGCCGCAAGGCGCAATAAAGTAGACTTACCACTACCAGACGATCCTAGCAAACAGACCAACTCACCAGCTTGTGCGCCTATGGATACACCTTTTAGGATCTCTCTATTATCAAAACTATGTCGAATAGATTTCAGTTCTAAGCCGGTATCTAAAGGTTTCATGTATTCTTTCCTCCGGAACGGCTCTGAGAAATGGTGTAGGACAGAAGAATCGTTGGAATCAAACCTACTAAAACAATTGTCAGAGAACCCAATGCTGCGATTTCAATCTGCTCATCTTTTGCATATTGATACACATGGGTAGCCAAGGTATTAAAGTTAAAGGGTCTAAGAATGAGTGTTGCTGGCAGCTCTTTCATCGTATCAACAAACACCAGAATCGCAGCAGTACCCAAACTCCCCCTTAAAATGGGTACATGGACATCACGCAACACCCCCGAAGGAGATCGTCCTAAGGTGCGTGCAGCGCCATCCAGGTTGGGCCGAATTCTGGTTAGTCCTGCTTCTACTGTGCCGTAGGAAAGTGCCAGAAAACGCGCCACATAGGCATATATCAAGATAAACATACTGCCAGAGAAAAGTAGACCTGTTGAGATACCAAAACGTTCAAACATAATGGCATCTAACAGGTTATCAAAATAGCCAAATGGATACAGAATACCAACAGCCAATACCGCACCGGGTACTGCATAGCCCAACGAAACCAAACGTAAGCATGACGCTAAAAACGGACCCTTACCTAAACGCCCTGCATAGGCCAAGAAGAGTCCAAGTGTTACCGCAACCACCGCAGCTGTTGCCGATAGTATCAAGCTATTTTTAGCATAGGTCAGGAAACCTGCCGAAATAGAAGCCTCATAGAATTTGATAGAATAAGCGACCAGTTGCGCACCCGGTATAATCAGTCCTAATAAGATAGGCAAGCTACAGGCAATAATCGCAGCGACCGCTTTCCAACCGGTTAAATGGATTCGAGGTGGAGCAATACTTCGTGTCGAAGAATGATAGCGTTTTTTCCGTCTTGCAAATCGTTCTATCAAGATTAACGCAACAATAAAGATTAACAATACAACCGCAATTTGGGCACCGCCTCCTAAGTTGCGCATATGAAACCAGACATTAAAAATACCTGCCGTCAGTGTTCTTACCGCAAAATAGTCAACCGTACCAAAATCATTTAATGCCTCCATTAACGCCAGTACTACCCCTACCACAATCGAGGGTCTAGCAATGGGAAGCCCTACCCGCAGAAAACTTTGCCAAGTTGAGCAACCTAGGGTGCGACTAGCCTCTAACATCGTCGCTGACTGCTCTAAAAATGCAGATCGTGATAGTAAGTAAACATAAGGATAAAGCACCAACACCATCATTGAGATGGCACCACCCAAGGAGCGTATATTGGGAAACCAGTAGTCTCTCGGTGTACGCCAGCCAAAAGTCTCACGCAATAGCGACTGCACAGGACCCGAAAAGTTGAGAAGGTCGGTATACACATAGGCAACAACATAGGCCGGCATAGCCAAAGGAATGAGAAGTGCCCATTCAAAAACACGTCTACCTGGAAAGCGACACATGGTCACTAACCATGCCGTACCGGTACCGATAATAAAGGTACCAATGCAAACACCCAGCATTAGCCACAGAGTATTTTTAATATAACCAGGCAGAACGGTAGAGATTAAGTGTGGCCAAATGTTTTCAGTCGGAAACATTGCCAAGTAAAAAACAGCGAAAATAGGTAACAGAACGATGAGAGCAATAAGTAGACTTCCAAACGTCCAAAAGTCTAGATGCAAACGAGAACGCAAGCTGGAAAGGTAACCCTTATGTACTACAGATTGACTACTCATAAGTTGACTTACGTAGACTCACCATCTAAAAATCTCATCGTTATTGAGAGAAGCTTAAAAACAAAAAGTCCGGTAGCACATAAATCTGCACTACCAGACTGGAAATTCCTTACATTTTATAGGTTAAGGCCCAGCATTGAAATCCACTTCGTTCATAATTCTCAGTGCTAAACCTTTGTAGTCAGCGATGGCAGCAGGAGACTCAGCATCAAACTTAGGCTCACCCCACATTTGCACAATCTCAGACCATTGCACACCCGGCTTGACTGGATATTCCGTGTTGCCTGCAGAGTACATTTCTTGAGCCAGGTCATCAGACAAAAACTCAAGTAACTGAACTGCCTGATCAAAATTAGGTGCATATCGAGCAACAATGGCCCCTGACATGTTGATGTGCGTACCTACGGTATCTTGATCTGGGAATATCAAATTCACCGATTCTGCCCATGGACGTTGTTCGTCACTCGCTAGCATTGCCCCCATGTAATAGGTGTTAACAATGGCAACGTCACACAAACCTGTGTAAATATTTTGCACTTGGCCACGGTCGTTACCCTGTGGTGATTGAGCCAAATTGGCTTTTACACCTTTAATCCATTCACGAGCGACTTCTTCACCGTGATGGTGAATCATCGCAGCCAATAAACCAAGGTTGTAGTCATGATCGCCCGGACGTGTACAGATACGACCTTTCCATTGCTCATCAGCCAAATCTAGATAGCTATTGATCTCTGATGGATCAACGCGCTCTTTAGAAGCGTAAATAGGACGTGCTCGGAAGGTCAAACCAAACCAAGAACCATCTTCGGCACGAAACTCGGCTGGAATATTGGATTCAATCACCTCACTGGAAACAGGCTGAGTGAGTCCATCGTTTACCATATCCACTAGACGACCTACATCCACTGTCATCACAACATCGACAGGGCTGTTGCGACCTTCTGCTTTAATTCGTTCTTCCATACCTGCACCACTGGCATACACCACATTAACTTGGGTGCCTGTGGCTTCAGTAAAGGCTTGTAACAAAGGAGCAATCAGAAACTCTTGACGATCGGTATAAACATTAACTTCATTTGCGCTGACAGCCAAAGGCATAAGGGTTGCAGCGGCAACTGATGCCGTTAAAGCAAACTTTGAAGAACGAGCAAACAGTGACTTAATTGACATTCGCGACACTCCGTCTGTGATGTGATTATTAAAACTTAAATCTCATTGAGAATCAATCTTAATATCAATACTACGTTCAACAAAAACTAAATGCAACTGGTTTTTATTTAGATTTGTAATACCATTTATTAGAATTAATTAGACCACTCTCTACAAATAGATAATGTAAATCACTATCGTTCAAATTTAGCATTAATCTTGCATTGAACAATTGATCTAAATCACCTTTCTAGGTCTAAACTAGGAGTAACGTTACACTAACTGTTATTCGATCCATTAACCGAATTGAGCCAAACTAATGCTGGGTAGAATTTTTAACTTTGATGACCAAGCTTTTGATCTGCAACACTACCAAGCACTTCCGGATGATTGGTTTATCGCCATTGCCGATGTCGTCTCTAGCACTCAACTCGCGCAAAAAGGACGTGATAAGGATGTCAACTTTGTAGCAGCAGCGGCAGTGGCTGTATTAAAAAATCAACTAGAGTCCGAAAATCATGCGGCAGCGATTCAATTTGGGGGTGATGGCGTCATAGCAGCCATTCCACCTGAACAAGAAGCCGTGATTAGGGAACGTCTTGCAGCCTTAGCCCATTGGTCGATGGATCTTTTCCAAATTTCATTGCGCATTGGCCTAGTCCCTGTCGCTCATCTCAATGAATCACAACTACCCTGTTATGTCAGCTTACAAGTACTGGATGATAAAAATGCCTTTGGATTGTTCTTGGGTGATGGGATTCAAGCAGCAGATGATTGGGTTAAACAGCAACCGCGTTGGCAATTGCAACCTAAACAGGGTGAACTTCCAGGCCTTGAAAACTTATCCTGTCGCTGGCATCCCGTAAAAAGTTGTCGAGGACTGATTGCCTCTATTATTGTTGACCCAACGGCTTCGGGCGAATCAGGTATTCAACAGTTAGAGACAGTCATTCAACAGATCAATCAGTGTGTTTCTGCAGAGCAAGCCGCGCCAATGAATCAAACGCAAGCGCTTCAACCTCCCGCTCTACCCTCTTGGGAGTCAATTTCGAGAGAGTTGAAAATCACGTCAACTAAGTCTAAAAGTCAACGTGCACTGCTTGCCTATCTAAGCTCGTTTGTGCTTTGGCTAGCATGGCGACTGGGAGGAAAGCTTGGCAATATCAATGCAAGGCGTTATTTAACGTCTTTAACGGTCAAAACCGATTACCGTAAGCAGGCCGGCGGCCCAAGAATGGTTCTGGATCTGACACAAGAAGAGTTAGATGCCATCGTGAGTGTGTTATCAATCGCAGAACAAAATGGTCAAATTTATTATGGTATTTCGACCAGCGAAGCGTCAACGCTCACCTGCCTCGTTGAAGATTTTCAGGCAGATAATCATGTCCATTTCATCGATGGACAAGGCTTAGGTTTCTGGCGCGCATCGATCATGCTCAAGGAAAAACGTATCCCCCGAGCTTAATAAACGGATGGAAACCGGTAAGTTTAACCGCATCAACTCTCCCCAAATTTCATCTCGAAAAGAGGGCTTAAGATGAGTAATCCAAAGCTGTTTTGGAGCGGTGTCCAACGATAAAATAAATTCAGCCAAAGAAGCCGGCGTCAAATGCTGACTTTTGATTGCAATATCCGCTAGCCTGTCAGGAAAAGCACACTCCAACATTAACGCGTCGATAGCACCCAGTTGATTGTATGCTGCGGTTACTTGTTGATCGAAACGCGTATCACCGGAAAAACAAAAGACCGCTCCATCGTCTTCTTGAACGATATACCCACATGCAGGAACAACATGCTGCGCTGATATCGCAGTTAAACGAGTCATAGCAAATTGGTGCTGTTGATTAGTCACTATCGGATTAAATTTGAGAACCGCGTTGGTAGCATTGGGAAGCTGACTAAAATCAGGCCAGATACTCCAATTGAAAATATGGGTTTGCAACGCTTTAATGACCTCTGGTAAAGCGTAAACCTGCAATGGCGCTTCTAATTGCTCGAACAAATTATCCAACAGCAAGGGTAAAAAACAGATGTGATCTAGATGTGCATGCGTTAAAAACACATGCTCAATGCTTAACATCTCTTGTTGAGATAAACGTCCTAGTCCGCTGCCTGCATCAATGAGAAGATTATCATTGATGCGAATACAGGTGGTGGACTCTCCCTTACCCATACCACCACTACACCCCAATACCTCTATTTTCACCTGGCGACCTCACTTTTTAGCAAGGCATCCAGATCAACCTCATCAATCTGTTCCTTGCTTAGATGTATGGCCGCATAACGGTGGTAAACTTGTTCCTGCACAAATATTTCAAACAGATCTGGATCAAGATGCCCTTCTTTGGCCATACGCGACATGATCGTTAGTGCCTGTGATAGCTTCATAGGCTCTTTATAAGGGCGCTCTTTAGCGGTTAACGCTTCAAAAACATCAGCAATACCCATAATTCTGGCAGGTATAGACATTTCTTCTCGTTTCAAGCCTCTTGGGTAGCCTTTGCCATCCATGCGCTCATGATGGCAGCCAGCGTATTCAGGTACTCGACGAAGATGCTTTGGAAACGGTAACTGCTCCAGCATATCCAGTGTTGCGACCATATGATCATTCATAATCTGACGTTCCTCCGCATTCAGAGTACCCCTCCGAATAGACAGGTTATAACGCTCATCATCTGTGATTAACGGAACGACTTCATTTTCAATGTTCGTGTAATTCAACTCTGTTAAATAAGACAAGCGATATAAGTCATCGTCGGAAACAAATTCTGCGCCAACATTGAGTTTTCGTAAAAACTTCAACTCATCTTCTAACCTATCTCGCATCAGATCTAGATCCTTCACAGGATGACAATTTCCCGCTAGCTGTGACTTTAATGAAGCAATCTCGGCATTTCGCAACAATACCTCTATGCGCGTTGCAATAAGCTCAATTCTATCCGTGACGGTTTCAAGCTTGCGTGATTTCTCCATAATATGATGGGGCGTCACAACCTTTCCGCAATCATGTAACCATGCGGCCGTTTTTAACTCATAGAAATCAGCTTCACTCATGACAAAATCATGAACAAAGGGATGATTTGATGCAGATACCGCTTCAGCAAGAAACAGTGTCGCATCCGGTACCCGACGACAGTGATTACCGGTATGTGGAGACTTTTTATCGATCGCTGTAGCAAGCACTCGAGTAAAGCTATCAAAAAGCTGCTTCATCTCGTTGATTAAGCGCTGATTGTCTAACGCCACCGCTGCTTGAGATGCTAAGGACTCAGCAAGCTCGATATCTAACTCATTAAAGGCTTGCGGCTTTTCAGAATCGATACATTTGTTAATCAGCTGCAAAGCACCAAAAACTTCGCCTTCATGGTTGATTAAAGGCACTGTCAAAAACGATCGGGAGCGATATCCACTTTTGGCATCGAAAGATTTCGTTCCCGAAAAATCGTATTCACTAGCATTGTAAACATCGGCTATACAGATCGTTTTCTGGTCATGTATTGCACAGGTTACAACCAGCTGTTTATTAGCGTTTCCTTGTTGATCAAATAACGGTATGGGTTTGAACAAATCTGCGCTGGGTTGGTTTTTACCGCCTAGAAAAATATTCAAGCTATGGTTTTGCACCAGTGGAAAGTGAACTTCTTTTGCTGCCGGATCAATCATGTAAAGCGTTCCGGCGTCCGCTTGGGTTAGTTCACGGGCACTGGTTAAGATAATTTCAAGGAGAGTTGTTTTATCATGCTCTGCAGACAGAGCAATACCGATTTGATTTAGACGCTTTATTCGAGACGTGTGAGAGTTTAATCCATTCATGCTTGGTTGCTCACTCCTTAACCCCCTACCTATCACCATTGAACAAGACGCCTTGCTCTTCCAATTAAATTCAATTATGCCTATTTTCTGTTGTAATGTCTCAGCATCCTTATCCCATCGTCTAACAATTGAACGTATAAAAAAAGTCAGAATTTGGATACAATAATGATGTAGTTTTTTTACTAGAATAATAGAATCACCAGCGAAAAAAGCTAATCCAGCGCTTGAGATAGTGATCTGAAGCGATTCACCTATGCAATTTGGGGAATAAAATGACAGAAAAAAGTCCAAAAATTATATATACGCTCACTGACGAAGCACCTGCTCTAGCGACCTTTTCCCTCCTCCCTATCGTAAGAACTTTTACAGCTGCTGCCGAAATCAGTGTTGAAACCAGCGATATCTCTGTTGCTGCACGTGTACTTGCTGCGTTCCCTGAAAAACTAACGGAAGAACAGCGCGTAACAGATACCCTTGCTGAACTAGGTGAGTTAACTAAAGACCCATCAGCAAACATCATCAAGCTACCCAACATCAGTGCTTCCATTCCTCAGTTAAAAGCCTGTATTAAAGAACTTCAGTCACAGGGTTATGATGTTCCTGATTACCCAGATGACCCTAAAACAGAAGAAGAAAAGCAAGCTCGCGATCGTTACAGCAAGATTCTAGGAAGTGCGGTTAACCCTGTATTGCGTCAGGGTAACTCCGACCGTCGTGCTCCTCCAGCCGTAAAAGCTTTTGCACGCAAATTCCCACATTCTATGGGCAAATGGAGCAAAGCTTCTCGCTCACATGCGGATTACATGCGCGGCGGCGATTTCTATTCCAGTGAAAAATCTACCACCATGACTGATGAAACCGATGTTCGCATCGAATTTGTCGGCAAAGATGGCAAGGTTCAAGTTAAGAAAGAACTGCACCTAGAAAAAGGTGAAGTACTAGACGGCATGTTCATGAGCGCTAAAGCGCTACGTCAGTTCTTTGAAGACACGCTAAACGACTGTAAAGAATCTGGTGTCATGTGGTCTTTACACGTTAAAGCAACCATGATGAAGGTATCTCACCCTATCGTATTTGGTCATGCTGTTACCGTGTACTACAAAGATGTCTTTGAAAAGCATGCTGACCTTTTCAAAGAGTTAGGCGTGAATCCAAATAACGGTCTGAACAGTGTTTACGAAAAAATCAAAACACTGCCGCACTCCAAGCAAGAAGAGATCGAAGAAGATATCCATGCTTGCTACGCAGGCCGCCCTGAAATGGCAATGGTTGACTCGGTTAAAGGTATTACCAACCTGCACATTCCAAGTGACGTTATCGTCGATGCATCTATGCCTGCGATGATCCGTAACTCGGGTCAGATGTGGGGGCAAGACGGTAAGTCAAAAGATGCCAAAGCAGTAATGCCTGAAAGTACCTATGCGCGTATTTACCAAGAAATGATTAACTTCTGTAAAACCGAAGGTGCATTCGATCCAACCACCATGGGTACCGTGCCTAACGTTGGTTTGATGGCGATGAAGGCAGAGGAATACGGTTCACACGATAAAACCTTTGAACTTGAAGCTGACGGTATTATGCGCATTGTCAATGCCGCTGATGGCAGCGTGATCATGCAGCATGAAGTTGAGAAAGGTGATATCTGGCGTGCTTGCCAAACCAAAGATGCGGCGATTCGCGACTGGGTTAAATTGGCAGTGACTCGTTCACGTCAATCTAACACACCTGCTATCTTCTGGTTGGATCAAGAGCGTGCGCACGACCAACAACTGCGCAAGAAAGTTGAGCTTTACCTGAAAGATCACGATACCGAAGGTTTGGATATCCGTGTTAACTCTTACATTCCTGCGATTCGTCGTACGATGGAGCGTTTGATCCGTGGTAAAGACACCATCTCTGTTACCGGTAACGTACTACGTGATTACCTGACTGACCTCTTCCCCATCATGGAGTTGGGCACTTCTGCTAAGATGCTGTCTATCGTTCCTATGCTGGCAGGTGGCGGTATGTACGAGACAGGTGCCGGCGGTTCAGCTCCTAAGCATGTTCAACAAGTACTGCAAGAAAACCACTTACGTTGGGATTCTTTAGGTGAGTTCTTAGCGATTGCTGTCTCTTTAGATGAGCTTGGCTTAAAAGAGAACCTGCCAAAAGCACGTGTTCTTGGACAAGCGTTAGACCGCGCGACTGAAACCTTGTTGGAAAACAACAAGTCTCCTTCACGCCGCACGGGTGAACTGGATAACCGTGGAAGTCACTTCTTCTTAGCGATGTACTGGGCTCAAGAACTGGCGGCTCAAGATGAAGATGCCGATCTGAAAGCTCGCTTCGCGCCGTTGGCTAAAGCACTCACTGAAAACCAAGACAAGATCTTGGCAGAGTTGAGTGAAGTTCAAGGTCAACCTGCTGATATAGGTGGTTACTACCACCCAGATCATGCGAAGACTGATGCGGTTATGCGTCCAAGTAAAACATTGAATGAGATCATGGCGAACTTTCGTTAAGATCTGATCGATATCGAACAGCAGTAGGGGCTCTATTCAGAGCCCCTTTTTTTACCTCAATCCATCTTAGATTTTTCGACTAAGTCCGCATCTATCTCTTGCTGAACAGACACCCCTAACTCTTTAAAATCTGACGCCTGCTTAATCAAATTCCCTTTCCCGGAATACAACTGTGAAAAAGCACGGTCATAGGTTTCACGGGTTTTATCAATTTGCTGGCCTATCAGCTGCATCGTATCCACAAACCCTTTCAGCTTGGCATAAAAGCGCTCAGCGCGCTTGGCGAGTTCTGCGGAGTGACGGCTTTGATCTTCAAAACGCCACAGTTGACGAACAATATTTAAACTGGTGAGTAAGGTTGATGGTGTCGCCACTAACACGTTGTTTTCAATGGCTCGTTGATACAGGGATTCATCAAACCTTAGCGCTTCAATATACGCAGATTCAATGGGGATAAACATCACCACGATATCAGGTGAGTTAAGATTAGGTAGTTCAAAATAACGCTTATCCGATAACTCTTTAATGCGATCTGATACCGCTTGCGTATGCTCACGAATCGCCACCAATCGTTGGTTATCATCGTCAGCATTGATATATCGAGTGTAGGCAGTAAGCGATGTTTTTGCATCTATGACCAAATGACGCTGCTCTGGTAGATAGACAATCACATCCGGGCGACGACGGCCTTGTTCAGTGGTAAAGCTGACCTCACGTTGATAATCCTTACCTACTCGTAAACCAGCGCTATCCAATACATTTTCAAGAATCAGCTCACCCCAGTTGCCCTGAACTTTCTTCTGTCCTTGCAGCGCTTGGGTGAGCTTATCCGCCTGTTCTGTAATATCTCGATTGAGTTTTTGTAAATTGAGTAATTCGGTTTTTAGCTCACTGCGTTGCTTAAGATCTTCGGTATGAATTAACTCAACCTTTTCGCGAAAACCCTTAACATCTTGATGCAGAGGATTGAGAAGTTGTTGTAAGTTTTGCTGACTTAAACTGCGAAAGGTTTCCCCTTTTCGCTCTAACACTTCGTTGGCTAAGTGCTCGAACTCTTGTTTAAGTAGATCTCGATTAGCCTGAATTAGTGCCAACTGCTCGGCATGAAAACGTTTACGCTCATCCATCGATGTGCTTAAACGAGCGTTTTGATCGCGCAAACGTATCACTTCTAATTTAAGTGAATCGAGCTCGATATCAGCTCTGTCTAACTGTTCTTGCAGATATTGCCGTTGATGGGTTTCATTTATCGCCAGCAATTCAAATTCACGGCGTTGCTTTATGGAAAACATCCATAAAGTGAAAAAAACCAGAGCAAGCAAACATAATACACCTGCCCCCACTAGCGCTAACGGAAAATCCATTTCGCTCATCGAATAGCCTCATGTATTTGCAGCTGTCTTCCCTCTGGTAGATCACGAATATGAAGGTCCATCTGTGGGAAAGCAATTTCTATCTTCGCTTGTCTAAAGGCTTTTAAGATTCTTACGTGCAAGTCGCTGATGGTGATGTTTCGATCCATCATTTGACACACATAGACTCGTAATTCAAAGCTTAGTGAACTATCTGCAAAATTTAAGAAGTAAACGGTAGGTGCTGGGTCTTTCAGCGTTAAAGGATGATCATTTGCGATTTCTAATAATAGTTGCATGACCTGTTCAGGATCAGCATCGTAGCTCACCCCCACTGGGATAACGCAACGAGTTGTACTGTCTGAAAGCGTCCAGTTGATCAGTCGTTCGGTAATAAAGTTTTTATTGGGCACCACTATCTCACGGTTATCCCAATCAATGATGGTGGTTGCTCGGGTGCGAATTCTCGCTACCGTACCGCTAAACTCCCCGATAGTAATGGTATCGCCAACACGCACTGGACGTTCAAACAACATGATCAAGCCAGAGACAAAGTTGGCAACCACTTCCTGCAAACCAAAACCCAGACCCAGTGTTAATGCGGCAACCATCCATTGCAACTCACTCCATCGCAAGCCCAATAAGGAGAAGATGGTAATGACTGCAACCACTGAAATCGCGTAACGCACCAGGGTTGTGACTGTGTAGCTATGGACGGGATCGAGCAGCTGACTCCGTGACAGCAGTATCTCAATTAAACCTGGTAAGTTTTTGTTAGCGATGATGAAAATGACCGTTAGCAGAAGTGATAACAACAAGTCTTGCAGGCTGACTCGCGATAAAATTTCAGTTTCGCCCACGGCAATGGTTCTTGACCATAAAGTTACATTATCTAACCAATTCAGCGCAGGAAGTACGTCTGCCCAAACAATAAACAATGCCACGACAACGGCACTAAATACGGATGTTTTTAATAAGGTTTGGGTTTGCTGACCCACATCTTCAATACTTAAATGCGGATCTGGTATATCGGTTGCGCCTTCAACCTCACTGTTCGACTCAAGGGCTGCACGCGCTCTCTGTTCTTTCATGCGACGAATTCTTAAGCGTGTTTCACTCAATACCAACGCTCGAACAGAAATAGAATAAACCAGTAGCACCAAACTAAACACAACAAGCGTATCTACAAACCTTGGCAGTAGTTCACTGACGGTTAATAAATACCCGCTCAAGGTCAAAATAAGTGTCAGAAAAAATATAATCATAAAAGAAAAGCGGATGATTTTACGCTTAGTTCCTTGGAAGAATGCGCTTTTATCTTCCTCAGCAGGCGCAAGAATTTTCCATGTAATCAGCATGTTCAACAGAATAATAGTACAAAGCCCTATACGGCCAAAGACATCGTATATAAGATCATCTGGATGCCCGTAGGTCAGTGCCACAAAAATGATTAATGATAACTGTGAAGGTAAAAACCAGATTAAATTAAGACGAATTCGCCTTAATAATAGTGGGTTCCATTCAAAATGAGCACGACCCACGCCGTTCTCTTTGGTAAAAATTAAAAATAGATGCCCAGCTAGCCACCAGCTAGCGGTTGCAAACATCACACTGGATAAGATCTCAACCCCGGGGTTAATGTCACCCTTCAAGAAAACATAAGAAAAGCCATATAAAAACACAGGTATGGGAAGCACGGCTAACAGACTCCATCCCATCGCTTTAAAGGTTAAACCGATATTGTCCGTATACTTATGTGTTGTCTGCTTCGCTATCTCTTGAAGCTGTGTGTCTGTTTTGCGTCCAAAGACATACAAACCAGCGACTAAGAGAATGACCATCAGGCTGATAAGAGGAGATTCTCGCAGTGAAGAGACGATTCCTTTTACCACGCCCTGCCACACCGATACCTCAAGCAACACTGGAACCGCATCAGGAACGCGATTAAACCAAGCCGCACTGATAGGACTATGACTTGGCCACCAAAGCAGTGTTTCTTTTAAGATTAAATCCAATCGAGTGGATAATTCAGACACTTCGCGCAAGCGATATTCGTTCAGCCTCAACTCTTCAGTAAGCTGCTGTTCCGCTTGAATTTGTAAATCTAAAAGACCCGTGCCTATCCTCATTAACTCTTGAAGATCACCGACTAAGGCACTGACCTCTGGTAGTTGGCGAACTCTGCGCAAGTCGTCGCGCAGGCCGACACTTCTGAGACGCGACTGTACTAAGTCTCTTTCAAGTGCCTGAAGAGTGGCACGAGGATTACCATAAATATCTAAACGCTTCTGTTCATCTAAAAACTGAGTACCTACCGCTTGTGTTAAACCACCAATTTCCAAACGTTCTTCAACTGCACGCAAAGAATGACGCAGCTCTCCAATCCAGTTTTCATAATCTGTTCGTTGACCTTGTAAGTTACGAATTCGATCGTACTGATCCGCAACACTGTTGATACGTTGACGTATTTCAGCGATTTCATTTGAAAATTGCTGAACAATTTCAGGATCTCTCTCAATCAGTCTCGATAAAGAGGCGCTTAACTCTCTTAGCTCTTGGGTTGAGCGTAAATTTAACTCGTTTTCTAACCACTGTAAGGTAGAAGCAATTAAGCTGAGCTCAAGTTCTGCTCCTTTGACTTCTATTCTTAACACTTGAATTCTAGGTTGTAACAATGCTTGATCTAAACGTGCTGCTAATAATCGTGCCTCCTGGCGGCGTTGTGTCGACACCATGAGTGCATCCAGAGCTTTCATCAATCTGATATTCTCTGGGTCATAAGAAGTTTCGACTGATTCCTGATTCAGCTCATTCATCAAACGATTTAGCAGCTCAGTTTGCGTTCGCTCTTGTTCTTCTAAGCGCTGGAGGCTGGATTGCTTTTGATCCAGTTCTAACATTATTTGCTGCTGTCTGGTGCGCAGATCGCCAATGGAGGCTTCTATTTGCGATAGAGAGGCATCATCTTCAATAAACTGAGATCGAAACATAACTAAATCATTTAAACGAGAACGCCAAAGCGGAATGTTCTCAGAAAAACTTTGTAGTTCACTCTGTCGTAACAGAGCGCCAGACAATCGCTCATTGGCCAAGCGTTCATTTTCAAGAACCTGATCCCAATGCATTGCAGCAGCATCTACTAAATCATCAGAAACGACTTTTTCTTCTTCGGCAACCTCTTTTAAGGATCCTTCATGCCATGCATTAATTGCCGACACATCGATTTCATTCAGTTTTGATCTAACTTCGCTTGCGATAGACTCTAGTTCACCCAAAAAAACAGATACGTGTTCCCGTGATTGCACATCGACATTAGCAGAGGCAAAGTTCGGCAAGATTAGCATCAACGCAATACAGATAGCGAAGAGAGAGACTCTTACTGAAGAGGAGCGTTGGTTTGCTTGCATAGTCTACCGCCTGTTACTAAAGTTATGGCCTAAGTATATCACTGACAGTGATTGTCGATAGAGAGACAGGTTCCTGTTCAAACATTTAAAGAAGGTATTATGAAATATAGGCCGCTTGGAAACACTGATCTATCCTTATCTGAACTCACTCTCGGCACCATGACCTGGGGTGAACAAAACACCGAAGCAGAAGCTCATCAGCAAATAGACATGGCACTGGCTGCGGGTATCAATTGTTTGGATGTTGCAGAAATGTATCCTGTGCCGCCTAAAGCCGAAACGCAAGGATTAACTGAAGCTTATTTAGGCACTTGGCTGCAAAAAAATGGACAACGTGATCGTTTAGTCGTTGCCACAAAAGTGACTGGACCCGGAGAGACCTTTCATTATTTGCGAGGCGGAACGCGACTTACTCGACAGCAGATTCTCGACGCAGCGGAAGCCAGTCTCAAGCGCCTGCAAACTGACTATATTGACCTTTATCAAATTCACTGGCCAGAGCGTCAAACTAACTTTTTTGGGCGTTTAGGCTATCAACATGTGACTGATGAGCTGGGTATTCCTATTGAAGAAACACTCCGCGCCTGTGAAGAACTGGTCAGCAGTGGCAAGGTTCGTCATATAGGAATCTCGAACGAAACACCCTGGGGTATGCATGAGTACTTACGATTAAGTGAGCAGCACAACCTACCCAGAATTGTGTCGGTTCAAAACCCTTACAACTTGCTTAATCGCATTTATGAGGTAGGACTTGCTGAAATGTCGATTCGTGAAAAAATCGGTTTATTGGCTTACTCACCCTTGGCCTTTGGTGTCTTAAGTGGCAAGTACTTACAGGGACAGCGGCCTGCAAAAGCACGATTAACCTTATACGAACGCTTTCAACGCTATACCTCACCGATGGCGGAACAGGTAACGGCGGCCTATGTAGATCTGGCAAACGCCCATGGGTTAAACCCTAGCCAAATGGCGCTGGCCTTTGTTACACAGCAGCCATTCGTGACCAGTAATATTATCGGTGCGACCACGCTGGAACAGCTTGACGTCAATATCGGTTCAAGTGACTTAGTCCTTTCAGATGAGGTATTAGATGCAATTGAGCAAATCCATCTTCTGCAACCTAACCCCTGCCCTTAAGACGATTTAGATCCTTAAGCCACAATCACACAAATCGCACCGACGACAATTAACAACAGCCCGATTAAGTCTCGACGAGTTAACGACTCTTGAAACCATCGGGCTGATATCATCAAGGTAAAGAGAATTTCGATCTGACCCAGTGTCTTAACCATCGCAACAGTTTCTAAACTCATGGCGGTAAACCAGCCGAGTGACCCAAAAAAGCTACACACGCTTATCGCAAGCGTTAGCTTAGGTCTAAGCCAAAGTGCTTTTAAGGTTAGTGGATCTTTAATAGTAATCCACACCAACAAGATCAAGGTTTGTAAACTGATCACACACAGCAACACCCAGGCGGCACTATGAAGAAATGGCAAGCCCAATAATAAACTGGCTTCACGCACCCAAAGAGTTGTCAATGCAAAGCATAAACCACTGGCTAAGCCCGTAAACAACGTGGGTAAGGAAATCTCTTTAAAACTCGCTGGATTAGCCATTAACCAAATGGCTACCGAGCCGATCAGCACACCTAACCATGCCAGCGGCGTTAAGAAAGCGCTAAAAAACAATGCTCCTAAAATTGCGGCAATCACGGCTTCACTTTTCGCCAAACCAACACCCATGGCATAGTTACGCAACCGAAACAGCATTACCATTAATACAGTTGCAGCGATCTGCACCAACGACGCCAGCACAATAAATAGCCAATACTTTCCTGTAAATTCAGGCGCTTCAGCTTCGCCAAAATGGTACAACAAGATCAGATAGATCACCGCTAAAGGACTGGCATAAATAAAACGTGCCAGGGTTACCCCTGCACTACTGACATCCCGACTAAGATGTTTCTGAAATGCGTTGCGCCAGGACTGCATAAATGCAGCAAAAATAGTAAAAGGAATCCACAGCATGGAAGTAACAGATCCAATAAAGTTGCAAAAAACGATCAATCAGGCAAGATGCTCGGGATCGAGACAATTAGCCGCATATCGCGACTCAAGGAGAACCACGATGCGATTCTACGCTTTATTAACCGCCATGCTAACCAGTGCCGTCATATTTTCATCAATGGCACAGGCCGAAACGCCTAATATTAATCCTGGCTTTTGGCAGCACAACACCTCATTGAGCTTGCAAGGTCCATTCAATATGCCACCTCAAGTGACCACAGACCAAGAGTGTATCAGCCAAGCTGATATTGATCAGGGTGTTGAGGTTCTCGACCTGCCACAAGGATGTTCTTTAACCAATTATGATATTCGTAGAGACGGTGCGGATTACAGTATGCAATGCGACATTCAAGGGATGAAAGCTGACTTCAAAGGTAGGCTGAATTTTTACGGTGATAACATGAATGGCACTATGTCGAGTGATGTCGAAACACCCTTAGGTGTTATGACCATGCAGATGCAGACTGAAGCGCGTCGTATCAGAGATTGCTAAGTTATTTGGGCTCACAGATCTGAATTATCGTGAGCCCAACGTATTTACTGCCCCGTGATTTGATGTTCCAAATGCGCCACTAGGTCTTTAGGTAAATTCAGTTTATGTGCCAGCGCTTCCAAGTAAACACGCTCAGCAGGATGATCACCATCGACCGCTAAACGGGAAACTAAATACACTTCAGACGCTTGTTCGATTCCCGCAACCTTAGAAACCAACTGATCCAAACTCGGAGGATTTCTAAGGGTATCAAATACAAAAGCTTTACTTTCTGCATCAAACGATAGCTTTTCAACCTGATCGAAAATCAACTTTTGTTCATTAGCATCAATATGACCATCTGAGTTGGCGGCCGCAATCATGGCTGAAACCAGCGTTAAACCAAAATCTTGTCCCTGCTGTTGATCGGTGGGTAACAGAAATGCAGGATCTATCTTATTCATATCCTCTGGACTTGCCATAGGCGCTGTTGCTGCAGATTTTCCTTGTTGCCAATTTTGGTATGCTTTAAAAGCCAGAGCACCCGCCGCGGCAGCACCACCGTAACCGGCAACACCTCCTGCCATTTTGCGTACTTTTTTACTACCTAAAAGCAAGCCAACCAAACCGCCCGCCACAGCACCACCGGTAAAATTACCACCGGGTATATTCATCTGACTGCCAATCTCCTTGGCTTTTTGGCTCAATTGACCTGCATTTCCCGCTGAACTACCCAAAAACTGTTCTAAAAGCTTGCCTGCGTTGATCACACCAGTATCTCCTTTTTCAAATATTTATCAGTAAGATCAGCTATTGAAGATTAAGTTCAGCATACTGAATTCAGTCACATTGAGATGACCACTAGACCCGAAACTTACTAATCTGCTGCTGCAACGCTTCGGCATTGTGTTTCAGTTGCTGACTGACATGATGAGTGGTTTGCAGTGCATGCCGTGTTTCTTCAGTCATATCGGCAATCATTTGCATATTTTGGTTAATCTCTTCAGAAGTCAACGATTGCTCCTCTGATGCGCTGGCGATTTGGGTGCTCATGTCGAAAATTTGATTAATCGCCTCCAGTAACGCATCGATTTCAACCACGGTTTCATTAGCATGCTTGATAAGCTGCTCCATCTCTTGACGACTTTCTCCCATCGCAAGGTTGGCTTTTTCTGAATGATGGACCAATTGATTAACCACTGATGAAATTTCTTCCGAACTGTCCGCAGATCGTGATGCGAGTGAACGCACCTCATCAGCAACCACTGCAAAACCACGCCCCTGATCACCCGCTCTTGCTGCCTCGATAGAGGCATTAAGCGCCAGCAAGTTGGTTTGTTCAGCAATACCTTTAATTTCGTTGATAATTCGGTTGATACCTTCACAACGGACATTCAAATCACTGACAACATTAGAGGCGGTAGACATATGTTGCCCAAGATTATTTAAGGTGACTACCGTATTTGCCATACGTTGCTGACTACGCGTTGCATTATCACGGCCCAACTCTGCTGCTGCATGAGTTTGAGAAACACGTTGCGCCACTTCATGCGAACTTGCGCTCATCTCGGTGACTGCAGCTGCCACAGTATCAGTTTTTTGGCTTTGTTGATCAATGCGTTGAGTTGAAGCATTGGTATGTTCAAACACTTCTCGCGTAATTTCAGTTACATGTGAGGCATTTTCAGTAACCGATTTGACCAAATCCTTTAAGCTTCCTTGCATGCGTGCTAGTGACGCCAATAGACTAGAAGATTCAACCCCTTGTAGTTGGATATGCTTAGTGAGGTCGCCATTTGAAATTTGATTAGCCAAATCAACAGCAAGTTTTAACTCTCCACCTAACGCATGGGTTAACTGTCGATAAAATTTCCACGCTACAAATACCAGTAAAGACATGGCAACAAGTATCATCAGAGCTGATCCCGTTATAGCCGAATCTCTGACCTTTGCTGCTTCTTGAAATGCCGTCTGTGCCAACTGTGCTTGCGCATCTAAAGCCTGTAGCCAAGGTTGTCTAAATGCTTGCCATGCGGCTGCTTCAGTTTCTCTTGTAATGCGCATTGCTCCGGCTGCATCACCGGCATTAGCTCTTTCAAACATTCGATCAGCTTCAACCATCCAGGTGTTTAGATCCACCAAGATACGATCCACATCTGAGGACACTTTGCCTTGAAGCTTGGGTAATACATCAATAATTTCTTGCTTAGCACGGTTGTAACTGATATTCGGCTGCTCTGCTGAAGGATTTGCTACTTTCGCTAGAATGGCCAAGCGTAAGCCTAAACCCTCTTGAAATAGTTTAACCATGTAGCGTTCAGAGGCGATGTCTGTTTCGATATGCTCTACTAAAACCCCTGAACTTTTATTCATCAGAACAAAGGTAATCCCTGAAGTTGCAATCATCAAAATAGCAACAGACACAATCTTAATCGTAAGAGATCGCTTAACATTTAGCATTAGATAGATCCTTAGTCACACAGCGGAGGATGTATCTAAATACTATGACACTTTTTTAAAAAAAGCCTATGACATAGGTCTACTAAATTGAAATTAATCTGCTCTTTTTAGACGAATGACTTGCCCTTGTGCATGATCGGTTAATAACCAAAGTTCGCCCTCAGGAGATTGACGTATATCTCGAATACGCTGACCAAAGCCTTGCAAAAAACGTTCTTGTTCTTCTAACTGATAACCGTCTTCTGATTCCACAACAGACACTCGCGAAATCAGTCTATCTCGCAACGCGCCATTAAGAATTTGACCTTGCCAGTTAGGAAATTCGTCTCCTGTGTAAAACACCATACCACTGGGTGCGATAGATGGTGTCCAATGCAGTAATGGAGACTCCATTCCTTCCAACTCAGCATGAGGGGTAATACGCGTGCCACTGTAATTGATACCATGGGTGACTTCTGGCCAACCGTAATTTAGGCCCGCTTGTATTAAATTAATCTCATCGCCTCCCCGTGGACCATGCTCACTTGACCAAACCTGCCCAGTCACAGGGTGAAGTGTCAAACCTTGAGGATTTCGATTCCCCACGGTGTATATTTCATCCTGAATTTCATCATTTCCAATAAAAGGATTATCAACGGGTATCCTTCCGTCGTCATGTAAGCGAATGATACTACCAGCATGATCTGACCCTTGTTGCGCGCGTTCCATTTCGCCACGATCACCCACAGCAATGTATAAGTATCCTTGTGTATCAAATACCATACGACCTCCAAAATGCCGGCCACCAGAAGATCGCGGTAATGCTTCAAATAGAATCTCTTGATCTACCAGTTCATGTCCTACTAGACGTGCTCGCATGACACGGGTGGTGAGGCCTTGCGAGGTTTGATCTGAGTAAGCAAGATAAACCCAAGCGTTGCTATCAAAATCGGGGTGCAATACAACATCCAACAATCCGCCCTGACCGACTGCGGCCACTTGCGGCACTCCTGCAATAGCTTCTGGATGAAGACTGCCCTGCTGAATCAGCCTAAGACGACCATCACGCTCGGTAACCAGTTGGTCACCGTTAGGCAAAAAAGCAATAGACCATGGATGACTCAAACCCGATGCAACCACTTCAATATTGACGTTGTAATGCTGCGTGCTCAATTGCTGATTAGCCCAAGCAGGCTGAATAGAAAGAAGTAGACCCGCCATTAGCAGCGTCACTGGCATTTTGTTATGCATAAGAACCTCTTTGGTCTCTATAACTGATTTAACACATAGTTTCGCTTTCAATAATCAAACTCGTCTTCTAATATTAGCTGTCAGATCAGCAAAGCGTTAATCCGTGGTATAAAACACTTACTTTTGATATACCTACGACAAACTAAGGAAAACAGATGAAATTAAAACAACAATTAACAGCCTTGGCAGCAGCTGCCTGCCTTTCAATGAGTGCCTCCTCATTTGCTCAAGAAACACGTGAATTTTCAGTCTCCACGGTCTTAGGTGACGCCTTCCCTTGGGGACAAGCAGCGACCAAATGGGCAGAGCTGGTTGAAGAACGCTCTGAGGGGCGAATGAAATTAACCATCTATCCCAACGCACAACTGGTTTCAGGTGATCAAACGCGCGAATTTTCAGCCATGCGTAGCGGTATTATTGATATGGCGGTTGCCTCGACGATTAACTGGTCCCCACAAGTACCTGAACTGAACCTCTTCTCTTTACCTTTTTTAATGCCAGATGAAGCCGCTATTGATGCGATTACTCAGGGTGAAGCTGGTGAAGAGATCTTTGCCGCCATTGAGCGCCGTGGCGTTATTCCACTAGCCTGGGGTGAAAACGGTTTCCGCGAACTTTCTAACTCTCGCGGTGCGATTGCCGAACCCGCTGATATGCGTGGTCTAAAAGTACGTGTAGTCGGTTCTCCCCTTTTCTTGGATACCTTCAACACGCTAGGTGCTAATCCAACACAGATGAGCTGGGCTGATGCACAACCTGCATTAACCACGGGCGCCGTTGATGGTCAGGAAAACCCATTGTCGGTCTTTGATGTTGCTCGTATTGATCAAGTCGGTCAGCAGTATTTAACACTATGGCGCTATATGGCTGATCCTTTAGTGTTTGGTGTTAATCAGCGTGTTTGGAATTCTTTATCTGCTGAAGATCAAACCCTCCTTCGCGAAACCGCAATTGAAGCGGGTGCGTGGGAGATTGCCAAGTCTCGCGCAGAGTTAGCGGATACGTTAGAGCGTATCAAAGAGCGTGGCGTTCAAGTGAACTCACTAACACCTGAGCAGCATCAAGCTTTTGTTGAGGCGACTCAATCCGTTTATGAAAAATGGGTGCCGAGAATTGGTGCTGAATTGGTTGAGAAGGCTCAAACCGCCATTGATGCACGTTAATCTATAAAACACACGTCTATCCAGATGGCAGTGCTGGATAGGCGTGTTTCAATTTTTCTGTCAGACATTTCATGTTATGCCTAATCCAAAATCCCGTCCTGAAGCTTGGCTAGCGGCTTTAGCTTTATCCGCTATTTGTTTGATTAGCTTAGGTAATGTTGTCGTTAGATACACAACGAACGCTTCCTTTGCCTTTACGGAGGAATTTTCCGTATTTTTGCTGGTCGTGCTGACCTTTGCAGGCGCTGCCGTAGCAGCACGTCGTCATGATCATACTCGCATCATCATGCTGGAAGAAAAACTGCCACACGCTCTAAAGCGCCCCTTGTACTTAATACAATGGCTGTTAAGCATGCTATTGCTCGGCTTAATCGTTTGGTACGGTGGATTACTAACTTATGAAGAGTATCAGTGGGAATCTCTCTCTCCGGGCCTTGGTTATCCCACTTGGATGTACATTATTTGGTTACCCATTTTATGTGTAGCTATGATGTTTCGTTTGACACAAAGCTTAATAGAGCGCTGGAAACTAAGCAAAGCACTTGAACGAGGTGATGCATGAGTCCCGATTTATGGATGCTGCTCGTATTTGGGCTTACGATGTTATTGGGTGTACCGGTTGCTTTTGCACTAGGGCTCGGTGGTGCTGCTGGCATACTCGCTGGATTATCACCGGATATGCTGGCAACACTGGGAACGAACACTTATAACAGTATTGCCAAATACCCTCTCATTGCGATTCCTCTATTTATCTTAACAGGCCTTATTTTTGAACGTGCAGGCGTTGCCGCAAGCCTTGTTCGATTTGCGCAATCACTCATTGGACCTCGCCATGGTGGGTTGGCGCTGGTTGCCGTACTGGTCTGTTTAATCATGGGTGGCATGAGTGGATCAGGGCCTGCGGATGCAGCCGCCGTTGCCATGGTTATGCTGCCGAGCATGACGAAAGCGGGATACCCAAAGCCCTTCTCTGCTTCTTTAATCGCAGCCTCTGCATCAACAGCTATCTTAATTCCCCCTTCGATTGCGCTGATTCTGTACTCAGTGGTTATGCCTGGAGTTGATTTGCGTGCTTTGTTCGCTGCAGGTTTATTCCCGGGTATCCTGGCAGGTCTATCGTTATTGGTGCCGGCATGGTGGCTTTCACGCAAGTATGGCTGGGAAGGACCAAACAGCGGTGAGCGCCCGCCGATTAAAGAAAGCTTCATCAAAGCACTGCCTGCTTTGTTTGCGCCCGTATTGATTTTAGGTGGGTTACGTTCTGGACTCTTCACACCCACTGAAGCGGCAGTCGTGGCGGTAACCTATGGCCTGATCATCGGTATTTTTATCTATAAACAATTAAACTTAAATGGATTGTTAGATTTATTTATCGAAGCAGGCAAAATATCGGGGATCGTCATGATCATCATTTCTTTAGCCGGCATTTTTGCTTGGGCTGGGACGACACTGGGTACGTTTAGCTCATTAGCGAATGTCATGCTTTCTATATCCGATAACTCGTGGACCTTGCTGCTGTTAATCATGCTGTTGGTGTTACTGGCTGGAATGCTGTTAGACGCCGTATCTATTTACCTGATTATCACCCCTATTCTGATTCCGTTAGTTAATCATTTTGGTTGGAATCCGGTTTGGTTCGGTATTCTTCTAGCCATGAACATAGCCATAGGTCAATTTACCCCTCCGGTTGCCGTCAACCTGATGGTCACCACTAAAGTTGCCAATATCAGGTTAGAGCAAACCTTCCTCTGGTCACTGTTGTTTATGGTGACGATGTTTTCCTCTTTACTACTGGTGATGTTAGTTCCCGGTATAGCCCTTTGGCTTCCTGATAAACTGGGCTTTGTTGTAGGCCCTTGGTAATTATTTACATTGGAATTTAATTAATGCAACAACCGAGTAGTTCAGAAATAGCTCAAGAAGCTACCGTTCAGGTCAATCCCAATGTTGAATTAAAGCTGGGCATTTTTTTGGTGGCAGCGGCAGCATTGGCATGGAGTTTTGGAGGTGCGCTTGGCAGAGTCGTTACCATTGAAGATAGCTGGACGGTGATCTTCTGGCGCTCTATTTGGGCCAGCATTTTTCTGTTTTGTTTTATGTTGTACCGCAACAAGCTCAAAGGAACCTATATGATGTTCCGCTACATGGGGCTGCCTGGACTTGCCGTAGCCCTCTGTTTCGCAACGGCTTCAACTTCTTTTATTGTCGCGTTGAAGTACACGACGGTGGCTAACATTTTATTAATTCAAGCCGGTGTTCCATTAATCGCAGCGTTAATGGCATGGATCGTTTTTAGGGAAAAAGTGAGTTTACCCACCTGGATTGCCATCGCCGTCGTGATCTTGGGTGTCGGAGTGATGGTTTCAGAATCCTTTACCGGTCAGGTTTCACCCATTGGTGACTCTCTGGCCCTGCTGATAGCCTTTTGCTTTGCAACAGCAACGGTCATCACTCGTCGCTATGCTCATGTCAGAATGGCTCCAGCAGTCTGTACTGGCACCTTAATTGCTGCCGTTGTTTCAGCAACGATGGCTTCTTCCCTAGCAACCAGTGCTTTCGATAGTGGCATTTTGTTTGTTTTCGGGGCAATGAATCTTGGTTTGGGTTTAGCTTTATTTGTCACAGGAGCCAGATTGGTACCATCACCCATTGCAGCGCTTATTGGTACTGCCGAACCGATGCTTGGTCCCCTTTGGGTATGGCTTTTTCTAAATGAAATACCCTCCTCGTTAACATTAGTGGGTGGTGGCATCATTTTAGCCGCGCTACTAGCTCATCTGGGCTGGCAAATGATGCACCATCGCCGAGTCATGGTAGGGCCCACACCTAATTAACCTATTAAAAGAGTAAACTTTTCGTGTTAAAGTAATCTATAATTTCTTACAAGCTGTTTAAAACCTTAAAACGCATCAATCAAAGGACGATTCATTGCACTTTCTTAAGCGTTTCAACAAACACCTTTGCTTAGTTATATTGGGGCTAACTTTATTTAGTTCTCATGCATCAGCATTGCAAGAAGTTAAGTTACAACTTAAATGGACTCATGCGTTTCAATTTGCTGGTTACTATGCAGCCGTTCATCAAGGCTACTATCAAGATGTCGGATTGGATGTCCAGATCATTGAAGGTAACCCTGCTATATCAGTAATAGATGAAGTTAGATCAGGTCGTGCGAACTTTGGTGTCAGCACAAGTAGTCTTCTTTTAACACAACCTATCGAAGATGTTGTGTTGCTAGCAAATATTTTTCAGCATTCACCCTTGGTATTTGTAACCCTAGATAAAGGCCCTTTTCATACTATTCATGACTTCGACGAGTCGACGATCATGTTGGAAGACGGATCGGATGAACTGATTGCTTATCTTGTTAAAGAAGGTCTTTCACTTGAAAATATCACCCTAGTACCGCACAGCTTTAGCATTGATGACCTGATACAAGGGGAAGTTGATGCCATGTCCAGTTACCTGACTTTCGAAATATATAAATTTAACCAAGCCGATGTTGATATCAAAATATTCACACCTCGCTCTGTTGGTATCGACTTTTATGGTGATAATTTATTCACCACCAGAAATATGATTGAAAGTAATCCAGTCGTTGTGGAAGCGTTCTTAGAAGCAAGCCTAAAAGGCTGGACTTATGCACTAAACAACCTAGATGAAACAATTGAGTTGATACTTGCTAATTATGCAACATCAATAGATCCTGACTTCCTGAAATACGAAGCAGAAAGCATGCTGCAATTAATACGTCCTGAGTTTGTCGAAATCGGCTATGTGAACCCAGGTCGCTGGAAACACATTGCAGAAATCTACCAAGAGCTAGGCTTTTTAAATGCACCTCCCAATTGGAATAAGTTTTTCTTCGCACCCCCTCAAGACAATTACACTAAGTGGATTACACTGATCATGCTCGTTTCAGTCGTAACCTTCTTGATTGCTGGGATAGCAACCTATATCTTCACAGTTAACAAACAACTTCGTAAATTGTTAATTCAAAAACAAAAAGATCATTCACTAAAAGAAAAACACAATCGCATATTAGCCATGATTGCCAATGATCAACCACTGCAATCCATTCTGACAGAGATAAACTTTAGCATTGAAGCTTACAGACCGGGATGTTTATGTAGCATTATGTTAAAGCCAGATAACGAAAACTTTTTAACGCCCATCGCATCACCTAGCTTAAATGCAGAGTATATTGAAATCATTAAACAAGTTCCTATTGTGGTTGGAGCGGGCTCCTGCGGAACGGCTGCTGCAACTCGTCAGCGGGTTGTCATAGCGGATATACAATCTCACCCTTACTGGCGAAGTTTTAAAGAAGCTTTGGTTAAAGCCGATCTGAAATCCTGCTGGTCACAGCCAGTAATGGATCATTCTGGCCAAGTTTTAGCGACTTTTGCAATCTACACCAGAGAAATTTCAGAACCAACCAGTGCTGATATTCGCGTTATTGAAGAGGTCGCTCATCTCGCCGCCATTGCCATAGATCGCTCTAGAATGATTGAATTACTGAAAAATAGTGAACAGCATCACCGATATTTAGCGCATCATGACCCACTCACTGGATTAGCGAATCGATCTTTGTTCTCTGACAGAGTTGTGCAAGCAATTAGACTTGCAAAGCGAGAAGAAAACCATCTTGCAATTATATTGATAGACCTAAATGATTTTAAATTGATCAATGACCAACATGGGCATATTGTTGGAGATAAACTACTCAGTGCTATCGCGAAACGTCTAAAGACTAGCGTTCGCATCTCCGATACTCTCAGTCGATATGGCGGTGATGAGTTTGTGATACTACTACAAGGATTAATGGATACAAACGAGGCCTCCATCGTTGAGAAAAAGATATTTAGCTTGATGAGCAAACCTTTCAACATTGATGGACTCGAAATAATGTCTGGATGCAGTATTGGCATAGCCTATTACCCAGAGGATGGACCAGATGAGACATCGTTGACACATGCTGCAGATCTTCGTATGTATACCAATAAGCGCCAGCTAAAATAATTAAACACTCGTTAAATAACTAGAGTTTAAGAACAGTAACTGGCGTTTTAACTCGAATAGCTATACCTTAAATTTGCGTAACTGAGACTCCAAAGAGTCTGTGATTTGACTCATCTGTTCACTAACTTCGCGAACATCACCGGCCAATCCTGCTAAACGAGCGCTCGCGTCTTCTACAACCGTAATATTACGATTGATCTCTTCACTGACTTTATCCTGCTCTTCTGCTGCTGTGGCAACTTGCGTAACATGATTAGTAATTTGCTCAATATTATGGGCAGCAGATGCCATTTGATCATAGGCCATATTCGCTTCATGGACTGTCTGCGCCACACGCCGAGTACTCGCTTCCATCTCTTTAACCGTCGCAGCAACATCTTTCTGCAGAGTCTCAATTAAAGCATTGATCTGTTCGGTAGAATCTTGTGTTCTTCGAGCAAGATTTCTGACTTCATCAGCGACCACTGCAAAGCCTCTTCCTTGATCACCCGCTCTTGCCGCTTCAATAGCTGCATTTAATGCCAATAAATTAGTTTGTTCAGCAATACCTTGGATTACCTCAATGATACCGTAAATATTTTGACTACTGGCGGCAACGCTAGCGACACGATCACTGGCAATACTGATTTCCTCAGAAACAGTTTTTACCTCATCAACTGTTTTCTTAAAGGCTTCTCTAGCATCACTTAACGTATGGTTTGATTCTTCCGCTTGTTGAGCTGTTCTAGCGGCAAGATCAGCCACTTCATTTGCAGTAGCTGACATTTCAGTCATCGCAGACGCAACACTTTGCATCTCTTCTTGTTGAGATTGTGTTGCCTTAGCCGTTTGATCAGAGGCATGCACTAAAGACTGGCTTTGATCTCTTAACTGCATAGCAGAAGTGTTTAAGTCAGCAATCATTACCCTTAACTTCGCTGTGAATGCATTAAAACCATCAGCAATACCGATGAGTTCTGCATGATTTGTAATGGTTAATTGACGAGTTAAATCCCCTTCTGCACCTGATAAGTCTTCAACCATTTTTCGCATAGACACCATAGGTTGAGTGGTGAAGCGAAGCCATAGCGCTAATACAACTAATGCGAATGCGAGTAACGCACCACCCAAGACAACCATCGTTAATGCAGTCCGTTGGAATCCTGATAATAGGTTAGACTCTAGCTCTCGAACGGTCGCATAAGCAACTTCAGATGGAACATTAATTAACACGACCCAAGGTTGAGCAAAAGCTTCAAAATGAACTTCAGCTTTCACTAACGTAGAGCCATTAGTCTGTAATACTTGATCCTGCACTCTTTCTTTCAACTCATAGAGTTCTGGATCAATTGTTTGAACTCTTCGACTTAATTCATTTGGATATACACTGCTAGCTACCAAGGCACCGCTAGGGCTAAACAAATGAATATCAGACTGACCATTAAACAGAACTTGCTGATGGTGCATGACGCGCTCTTGTATCGAAGGCAGGTTGATATCTGCTCCAACCACACCGCGAAACTCACCATCTAAAACGATAGGAAAAACCAAAGAGGTCATTAGTTCTTCATATCCTTCTTGTATTTCGTAGAGGTATGGATCCATTAAACAAGGAAGTAGTGAATCTTTTGAGCATAGATACCATTCCGATTCACGCATGCCTAAATCGTTAATGGTGTCATCATACTTAAATGAACTATCACTAATGGGATAAAACACTAAGCCACTATCTTCACGCACCCAATAAAGCTCTAGAACACCCGTATCCGAAGAGTGGTCTAAATGCGGTCCAATATTAAACGCATCTTGCCAATCATAACCGTCAGGTTCGAAGTGAGCGTAAGCTGATCCAAGAGCAGGATTAGCCGCCAAGGTATCACGAAGCATCTGTTTTATAGTTGCGCGTTGAAATGGTGGAGCGGTTGAACTACCACCACTTGCCGTCGCTGTGATGATCGTTCCGAAGGTTTTGGGGACATCAAAACTGCGATTTATAAAAATAGAAACCTCAGATGCAACTGCTTGAGCTGATTCATTTAAATTAGCAATTAATTGCTCTTCAAAAGCGTCTGCAGCCATCTCTACGGTAGCTTGCCCATTTTTTTGCATAGTGGTCCAGCCAACAAGAATGACGGCAGCCAAGGTTAAGGTTAATCCTAAACCCGCACCGGAAATCAATTTAAATCTAAGCGATAAATGCTTCATATTGGTAACCACATCATTAAATTTATGGCATAAACATAACACATTCTTTTGATGGTGTTATGTATTAAACAGTAAAAAGGTACAACTTTTGTAGTATATTCAACTTTATGAAAGTAATGCAGAAACCATTTGATTTGCAGGCAAACTCAACCCATACGTTTTAGCTCGCATTAGCATTGAGCCACAAATAGCATCTAACTCTATTGGTTTACCTTTTTCATGATCAACAAGCATTGAGGTTTTAATCGCATCAAAACTTTTCAGTAAGCTAAGCATTTCTTCAATATCGTTTTGTGTCAGATGAACACCTTCTTGATTAGCTACCAACACTACCTCTTGCATTAACTGCCTAACACAGGGTTCATAATGCTCACTTTCCACCAACGCTCTTGTAGTCAAACCTGTTATGGCTGACAAGGGATTCACACCATTGTTGATCAACAACTTGCGCCACAACTCTAGTTCAATATTGTCAGAGATTCGAGTCGGTATGTTGGCAGCTAAAAAATGCTCTTGAACCCGCATCAACTGATCAGATTTATGTTGATTCTCTTGTTGATTTGGCCAAGCCCCCATGACAACTTGAGCGGGCCCATCAGCAGAAACGATGCCTGGCTGAATAATATGACCACCGATGCGAACCGCCAAACCACCGAAGGTGCGCTCTTTACCAATTACTTTCGCTATTAAAGGTTCGTTATCCACCCCATTTTGCAGAGATAAAATGGGAGTGCTTCCCCTTTTCAACCACTCCCTCATACGGGTCAACCAACTTGCTGTATCGAATGCTTTAAAACAAATGATAATTAAATCAAAGTCTTCTACTTTGAAAGCGGTTAATAAACGCTGTTCATCAACCGCATTGACCATCTGATTGAATTGAATTTCTGAATGTTGAACTTGTAAGCCATTTTGTTGCAATGCATTTAAATGATCACCACGCGCAACAAAAACGACTTTATGACCAGATGACTGCAAACGGGCACCGTAATAACAACCAATGCCACCTGCTCCAACGATTAGAATTCGCATCACTCTTTTTTACCTCTGTCGTTTACGCTGATACCGACTGATACACTTGTCTAATTCAGCAGCAAAGGCCTGACGATCACGGACATGCAAAGGCGCAGGCCCACCCGTATGCTCGCCACTACTTCTTAAGGTCTCTAAAAAATCACGCATATTTAAACGAGAACCAATCGAGTCTTTGGTGAACATCTCTCCTCGTGGACTCAATGCCTGTCCTTCTTTTGCAATGACTTCTGCTGCCAAAGGAATATCACTGGTAATGACCAAATCACCTGCTTCACATTGACGTACGATCTCGTTATCCGCCACATCAAAACCTGAAGAGACGCGCACACTACTAATCCAGTCTGATGGAGGCACTCTCACCGATTGATTAGCGACCAGAATTAATGGAATTTCCGCACGATTGGCGGCCTTGAACAGGATCTCTTTAATGACGACTGGACAGGCATCTGCATCAACCCAGATTTTCATATTTATTCCTTACCCGTAATATGAGCAAAACAAGCATGAGTCAATGCATGTAACACATCTGGTGCAAGGGAAATCTCTAAACCACGACGCCCTGCACTGACATACATCTCTTTCAGATCTTTTGCAGATAGATCAATCACCGTAGGTAATCGTTTTTTCTGACCTAATGGACTGACACCACCAAGAACATAACCGGTGCTTTTTTGAACCCACAGTGGATCAGCCATTTCGGCTTTCTTACCGTTAAGTGCTTTAGCAACCTGCTTCATATTTAAACGTTCACTCACAGGAAGCACAGCGACTGCTAATTGTTTTGTATCTAAAGACACAACCAAGGTTTTAAAGACTTGCTGAACATCTAAGCCCAACTTCTCTGCCGCCTCTAGACCATAAGAAGGCGCATCATGATCATGTTCATAGCGATGAATTTGATGGGACACGCTGTGTTTGCGTAACAGATTGATAGCGGGAGTCATCGAAAGACATACTCTTTATAGTTGAAAGTACTTTAATAAGAGTAAGTTAAACCTAAACCAACCCACTTTTACAACAAAAACACCTTCATTTGTAAAAAAGTCTTTAGAAACAGTTGCACAGATGCACAAAGCCTATATAATACGCGCCACATAATAGAACTATAGCTCAGTTGGTTAGAGCACCACCTTGACATGGTGGGGGTCGGCGGTTCGAGTCCGCCTAGTTCTACCAAGAATACCTTTAAAAATAGCCACTTAGACAGTACGTCGAGTGGCTTTTTTTATGCTCACTGCTCAATTCTGCGGTTTGGTGGCCAAAATGTGGCTCTTTTCTTAACCGAATTTCTACAATGATTGCTGATCTAAATTTTGGTGGCCATTTTAGAGCCACACGCTGCCCCTTACATCTGACCATTATTCATGATTTGGATTCGCCTCGGCCCTCTTTTGTGACCATCCCATGGTGATCAAACTATAAATTTCACAATAAAAATAGTAACACAGTTTTTCTAGATCTATTTCAAGCTGTGTCCTACTGTTTTGTAATCCCGAACGAGCTTTAATCACAATCCTCAACAGCATCGTCGGGAAGTTCCTTCCAGACAGTCAGAAAATGAGCAGATGGCGATCCATTTCGGACAAGAACGTATCCCGATCGAAGTTCCTTTTGCCCCCAAGTTGTTTGCCATTCTGCTGAAAACGACCACAGCTCACTATCATCGGAAAGTTCCTTGAGGAACTCCCTCCAAGCGTTGTTGAGATGTCCGAATGGCTGCTCAGGCACTGCACTTTAAACGGTCAGTAACGACCTCGCAGCTCTCAATCTCGTCAACGGTCAGTTGTTTCAATAAGTACTGCGACTTTACGGTGAACTCTCTATCAGATTCAATCTCGGTACCGTCCATTAGAACCTCCTTAACTTTCATGTAAACCACAATCGGCCAAATCACGGCAATTAGAATGGTAGCTAGGACAAACTCAAAGAAGTTACTTAGGGAAATGTCATGAACTCCCCACCCTTAGCTAAAATGTGCCATAGGTTCAATGGTTTGCAAGGCAAAGAGCTTTCGTCATTGCCGTCCCCATTCCTTTCCACCCATTTCTACCAACCGAGACGCGGCTCGTCGAAAGGAAAAGGCGAGATCATTGGCGGCCGATAATAGTGCCAGTGACACGCCACTTCGACCCGTCGCCGACCACTCAAATTCTTCACCCTCTTTGGTGCGAATCACGGTCGTCGCAAAGGAACTCGAGTTTCCCCCCTTCTCACTGACAAACAACTCTTCATTTCCATCACTGCTTTCAACTTGCGCTTCAAACTCGACAAATAATTCATCGAGCGGGACTTTTGCCGCTAGCACCAAGCGGGTGCGAGATTCATAACACACGTCAATGAGGGTCACGAATCGTCGCGCTTCGTCGAGGTGATTGGCGTCTAATTGCGGCACCCGGTCCATGATGAGGACCTGAAATCGGTCGCAGAGGGAAATATAATCGGCCGCGCCGAGTGGTTGGTAGCATAACTCGGAAAAGTCAAACCAGGCGCACCGGTCATTCAATCGGGCGACCTGGACGGTGCGACCGAAGGGTACGTGAATGGCCTCGGCCTCAGTTCCGGATGCAGTGCCACCAAATATTTCTTTCAACTGCGCCTGCATGTTGTTATCACTATTATTATCGCCGTGAACATCCTTGTTTGACCAAAAATAGGATTGACCATCAGCTCGAGTTTCGAGTCGATAATCCTTGGCGGAATCCTCCATGGAGATAATGTCGAACGTGTGTTTTAACATGTCTATGAATGGCAAAAAGAGGGATCGGTTAATGCCTCCCTCATATAAGGCATCGGGGGAGCGATTCGAGGTGGCCACCACCACGACATTCCAATCCAATAATAATAAAAAAAGTCGTTTCAAAATCATGGCATCGGCAACGTCTGTTACTTGAAATTCATCGAAACAGAGGAGTTGGGCTTCCTGTGCCAATTGCTGCGCAATGATGGGTATCGCATCATCTCGTGGGTGCTTCTGTTTGTAGACAAAGATTCGATGATGGACGTCTAGCATGAATTCATGAAAGTGGACGCGGCGTTTGGTAATTTTTACGTGTTTGAAGCTGTGGCTGTCATTATTACAGCAAGAATCATCAGGAACATTAACCGACGCGTAAAAGAGATCCATTAGAAAGCTCTTGCCGACCCCGACCGGTCCATGAATGTAAATGCCTCGCGGTGGTGGACCAAAAGAACACAAATGGAATTTCTTTCGAAGAAAGGACTGAGCGGATGCCAAGGATCGCGTCAGTAACAGCGGACTGCTGCTTGTAGAGCTGCTCTTTGTCGGTCTGTCGGTGCGCACGGGTACTGGTGGGAGCGAGGTAAGAGACTCGTGCAGGGCATCGAGTTTTGCCGCCAGAGCGACTTGCGCGTCATCTCGTCGCACCTCCCCCGCATCCACCTTGCGTTCATACGCCGCTGTCACGGGGCCTGTCGGGAGGGGCCGCCGAGCGACGCGATGTTGTGCTGCCATATTCTTAATCACCGTCTTCATCATCAACCTGATGAGTTTATTAACATGGTAAGGAAAGTACGATCAAGTCCGCTTCTTCCCGCTTTTTTCGATTGTCTCAAGTCTAGGGACTTATTCGCAATTTACTTAGAATACGGTAGCAAAGCATTTTTCGATCTAACCGAAGCACATCAAGCAATAGAGACATGGCTACCTTATCGCTTCTCAGTTGATGCTTACTATAAGCAACAATGAAAAAAGTGATACCAATGCCTAAGTACCCATAAATGTAAATCAAGTTTTGTCCCCATTAACTTTGCCAGTAATAGGAAAAACTGTCATTGCGCCCACCTGATAACCTTCTCTAGCACCATCAGACTCAGCGACACCGTTATATTTTGTGCGAGTAGCAACGACTACTCCCCGCTCCAAATCTAAAAACAGGTCACGCTCATATATGCTGGCGTAGCCCATATGAACGTACTCAAGCTGCTTTCCCTGAGGTATACGAATCGTACCGGAGTACCAATGAGCAAAAACTCTATCAGGAAACTCTGGAAAAATGGTTGTCAATGATGCTTCACTTCCATCGTGGAGCATGCCACTAAGAGCAATCAAATATAGGTGGTCATCGACGATCTCCCAACTGCCAACATAACCACGCCATAGTGCCGAGAAATTAGATTCGAAGAGCGGTTTGGTGCCTCCCATAGCGAAATACTTGCTGAGGGGTGTCGTGCACATGGCGACATTCTTACCCTTGTAGCGGAGTTTTTCTGAAATCTGTGCGGTCACAATATCTCTCCATAATTTGATATTTCCCCAACAACTATCGGTTCCAGTAATCTGATTAATGGCATGATGAAAATGATCACTTTAATCGAGAGTGTATCCTACTTATTCCATAATACATTAAGTGTTTAAATCTATTTACCCGCCTCTACCATCCGCCTTATACTGTATAGATAAGGCTGTGTTGCATTTAGGTGTTGGTCATGGCAGCAAACAGTAATCCTTGATCAGATTGCTCGTGCTGTTTCATGTACCGAAACCAGCTAAGATAGTGGGGCAGATATTCTCGTCCCACGCCCCTAAATCTGGTCATCCATTCCTTCCAGTGCATCATGTAGTTATTTAGTGTTTGGATATGATAGATATCCTCAACCACCCTAATATTATCCAAACCCACAATGCGCTTATGATCGACTTTACGTGTATTAGCAACCTCAATATAGGACTTGTTACCGTCTGTACACAGTACCGAGCCATCAGCAATTCTAGGCTGTAAAAATTGGCAGATATTTTCTTTCGTGTTTCGGTCAACGACTTCATGTATCACCGAGCCTTCTCGGTTCAATGCGATGAGAATGGGTGTTTTTGGAGCCTTCCTGCCACCGCGCTTCCGTGCATCTCGATGCAGTATGCGCCTACCCTTAAATGATTCATTTATAAAGGTTTCGTCAGCCTCAATGACACCAGATAGAGGTTGCACTTCTATGTTTGAGGGCGCTTTTAGAAACGCATGTCGCCAGCGGAAAGATGTTCTAAGATTAATACCAAGCTCCAAGGCGCACTTGCGTAATGTCGCACCATGCCACATTAGTTCGTTATATCTAAGCCATTTTTGACTCATACGCATACGGTACAGGGGTGTGCCTTTCAGTGCATTAAAGGTCTGTAAGCAAGCTTTACATTTAAATCGCTGGATACCCTGTTTTGTAAACCCCCATCTGGTAAAATCATTGCTACAACAGTGAGGGCATTCGGTCAGACTATCTTCACGCTCAGCGATGACTTCGCCAACCTGATTTTGGGATATCAAGTCATCAACTTCGTGCTTAAGCTTCTTAAGATCTGCGTAGGTCAGGTCATCAAGGCGAGTAAGAATTCTGCGTAGGGTCTGAGTGCTCATGAAAGCTCCGACTAATCTGGGCTATAAGCACTCAGTATAGATCACCAACACTCAAATGCAACACAGTCATAGATAAACAGTACTTAGTTAGGTGTCAGGTATGTACGTCACTCTGATAGGGCCGGTTGACGTTGACGCACTCACTGAAACAGCCGTCCCTTTTTTTAGCGAATCTGTTCCCTGTGGTTTTCCCAGTCCTGCCGCAGGTTATGAAGAAACGCGCCTTGATCTAAATGAACTCTGCATCCCCCGCCCTTCTTCCACCTATATGGTGCGCTGTGATGGTGATTCGATGAATAGGATCGGTATTTATGCGGGTGATATTTTAGTGGTGGATCGATCGATTAAGCCAAAACATGGCGACACCGTCGTAGCAGCTGTCGATGGCGCGTTTACTGTCAAAACGCTGGCATTAAAACCGAGAGTGCGATTGTTACCTCAAAATCGTCAGTACGCACCCATTGAGTTCAACGAAGGTTCTGACTTACAGCTATTTGGTGTCGTCACGCACTTAGTCAGAGCTATGCCGAGGTAATGCATGCCGATCTATGCTTTATGTGACATGAACTCTTTTTATGTCAGTGCTGAATTGTTGTTCCGTCCTGACTTGGTCGATAAGCCTTGTATCGTGTTATCCAATAATGATGGCTGTGCA
>NZ_WBOL01000008.1 GCF_008973715.1 Nitrincola schmidtii
TTCCTTCAGACCCTGCCGTTAGCCAGCAACGCCCTTGCCATTCGGATTGTCTTCCCCTTAGTCAGGGTGACTCAGGTTTCTTTCAACCTGACGGGTTTACCAGCTTCGCTGGGCAAACACGAAAAAGCGCCGCAATGGCGCTTTTTTAGTTTACAGCTTAGCTATTCACACAATCATTTGTGATTAGCTTGATCCCTAAGCACAAACTTCTGGATCTTACCTGTCGAGGTTTTTGGCAGATCGCAGAAAATGACTTTTTTAGGAATTTTGAAGCGTGCCATATTATCGCGACAGAACTTAATAATATCTTCTTCAGTGATATCGCCCTGGGCAGAGGCTTTAAGCGTAACAAAGGCACAAGGCACCTCACCCCACTTCTCATCGTTCATCGCAACCACAGCGGCTTCATTGACCGCTGGGTGACGGTAAAGAGTGTCTTCTACTTCAATGGAGGAGATGTTTTCGCCACCAGAGATGATGATGTCTTTAGAGCGGTCTTTAATCTCGATATAGCCATCAGGATGCCATACCGCCAAATCGCCAGAATGGAACCAACCTCCTTCAAAAGAGGCATCCGTTGTTGTTGGATTTTTCAAGTAACCTTTCATAACAAGGTTGCCGCGCATAAAGATTTCACCAAGGGTTTTACCGTCTTGCGCTACCGGCTCTAAGGTTTCTGGGTTTGCAACCATCAGACCTTCAAGCATCGGCGCACGAACACCTTGGCGAGACTTCAGACGTGCTTTTTCTTCTGGGGTCTTTTCATCCCACTCATCATGCCAAGCACAGACGACACTAGGACCATAGGTTTCAGTCAGACCATACACATGCGTCACTTTGAAGCCCATACGTTCCATGCCTTCAATAACAGCCGCTGGAGGCGCAGCTCCCGCCGTCATCACTTTAACTTCATGATTGATGCCCGCTTTTAGAGCATCATCGGCGTTATTCAGCATATTCAGAACGATCGGAGCACCACAGAAGTGATTAACCTTTTCTTCTTTAATCAAGTTATAGATCATATCCGCACGAACGTGGCGTAAAGACACACTGACACCCACTGCTGCAGCGATCGCCCAAGGGAAACACCAACCATTACAGTGGAACATCGGCAAGGTCCACAGATAAACAGGGTGATGACCCATATCCCATGAAACAATGTTACTCATTGCATTGAGATAAGCACCACGATGATGATAGACCACACCCTTAGGATCACCGGTAGTACCCGAGGTGTAATTTAGGGTAATAGCATCCCACTCATTTTCAGGCAGTTCCCACGGATAATCTGGATCACCATCAGCAATGAAGGCTTCATAATCCATGCTACCAATCAGCTCACCGCCTTCGTAACTTGGATCATCAATATCGATGACTAAAGGTTTATGCGCCATCATGCGCACAGCTCTCTGGATAACTTCAGAGAACTCACGATCTACGATAACGACTTTTGCCTCACCGTGCTGAAGAATAAAAGCAATCGCTTCTGCATCCAGACGAATATTCAGCGCATTTAAAATTGCACCAGTGGCGGGTACCCCGAAGTGTGCTTCAAACACTTCAGGTAAGTTGGGAGCCATCACCGCTACGGTATCTCCCTTACCAACACCCTGCTTAGTTAATGCACTGGCAAGCTGTTTACAGCGATGAAATGTTTCCGCCCATGTACGTCTAACCGCACTTCCATGAACCACAGCCGTTCGATTAGGAAATACCTGCGCAGCTCGAGATAAAAAGCTCAAGGGGCTGAGCGGAACGTAATTAGCGGGGTTTTGATCTAAGCCCAAGGTATAGGGATTATGATTTGACTTTGTCATGTTATTCTCCAGTATTGTCCCTGACATTATGTGCAATAATACGTACTTTCCCTTATTACACAAGCAGACTTAAGGCAAATAAATACAACTCGTGCACAGAAGAATAAGGAAAATAAACTGCATGATCGATTTGCAACAAGAATTGGAGCGTTGCCAGCAAGAAGCCGATCGATATCGACTTCTTGCTGAACAGTCAACCGACCTGATTTCACGACATACTGCAACATCCGAGTGGATTTTTATAGACGTTAATCCAGCTATAGAACCCTTACTAGGCTATAGAGCTGAAGAGATCATTGGCACTTCTGGCTACGCGCTATTTCATCCCGAAGATGCGGATAATCTTAAAAACAGAACGGATTCGGTACGCTACCGTGATGGCCTTTACACCAATGTCTATCGCTATCGGCATAAGCAAGGCCATTACATTTGGTTTGAAACTACCAGTCGAACGATTCGTGATGACAAAGGAATTCCGGTAGAGGTCATCTGTGTATCACGTGATGTCACAGAACGAGAACGAGCCTTGCAAGCAACCCGTCGCCTCGCCAAAGTCGTTGAAGCTTCATCGGATATGATTCTGTTCTGTCAACATAACAACTTGGTTCTCACGTATCTGAATGAGTCTGCTCAGCGAACACTGAATAACGCAAGCTCTTCACCAAAACGACGCTTGCCAAACTTATTCAATGAGACGCAGTTTATGGAGGCCGTCATCCCTGCGTTAAATCTAGCAGCCAAGCAGGGTTACTGGCATGGGGCTATTTCAATGGAATTGGACGATGAAAGTGAACGGGTTGCTGAACTTCGAGAAGTGATCGCTCATAGAGACAGAAACAATCGTCACAACGTTGATTACTACACTCTTATTGGTAGAGATGTGACTGTTCGAAAACTGGCAGAGCAGCAGTATAAACGCCATCAGAATGAGATGGCGCATATGTCTAGACTGCTCTCTGTTGGAGAAATGGCAACCGAGTTGGCACACGAGATTAACCAACCTTTAGCCACCATCTTAAACTACAGTAACGGCACCTTAAGGCAGATCGAAGAACAGCAAATCAAGGAAATATCTCAAACACGAAGGGCGCTAGAACTGATCTCTAAACAAGCTCATCGCGCCGCTGAAATCATTCGTCGAATTCGACGTTTTGTTCAGCGAACTGAGATTCAATATGCCCCCTTCGATATCAATGATTGCTGCCAAGAAGTGGTGACTTTTTTAAATCAAGACGCACGAGACCAACAAATATCTTTTCAATTTGACTTAGACCCTGCCTCACCCTTTGCCTATGGCGACAGAGTTCAGGTTGAACAGGTATTGTTAAACCTGCTTAAAAATTCGATCGAAGCCTATGCAAGTCATTCTTGCAGTTCGCCATCAATTCAGATAAAAACCTTCACAGAAGGTCAACAAGTCATTGTTAGCGTTAAAGATCAAGCCGGAGGCATTAAACCGGATATCATGACACAGCTCTTCGAACCTTTTATGACCAGCAAATCGAATGGATTAGGAATGGGTCTTTCTATTTCTCGATCTTTAATTGAAAGCCATGGCGGTCAATTATGGGCAGAAAGCGATGGACATAAACAAAGCTGTTTCTACTTCAAACTACCCCTGAGAAATGACACATGAATAATCATAATAATCGTGTATTTTTAGTTGATGACGATACTGACTTTCGAGAATCCATGCAGTGGCTATTAAGCTCTGCCGGATATGAAGTAATCAGTTCAAGTTCAGCAACTGACTTTTTAGAGTTATACCAAGGTGAACAAGGCTGCTTACTTCTTGATGTGCGCATGCCTGGTATTAATGGGCTTGCACTGCAACAGATTCTGCATGAGCGAAATATTCAACTACCCATTATCCTAATCAGTGGTCATGGTGATATTCCCATGGCCGTTAATGCGATCAAAGCAGGCGCGCTAGATTTTATTGAGAAGCCCTTCGATGATCGCCATTTGCTCAACTTAGTTAGTAAAGCACTCGTCATTGCCGAAGAACGCTTCACAACCTTTAAAGAAAACCAACAAATTCAACTGCGTTATGAAACACTCAGCCATCGTGAACGAGAGGTAATGTCGCTGGTCATTAACGGTCAGGCTAACCGTGAAATTGCAGAATCACTTGGAATCAGTCCTAAAACGGTCGAAGTTCATAGAGCGCGCGTCATGTCAAAAATGCAAGCGGCTAGCCTTCCTGAGCTAGTCAACATGAACAATAGACTGAAACATAGCTAACCCATCACCGGAAGACAAAAGCGCTTATTAGCTAAAGTTTGATGCAGATCAGTAGAATGAGATGTCATCACACGGTAAAATATTGGCCGTACAATAATTATAAAGAAAGACTCAGGAAAGATTTAGTATGGACAAAATACTGGTTAGCGCTTGTTTATTAGGCGCAAAAGTACGCTATGACGGCCGCGATAACTTATTAGAACATGCCGCGTTGCAGAGATGGAAAAAACAGGGTCGCCTTGTGATGGTATGCCCTGAATCCTTAGGTGGCTTACCGACTCCTAGAGCACCCGCAGAGATACAATCACGCTTTCCGATTTTCGTCACCACGCAATGTGGCGAAGATGTTACCTCAGAATTTCTATCTGGAGCCGAAGAGGTTGTTAAAATTGCCAAGCAGAAAAACGTCTGCTGCGCATTGATGAAGTCCCGAAGCCCCTCTTGCGGCAATATGAACACCTATGACGGCAGCTTTTCAGGCACACTTTCTAATGCACCCGGTGTCGCTGCAGCAGAATTAATTCGCCACGGAATTCCGGTATTTAACGAATATCAGATAGATGAACTGATACGCTTTGTTGAAGCGCAGACCGAAGCGGCCTAGAATAAGGGCCGTTTTGTTTTCTAATTCTTTATTTTCATCTATGGAATCGCTTCTCTATGCGCGCCAGTCAATACCTGATATCCACTTTGAAAGAAACGCCTTCTGACGCAGAAGTCATCAGCCATCAGCTTATGTTACGTGCGGGAATGATCCGCAAGCTTGCATCAGGTTTATACACATGGCTGCCACTAGGCCTACGTACTCTTCGAAAAGTAGAACGGATTGTTCGTGAAGAGATGGATGCGACTGGAGCGCAAGAAGTGCTGATGCCGGCAGTTCAACCCGCAGAACTTTGGCAAGAATCGGGTCGCTGGGAAAAATATGGTCCAGAACTTCTGCGTATTCAGGATCGTCATTATCGGGACTTCTGTGTTGGTCCAACTCACGAAGAAGTCATTACTGATATGATCCGTCGTGAAATTCGTAGTTACAAACAACTACCCGCAAACTTTTATCAAATTCAAACTAAATTCCGTGATGAGATACGCCCACGTTTTGGCGTGATGCGCTCGCGTGAATTTATCATGAAAGACGCCTACTCTTTTCATACCAATCGTGAGTCGCTTCAACAAACCTACGAAGCGATGTACAACGCTTACAGTCGAATCTTCGAACGTTTAGGCTTACATTTCCGCCCTGTGCTAGCTGATAACGGCTCTATTGGTGGTAACTCTTCACATGAGTTTCATGTACTTGCAGACTCAGGTGAAGATGATATCGCCTTCTCTGATACCGGTAGCTATGCCGCAAATATCGAAAAAGCAGAGGCTTTGGCACCCGCAACAGAACGCCCAGCTCCTGCAGAAGAGATGCGTCTTGTCGATACACCGGATACTAAGACCATTGCTGCACTGGTTGAAGGCTTTAAGCTACCGATCGTTAAAACTATTAAAACCTTGATTGTTGCGGCAAGCGAAGAGTGCGAAGCTGACTTTGTAGCACTATTGATTCGTGGCGATCATGAGCTTAATGAAATCAAAGCCGAAAAATTACCTCAAGTTGCCAGCCCATTGCGAATGGCAACTGAAGAAGAGATTCGGGCAGTCGTCGGAGCAGGCCCCGGTTCACTGGGTCCAGTTAACCTTCCTATTCCCTGCATTATTGATCGTACGGTTGCGGTCATGGCTGATTTCGGCGCTGGTGCCAATATTGATGATAAGCACTACTTCGGCATCAACTGGGAGCGCGATCTGCCAATGCCAGAGGTAGCTGATATTCGTAATGTCGTCGCTGGCGATCCCAGCCCCTGTGGCCAAGGTGTTCTAGAGATTAAACGCGGTATTGAAGTCGGTCATGTGTTCCAACTCGGTAACAGCTATTCAACCGCCATGAACGCCACCGTTCTGGATGAAAATGGTAAAGCTGTGGTGATGGAGATGGGATGTTACGGCATCGGTATCACTCGTGTGGTAGCTGCTGCAATCGAACAGAACCATGACAGCAATGGTATTATCTGGTCGGAAGCCCTAGCTCCCTTTACTGTAGCGTTGGTGCCGTTAAACTACGACAAATCTGAATTAGTTCGTGAAAAAGCAGATCAACTCTATGCTGCCTTAACTGCTGCCGGTGTTGAAGTGTTATTAGATGATCGTAAAGAACGCCCGGGCGTTAAGTTTGCCGATATGGAGCTGATGGGCATTCCACATCGTGTGGTAATTTCTGAGCGTGGGCTGAATGCAGGCACGCTGGAATACAAACATCGCCGTGATGCTGAGTCGCGTGATATTGCAGCAGATGAGGTTCTAGAATTTCTAAATCAGCAGCTTGGCTAATATATCCAAGAACTAGTTGACAGATACACAGAGAGGGTTGCAGTGATGCAACCCTCTTTTTTTGGAGAGGTTCAATTAATCAACAAATGCGCGCTCTATCACGTATTGTCCCAGCACGCCTTTCCGCGTTTCGTTAAAGCCCCAACCGTCTAACAGTTCAGTTAAATCCTTTAACATGGCCGGACTACCACAGATCATAAATCGATCATCATCGAGATTGGGCTTAGGTAAACCTAAATCCTCAAACAACTTACCATCCAACATCAGAGTCGTGATACGGCCTTGATTGATATAAGGCTCCCGCGTCACCGTTGGGTAGTAGATTAATTGCTGACTGACCATATCACCGAAAAATTCATTATGCGGCAGTTGATCTTGAATTTCAGACTGATACGCCAATTCTGATACATGACGAACTCCATGTACCAAAATAACTTTCTCGTATTGCTCGTAAACTTCTGGGTCTTTAATGATGCTCATAAAGGGCGCTAAGCCTGTGCCCGTTGCAAGCAAGTATAGGTTCTTACCCGGTATCAAAAAGTCAGTGAGCAGCGTGCCTGTTGGCTTACGACTGATATAGATCTGATCGCCAGGTTGAATCTTCTGCAAACGCGATGTTAATGGGCCATCTTGTACCTTAATACTGAAGAACTCTAAGGTTTCTTCGTAATTGGCACTGGCGATGCTATAAGCACGCAATAAAGGACGACCTTCCACTTCCAAACCTATCATGGTGAAGTGTCCATTTTTAAAGCGAAAACCCTGATCACGCGTGGTCTTGAAGCTAAACAAGGTGTCATTCCAGTGCTGTACCTCAAGCACTGTTTCGGTATGCAAATTCGCCATTACTGAACTTCCTAATCCTGACTGAAAACAATGGGCTAACTTTACCTCATTACTCTATATAAATTAAAAGAATTATTAGCGTTATTTTAATAACTCAATTGAATATAAGATCAACCCTTTTCTTTAAACTTAGCCTACTATAAAGTGAATAAGCAAACGTTAAATCAGTCTTACCTAAACAAGGGGTGTTTTATGAATTTAAATGTAAATGTTGGTGGGATAGATAAAATTGCACGAATTTCTGTTGGCGTTTTACTGATTATCCTAGCCATTATGGGGATAGGTACGCCTTGGACGTGGATTGGAATTGTACCCATTGTTACGGGTCTTTCAGGTCGCTGTCCTGCCTACAGTATTTTTGGCATCAATACCTGTGGCATAGAAAAAAAATAAGCCCAACTTAGTGGGCTTAAAACATGAGCGCTACAAAGCGCTCATGTGTTCTCAAACAAAGAACATAACAAACAGGTTACAAAAGCTTATCTAGACAAGCTCTATTAGAACGCATCCTTAAACCGCAAACTTAGAAAGTATCGCCTGGAATACGCACCCAGCCTTCCATCAGCACGCGAGCACTGCGACTCATCACGGCTTTAGTCACTTTCCACTCGCCCTGCTCTAAGGTGGCCGCAGCGCCCACACGAAGGGTACCAGACGGATGTCCAAAGGATACAGAATCACGTTCGACACCACCGGCAGCTAGGTTAACTAGCGTTCCTTCAACCGCAGCGGCTGTGGCGATCGCAACAGAGGCAGTGCCCATCATCGCATGGTGTAACTTACCCATCGACAAAGCACGCACACAGATATCAATTTCTTGAGCTGAAATCTGCTTACCGCTCGAAGACTCATACGCTGTTGCCGGTGCAACAAACGCAATTTTCGGCGTATGCTGACGCGCTACCGCTTCAGAAATATCCTTGATCAAGCCCATTTTTACCGCACCGTAAGCACGCATGGTCTCGAATTTTTCCAATGCAACCGCATCGGAGTTGATATCTTTTTGCAGTTCAGTGCCGGTATAACCAATATCCGCCGCATTGACAAAAATGGTGGGTATACCTGAGTTAATCATGGTCGCTTTAAAGGTGCCCATACCTGGCACTTCTAAATCATCGACCACATTACCCGTTGGGAACATGGAACCTTCACCATCGGCTGGGTCCATAAACTCGATCACCACTTCCGCCGCTGGAAAAGTCACACCATCCAACTCAAAGTCACCGGTTTCCTGTACTTCACCGTTGGTAATAGGCACATGAGCAATAATCGTTTTACCGATGTTTTTCTGCCAGATGCGAACCGTACAGATACCATTTTCAGGAATACGCGATGCATCGACTAAGCCTTTACTGATCGCAAAAGCACCAACAGCAGCGGTAAGATTGCCGCAGTTACCGGACCAATCGACAAAGGCTTTGTTAATCGCTACCTGACCAAACAGATAATCCACATCATGGTCTGGCTGCTCACTTTTCGCCAAAATCACTGTCTTAGAAGTACTGGATGTAGCACCACCCATACCATCAATCTGCTGACCGTAAGGATCTGGACTACCAATTACACGCTGTAAAATCTTATCCCGCGCCTCACCCGGCACCTGTGCCGCTTTTGGCAGATCCGTCAGGCTGAAAAACACACCCTTAGACGTACCACCACGCATATAAGTGGCAGGAATTTTAATCTGAGGAACATTAGACATAATATGGCTCCTTAAAAGGTTGCTGCACCCATTATTCGGTGCAAGACGGGAACAGGTCATATCTGTTTGGACACGCCGTAAACCCGTCCATGGGGGCTCGCTGTTGCCATCCATGGCAACAGACGGTCCAACCAGATATGACCCGTCCCCTTCTTAGATAACGCAGTTACGCAGCTCCTTCTAAGAAGTCTTGAGCGAAGCGTTGGAGGACGCCGCCAGCGTTGTAGACATTCAACTCAGCAGCGGTATCCAAGCGGCATACCATTGGCACTTTGACTTGTTCACCATTTTGACGGTTGATGACCAACGTCATGGTACCGCGTGGTGACAATTTGCCTTCAACGTCGTACGTCTCAGTTCCGTCAAGACCTAGAGTCTTGCGGGTAGTGCCAGGCTCGAACTGCAAAGGTAATACACCCATACCGATTAGGTTGGTACGGTGGATACGCTCAAAACCTTCAGCAGCGATGACTTCAACACCTGCTAGACGAACACCTTTCGCTGCCCAGTCACGTGATGAGCCCTGACCATAGTCAGCGCCAGCAACGATAATCAGTGGCTGTTTGCGGTTCATGTAGGTTTCAATCGCTTCCCACATGCGCATCACTTGACCTTCTGGCTCAACGCGCGCTAAAGAACCTTGCTTCACTTGACCATCCACTACGGCCATTTCATTGACCAGTTTAGGGTTAGCGAAGGTAGCACGCTGAGCGGTTAGATGGTCACCACGGTGAGTTGCGTAGGAGTTAAAGTCTTCTTCTGGAAGACCCATCTTATGCAGATACTCGCCCGCAGCACTGTCCATCATGATCGCGTTTGAAGGCGACAAGTGATCCGTGGTGATGTTGTCAGGAAGAATCGCCAGTGGACGCATACCTTTCATGGTACGCTCGCCTGCCAATGCACCTTCCCAGTATGGAGGACGACGGATGTAAGTCGACATTGGACGCCAATCGTAAAGTGGGCTCTTAGCTTCTTCACCACGATCCAGATCAAACATCGGAATGTAGATCTCTTTGAACTGCTCTGGCTTCACGCTAGACGCTACAATCGCATCGATCTCTTCATCACTTGGCCACAGATCTTTCAGTGTAATTGGGTTACCGTTTTTGTCAGTTCCAAGAACATCTTTTTCGATATCAAAGCGAATGGTACCGGCAATCGCATAGGCAACCACTAAAGGTGGTGATGCTAAGAATGCCTGTTTCGCATAAGGATGGATACGACCATCAAAGTTACGGTTACCTGATAGCACAGCAGTTGCATACAGATCGCGATCGATGATCTCTTGCTGAATCACGGGATCGAGCGCACCTGACATACCGTTACAAGTGGTGCAGGCATAGGCAACGATACCAAAGCCCAGTTTTTCTAGCTCAGATAGTAGACCCGCTTCTTCCAAGTAAAGACGGGCCACTTTAGAACCCGGAGCGAAGGACGATTTAACCCAAGGCTTACGAATCAAGCCTAGCTCATTCGCCTTCTTAGCCAACAAACCTGCAGCAACCACGTTACGTGGGTTAGAGGTGTTGGTGCAAGAAGTAATCGCCGCAATAATGACGGCACCATCGGGCATTAAGCCTTCGGCTTCTTGAGCACGTGCAGCGTCTAGATTGCCGGCAATGCCTTTTGCAGCTAAGTCACTGGTGGCAACACGCGCATGCGGGTTAGAAGGACCTGCCATGGTGCGAGTGACGCTAGACAGGTCAAACTTCAACAAACGTGGGTATTCTGCTTTAACGAGGCTATCTGCCCATAAGCCAGTGGTTTTAGCATAGTTTTCAACTAACTCAACCTGTTCTGGCTCACGACCGGTGAGCTTCAAGTAGTCGATGGTTTGTTCATCGATATAGAACATCGCTGCCGTGGCACCATATTCGGGTGTCATGTTTGAGATGGTCGCGCGGTCACCGATAGAAAGACTGGCTGAACCTTCGCCAAAGAACTCTAGGTAAGCACCGACAACACGTTCTTTACGCAGGAATTCAGTCAATGCAAGTACGATATCGGTTGCGGTGATGCCAGGTTGACGCTTACCAACCAGTTCTACACCGACAATGTCCGGTAAGCGCATCATGGATGGCAAACCTAACATCACCGTTTCTGCTTCCAGACCACCCACACCTATCGCGATAACGCCAAGGGCATCCACGTGTGGTGTGTGAGAGTCAGTACCAACACAGGTATCAGGGAACGCCACACCGTCACGCGCCTGAATCACTGGAGACATTTTCTCCAAGTTGATCTGGTGCATGATACCGTTACCGGCTGGAATCACATCAACGTTTTTGAAGGCGGTTTTGGTCCACTCGATAAAGTGGAAACGGTCTTCATTACGACGGTCTTCAATCGCACGGTTTTTCTCAAATGCATCGGGATCGAAGCCTGCTGCTTCAACGGCAAGAGAGTGGTCAACAATCAGCTGAGTAGGCACGACAGGATTGACCTTAGCTGGATCACCGCCCTTCTCTGCAATCGCATCACGAAGGCCTGCCAAATCAACTAATGCTGTTTGACCAAGGATATCGTGACACACAACGCGAGCTGGGTACCAAGGAAAATCTAATTCTTGCTTGCGCTCAATTAACTGCTTCAAAGAAGCCGTTAAATCTTCAGGCTCACAACGACGCACTAACTGTTCAGCCAATACACGAGAGGTGTAAGGCAGGGTTTCGTAGGAACCCGGTTGGATCGCTTCAATAGCGGCACGGGTATCGTAATAATCTAGCTTCGTGCCTGGAAGCGGTTTGCGGTATTCTGTATTCATTATGGCTCACCATTAACAAGGTTGGCTGCTTAACTTAAGTAGAGCAAATCAGTGAGTGCTCAGCCATTAACAACTGAAACTGAACACTCTCAGTATAGGATTAACTGCGCTCAGCGATTGGCGGCGTTGGACGACATTCTTCACCGACATAGTTCGCACTTGGACGAATGATCTTGCCATCGATACGCTGCTCTATCACGTGAGCACTCCAACCCGATGTGCGCGAAATCACGAACAAGGGTGTGAACATATCGGTAGGTACACCCATCATGTGATAGCTAACAGCTGAGAACCAATCAAGGTTCGGGAACATCTTTTTAAGATCCCACATCACAGACTCTAAGCGTTCAGCGATATCGTACATCTTGGTGTTACCCTGCTCTTCTGACAGTTGCTTTGCAACACGCTTAATCACTTCATTACGTGGATCAGACACGGTGTAAACAGGGTGACCAAAACCAATGATCACTTCTTTACGACCGACACGCTCGCGAATATCCGCTTCCGCTTGATCTGGGTCGTCATAACGTTTCTGAATTTCGAAAGCTTCTTCGTTCGCACCGCCGTGTTTTGGACCACGCAGTGCGCCAATGGCACCCGCGATGCAGCTGTGGAAATCAGAACCTGTCCCTGCAATGACTCGACTGGTGAAGGTAGAGGCATTGAACTCATGCTCAGCATAGAGAATCAATGAGGTGTGCATTGCACGAACCCAAGACTCACGTGGTTTTTCACCATGCAACAGGTGCAGGAAGTGGCCCCCAATAGAATCATCATCGGTTTCCAAGTCAATACGCTTACCGTTATAAGCATAGTGATACCAGTAAAGTAGCATGGAACCCTGACACGCCATCAGCTTGTCAGCAATATCACGCGAACCTGGATGGTTGTGATCATCTTTCTCTGGTTTTACACAACCCAGTACCGAAACACCCGTACGCATGACATCCATCGGATGTGCGGATGGTGGTAGCTGCTCCAGTGCCGTTTTAACCGCTGCGGGTAAACCGCGCAATGATTTCAGCTTAGTTTTATAAGCATTCAGTTCTGCTTGGTTTGGCAACTTGCCATGAACCAGCAGATAAGCAACTTCTTCAAACTCGCAAGATTCAGCAAGATCAAGGATGTTGTAACCACGGTAGTGAAGTTCGTTACCATTACGACCAACGGTACACAAAGCCGTGTTACCCGCAGCGGTGCCAGACAGGGCCACTGATTTCTTCGGCTTAGGCAGCGTGGAATTATTCTCGGACATGATTGACTCCTCAAAAAACGGGTTACTTATTTTTACCTTGAGCGAACAACTGATCTAACTTCTGCTCGAAATCGTGGTAGTTCAAGAAATCATAAAGTTCCATACGGGTCTGCATGGTGTCCACAACCGCTTTCTGATCGCCATCATCCAGTAGATGCTGGAAAACATTCAATGCGGCTTTGTTTGCGGCGCGGAAAGCAGACAGCGGGTAAAGCACCATGGAAGCACCGTTCTCAGCTAACTCAGCTTTATTGAACAAAGGCGTCGCACCAAACTCAGTGATATTTGCCAAGAGGTGAGCACCGTCGATGCCATCTGCAAAGGCTTTGTAGTCTTCTAACGTGTGAACCGCTTCAGCGAAGATACCGTCAGCACCGGCTTCTAAGCAGGCTTGAGCACGCTCAACGGCGGCATTCAACCCTTCCATTTGGAAAGCATCGGTACGCGCAATAATGAAGAAGTCATCATCGGTTTTAGCATCAACCGCTGCCTTAACACGATCTACCATTTCTTGAAGAGAAACGATTTCCTTGTTTGGACGGTGACCGCAACGCTTTTGCTGCACCTGATCTTCTAGGTGAACGGCCGCTGCGCCCGCTTTAATCATCTCTTTGACCGCACGCGCCATATTGAAAGCGCCGCCCCAGCCAGTATCAATATCAACCAGTAAAGGAGTTTCAACCGCGCTAGTGATACGGCGAACATCTTCCAGAACATCATTCATGCTGGTCATACCTAAATCAGGTAGTCCATAAGATGCATTCGCTACACCACCACCAGAGAGGTAAATTGCTTGATGACCTACACGGGTCGCCATCATCGCGTGGTAAGCATTGATGGTGCCGACAATTTGTAACGGATTATTTTCTTGCAGGGCTTTACGAAAACGTGCGCCGGCAGTCAATTGATTAGCCATTTTTTTCCCCTTTGGTTTCAGACTTTTGGTTCAGCTTATTTTCAATGTTACGACGTGCCGCACTAATATGACGGCGCATCAGTAACTCAGCCAGTTCTGGATCACGCGCTTCAATTGCATCGATAATTTGTCGATGTTCTTTGAGTGCACGCTTTGGACGGGAGCTGGAAACACTGAATTGATAACGGTACATGCGTACCAAGTGATAGAGGTCAGCACCAAGCAACTCAAGCAACTTGGAATTTTTACTGCCCTGTACAATGCGATAGTGAAAATCGAGGTCACCTTCTTTCTGGAAGTATGAGCTCCATTCCTCTTCTTCAACGGATTGCTCATGTAGATCCAATAGAGCTTTAAGAGAAGCGATCTCTTTGTCGCTCATATTGTCAGCAGCGAGGCGACACGCCATGCCCTCAAGTGCTTCACGCACATGATAGATCTCGATCAACTCTTGCGCTGACAACTTGACAACACGTGCACCGACATGAGCTTTGCGTTCAATTAGGCGTAAACCTTCGAGACGGCGGATCGCCTCTCGTAAAGGACCACGACTAATGCCATACATACGAGCAAGCTCTGGCTCACTAATTTTATAACCTGCTGGTAATTCGCCTTTAACAATCGCCGTCACAATTTGTTGACACACTCGGTCAGCAAGGGTGCGAGTGATCGGCTCGAGAGGCAGAATATTATTTTTGTCTGACATGTTTCGCCTTTAAGATTGTCGACAATATTTATAGAAACCAACCTTACATAGCCAAAAAGACCGCGTCAACAGAGATTTCTGCAAAATATGTCTACACTAGACAAAAGTATAGCGATTTTGAGAGAGTTTAGATTGTCAGAAAACGTTGCATCTCTTGATTCATCAATCGAGCAATTTGCCGGGGCTTTTGAAAGGGCAAGGAGTGATCGGTACCTTGTACTAAAAAGTAGTGCCAATTTGGTAAAGTCGTCGCCAGTTCGGCATGTAATTGATGCATTAACTCAACACTTTGCCCACCAATGAAACTAGAAACATCACCTTGCGCTGCAATTAAGGCATTGCGATCCAGTGTTTTGATACCCTGACTCACCGCATCTAAGGCATAGGCAAAACCTAACGGGCGATAGGCGAGACGACTAACAGCCGTTTGATCGGCCTGCTCAGTGGTTTTGCGGTTTGGGGAGATGGTATTCAGAAACTGACGAACGCCCGTGTCGACATCTTCACTTCGAAGCAATTGCGCAGCTTCACTGTACTTTTCTCGAAGCAGAATCGTTTCTTCCATACAAGTGCGATCCAACAGGGCTGATTCCAGTAAAAACTGCTTACCGACCCGATCACCTTGCTGCTGTTTATAAAGCATACTCACTAAACCACCTAAGGAGTATCCGCCCAAGTCGAAATGATCCCAACCAAGATGATTTACTAAAGCATGAAGATCAGCCACCAACATCTGCAAGGTAAAAGGGTGTTCTTGCTGATCGGGGTAAACACTCTCACCCGCTCCACGCTGATCAATGACTAAAATTTGCGACCAGTGCTGTAAAAAAGCCAACAACATCTCCCAAGTATCTCGACCCGCAACACCCGCACCATGAACTAATACTAAACGCCGCTGAGGCATATCCTCTCGACGGTAAAGGCGATATCTCAAATGCTGATCAGCCAAAAAAAACGTTTCAGTTTGGCAGCTAAACGGGTGCTTCATATAACCTTAATATCCATGCAATGGGTTTCTTTATTTTCCTAACGTCGCAGATAGGCTCGCCAGTGATTCATCAGATAGGTAGAATCTGTGCTTTTCTATACTGGTGTCGACAGTGATCAGTCATTATCCTCTACCCTACCCTCTAAATGCCAGCCAGGTATTTGCACAACTGCGACCTTTAGGTCAGGCAGTTATTTTAGATAGCTGCTACCCGCAGAGTCAGTTTGGGCGATATGACATTATTACGGCCGCACCGGTTAAAACAGCCCGACTAACGCAACAGGGTTTAGAATATCGTGAACTGAATGGTACTTGGCAGTCAGTTCAACAAGAGCCTTTTTCGCTCCTTCAAGAATGGCTTGAGACGCTTTCTCCGATTGCATCAAAGCCGCCATTTAATGGAGGTCTGATCGGCTACTTTAGCTACGATCTTGGCAGACATCTTGAGCGCTTACCGAATCAGGCAATTGCTGATATAAATCTGCCAGATTTTTATGTGGGCTTATATTTGCAAGCCGTGGTCATTGACCATCATGCCAAGCAAAGCTGGCTTGTGGTGCATGAAACCGCCAATCAGATCACTGTTAAACAGTTTCAACAGCGATTAGAGACAGTAGCTGACACCGGTAAAGAAACTTCATTTCATTTACTGAACGCATTTACCAGCAATGTCAGTGAAACTGATTATCAACAGGCGCTTGATCGAATCCACCACTATATTGAAGCTGGGGATTGTTACCAAATCAATTTTGCCCAACGCTTCACTGCTTCATACCAAGGCGATCCATGGCAAGCCTGGCAATTGCTCAAGGAATCCGCCCCAACACCTTTTGCCGCTTTTATAGATCTGGACAATGATGCCGTTCTGTCATTATCACCCGAACGTTTTTTATTTTGTGATACCGATGGACAGGTTGAAACACGTCCGATAAAAGGTACTCGACCAAGAGGCATAGATTCAAGCGGCGACCATGCTAACGCAAAAGAACTGCTTACCTCTGAAAAAGATCGCGCTGAAAATGTCATGATTGTGGATCTATTACGCAACGATCTAAGCAAGGTCTGCCAACCCGGTAGTGTGAAAGTACCTGAATTATTCAAACTGGAAAGCTACCCTAATGTTCACCATTTGGTGAGTAGCGTGGCTGGAAAACTAGAAGACAACAAGCATCCGCTTGATTTACTTCGTGCTTGTTTCCCAGGCGGATCTATTACCGGCGCCCCCAAAATTCGCGCTATGGAAATTATAGATGAGTTAGAGCCGCATCGGCGATCCGTCTATTGTGGGTCTATCGCTTATGTCAGCGCTTGCGGACAGATGGATAGCAGCATCACTATCCGAACATTAGTGTGCCATCAACAACAGATCCATTGCTGGGCTGGTGGTGGCATTGTCGCTGATTCAAACACTGAAGCAGAATATGCCGAAACCTACAGTAAGGTGAACAACCTACTTACTCGACTCGAAAAAACCATTAAAACAACTGATATATAATAACTTTCTTATGCTTTACTTTTTGACATCTAGTTAATACAGGCTAAGATAATTTGTATAAAATAATAATGTTAATCCATACCCTTCAATAGCAAGAATAACACGGAAGGTAGTTTGGCAGAGGTTTGCCGGTAAACTTTACTAGAGGCCTCACCATGAAGCTCACATTTCAATCCAAACTACTGATTTCAGTTTTGCTGCTTCTTCTCATTGCATTAGTTTCGCTTAGTTCTATTGCTTACAGACTTCTCAACACTGAAGTTTCCCAAGCAGTTCGAAGCGAAATCAACAATACGTTACGCAATGCAGAAACCTATGCCTCTGGCTGGCTAGAAGCCAAATCCGATCTTATTTCAAGTTTAAGTCGACAACTACCCACCGATCGAATCGAAGCAGAAGACTTATTAACCTATGTCCGTGATGCTGGACATTTTGATCTTGTCTATGTCGGTACGGCCAGTGGAGCTATGTGGCAATCACAACCTGCGGCCAACCTACCTTCGGATTATGATCCAAGAACCAGACCCTGGTACCAACAAGCAAGCCGTGATAATAAGCTTGTTGTGACACCACCCTATGCCGATGCAGGAACGGGCGACATGATTATTTCATTGGCTGCGCCACTAAGAAATGGTAGTCAAGGCGTTGTTGCCAGTGATATCAGCATCAATGCAATCATCACTGAATTACTCAGTATCGAATCGCGCTGGACATCGCAACTTTGGATGCTTGATGGCAGCAATACCATCATTGCACATCCAGATCAGCAACGCATTCAACAGAATGTCAGTCAATTTCTGCCTAACCTTACTCTGCCCAGAGCACAACAGGTCGTGGAAATCACTTATAACAATGAAGCCTGGCTAATGTCTGCTACCTACATTGAAGAGGCTGATTGGACCTTTCTCTTACTGGTTAAACGCAGTGATGCAATGGAAGCACTGCAACAACTGACTTGGACGCTTCTCTCGTTAAGTTTATTCATTCTAATTGTTGCCATTGCCATTCTGTACTTCATGGTTAGTTATCAAACTCGCCCATTGAAACAACTGGCCCTTGCATTGGAAGATGTGTCGCAAGGAGAAGGAGATTTAACACATCGACTTAAAGCAGATACAGCTGATGAATTTGGTCAGATGAGTATGTCTTTTAACCGTTTTGTGGCACAACTTCAGAGCACTATCAGCGAGATGATCCGCTTGACTGGAGAAGTGAATCAAGCGGCTGGTCGCAGCTTTGATGATGTGCGCAATACCACAGCACAACTTAGCCAACAACAACATGAGTTAACTCAACTCGCGGCTGCAGCCCAACAAATGTCCTCCGCAACAGCAGAGATTGCTCAAAATGCTGAGCGAACTGCCGAATTGGCGAGACATGCGTCCGACTCAACCCAACAAGGACTGAATGTTGTAAAAAACAATCGTACAGAGACTCTCTCTTTGACCCAGCAAATCGGCCACAGCACCGAAGCAATCGGACAGGTAGAGCAACATGTACAACGTATTTCTGGAATTTTAGATAATATTCAAAGCATTGCTGAACAAACCAACCTATTAGCATTAAATGCTGCAATAGAAGCAGCAAGAGCCGGTGATCAAGGCAGAGGGTTTGCTGTGGTGGCAGATGAAGTCAGAACCTTGTCACAACGCAGCCATCAAGCTACCGAAGATATTCGCGGTATGATAGAAGAGCTTCAAGACTCAACCCATATCGCTGTTAAATTGATGGGACAGAGTCAAGCTCAAGCACAAATTAATGTTGAAAGTGCTGAAAAGGCAGAACAACAATTGATGGAAATTGATCAGGCCAGCAGCACCATCAGTGATATGGCAATTCAAATCGCCAGTGCTGTGGAAGAGCAAAATGCAGTGACGACTGAAATTAGCAGCAATACAGAGCAGATCAAAGTATTAACTGACAACTTGTCTGATCAAACTGAACGAACCAGTCTTAGTGCTGATCAATTACAGCAAATAGCTAAGGCTTTGTCGCTGTTAGCTGACAGGTTCAAGGTATGAACCTGTCATGTTATTGATAAAACCAGGTGTTATGAAGCCAGCTTTTATAAAGATAGCTCTCGATTGCTCGCATAGATAAAGGCCTTCTTTAAATCTTCATAGGTATGCACAGCAGGGAATTGCGGGAATTCGCGGATCACATTATCTGGCGCATGAAACAGAATTCCAGCCTCTGCTTGTGTCAGCATTGTCGTATCATTATAGGAGTCACCCGCTGCAATGACACGGTAATTCAGCAATTGAAAGGCGCGTACCGATTGACGCTTGGGATCACGCTGCCTCAAGGTATAACCAACAATACGACCCTGATCATTCACTTCCAACTTGTGACATAGCAGCGCTGGAAAGCCCAATTGGCGCATCAAGGGTTGCGCGAACTCATAAAAGGTATCTGACAGGATAACCAGTTGAAAACGCTCACGCAGCCAATCAACAAACTCCACAGCGCCTTCCAAGGGTGAAAGGCGGCTAATCGTGTCTTGAATTTGTGGCAGTGTTAAACCGTGCTGATCCAAAATCCGCAAGCGCTGTTGCATCAATTGATCATAATCAGGAATGTCGCGGGTTGTCGCCTTGAGTTCTTCAATTCCAGTTTCTTCAGCAAAGGCTATCCAAATTTCAGGAATCAACACACCCTCAAGATCAAGACAAGCAAGTTCCATTCATCTACTCCAATAAAAGTTAAGTTTAAATTAATGCTCTGGCAGTACAGTATCTTTAAACAATTCATCCACTTCATGCCTATTCGCACAGGCTTGAACACGCTCAACCAATTCAGGGGTCAAGTGTGGAGCAAATAGACGAATAAAGTCATACATGTAACTGCGCAAATAGGTTCCTTTTCTGAAACCTATTCGAGTCGTACTCGCCTCAAAAAGATGCGATGCATCGATCGCCACTAAATCATGATCAACCGAGGGTTCTACCGCCATGGAAGCTATAATTCCAACCCCCAGCCCTAAACGAACATAGGTTTTAATAACATCCGAGTCTACCGCGGTAAAAACAACCTTGGGTTCTAATCCTTTTTGAATAAACGCTTCATCTAACTTAGAACGCCCAGTAAAACCGAATACGTAGGTCACGATTGGATGCTTAGCAAGTTCCTCAAGTGTCAGTTCACTCACCTGGGCTAAGGGATGATCTTTGGGAACGACAATTGAACGATTCCAATGATAGCAAGGCATCATAATCAAATCAGGAAAGTTCGCTAGTGCTTCTGTGGCAATTGCAAAATCGACTTCGCCATCGGCAGCCATTTCAGAAATTTGCATGGGCGTTCCCTGCTGCATATGCAGGGATACGTCAGGGTACATTTTGATAAATTCATGAATAGTCGGTGGCAAGGCATAACGCGCTTGTGTATGGGTAGTCGCTAGACTCAAGCTACCTTTGCGCTCATCACTAAATTCTTGGGCTACTTGGCGAATACTGTCAACTTTTTGCAGTATCTCACCAGCAATCTGCAAAATAGCGGCGCCTGCAGGTGTTACCCGAGTTAAGTGCTTACCACTGCGGGCAAAAACTTCAACACCTAGCTCATCTTCTAACAAGCGTACTTGCTTACTAATACCTGGTTGAGAGGTATATAAACTTTGTGCGGTTGCCGACACATTAAGATCATGTTTGGCGACTTCCCAGATGTATCTAAGCTGCTGAAGTTTCATTTGCCGTTACCCGATTATAGAAATTTATTTTGATATAACTTCAGAGAATAACAAAAAACACCTTTTGTCGCCAATATGATTAAAGTCTAGAGTTTAAACGCCTTATCTCTTCATCATTTTGAATCAAACGTTTCTCTAAAGAACTTATTTTTGCCTCTGCACGAACCAGTAACTCTTCTTTTTCCATCAATTGTGCGCGCAGTAAGTTATCACGTTTCGCCGCTTCATTAGTGTAGGTAATATTTTTCTGGTTACTGCGACGCATCTCTTCTTGCTGTTCTTTGACCTTGGCCTCAAGTCGCTTAGTTTTATTCAACTCACCTAACAACTGGCTGTTCAGCTTAGTTAGATCACGCTGCATTAGCGCATTATCTTGACGCATTTTCAGTAATTCAGCTTCTTGGCTTTTAACCTGAGACTTTAGAGTTTCAATCTTGACGTCTTTACGTGCAATGCGTGCTTGCAAGTCATGAATCTCTCGGGTTAGCTCAGATTCTTTTCGACCTGCTTCTTCTCTCGCCTTCTCAAGAGCATTACGATAATAGCGTGTATCGACTTCTTCTTTAGCCAAGGTTTCCAGCATATGACGCTGTTCATCTTTGATACGCTGATCAAACATTCGACGAGCATCTTCATGCGCTTTTCTAAGTTGTGCTAACTCATGATCAAGAGAAATACGGGCTGTTTCTTCTTTTTTACGCGTATTGGTTTCACTGGATAGATTTGTTTTTAAAACGGTAATCTCGGCATTTAATCCTTTAATTTGCTCCAGACTCTCTTCAAGCTTGAGCGTCTGTTCGCGATATCTAGCTTCCATTTCTTGTTGAAGGTGCTGAGATTTTTGTAATGCTTCATCACTGCTGCGTTTTTCTACTTCGGCACCAATATCGGCTCGCTGACGAGTCAGCCCTACTTTAGAATGAGCTTCTTGCACCGCTTGATGCCAAATACGCACAAAGGATTGAGCAAGTGTATCAGGCATACCGGGCATTCTTAAATCACGATCGGTAAACATAACGCGTTGTGACAACTCACTGCGCCATTGAACTAAGAAACTACCTATATCGTCAGCCGGATAGTCTAACTTTTCTGCCAACTCTTCTACCTGAGGAAAATGACCGGCTAGCAGAGATTCATCCGCTAACTCAAAAACGTGTATTTTAACCTGTTCAGTATCCATGCAATCTCATTAACCAGATCAAAGCGAGGGGATTTGCAATAGCAGCCATTAAGACCAGGATGCTAATGAATGAATCTGTAAGGATACATCATCAACAACAGGTTTTTACAGTAGCAATGAAGGTGTTTCTTCTTTTCTCCCTTCATTGCCACGATAGATGTTTGACAAGATCAGCATCAACAAGAGTCGATACTGATAGCGTTTAGCTGTTTGCACTAATCAATAAGTGTATCGATCAGATCAATCATAAACTCACTGTCTTCTTCGCTCATCTCTTCCCAACCAACCAATCCCATATTTTGCAGAACACTGCGTCCTTTGGGATCTTCTGACATGGTAAGAAGTGCAGAAGTTAACGCTTCTTGATACTGTGCAAATGCGGGCCCAGCCAATAAAACATGATGAATCACACCGATCTGGCTACTGACCAATACTTTCATTTCACTACGGATCAGTGTTGAAAGTTCGTCATAACCTTGCTTTAAGAAGAAACCAACATCGGCTTCTCCTTTTAGCAAACTTTTAGCAACCAACACATAATTTTTGAGTGTTTTTAGTTGGATATTACTTTCATCTAAGTCTGCTGGCTCCAACATAATCATGCCCATTGTATGAACATCAGGATCATCCGTGGTCGCTAAAATAGCACCGGGTTGAAGCTCCTCAACTGAATTTACTGAGGATTGAGCTGAAACAGCGATGACTGTCTCATCCGTTTTCTGCATCGGTCTTGTTAAGGCTTTAAACCCCATCTCTCGAACCAACATAGAGGCATCATAAGGGTTCGCGTAAATAAGATCGACTTTACCATTACGTATGTCTTCTCGCTGTTTTGCGAAACTATCATACAACTCAAGATGAATAGGGATGCCCAGCTTGCGTTGCAAATAGGTATTAAAGTAGAACCATCCTGAAATGTGATCAGGGGCAAAGTCAGGACTTACGGTAAGATTTAAAGGCATGATTTGGCTCCAATCACATCAGTGTGGCGTACAACGCTTCGCTTTCGCGAATCTTGCTACGAGAAGGTTTACGTCTAACTGAGGTATATCCTAAAAGCTGACCATTCCGAATATTCGGAATAACTGTTGCCTTTACCCAATAATAGGTACCATCTTTACGTAAATTTTTAACAAAGCCCTGCCACTTTTCACCCTTTTCTACCGTATCCCATAAGCCTTTGAAGGCAATTGCGGGCATATCTGGATGACGAAGAATGTTGTGATTGGCACCAATCAACTCTTCTCGGGTATAACCTGACATATCTACGAAGGCCTGATTAACATGGGTAATAAAACCTTTAACGTCCGTTCGAGATACGATCAATTTACCATCGGGATAAGGCACTTCCTCATCCACAATTTTTGCAACTCTCTCCGCACCATCATAGTAGCGGATAAGCTCTTCTCTTAGGTTGTCATTTTTTTCTTCTGACATACTACTCTCCCAGCAAACAGCTATACGCCTCTGATAGAGGCGCTAATCTGTAACTCACAGGATCTTGCCAATTGCTTCTGCAGCACGCTTCACATCTAAGAAGATTAAGCCTAATCGTGCGTTGGTTTTTGCAACCACAGTGAGTACTGAATCTTTGTTAGCATGAGTCATTAGAATGTAGCCAGATTTACCCTTAACCAGCACTTGCTCGAGTTCGCCACGAGCCAATTCCTGAGCAGTTCGCTCCCCTAAAGACAACATTGCAGCACTCATGGCACCTACACTGTCTTCATCCATGGATGCCGGTAGAAGTGAATCAATCATCAAACCATCCGTAGAAATCACCGCAGATGCTTCAATCTCAGCCGAAGTACTGTTCAAATCATTTAGAATAGAAGTAAGCATTTCTGAGCGCATCGTTATCTCCTTTACGCTGTTAGCATAAATATCGTAATTAAGTTTTCTTCACTATTTTTTAATAATCTAGATAACGGCGCATTAGCACCGAAAGTAGATCAACAAAAGACTGTCTATTCAATGTTGGCATTCCTTCTAACACCAACAAGAATTTTTGATGCCCTACATGTAGGGTCCAAAATCCCAGTTCACTGTGGCCTGCTGCATCTAGCAACCCCCAAGAAACACTATTAAAGCCAAGATGATCCTTTAAAAGACGATGATGTCTTTCATGCATCAATACGATGTCTGCAGAAAGTGCTGCTATAGCCTCCGCTTCTTCATCGGCATAACCGAATTGCCCCAAACAAAAGCCTTGCTGATCTGCTAACAAAACACGACCTTCTGCCAATTGAGGCAAATACTCTGGGAGTAACTGTTCAATCGAACCGGTAGGGACAGGTTCAGGATTACTGGTCAGTTGTAAAAAGCCTTTATCGGTTAGCCAACTAAGTAACTCCTGCGCCTCTTTATCTTCCTGACCTGTCAGTTTTCTGAGCACAGCAGGAAAATAGGGCACATGGGTATCTGCACTTAATAATTGCAGTAATAACGCACGACGTTGATCCATTTCTGGACTTAACGTAGCGTAGTAAGAGCCACTGGGCGTCACCTGAAAAAACTCTGTTACTTCTTTCTGGTCTTGATTCACAATTGAACTCCGATTTCCATCCAGATGAGACGCAGACCGTCACTGTTAGGGGTTAAAATATCCAACAGCATATGCTGCCACTAAAAAGGTGAACACATTTCTCTGAGGTAAGGAGGATTCAGAAAGCATCTGTATAGGGCTCAGCCTTTTGCTATACCAAAGTTCTGATAACGTCCTTGCATGAGGTATGGTTTCGAAATAGTTGAAGTCAGGCTTCCGAATCAGCTGTAATGGTTTGTTCAAATCGACTGATTCAGAAATACGACCCCGTGAAGTCAGCAATGCCAGCTTCCACACTAATTTGTCTGCGACAATATGCCGTGATGTTTCATTTATAACTGCTTCAGAAATCTCTATGGCAGTTAACGATAATTCACCTAAGCTGAATTTGGCTCGAGCCATATGCAGCAGTAGATCTTCATCTAAATCACAAAAGAAACTATCTAAACTGGGTAGATAAATGAGAACACCAGGCAGACCAAGCACTTGTTGCGACTGCTGAGATTGACGCCCAACCTTTACAGCCTGTTCAACCCAAGGAAGCAAGCAGCGCTCAAGGTTAAATCTAACTCGACGTAAACCCGATGGATCGCTTAAGTCTTGATCGGGTAAATGACCGCAATAATCATGTAAACGGACATCAGCAGAGTTTTCTGTAGACTTAGACTTTTGATCTTTTGACTGAGTCTCTTGCTGTACTGCCACTTTCTGTACTTTGTTATTTCCTAAAACACCTGCAACAGTTTTTAACTTTTCAGTTTTTTGTTCTGCTTTTATGGTTACCTCAGGCGCTCCAGCATGAACAGCTGCAGTTGAATCCTTATCAGAACTGACCACTGCGATAGCAGGGTCAGTGGGCGTCACTTCATTACGACGATGAGCCATCACTAAATGTGCTTTAGAGATCACTTCTTGAACACCATGCCTATCTAAAGGAAAGATCTTCTTGCTTTCATCGTGAAGCCTTTTGCCTTGATTCCATTTTTGCATCGCCTCAACGCCCGCTTGCTTACGTGCTTGCCATTCAGCGAATACTGTTTGTCGATCTACTGCTGGCTGGGCAGATTGATTACTGGGTTCCAGTAACAGTTTACTTAACTCTTCTAAAACATCTGATAACGCACTCAAGGTTAAGGGACGCTTTAGTCTTAAGTAACCTTCAGGAGCATCATCACCATTAGTCAATGCAATTCCCGGAAGACTGCTACTGGATGGATTAAGACGCTGATGCTTTAGGTATTTCATCTCTCCTGTAGCAGTAGATAGATCAACTAACAGAGACGAAGCTTTATCTGCTGGTGTTAAGGTAAATAATTTCTGCTGACGTCCATTAAAAAAAAGCTCAAGCATGGTTTGTTCAGAAGAACTGAAGCCAATCAAACCAATCGTATCTTTCTGATGAATTGCCACAAGCCAGTCCTTATACTCGTTCTTCAAACTGAGCGGGATTAAAGCATTGAGGAGAGATGGATAAACTGCCATTCACCAATACCGAATACTGTAATGGCAAGTGCGTGATAAATCGAAAATCTGAGGTATCTGCAAACTTACGCAAATCAGACAAGGTTTTTTTATCCAGCAATGGCTCAGCTTGGTCAATAACACGATTAACCAAAGCCTTTCCTTTCCCTTTTAACACCAGAAATAGATCAACTATTGCCCCAGTCAAACGAGTTGTCTCGCCTCGACGTATGGCAAAGTAGATGCGACGGATATGTGTTCGCAGCTGTTTGGGAACTGCGCTAACATATCGAGAGGTATAATTTAATCCCAATTCAACGTCTGCGTTTTCACAAATCAAAGAACGGCTTTTCTGTAACTCAAAACAGATCTGAAGTTTTTCAGCAAATTTATCTGGAGTCGATGCATAGATTGTCAGCGCATTCATATTTACTGCCTCATTGATATAACAACGCGTTGCGGCATTTATACTCAGGGGTATAAAGGCTTGCAATCAGAGATCAACGTTTACTTGATTGGCGTCAATATGTTGAGCTAAAAAACGTTTAAAAACCCTTAAAAACCTCTGTGTTGACACAAAGTATAAGCTTCAGATTGTCGACAAAACTTAACTTTAAGACCCCTATCCGGTAAAATTCATTCCGCCAATCACCATTCGATAATAAATTCGAGACGACATCGGCTGAAACTAACCGATGTTCGGCAGTGACAACAGATGAGGGCTATATCGTGCTTGAAGCTTACCGTAAACATGTAGAAGAACGTGCCTTAGAAGGCATCCCACCTAAGCCGCTGGATCCTGAGCAGACTTCAGCTCTGGTTGAACTGCTAAAAAACCCACCCGCTGGTGAGGAAGAGTACCTTCTGGATCTGTTAAGCAACCGTGTTCCTGCCGGTGTGGACCAAGCTGCTTATGTAAAAGCAGGTTTTCTGGATGCTGTCGCTAAAGGCGAAGCAACCTCTCCACTAGTTAGCCCAGAAAAAGCAGTTGAACTTTTGGGTACTATGCTAGGTGGTTACAACATCCAGCCACTGATCAGCGCTCTAGATAATGAAAAGCTCGCTGCTATTGCTGTAAAAGCGCTTTCACACACGCTTTTAATGTTTGACGCTTTCCATGATGTTCAAGAAAAAGCTGAGAAAGGAAACGCTTTCGCTAAACAAGTCATGGAATCTTGGGCAGCAGGTGAATGGTTTACCTCTAAGCCTGAAGTTCCAGAAAAAATCACCGTAACCGTTTTCAAAGTTCCTGGTGAAACTAACACTGATGACCTGTCTCCTGCTCCTGATGCTTGGTCACGTCCTGATATTCCTTTGCATGCCAATGCGATGTTGAAAATGGAACGTGAAGGTATCGAGCCAGAAGAACACGGCGTTACCGGTCCTTTAAAGCAAATCGAAGCTGTCAAAGCTAAGGGCTTCCCTGTCGCTTATGTTGGCGATGTTGTTGGAACCGGTTCTTCACGTAAATCAGCAACTAACTCTGTATTGTGGTTCTTCGGTGATGATATGCCGAATATTCCTAACAAGCGTGCAGGTGGTTTCTGCTTCGGTGGCAAGATTGCTCCAATTTTCTACAACACTATGGAAGATGCTGGCGCTCTGCCGATCGAAATGGATGTAGAAAAAATGAACATGGGTGATGTGGTTGATATCTACCCATACGAAGGCGTTGCTAAAAACCATGAAACGGGTGAAGAGCTGTGCCGCTTTGAACTGAAAACGCAAATGCTGCTAGATGAAGTTCGTGCAGGTGGTCGTATTCCTTTGATCATCGGTCGTGGTCTGACTCAAAAAGCACGTGAAGCACTGGGTCTACCTGCTGTTGACCTATTCCGAACACCTGAACAACCAAGCGCTTCTAATGCGGGCTTCACGCTAGCTCAGAAAATGGTTGGTAAAGCATGTGGCGTTGCAGGCGTTCGTCCAGGCACCTCTTGTGAACCTAAGATGACTACCGTCGGTTCTCAGGACACCACTGGACCTATGACGCGTGACGAACTAAAAGATCTTGCTTGCTTGGGCTTCTCAGCCGATCTAGTGATGCAGTCTTTCTGTCACACGGCTGCTTATCCAAAACCTGTTGATGTTAACACTCACCACACGCTTCCTGATTTCATCATGAACCGTGGCGGTGTTGCTCTGCGTCCTGGTGACGGTATCATCCACTCTTGGTTGAACCGTATGTTGCTTCCTGACACTGTCGGTACGGGTGGTGATTCTCACACTCGTTTCCCACTAGGCATCTCTTTCCCAGCGGGTTCTGGTCTGGTTGCTTTCGCAGCCGCTACTGGTGTTATGCCTCTGGATATGCCTGAATCTGTTCTGGTTCGCTTTAAAGGTAAGCGTAATGCAGGGATCACTCTACGTGACCTCGTTCATGCGATTCCTTACTATGCAATCAAATCAGGTCACTTGACGGTTGCTAAAGCAGGTAAGAAAAACGTTTTCTCTGGTCGTATCCTTGAGATTGAAGGTCTTGAAGATCTGACGGTAGAACAAGCGTTCGAACTGTCTGATGCATCTGCTGAGCGTTCAGCAGCGGGTTGTACCATCAACCTGTCTGAAGAGTCAGTGGCTGAGTACTTACGCTCTAACATCGTCATGTTGAAGTGGATGCTTTCTGAAGGTTACGGCGATGTTCGTACCATCGAGCGCCGTATCAAAGGCATGGAAGAGTGGTTAGCTAACCCAAGTCTGATGCGTGCTGATAAAGATGCTGAATACCACACGGTTATCGAAATCGATATGTCTGAAATCAATGAGCCTATCCTATGTGCTCCCAATGATCCAGATGATGCACGTCCACTGTCTGAAGTCGCTGGCGATAAGATCGACGAAGTATTTATCGGTTCATGTATGACCAACATTGGTCATTTCCGTGCAGCAGGTAAATTACTTGAAGCGGCTGGCAAAACCATTCCAACTCGCATGTGGATCTCTCCACCAACGAAAATGGACCAAGCACAGCTTACTGAAGAAGGCTTCTACGGCATCTTCGGTAAAGCAGGCGCTCGTATGGAAATGCCAGGCTGCTCACTGTGCATGGGTAACCAAGCACGTGTTGCAGACAAAGCGACTGTCGTATCTACCTCAACACGTAACTTCCCTAACCGTTTAGGTAATGGTGCTAATGTATACTTGGCTTCTGCTGAACTAGCAGCGGTAGCAGCATTAGAAGGTAAGTTACCAACGGTTGAAGAGTACATGGCTTACGCTAACAAGATCGACAGCATGGCTGGCGAAATCTATCGCTACCTGAACTTCGATCAAATGCAAAAATACGTCGACAAAGCCTCTACAGTAATCCCTACTGCTAGTGCTTAATCGATTATAGTTCGAGCCAAAAAGCCTCAGCTAACGCTGGGGCTTTTTTGTATTTACCGATAGAGACTGTTTCAAAATATCTCTGACTGCTACAATAAGCCCATAATTTTGATGAGGATCTTATGAAGCCACTCAATCCAGATACCGCCCCTGAACCCGGTTATGAAAAAGCACAAACTAAAAACGGCTTTTTAGCACTAGTCTCGCGATTAGTGTTCGATGAGAAGTTACCGATACGCTTTATTTACAAGACGGTTCCTGAACATCTAAATGATACCGGCTGGAGAATGTTCACTGGCTATGAAACCGACGAGTTTCTTGCCAACGAACAGTTGAACCTTTTGCCTATCTCTCTAGACAAAGTATGTAACCTAGACCCTGCATTGACGGAGTTAGTCCAGTACAACGCAGGAACTGTTTGGGAGCGTACGCCTGAGTCATCTGAGTGGCAGCAGGTACATGATTTTAAAATTCCGGTACCGACGACAGATGTTCAGATTACCAACGATGTAGAAGACTTCATGAAGTCTCGCGAGCGTAGCTAAGACACTTCTAAAGAACCTTTAAGGAAACCAATATGACAATGTCTTCTTTCAGCACCTATGTACTGCATTTTTTAGGTATTGGCATAGTGTTATTTGGCTTATCAATTAAGCCCAACTATAAAAAATTGGGTATTGCTTTAGCGGTCGCTGGTTTTCTATTGGGTACGGCACCGGTTTGGTACTCTGCCATTACTCAGCCCACCGATGAAGAGCTTTACGAAGCCTGGCGCGAACAGCAACAACTGCAACAACAACGTCAAGGACCGATGGAGTAAGCCGCTTTAATGATAGTCGCTATTCGTTTAACGCCTGTCTAATAACCTGCTGTTGTTTTAATTTAGCCAAGATAACAGCAGGATCACGTTCTGATCGAATCTCTGCAAACAATAACTCAGCCTGAGGAAAATGCCACCTTAGCATATTTAGCCATTGCTTTAGTCGTCCATGAACATGACGTTCTGATAAGTCCTCAGTCACTTGCGTCAGATATTTCTCTAACATCGGCAACAAGCGTTGCCAGCGTTGCGCTTGAGTGATCGATTCATCACCGGTTACCAGACTCTCTGCCAAGAAAGGATTACTCAACATACCACGACCTAGCATCACATCTTGGCAACCTGACACGGTTTGACAACGCAGATAATCGTCACGATTCCACACCTCACCATTGGCTATCACTTGAAGATCCACCGCTTCTCGAATCTTAGCGATCCACTCCCAGTGTGCCGGTGGTTTATAGCCTTCTAACTTAGTGCGAGCATGAACCGTTAAACAGCCTGCCCCTGCTGATTCAATGGCTTGTGCATTCTCAATTGCCAGCGATTTATCCAAAAAACCCAAGCGCATTTTCGCGGTTACCGGAATATGGGCGGGAACGGCCTTACGAACAGCATAAACAATATCATGGAGCAGATCAGGCTCTTTTAATAACACTGCCCCACCACGACTTTTGTTAACCGTTTTTGCAGGACAGCCAAAATTAAGATCGATTCCAGGTGCACCTAACTCTGCTGCACGAGCAGCATTTTCGGCTAACAAAGCAGGATCACTGCCCAGGAGTTGTAAATAGACAGGGACACCCGAACGGGTGACTCCACCTTGATAAAGCTCGGGCGCTAAACGATAAAAAACAGATCGAGGTAAGAGTCTATCTGAAACACGAATAAACTCAGTCACGCATTGATCAATCCCCACCAAACTGGTGAGTATTTCTCTGAGTGTATAATCTAGCACCCCTTCCATTGGTGCTAGATAGAGTTTAGCCATGAATTAGCAGATAACTATAGACAAATTAGAGTGCCGACAGGCCGCGTTGTAAATCCGCTTGCAGGTCGCTGACTGACTCTAATCCAACGGATAGACGAATCAAGTTAGGACGAATACCGGCTTTAGCTTTCTCTTCAGCGGTCATACGACCATGCGTCGTGGTATCGGGATGGGTGATGGTCGTTTTAACATCACCTAAGTTACCCGTGATAGAGACCACTTCGGTGGCATCTATAAAACGCCAAGCAGCGTCCCGGTCTCCATCAACCTCAAAGGCCAACACACCACCAAACCCTTTTTGTTGGCGACACGCTAACGCATGTTGAGGATGATCTTCTAACCCAGAGTAATAGACCTTTTTAATCCCTGTTTGCTGCTGTAACCATTTCGCTAGTATCAAGGCACTTTCACTTTGGGCACGCATACGAATGGGCAGTGTTTCTAAGCCTTTGAGGAAAACCCAGGCATTGAAGGGACTCATACAACTTCCACCGGTACGAATAAAACCGAATACTTCTTCCATTTCAGCATCACGACCCACTAATACACCACCGACACAACGCCCTTGCCCATCCAAATACTTGGTAGCCGAGTGCATAACGATATCCGCACCGAGCATCAATGGACGCTGTAACGCAGGCGTTAAGAAGCAGTTATCCACCACTAGTAACGCACCTTTAGCATGCGCAATCTCTGCAACTGCGGCTATATCGGTCAATTCTGCCAGAGGGTTAGAGGGCGTTTCTAAAAACAGCATTTTCGTTTCAGGACGAATCGCTGCTTCCCATGCTGATAAATCAGTAGGATCGACAAAGGTCGTACTGATCCCAGCACGACTAAAATAACGATCAAACAGAGACACCGTAGAACCGAACACACTTCGCGAACACACCACATGATCGCCTGTTCTCATCAATGCCAGACCCAAGCTTAAGATGGCTGACATACCTGATGAAGTTGCTACTGCGCGCTCACCACCTTCCATCGCAGCAATACGCTTTTCAAACGCACGCACCGTTGGATTGGTGAAGCGAGAATAGATATTACCTTCCTCTTCACCACTAAAACGAGCAGCCGCTTCACGAGCACTGGAAAACACAAAGCTAGAGGTAGTGAATATCGCATCACCATGTTCCCCTTCTGCGGTTCGATGTTGACCTGCTCGCACAGCCAAGGTATCCAGTTCACAGTCATCTCGACTAAATTGGATACGTTCATCTCGCTCAAAACCTTGGCTCATCAATCACTCCTTACTCAATTCGTGTGTGCAGATCAGCAGAGGTATCACTATCAATCTCTGTATCAGCATTTTCTACCGGTTTTTTAGCGTCATCATTGCGCTTAGTTTCGAGTCGATCTAAATAATCACGATCCACCGTACCGGTAACATACTGCCCATCAAATACGCAGGTATCAAAAGCAGTAATGTCGTTGTTTAATTCAGTGACGCAGGACTTCAAGTCATCTAGATCTTGATAAACCATCCAATCACAACCGATATATTCACCCACTTCTTCCGCAGTTCTGCCATGCGCGACAAGTTCGGTTGCCGACGGCATATCAATACCATACACATTAGGGAAACGAACTTCAGGGGCTGCCGAAGCAAAATAGACTTTACGCGCTCCGGCATCACGAGCCATTTCAACAATTTGTTTTGAAGTAGTGCCACGTACAATAGAGTCATCGACCAGCAGTACAACCTTGTCTTTAAATTCACTTGCGATAGGGTTCAGTTTCTGACGAACTGATTTTTTTCGCAGTGTTTGCCCCGGCATGATGAAGGTTCTGCCAATATAACGATTTTTTATAAACCCTTCTCGGAAAGTCACACCCAAGGTGTGAGCTAACTCCAGTGCCGAAGTCCGACTGGTATCCGGTATCGGGATCACCACATCGATATCATGATTGGGACGTTCTTTCAGAATTTTTTCTGCCAAACGAACACCCATCAGCATTCTTGATGAGTGAACCGAGACACCATCAATGATCGAATCAGGTCTTGCCAGATAAACATATTCGAACAAACAAGGAGCCAAGGTTTGCTTTTCAGTACACTGCTTCAAATGCAGCCCACCTTCACTATCAATAAAGATCGCTTCTCCTGGCACTATATCTCGCACGCGCTCAAAACCCGAGGTATCTAGGGCGACGCTTTCAGAGGCAACCATGTATTCAGTCTGACCATTAACCTCTCGCTTACCATAGACCAACGGACGTATACCGAAAGGATCTCGAAACGCTAAGACTCCATATCCAGTGATGATTGCAACAACGGCATAACCACCCTGACAGCGCTGATGGACTTTGGAAACAGCAGCGAAAATGTCTTCAGGGGTTGGATTCAACTTACCTAAATGCTGAAGTTCATGCGCAAATACGTTCAGTAACACCTCGGAATCAGAGGTGGTGTTTACATGACGTAAATCTGCTCTAAAGATCTCATCGGCTAACTGCTCTGCATTGGTTAAATTACCATTATGCGCTAAAGCGATACCGTAAGGAGAGTTAACATAGAAAGGTTGGGCCTCTGCCGAAGAGGAACTGCCTGCTGTCGGATAACGTACGTGACCTATTCCTAAGTTACCCATTAATCGTCTCATGTGACGCGTACGAAAAACCTCGTTGACCAGTCCATTGTCTTTTCGCATGAAAAAGCGATTACCTTGACAGGTGACAATGCCCGCTGCATCTTGGCCGCGGTGCTGAAGCACCGTTAACGCGTCAAAAAGTGTTTGATTAACGTTGCTTCTGGCAAAGATGCCCACTATACCGCACATGCATTCAACCTCTAAGTTGATAATTTGAAAAGCGTACCTGCATTTAGCTTTCAATCGGTTTTATTCTTAACCGATGTAACCTTTTTAACTTAACCACCTATTTGCCAGATCATCTGTCCGATATCTCTAGCCATATCTCTTGACCAAGTTTCCATCACCAAAAAGTGAGGAATTAACTGCGATTCGAGCCACCAAGGATCCTCTATCGCCGGTGTCATTTTAAGCAATACCAGCATAATCACGACAACCAGACCTCCACGTAACGCTCCAAAGCCCACGCCAAGAACTCGATCAGTAGCAGATAATCCCGTCAATTTTATCAGTGACGCAAATAATGATCCTATTAAGTTACCCACGATCAAGGTCGCTACAAATAGAATCAAAAAAGCGACTAGCTGATGAACAGAGGGTGCTGCATCAAAATATCCCGCTATGATATCAGCAAGGACTTCATAGAAAAGCCTACCTATGACGAAAGCAGCAACCCAAGTTGCCAAAGAGATCGCCTCGCGAACAAAGCCACGACGTAAACTCATTAAGGAAGAGATGAGCACAATTCCCAATATGACCCAATCAGCCCAATTCATCATCTACGATTTCTTCATCAATTGACTATTGCGTGGTAAAACGCACGATCATCCCTTCCAATCCATACTCCTGCTGGAGGGACACCTTAAGTTCTTCTAAACGGCTACGCTGCATCTCTGGGCCTACGAATACTCGCACCACATCTTCACCATGACGAATGTAGACACGATAGCCTGAATTGATCAGTCGCGTTCTTAGTTCACGCGCATTCGCTTCTTGTCTAAAACTTGCCAATTGCAGTGCCCAAGCTGCGGGAACTTGATCCGCGTCTAATGCAGGAGCATCTTCAACAGGATTTAAACTCGGTCGAAGAGCATCCAAGGCATCGGTAATTTCACTCATAGGTGCCGAAACAACAGGAGTTTCAGTCACCACAGCGACCGGTGTAGGCTCAATCACAACAGGAGCTGGACGTTCTGTTTGAACTACCTGAACAACGGTCGGAGCCACCGGAACACGGGTTTCAAGCTGACGCTCCTCATAACCTGCTGAATTAAATATTAAAGGAAAAAACGCCACACCTATGAGGAGCAATATCAATGCACCGGTTAAACGCTGTTTGAGATTAACCTTGTTCTCCATCCACTCTCTCGACTATAGATAACGCATCTGTGACTGTAAAAAAAGAACCTGCTATGACAATACGATCAGCGGGATTCATTAATTGAGGTAATTGCGATAATGCAATCTTAACATGGTCATATTCTGCCACTGAAGATGGGGGTACGCCAAGCGAATCAAGTATTGCTTTTAACTGAGAAGAATTGGCGCCTCTTGGTGTATGCAGTGTAACTAGATGCCAATGCTCTACCACAGGCAGCAACAATTCACAGACTTGAGCCATATCTTTATCTGCTAGCATACCTAGCACTAAATGATTTTTTTGCTCCGGATGGGTTAGCAGAAGATTGGCTAAATAGTTAGCTAAATAGGCAGCTGACTCTGGATTATGCGCCACATCGAGTATACAAGGAAAGCCTGATAAGGTCGCAGGTTGCATTCTGCCCATTAATTGTGCTTTTAGTAGCCCTTGATTTATCTGCTGTGCAGATAGTGAAGCAGGAATCAACTGTAGCACTTGCAACACCGATGATGCATTTTGCAAGGGCAATCTTGGCAAGGGTAAATCAGAAAGAGAAACAGTTTGACCAGCCTGATTAACACCCTGCCATCGCCATGTATCGCTATCTAACTGAGCATAACTGAACTGCTGACCCTGACAAAACAGTGAGCATCCTATCTTGTTGGCATGTTCGATCAGAGTGTGTGGTGGCAAAGGATCCCCACAGACCGCCGGACGAGTTGATCTAAAGATCCCTGCCTTTTCAAAGCCAATAGATTCTCTATCGGGACCTAACCAATCGGTATGATCCAGGGCAATCGTAGTAACTAATGACACATCCCCATCGACTAAATTAACAGAATCTAATCGCCCACCTAATCCCACTTCTAGGAGTAAAAAATCCGGTTTCTGCTCGGCGAAGATTAACAGCGCAGCCAAGGTACCAAATTCGAAATAAGTTAAAGGGATATTGTCTCGCTGTGCTTCGATTTGTGTAAAAGCAGCACAGATTAACGCATCATCAACAGGCCTACCTGATAGAGAGATGCGCTCGTTGTAATGAACAAAATGAGGAGATGTGTAAGTTCCAACTCGGTAGCCAGCTTCAAGTAGAATCGATTCAAGCAGCCGAACACTGGTTCCCTTACCATTGGTTCCACCAACAATAATCTTGACGCTTTGTTCAAGATTCAGAGGCAAGCGTTCTGCTACCTGTCGCATACGGTCAAGTCCCAACTCTATCTCAGCTGGGTGGCAGGCTTCGATCTCCTCAAGCCATGCGGCTAGTGGAGATGTTTCATTGAGTTGTTTTGGTGACACGCTCGGTAGCCTATTATTGCTCTTGCACGACACTTTCTACTTGATCACCTGATGGAATCAGGCACGCTGTAGAAACACCGGTTAGCTTACTGAGCAACGACGCAATTTTACTGCGCATTTCAGCTCGATCTATGATCATATCGACTTGACCATGTTCCAGCAGGAATTCGCTACGCTGAAAGCCTTCAGGTAATTTTTCACGCACGGTTTGCTCAATTACACGAGGGCCTGCAAAACCAATCAACGCATTAGGTTCTGCAATGTTCAGGTCACCCAGCATTGCAAGACTGGCAGATACACCACCATAAACAGGATCGGTAAGCACCGATATGTAAGGCACGCCAGCTTGACGCATTTTTTCTAACGCTGCACTGGTTTTTGCCATCTGCATCAGCGAGAAGAGTGCTTCTTGCATGCGCGCTCCGCCAGAAGCTGAAAAGCACACCAATGGAATCTTCTGTTCAAGCGCTATATGAGCAGCACGGACAAAACGCTCACCCACAACCGCTCCCATTGAGCCGCCCATAAAACGGAATTCGAAAGCCACGGCTACGATTGGTGTTCCCTCTAGGGTTCCTTTCATCGCTATTAAAGCATCGGTTTCTCCGGTTTCTTTTTCAGCAGCAATCAAACGGTCTTTATATTTCTTGGAGTCTCGGAACTTCAAACGATCAACCGGAAGCACATCCGCGCCAATCTCTTGTCGATTGTCTTTATCAAGAAACAGATCTAAACGACGACGCGCACCAATCCTCATGTGATGATCACATTTAGGACACACGTTTAGGTTTTTATCCAACTCAGGCTTGTAAAGTACGGCCTCACACTTGGGACACTTTTCCCAAAGACCTTCAGGCACATTACTGCGCTTACGTTCAGTGCGCTTTACTAGAGAAGGAACAATTTTATCCAGCCAGCTACTCATCGTTAATCACATTTCCGCTTTAAAATTGGTTTTCAGGCATCCATTGCAGATCGCATATCCGCGATCAACTGCCCAACTTGTTCTGGAATTAAGTCCGGTGACTCAGCTAATTCAGCAATTCGATTAACCAACACGCTTCCGACGATGACACCATCGGCCACATCGGCAATGGCTCTAGCAGATTGCGGATCTCGAATACCAAAGCCAACTGCCAGAGGTAAATTCGTCATGGCACGAACTTGGTTTATTTTATCAGCAACTTCACCAACATTCAGCGCAGCAGAACCGGTAACACCTTTAACAGAAACATAATAAAGGTATCCGCTACCATATTCACATATCTGTTTAAGACGCGCAGATGAAGTCGCTGGAGACATCAAATAGATAGTATCTAATCCTCTATCGCGAAACAGCTGACTGGTTTCAACAGCTTCTTCAGGCGGCAAATCAACCGTAAGCACTCCATCAACGCCTGCAGCTAAGGCAGCATCTGCAAAACGCTCGTAACCTATGGCTTCAATCGGGTTCAAGTAACCCATTAATACCACAGGTGTTTCGTTATCAGTTTTTCGGAATTCAGCCACCATGGCAATCACGTCTAATAAGCGCACATGATGCATCAGCGCTCTTTCACAAGCCAACTGAATAACTGGGCCATCCGCCATAGGATCAGAGAAAGGAACCCCTAACTCAATGACATCAGCTCCGGCAGAGACTAAAGCATGCATGAGTGGAAGTGTTACCTGCGGGTTAGGATCACCCGCAGTCACATACGGAATTAGTGCTTTACGCTTTGACTGAGAAAGTGCATCAAAGCGTGTTTTTAATCGACTCATCAGTTTTCAGGTTCCGTTTTAGAAAGTAATACCATCAAGATCAGCGACCGTATGAATGTCTTTGTCGCCACGACCGGATAGGTTTACGACCAAGACTTTGTCTTTCGGCAACTCTTTTGCCATCTTCATGGCGTAGGCGATGGCATGACTAGATTCAAGTGCAGGCATTATACCCTCAACTTGGGTCAGAGTGCGAAATGCATCGAGTGCTTCATGATCATCAATAGCAACATATTCTGCACGACCCAAATCTTTTAACCATGAATGCTCAGGGCCAACACCTGGATAATCCAAACCTGCTGAAACAGAGTGTGTCGGTAAAATTTGCCCAGCATCATCTTCCATCAAGTAAGTACGCATTCCATGTAACACACCTGGACGACCATCGCTTAATGGAGCCGCATGCTGACCCGTTGCCAAACCGTGACCGCCCGCTTCAACACCGATCATACGAACACTGGTATCATCAATAAAGGGATGGAACATACCGATGGCATTAGAACCGCCACCAACGCAAGCAATCACCGCATCAGGAAGACGACCTATCTGGGTCATACTTTGCACACGGGTTTCACGACCGATTACACACTGGAAGTCACGAACTAACTTAGGGTATGGATGTGGACCTGCTGCGGTACCGATAATGTAGAAAGTGTTGTCTACGTTAGTAACCCAATCACGCATCGCCTCGTTCATGGCATCTTTTAACGTTTTGGTACCAGAGGTGACCGGAATGACTTCTGCACCCAATAAGCGCATTCGATAAACGTTAAGAGCTTGACGCTTAACGTCTTCTGCACCCATGTAAACTTTACATTCCAACCCAAGTCGAGCCGCTACTGTAGCTGAAGCAACTCCATGCTGGCCGGCCCCAGTTTCTGCAATCACTCTGGGCTTGCCCATGAATTTTGCTAACAGAGCCTGTCCAATGGTGTTATTAACCTTATGAGCACCGGTATGGTTAAGGTCTTCTCGTTTTAGATAAATTTGTGCTCCACCCACTTTCGCAGATAAGCGTTCTGCATGATACAAAGGTGAAGGACGGCCTACATAGTGTGCCAAGTCTCTATCAAACTCTGCTTGAAAGTCTGGATCTTTTGACAGCTGTTCATAAACAGCTTCCAGTTCTTCTAATGCGCCAATTAGGGTTTCCGAGACAAAGCGACCACCATAAGGGCCAAAATGTCCACGTGCATCGGGGTAAGTCTGCTTAGCAGTCTGCTCAGTTTCAATTGACACGGTTCACCTCATTAATAAAGCGTCTAATTTTCTCAGCATCCTTGATGCCCTTTGCAGCTTCTACACCACCACTCACATCAACCGCAAACGCTTGTGTTTGCTGAATTGCTGTTGCTACATTCTCAGCATCTAATCCACCAGCTAACACTAAACGTGAACTGAGCGCCTTAGGAATTAAGTGCCAGTCAAAACTGGAACCCGTACCTCCGGGTACACCTTTTACATAAGCGTCAAGGAGGATAGCACGCGCTGATTGAAAGGCTGCAGCTTCAGACAAGATATCCATACCTTCACGTACACGTAATGCTTTGATATAGGGGCGATTAAAGCTTTCACAGAAAGTTGAATCTTCATCGCCATGAAACTGTAACAGATCGATCCTAGTGGTGGATATAACACTGTTTATTTCTGTACGGTCTGCATCGACGAACAGAGCAGTGGTTGTCACAAACGCAGGTACCTTAGCAATAATGTGTGCCGCGTTTTCGCGGTCAATATGTCGAGGACTCGGTGGATAAAATACAAATCCTAGCGAATCAGCTCCGCACTTAGCCGCATAAAGCGCATCTTCCAAGCGAGTAATACCGCAAATTTTAACCCGAGTTCGCATCAAGGCTCCAAAACAAATTTAAGCCGCTATGATAGCAGAGCATGAGGTCAGAGTCAGTCAGAGTGTGGCAGGAAAAAAGGCCCTTCAACCGAAGTAGGCAACGAAAACTCTTCAGGATAATCCACATCAACAAAATATAAGCCAAAAGGAGGTGCTGTAACCCCACCCTCTTTTCTATCACGCGCATCCAAGACTATTTTTGACCAATCTATGTCCGCCTCTCCAGCACCAATTTTCATTAACACACCGGCGATATTACGCACCATGTGATGAAGAAAAGCATTCGCTTTAATGTCGATAACAATTAAAGAGCCTTGTCGCTGCACTTTCAAAAACTCTACCCGCCTGACGGGATTTTTTGCTTGGCAACCTACCGCTCGATAAGAAGTAAAATCGTGCTCACCGACTAAAAAATCAGCTGCTTGCTGCATGCGCTCAACGTTAAGCTGCTTCCAAGTCCAAGTAACACCTTTAGTTAAAATAGCAGGCTTAACTTCAGCAGAATAGATTAGATAGCGGTAACGTCTGGAAAGCGCTGAAAAACGTGCGTGAAAATCCTGTGAAATCGGTTTAACCCATAACAGCGCAATATCATCTGGTAGATGAGTATTACTGCCCATCACCCAAGCGCGCTCTGGGCGCTCGACATAGCTATCAAAATGAATAATCTGACGGCAGGCACTGACACCCGCATCGGTTCTACCAGCACAGATCACTGCAATCGGGTGATTCGCAATCTTGGCTAAAGCATCTTCAACCTTTGCTTGAATACATGGCACAGCATCATGAATCTGCTTTTGCCATCCGTGATAGGCTGCACCCGCATACTCAACAGCAGCTGCATAACGATAAGGGGCGACATCAGTCGCCCCTTCAATAAGTTGGTTAGGTAAGTTATCTTGCATCGGCTCTCTAAACGCAGCTTTCTAGGAATGTACAGTAATATAAAGCGGTCAAGAAAAACTTTCTAGACCTTTATCATCACTGTTTACTCAAACTATCCATCAGTTTTAGAGCTTCTTCCTTCTGCTGATCATTTCCTTCAGCAATAATTTCACCTAATATTTCTCTAGCACCCTCAGCATCATCCATCTCTAGATAAGCTCGTGCCAAGTCCAACTTAGTTTCATTCTCATCAGCACCGTCGAGCAAACTAAGGCTATCCAGCATATCGATTGCATCTTCATCAGACTGACTTTCTTCTAAAGCAATATCGTCATCTGTGCTGTTGAGTAAGTCATCCAACTCATCATCAAGATCCATCTCTAGATCATGCATGATATTTGCCGTTAGCTCTTCTTCTACCTGTTCGCTTGGCTTCATTTTTCCTTTTACAGGAGCAGGAGCAGCAGCGTCATCTTCCTCTAGCTCCAGTGAACCGAGAAGAGCGTCTAAATCATCATCAGCTGAAGGCTGCTCTGTAGATGACTCGGCTTCATTAAAGCTTTCATCATCTGTAGAATCTTGAAGAATAAAGTCTAGCTCGTCTACTTCATCCTTAGCTTCATCAGTTGTTTCAGCTTCAGCTTCAGCTTCTGCTTCAGTAAGACTTGAACTGGATGCAAGCAGATCGTCTAAAGAAGCTAAATCATCTTCATCATCTGAGCTTGCCTCAACTGAGGAGCTGGGTTCAGGTATATCCTCACCCAACAAATCATCAAGAGATGAAATGTCATCTTCAGCTGACTCAAGATCAAGATCAAGATCAAGATCATCACTTTGTTCAGTTTCAGACATAGGATCTTCAATATCACTAGCTAGATCTTCTACACCAGATTCATCTAAACCCTTTTCAGCGGATGTTTCGATCGTATCCTCTATAGCAGGACTCTCTTCAGCATCTAACTCTGAATCAGCTAGAAGATCATCAAAGTTATCATCAGCAGATAAATCGTATTCTTCATCCACCACACGAACTGAATCATCTTCTGCTTCATCTAGGTCAAGATCTAAATCAAGATCTAGATCTAAATCCGAGAAATCATCAACCTCAGCAGGAGTTTCGAAGCTAGGCTCTTCTTTTAAATCTTCAAGGCTATCTTCTTTATCTTCATCTGCAGCTGCAGCAGCAACAGCGACGGTCGCTGCGGCGGCAGTTGCAGCGGCCGCCGCTGTGTTCTTATCTCCTGACACTTCAGGGGCTTTGAACATAGGCTCAGGCGCTTTCTTTTTACGACGCCCCAACACAATCGCTGCTAGCAAAGCAATAAGCGCAGCGGCAGCACCACCTATGACAGGGAGACTGGTTAGTTTTTCTACTAGATCAGATTGTGGCGCCTGCGGTTCTGAAAGCTGTACCTGAAGCTGGGCAAGCTGTTCGGCTTGCAGCTCCATCATTCGTTGCAACAACACTAACTGTTCTTGAAGACTGTCATTGGACTCTTTTAAATCTCGATTCTCTAATCGTGTACGATCTAAATCCTCTTCTAGAACAATTAAACGGTTATCAAGCTGCTCACTACGCTGTAATAAAGCACCTGTGATTTCAGCGACTTCATCACCTTCTTCTCTTGCAGCCGTATCACCGATTTCGTCAGCCTGCTCAGAGGCGATATCCTCTTCAGGTGTCACGATTCTGAGTTCAGCCTCAGCTAAAGCTTCTGCTGCTGCAGCTAAATCCTCAGCTTCTTCAACTACAGCTGTTTCTTCTACTGCTGTTTCTTCTGTTACAGACTCTTCAGCTGCTTCTTCAACAACTGCAGGGCTTGACTCTGGAACTGCTTGCGGTGCAGGCGTTGCTCTATTTCGATTACGCCATTCTTCATTTTGACGGCTCACTTCTGCGTTGGCTTCAGCCGCAGATATTGACCGAATCTGATCAGCAGTAGGTATTCTCATGATAGTACCTGCCCTCATCATATTGATGTTGGCAGTGGGAAATACCTCAGGATTGTGGCGCTGCAAAGCAATCATCATCTGTTGCGAAGAAATTGATGAATCAGGCCTGTAACGATTTGCCAGCACAGATAATGTATCGTTATTCGCTACCCGAACCTCACCCGGAAGAGTGGTCTGAGAGGGTCGAGGAGCAGGTGCTTGAGCAACCGGCACAGAGGAGGCTACTGTGGCAGCCTGCGTTGAAGTAACCGCTGGCTGGAATTGTGTTCCACCAATCGGTGCTGAATCAAATACCGGCGGATCCAGAAGAACCGTATATTCGCGAACTAAACGACCATTAGGCCAGTTCACTTCAACTAGGAAGTTTAAAAACGGTTCGCGAACAGGTTCTGAGGAAGTCATACGTATGACGCCAGTGCCATCAGGAGCGACCTGAACCTGGAACCTGACATCGTTTAAAAAGCGGGACTTACTCAGCCCCGCTATTGAAAACTCATCCGAATCAGCCATTCTTGGCTGGATTTGCAGTGGCGACAGGTCGCGTACCTGCATTAAGCGGATTTCAGCACTTAACGGTTCGTTTAATGCCGATCTAATGTTGATCTCACCGAGCCCCAAGGCATTTGCATTTGGTACTCCAAGCACCCCGGCAATCGCGAGGCTCAAGGCAAGTTTACGCAGCATCTGAATTCCCTCTTGATACGCAACCAGACTTATTTCTCTAGTAAAGCCGATTACTTATCTAATATTTGTAAAGCAAGTATTAAGTATAAACCACTCAATGGTCAAGCAAACCGAACAGATGTTCTGCAATCTGTATTGCATTTAGCGCACCGCCTTTTCTAAGACTATCGCTAAGAGCCGACAGCATGATTCCAGAATTATTCCCTGCTTCTGCTCTTAGACGCGAAATAAACACTTCATCTTGGCCTGCAGCATCAGTAATAACTGAATAGTTTTGGTCAATCACGCAACGAACACCCGTCACTTTACTTAACAACAATTGTGCCTCATTTATATCGACCGGAAATTGACATTCCGCATGTAAAATGACGTTTTGTCCATGAAAAAGAGGTAATTGCACGGCTGTGGCGGCAATTTCCAAGCCTTCGTCACCCAATAAACGCTGTAATTGACTAACAACCTTATCTTCTGAATCGGTTCTACCGGTGCTTTCAATCGTTCCAGTGAAAGGAATTAAGTTAAAAGCGATCTGCTGCCCAAAAAAAGAAGCTTCAGGATCGCGACCATTTAATAACTTTGCAGTTTCAGATGCTAACGCTTCTACTCCTTTCTTTCCTGCTTCTGCAACAGAACATAAACTGACAAGGTTCAAACGTAGAATTTTATAGCGCTGATGCAACGCATGAAGGGCCATAGCAGAGACAACTGCAGCAGGAGCTGGAGAAATCAAATAAGGGGATGAGGAAATCTCATCAGGATTAACTTCAGGCACTATACAAGGAAACTCAAGGTCAGCAGACGGACACAGATCAATCACTTTCAACTTGCCAGTCAGTTGAGCGGGCGTAAAATCGTTAGGCAAGCCTTCAGGATGGCAATTAAACAATACATCAACGTCAGTTAAATCAGCATCATCAACAGAGACGACTCGATTGGCATGTCCAGCAAACATAACGCTTCGACCCACAACCTTTCCTGGATCGGTCAGCACCAGCTTGGTTACTGGAAATTGACGACTTTCTAAAATCTCAAGAAGGTTTTCACCCAGTAGTGAACTGACACCCGTGATTGCAACAACGATCGACATAAAATTCTTCTATCCTGATAAGGCTATAAACGAAAACAGCCCGACGCACCTTTCGGGGCCGGGCTGATAGGTTAACTCATAAAACTTACTGCTGCTGCATTAAAATTCTGAGCATACGACGCAGAGGTTCTGCTGCGCCCCAGAGAAGCTGATCACCGACGCTAAAAGCGTTCAAGTAATCAGGTCCCATTTTCATTTTACGTAGACGACCCACTGGAATATTAAGGGTACCTGTTACCTTGGTGGGCGTCAGGTCACGCATGGTAATTTCTCGTTCATTAGGCACAACGCTAACCCAATCATTCGCTGAAGCAATGATGGACTCGACTTCATCCATCGGCACATCTTTTTTCAACTTGATAGTGAAGGCTTGGCTATGGCAGCGCATTGCACCGATTCGCACACAGGTTCCATCAACAGGAATAGGGTTGTTTGAGCGACCCAAAATCTTGTTGGTTTCAACAAATCCTTTCCATTCTTCTTTACTTTGACCCGCTTCAACTGCTTTATCGATCCAAGGAATCAAAGAGCCAGATAATGGAACACCAAAGTTAGCTGTATTAAACGCATCACTGCGCATGGTTTCAGCGACTTTACGGTCAATGTCTAGAATAGCAGAAGCAGGATCTGCTAATTCTGCTTTGACTGCATCTTCGATTTGACCCATTTGTGAAATCAATTCACGCATATTCTGAGCGCCAGCACCGGAAGCAGCCTGATAGGTCATGGAGCTCACCCACTCCACCAAATTCTCACGGAATAGACCGCCAAGACCCATCAACATCAAGGAAACCGTACAGTTACCACCAACAAAGGTTTTAATACCATCGGTTAAACCCTGTTCAATCACACCCTGGTTGACTGGATCAAGAATGATGATACTGTCATCGACCATACGCAGCGTTGATGCTGCGTCTATCCAATAGCCTTTCCAGCCCGCTTCACGCAGTTTGCCATAAACTTCAGTGGTATAATCACCACCTTGGCAAGAAATAATGGCGTCCATCTGCTTAAGATCATCTATATTACGAGCATCTTTAAGTGCTGGAATCGCTTTACCAATATCGGGTCCTGGTTTGCCTGCTTGTGATGTGGTGAAAAATACAGGTTCCGTAATCAGATCAAAATCACGCTCTTCCAGCATCCTTTGCATCAACACAGAACCGACCATACCACGCCAGCCAACAAATCCTACACGCTTCATTCGTGCCCCCAAACTTAAAAAATTAAAAAAGTGGCTAATTAAATGTCAATCTAAATGACTATTTTAGCCAATTGCAGCAACCACAGCATCGCCCATTTCAGAGGTACTGACCCGACGCATACCGTCAGACATAATATCTGCTGTTCGCAGATTTTGATCGAGCACTTTACTCACTGCGGCTTCAATACGATCCGCAGCCTCGCCTGCATTTAATGAATAGCGCAACATCATAGCGGCTGAGAGGATCGTTGCCAATGGATTCGCAATTCCTTGACCTGCAATATCGGGTGCAGAGCCGTGACAAGGTTCATACATACCCTTGTTATTGGCATCTAATGATGCCGAAGGTAGCATGCCGATAGAGCCCGTTAACATCGCAGCCGCATCCGAGAGGATATCACCGAACATATTACCAGTAACCACTACATCAAACTGCTTTGGCGCACGAACCAATTGCATCGCTGCGTTATCCACATACATATGGCTCAGTTCGACATCAGGATATTCGGCATGAAGTTCATTCATTACTTCACGCCATAAAACCGTTACTTCAAGAACATTCGCTTTATCCACTGAACACAGTTTCTTACCACGTGCACGAGCGGCTTCAAATGCAACACGTCCGATACGACGAATTTCGTTTTCATCATACACATAAGTGTTGAAACCTTCACGAACACCGTTTTCTTTAGTGCGATAGCCCCGTGGTTGGCCGAAATAGATACCTCCGGTCAATTCACGAACAATCAAGATATCCAATCCAGCAACCACTTCAGGCTTCAAGGTAGAAGCATGTGCTAGCTGTGGATACAGAATAGCAGGTCTTAAGTTACCAAACAGACCTAACTGTGAACGTATCCCTAAGAGCCCTTTTTCTGGGCGTATCTGAAAATCAGGATTGGTATCCCACTGAGGACCACCGACAGCACCCAGCAAAATAGCATCGGCTGCTTTAGCCGCCGCTAGCGTCTCTTCGGGTAAAGGAATACCCGTCGCATCGATGGCAGCACCGCCCACCAATGCTTCGCTTAACTCAAGACCTAATGACATTTGCGCATTGACGGTTTCTAATACTTTACGCGCTTCGGCAACAATTTCAGGACCTATGCCATCACCAGGTAGCACTAATACTTTTTTAGACATGTAAATACCTTAATTCCAATCACTTTCTAGAAAACTATTATCAAAACAGCCAAGGATTATGAAAACAGCCAAGGCGCCGTTTGGCGACGTGATGCTTCGTAGCGCTTAATGGCATCAGCTTGTTCAAGGGTTAAACCGATATCATCCAAGCCATTCAACAAGCAGTGCTTGCGGAACGCATCAATCTCAAAAGCCAGCTCAGTGCCATCAGGCTTGACGACCACTTGCTTTTCTAAGTTGATGGTTAATTGATACCCTTCATTGGCTTCGACAGCTTGGAATAGAGAATCCACAATAGCTTCATCAAGAATGATCGGTAACAAGCCATTCTTAAAGCTGTTATTGAAGAAAATATCAGCATAACTAGGTGCAATAATCGCACGAATGCCAAAGTCTTCTAGCGCCCAAGGTGCGTGTTCACGGCTGGAACCACAACCAAAGTTTTTCCGTGCCAGTAAAACACTACAGCCTTGATAGCGAGGTTTGTTCAATACGAAATCAGGGTTAAGTGGACGTTGACTAGAATCCTGATCAGGCTGGCCTTCATCCAAATAACGTAATTCGTCAAACAGGTTAGGACCAAAGCCAGAGCGTTTAATCGATTTCAAAAACTGCTTTGGAATGATCATGTCGGTATCAACATTGGCACGATCAAGTGGCGCTACTAAGCCTTCATGCAGAGTAAATTTTTTCATGGTGCTCTCCTTTCAAGCTTATCAAGCGCTAATGATGTCGCGAATATCAACAAAATGACCGGCGACGGCTGCCGCTGCCGCCATAGCAGGGCTAACCAGATGCGTGCGTCCTCCGAAACCCTGTCTGCCTTCAAAGTTTCGATTTGAAGTGGATGCACAATGTTCGCCAGCGCCCAATTTATCTGGGTTCATTGCCAGACACATAGAGCAACCGGGTTCACGCCATTCCATTCCAGCTTCGATAAAGATTTTATCTAAGCCTTCCGCTTCCGCTTGTTGCTTAACCAAACCCGAACCTGGCACTACCAGCGCTTGCTTCAAGCTAGATGCGACTTTTTTGCCTTTAACTACGGCAGCCGCTTCACGCAGATCTTCAATACGAGAATTAGTGCACGAACCGATAAACACACGATCCAATTGAATATCGGTAATTTTCTGATTGGGTTTTAAGCCCATGTAGTGCAATGCACGCTCGGTACCCTCACGCTTTACAGGATCAGTCATCTCTGCTGGATCAGGAACCAAGGCGGTAACCGGTGCAACCATCTCTGGAGAGGTTCCCCAAGTCACTTGTGGATAAATGTCTTCAGCGTTGATCTCAACAATTTGATCAAACACGGCATCCTCGTCTGAAACGAGATTTTGCCACGCGGCAACGGCTTGTTCCCACTGATCAGCCTTGGGTGCAAAAGGACGGCCCTTAACGTAATCAATGGTTTTTTGATCTACGGCAACCAAACCAACACGGGCACCCGCTTCTATTGCCATGTTACAGATGGTCATTCGCCCTTCCATGGAAATGGAGCGAATCGCATCACCACCAAATTCGATGGCATAACCCGTTCCACCCGCAGTACCGATAACACCGATCACGTGTAAAACAACATCTTTGGCTGTCACACCAATACCTAACTTGCCCGTAACACGGATTAACATGTTTTTCATTTTTTTGGCGATCAAACACTGAGTGGCAAGGACATGCTCCACTTCAGAGGTACCGATACCATGTGCCAACGCAGCAAACGCACCATGAGTCGCGGTATGAGAATCACCACAAACCACCGTCATTCCGGGTAAAGTTGCCCCCTGCTCTGGGCCAACCACATGAACAATACCTTGACGAGGATCGTTCATCTTAAATTCGGTGATGCCGTAACTATCACAGTTTTCATCCAAGGTTTTAACCTGAATGCGTGAAATGGGATCAACGATAGAGTCAACTCCACCCGAGCGGTCAGTCGTTTGCACGTTGTGGTCAGGCGTGGCTAAATTGGTATCAATACGCCAAGGTTTTCGACCCGCCAAACGCAAGCCTTCAAATGCTTGAGGTGACGTCACTTCATGCAACAGATGACGGTCAATATATAATAATGCACTACCATCACTGTTTTCAGATACTAAGTGGTCATCCCACAGCTTGTCGTATAGGGTTTTACCAGCCATTGCCGTTTCTCCAACAGGTTGTCTCTCGTTTCACACAGTGTAAAAGAGTGACAGCAAATACTCAAATTCATATTTTTTATTTAATCCATTCCAAAATGGAATAGAATAACAGTCTTAGGCTCAGCTTAACTCTTCATTAAGGTATCCGAGTTATGGACATTCAAAGTTTACAGGCGTTTGTCATGGTTGCAGAGTCCGCTTCTTTTTCACAAGCAGCCAACAGACTGTTTTTAACACAGTCTGCTGTTAGTAAACGTATTGCAGTTTTAGAGCAGCAATTGAACTGTCGTCTATTTGATCGCATCGGTCGTCACATCATGTTAACCGAGGCGGGAGAGCGTCTTCTGCCAAAAGCCAGAGAGATTCAGCTCGCGCTTAAAGACGCGGAAATACTGGTCAGTAACTTAAATGAAGAAGTCTCCGGTCGCCTTTCGTTTGCTGCTAGCCACCATATTAGCCTGCACCGCTTACCTCCAATTTTAAAATCCTTCGCACAATCGTTTCCGGATGTCACCCTAGACCTTCGCTTTGATGAGTCAGAGCTTGCCTATGAAAGCGTCTTAAAAGGAGACATTGAACTAGCGCTAATTACACTCGCTCCCCATGCAGACGCAAGAATCTGTAGTGAACAAATTTGGGATGATCGACTTTTTTATACTGTTTCGACACACCACCCTTTGGCGAAACAAGGGAAGGTCACCTTAGCTCAACTCAATCAATACCCCGCTATTTTGCCAAAGCCTGAAACCTTTACCCATCAACTGGTTCGTCAACAGATGTCGGCCTGGAAAATGGAGCCTAATCTGGGTATGAGCACCAACTATCTTGATACCATTCGTATGATGGTGTCGATTGGTCTGGGTTGGAGTTTACTGCCAGAAAGTTTAATTAATGATCAATTGATGCGTCTTCATTTAGAGGCAGCTCCCATTCACCGTCCTTTGGGTTATATTTACCATCGCGAACGAACCCTATCTAATGCAGCGCAACAGATGGTCAAGTTACTTCAACGTAATAGAGGCTTTGCGATTTCTACCTAAAACCAAGTAGACTTAGACACAGCAGTGACTTTCCAATAAGACTGCGTAATAGATGGAGCGAATTGTGACCGACGACCTGCAAGCAACTATTCGGCGCTGGCTTACGCTTTTTAGCGAACACAGCCCCACAGCTGAGTTGCCAGATTGGTCTGAGCTTATGCAATCACTTCAGCAACAGGGATGGCAAGAATTACCCGATCAGCATGCTGAACTACTGGCTGTAATGACCCAAGAATCGATCGAATTTACACGTTTTGCGGGTCAACTTGTTCAGCAACAGGATCAGATAGAGGCCGCCAGTTTTTTTAAAGACTTTCATCAGCATATTAACCGCCTTTCAGATGACTTGATCCTCAAGCGATGGTTATTGCCTGAACAATTAGGCTCAATCATTAAAACGCGTTATTGGGACTCTTCAACTGGAATAGAGATGCCTTGGCTTAAAATGCTGAGTGGATTCACTAACCTGCCACAGATGGATATCCCATTTTCTCAGCAAACGGCCTACCGTGAATTTACAAAGCTTATCAATGAGCATCAACAAGCATTTCAGGATTACACGGATCATTATTCACACATCAATTCGAAGGCCATCAATCAACTTTCTGAGGCGATTGAGCAAAGTGAGCAACAAATATCCAGTCTAAAAGAGCTACATCGACTCTGGGTAGATGCTTATGAAATAAGCTATGCAGAGCGGGTTGCCACTCATGAATACCAACTGGCTCATGGAAAAATCAGCAACACCTTGATGCAACTGAAGCTTTGGTTTCAGGAACAGCGTAATCGCTATCTAACCCAACTCGGCATTGCTTCGGAAGCTTCATTGAATCTAGCCTTTGAAAAAATTCATGCGTTAACCAAACAGGTTCGCCAATTGGAACACCTTCAACAGCAAACCCTGTCGCTGACACGTGATATTGAGGCCATTAAACAACAGCTTAGTCCTTCAAGGGATCAACAGTCATGAGCAGGATTCGTTTAGATGCTCAACTGCTAAAGAAAGAGGTTAAGGAATTCAATACACAACTGCTTGAAAGCTACCAAGTCCTCAAACGTATTGCACCTGTTGAGATAGGCCAAACGCCAGCGCAAACGTTACTGCAACTCGATAAAATGCGTCTTCAGTATTATGCTCCTGAACATCTCAATCCGGACACTCCTGCTCTTTTGATTTGTTACGCCTTAGTCAATCGACCCTATATGATCGATTTGACACCCGAACGCTCGTTATTAAAAAAGCTTCTAGATAAAGGTATTGCTATCTATTTAGTTGACTGGGGCTATCCAGACGCATCGGATCGCTTTTTAGATCTCGATGATTATATCAATCACTACCTTGATCGCTGTGTTGATAAGGCCTGTGAGCACGCTCAAGTAGATCAGATGAACTTAATGGGTATTTGCCAAGGTGGGACTTTCAGCCTTTGCTACACAGCGTTACATGCTCAAAAGATTTCTCGATTAATTACCTTAGTAACACCCGTTGATTTTCACACACCAGACTTCACGCTAAGCAATCTAGCGCGTCACGTTGATGTTGATTTAGCCGTCGCCACTTATGGCAATATACCCGGCACATTATTGAACGAAACCTATCAATCTTTGATGCCGATGCGGTTAGGTATGCAAAAAAACTTAGACCTGCCATTCTCTTTAGCGGATCAAAGTAATGCGGTGACCTTCTTAAGTATGGAGAAATGGATACAAGACAGTCCCGATCAAGCAGGAAAGGCATTTAGCGAATTTATCAAAGACTTTTTTCAGCAGAACCGTCTCGTTAACGATACACTAAAGATAGGTGATCAGCCTGTCAGGCTCGCTAGTATTACCCAACCCATTCTGAATATTTATGCTACTCAAGATCATCTTGTTCCGCCTTCGTCATCAAAAGCATTACAAGGGCTGACCTCGACTCGTTTCTATCGAGAGAAAAGCATTGAATCAGGGCATATCGGGATTTTTGTCAGTAGTAAGCAAGGAAACCAGCTCTCCGATGCGATTGGGAACTGGTTACATCAGGACGTTTAAGTAACGAACCCTACTCTTTAGGCCTACCGGTACGTCGACGAGTTGTTTTAGCCGCTTCAGTTACTGTTGGCTCTTCAGTAGCCGCATCAGCTTTCTGAGTTGAGGGGTCAAATGATGACTTACCTTCACCCTTAACAGGGCTGAACATTTTCCACATAGCCAAATTTTGATCCGCGATGCGATTCATCATGGTTAATGGGTTAGCAGCCCCAATCATATTTTGCATTTGATCTCGAATAAGATCCTGATGTTCAAGAAAAGCGCCAATACTTTGCTCCAAATACTGACTCATCATCCCTTGCATACTATCGCCATAAAAACGAATCAACTGCTGCAGCACCTGATTGGTTAACAACGTACCGTGGCCATCACCCTCTTGCTCACTGATAATTTGCATCAGTATATTCCGCGTTAAGTCTTGACCAGACTTTGAATCCAGCACTTGAAAAGGCTCTGAATTAAGAACCAACTCTTTAACATCCTCCAAAGTGACATAACAACTTCTGGAGGTATCATACAAACGCCTATTGGTATACTTTCTCAGGATACGCATACTGCTCTCCTTTTTCTTAATGGTCATCTGTACTTCATTCCTCAGTTCCGTCTTTGTCTGCGCCTTTGTAAGTAGGGCGCGAATATTGGTTCATCAATCCAAAAATAAGTTTTTGAAAGCCTTCCACTGTTCCGACACTGGAAGTTAAAAAAGGTTTAAAAAGGGTCACAGGATCATAGCCTTCTACGCCTTGATGCATTCGTTCACGAATAGTATTGATCATTTCGTCATGTAAAGAAGACACATCTGGCAAGCCAAGACTTTCTCTTAGCTCCTCCGGTGTCATTTCAATATCGATTGTAAACTTCATCGCTTTCCCCTTAGGATTGCAAGACACCTGTAATACATACAAGGATATAACACTTTACCGAAGTTAATCCAGTTGCTTAAATCGATCAGGATAGATCCAAAAATAAGCTATCACAAAAGCAATTAGACTAACGCTCGCTGCCACTATAAATGTAACGCCTCCTCCCCAACTTGCCCAAAACATTCCTGAAAATAGAGCACCCGCAGCACCTCCGGCTCCAAAGCCTGCACTGGCAAACAAGGCCTGCCCTCTTCCTTGTGTGTTCTGACTAAAGTAATGATAGACCAAAGCAATTCCCACGGCATGTAAGCTGCCAAAACTGGCTGCATGCAGTAGCTGCGCAAAAAGCAATATCGGTAATGAGTCAGCAAAAAAAGCAATCAAGAACCAGCGTAAAGCACAAAGCAATACACTGATCAACAACAGCAGTCTTAAACTGTGACGTTTAAATAACATGGGCATGATAATAAATAACAAAACTTCAGCTACCACACCCACTGCCCAAAGCTGTCCAATTTGACTTCGACTATACCCCAAATCCTGCAACATAACGCTGTAAAAGGTGTAATAAGGACCGTGACTGAACTGTACCAAAAAGAATACCAGTAAAAACACTTGAACTTGTGGGATACAAAGAATATTGCGCAGACTTTTTGATGTACGCTCCTTTGAAGGCCCCATCGATGGAGCGGGTACCACCAATGTATTCAGCCAAATCAACACCATTAACACCAGAGCAACAGCGGGCAACCATCGAATATCAATCAGATCAAGCAACATCCCCGTTCCTAAGACGGCGACCACAAAACCAATAGATCCCCATAACCGAATACGACTATATTTATCGCGGGAAGAACCGAGATGCTGAAGTGTTAATACCTCAAACTGCGGCAATACTGCATTCCAAAAAAAACTAAATAACAGCATGACTAACCCAATGCCTAAAGCAGAGGTTTGCCAAAAAATAGCAATAAAGACTATCCAGGTGAGGCAAGCTCCCCAACGAACAATGCGCAATCGTTGACCTGTGTGATCTGCCAACCAACCCCAAACATTTGGCGCGATAACACGCGAAAGATGCAGCAACGCCATCAGTACACCAATCACTTGAACAGACAGGCCGAACGACTGCAAGTAAAGGCTCCAATATGGAACTAAAGAACCTAATAATGCGAAATAGAAAAGATAAAACCCAGACAATCTGACGTATGGCATGCTCACCTAATCAAACAATTACATTCATGATAATTCCGATAAATATTTAAAAAAATAATAATAAGCTATTTTCTTATATATAACAAAAATTTAAACGATGCCATCCGAAAAATTTCCCAACAAGCTATAAATTTTATCTGCAATTAACTTGCAGAATTTGAAGCATTTTGCCACGCTGAATAAGGTGTCCATAAATTTTATTGGCATGACTCTACAGTATAGACGTCATGGAGCGATTGGAATTCGTTCCACTTTAAACCCAGCGAGGAGCAAAAGATGACCTTGAAAAAAAGACTGGCAACTGCCGTAGCCGGCGCACTTATAACCAGCATGGTAGGTTTCAGTTCTGCTGCAATGGCAGCCAACTGGCGTTACGCTCATGAAGAATTTGAAGGGGATGTGCAAGACGTATTCGCTCACAAATTTAAAGAGTATGTTGAAGAAAACTCTAACAACACCGTACAAATATTTCGCTTTGGTGAGCTCGGTGAGTCGGATGACATCATGGAGCAAACCCAGATGGGGATTCTTCAATTTGTAAACCAATCTCCTGGGTTCACAGGCTCTTTGATCCCAGAAGCACAAATTTTCTTTATTCCTTATCTACTTCCAGTTAATGACGAAGACATCATCGATTTCTTTAAAACCAGTGTCGCTATTAACGAAATGTTCCCCGAGTTGTATGCAGAGCAAGGGTTAGAACTGCTTAAAATGTATCCAGAGGGAGAGATGGTTGTTACGGCAGATACGCCGGTTCGAACACCAGAAGAGTTCCGCGGAAAGAACATCCGCACCATGACCAACCCATTGCTTTCAGAGACCTATCGTGCTTTTGGTGCAACACCGACTCCTCTGCCATGGGGTGAAGTCTACGGTGGTCTTCAGACCAATATTATCCAAGGTCAGGAAAATCCAATTTTTTGGATACAGTCAGGCGGACTCTATGAAGTATCCCCTAACTTGATCTTTACCGGTCATGGTCAATTCACCACGGCATTAATGGCGAACCAAGATTTCTACAACAATCTTTCTGCTGAAGATCAGCAGTTAGTGCAAGACGCAACTGAATTTGCCTTCGAGTACATCACCGAATATGTGCCAGGTTTAAGCGAGGAGATGCTAGAGAAAATTCTTGAATCTAAACCTGATGTGACGGTAACTCGCTTAACCGATGAAGAGCGTCAAGCATTCATTGAGCGCGCACCGCGTGTTGAAGAGCGCTTTATAGAAATGACAGGCGAGCGAGGCGAAGCCCTGCTTGAGCAGTTTAAAGCAGATTTAGAACCCTATCGTTCACAGTAATCCTTATCTGTGAACTAAATGGTCAGCGGTGGCCTCTCTGCCGCTGACTTTTCAAGGATAGACCTGACTGCACTTGGAGAGACTTCAATGAAGGATGACCTTCTTGATTCGCACATTTCAGGATTACCTGGATTCTTGGGCGTTATAGATTCAGGCATCAGCCGTATAGAATCCTTTATTCTTGCTGCCGGTGTTTTGTTAATGGCACTGAATACCGTCGCTAATGTTATCGGTCGATTTGTATTTGGTGAAAGTCTATTCTTTGCCGAAGAAGTCAATCGAATACTGATCGTGATGATTACCTTTGCAGGTTTGGGTTATGCAGCGCGTCACGGTAGACATATTCGCATGTCGGCACTGTACGATGCACTACCCACCAAAGCACGCCGTATTTTGATGATATTCATTGCCTTGATCACTTCGGGCACGATGTTTTTTCTGTGCTATTACTCTTACACCTATATTCTTAGCATTTATAACACCGGTCGTGTATTACCCACGATGGGTATCCCTCTATACCTGATGTATGTCTGGGTTCCGATCGGCTTTACCATCACCGGTATTCAATACCTGCTTACCGCTATCAAAAACCTGACCTCACGTGATGTGTATCTCTCAACACACGTGGTCGATGGCTACGAAGACACCGAAACAGAAGTCTAAGACCCGATAAAAGGATAATGCTATGACTACCATTATGCTGGCAACCATGATCATTCTTCTATTGCTGGGGTTCCCGATGATGATCCCTTTGATCATGGCAGCATTGGTCGGCTTTTATATGACCTTTGATAGCTTTGCACAAATGAACATTATGATTCAGCAGATGATGGGTGGAATACGACCGACTGCCTTAATTGCAGTGCCAATGTTTATTCTAGCGGCTGATATTATGACTAGGGGTCAATCTGCCAACAGACTCATCGGTATGGTAATGGCCTTTATTGGCCATATCAAAGGTGGCCTTGCTGTGAGTACGGCCGCTTCCTGTACTTTGTTTGGCGCGGTTTCCGGATCCACTCAAGCGACTGTTGTGGCGGTTGGTTCCCCCTTACGTCCGAAGCTGTTAAAAGCAGGATATAAAGATTCATTCACCTTAGCGCTCATCATTAATTCCAGCGATATCGCTTTTCTGATCCCTCCCAGTATCGGCATGATTATTTATGGTGTTATTACCGGCACCTCAATCGGGGAATTATTTATCGCTGGCGTCGGTCCTGGCTTACTAATTTTAGCGATGTTTTCTGCCTATTGTATCGCTTACGCCTATAGGCATAACGTACCGACCGAACCTAAAAGCACATGGAAAGAACGCCTGATAGCCATCAAAGATGCGTTATGGCCTTTAGGCTTCCCAGTGATTATCGTTGGTGGGATCTACGGTGGTATTTTCAGCCCAACAGAGGCAGCAGCTGCCTGTGTACTTTATGCTGTAATTCTTGAATTCATTGTTTTCCGCTCATTAAAAGCAGCGGATATCTACAAAATAGCAAAATCCACTGGCTTAATTACCGCAGTCGTATTCATTCTTGTCGCAGTCGGCAATGGATTCTCATGGATTATCTCTTTTGCGCAAATCCCGCAAGCCATCTTGGGGGGCTTAGGCATAGATCAAGCGGGTCCCATTGGCGTGCTTTTTGCGATTGCCATCGCCTTCTTTATTGCCTGCATGTTTGTCGACCCTATCGTAGTAATCTTGGTACTGACACCGATTTTTGCTCCTGCAATCGCCTCTACAGGACTTGACCCCGTTCATGTGGGTATTTTGATTACCCTGATGGTGGCAATCGGGTCAGCGACACCGCCTTTTGGCTGCGACATCTTTACTGCAATAGCGATCTTCAAACGCCCCTACTGGGAAGTGATAAGAGGAACGCCACCGTTTGTATTAATGCTAGTGATAGCCTCGGTATTGATCATTTTCTTCCCTCAAATAGCGTTATTCTTGCGAGACTTAGCCTTTAGATAAGGCTAGGTATAATTCTTTTACAACGACAGCTGGGAGATTGATGTGTTCAAAAAAATTCTAGTCGCAGTGGATGGTTCTGAAGGTGCTTTAAAAGCACTAGAAAAGGCGGTTGACCTTCAAAAACTAACTGATGCAGAAATATATCTGATTTGTGTGTTTAAACATCACAGTTTATTTGAAGCATCCTTATCTATGGTCAGACCTGACAATGTTCAAATACCTGATCAGGCATTGAAAGAATATGCCACCGATGTGGTCAACCACGCACGTGAACATTCCAAGCTATTAGGGGCGAAGAAGGTTCGTGCTTTCGTCAAGAGCGGCAGACCTTCCAAAACGATCGTAAAGTTTGCCAAAGAGAAAGAAGTTGATTTGATTGTCGTCGGAACGCGCGGCACCAATGGCGACGTTGAGGGCTACTTTTTAGGCAGCGTCTCTCAACGTGTCGCCAGTCGTGCTAAGTGCCCAACACTTGTCGTTTAAGGGCAGTGATTTAGGCACTAGCAAATAAAGAAACAACGCTAGACCTCGCACCTACCACTGGAGATTGCTGTGCTTGTGACCATTGAATCAACTCAGGCTCTGTTTTGTCCGATGAAAACAGATGACCTACTTCGGGCACTGCATAGCAACGATCACCCCGCATCGGTTGCCAAGCATTATACTCAGCATGGCTGATTCCAACCTCCCAAGGTTCTGGACTACTCCAACCATCGGCTTCCAATTCAACGCGAACTTCAGCACCAATTAAACTGACTGCACTGACCTTTAATGGTAAATGTGCAGTGGGTGATGGTTGAGTTTGCAATTTGACTTCGTGTGGACGGAAATAGCATTCGACTGCTTTAGCATTCGGATGACCATTAAGAGTAATCCAAGCATCACCTTGTGAAAGGCGCCCTTGATTCACGTCACCTTGTAAAACGTTGATATGTCCTAAAAAGCCTAATACAAAACGGCTATCTGGTTGAGCGTAAAGAGTTTGAGGTGTGTCGACTTGCTCAATTTTACCTGCACTCATGACAACCACTTGATCAGATAATTCCAATGCCTCTTCCTGATCATGGGTGACAAAGACACTGGTGAAGTGAAGTTCATCATGCAAATTGCGCAACCATCGGCGTAAATCTTTACGCACCTTGGCATCCAATGCGCCAAAGGGTTCATCTAGCAACAATACTTGAGGTTGCATAGCCAGTGCCCTAGCTAGCGCAACACGTTGTTTTTGCCCACCTGATAACTGCGCAGGGTAACGATTGGCCAATTGTCCTAACTGCACCATCTCAAGTAGATCATGTACCCGCTTTTTAATCTCTTTAGCATTAGGTCGCTGCACTTTTGGCATCACTTCTAGGCCAAACGCAATATTTTCAGCAACGGTCATATGGCGAAATAGCGCATAGTGCTGAAACACAAATCCGACTCGTCTATCACGAACATGCACACGGGTGACATCATCGCCATGAAACAAAATACGGCCGGTATCGGCACTTTCCAGCCCAGCTATAATGCGCAATAGCGTTGTTTTTCCAGAACCTGACGGTCCCAACAAACCCACTAATTGACCATCAGGAATTTCCAAGGATAGCGGCTCAAGCGCCTGAAACTTTCCAAAACGCTTGCTGACATTTTCAACCCGAATACTCATATTTCCTCCTCATTCAACGCATGACGTTGACGAGCCTGACGCCATTCAACAAAAGACTTCACAAACAAGGTCAACAGCGCAATACCCGCCAGTAATGATGAACTAGCGAAGGCTCCCACCACGTTATAATCCTGATATAAAAGTTCGACATGCAAAGGCAAAGTGTTAGTTTCACCGCGAATATTGCCAGACACTACTGAAACCGCGCCAAACTCACCCACGGCACGTGCATTGGTCAGCACCACACCATAAATCAAAGCCCATTGAATATTGGGTAAGGTGATACGACGAAACAACTGCCACCCACTCGCACCCAAGGTAACACCGGCTTCCTCTTCCTCTTTACCTTGCTGCTGCATCAACGGAATCAACTCTCGCGCGACAAATGGACAGGTAACAAACACGGTGACCATCAGAATACCCGGCCAAGAGAACATCAACTGAATATCGTGGTCCATCAAACGACTACCAATCCAACCATTTGAGCCATACAGAAGCAGATATAACAACCCTGCTACAACAGGTGACACCGCAAAAGGTATGTCAATTAAGGTAATCAGAAGTTTACGACCTGGGAATTCAAAGCGCGTTACAAGCCAAGCGAGAAAAACACCAAACACTAAGTTAATCGGAACCGTTAAGGCTGCAACAAATAAAGTTAGACCGATGGCATGCAATGTAAAACGATCAGTCACATTGGCAATGTAGCTTTCTAAACCACCGGAAAAGGCTTGCGCGAAAATGGCAAATAAAGGTACCAGCAGCAGCAAGGTGACGAGTGATAGTGCCAAGGTGATTAAGGACCACTTAACCCAAGGCTGATCACCGATACGAAGATGTGCAGAGGTTCGCATAGTTAAACCCTTATCGACCGTGAATCCGGCGTAAATAGAAAGCTTGCCAGATATTAATTAAGAACAGCAAAATCAACGAAGCTAACAGAACCACCGATGCAATCGCACTGGCAGCTGCATAATCAAATTCTTGTAATCGAATAAAAATCATTAAACTGGTAATTTCACTGACATAAGGCATATTGCCAGCGATAAAGATAACCGCTCCAAACTCACCAAGGCTGCGCGTAAATGATAAGGCGATACCCGTTAATAGTGCCGGCCATAGACTTGGGAAAATCACCCGCCTAAACACCGTTAAATCTGATCCACCCATACTGATGGCAGCTTCTTCATCTTCGACAGCCAAATCTTCAAGCACTGGCTGAACGGTTCTGACCACAAAAGGAAGGCTAGTAAAGGACATCGCGACAATAATCCCTAGGGGAGTAAAGGCCACTTTTATCCCTGCCTCAGCAAGGATAGATCCGTACCAACCGTTTTCAGCGAAGAGCGCAGATAGGGTGATTCCCGCAACTGCGGTGGGTAATGCAAAAGGAAGATCCATTAAGGCATCAACAATTCGCTTTCCCGGAAACTCATAACGCACCAGTACCCAAGCTAAAAGTAAACCCACTACTCCATTGAAAGCTGAAGCCCACGCAGCAGCCCACAGAGTTACTTTATACGAAGCCACTACTCGTGGATCACTGATGACTGACCAATACTCGTTCCATGACATGCCTGCTGTTTGCAGCAAAAGTCCGGTAATCGGTAGCAGTAATATCAAACTGATAAACAGTAATGAGATACCAAGGCTCAAGGCAAACCCCGGCAAGACACGCTTGCTGGGGTTTAATGAGATGGCTGATGTGATCGCCAGTGACATAGTGGGTTACTTTCCTTATCCGCTTATCGACGCTGAAGTTGATCTAGTTTGCCGCCGCTAGCAAAGTGAACCTCCATCGCGCTATCCCAACTACCTGCGATCTGCTCAATAGTCAGAAGCTCTACTTCAGGAAATTGTTCAGAAAACTCTTGCTGAACAACTTCGTTATGAACTCGATAATTGAATCCAGCCAACAATCGTTGAGCGTCTTCAGAATAAAGTTCTTCAAGATAGGCTCTGGCTAGCTCTAAGTTACCGTTTCGCTGAGCATGACGCTCTACAACAGCGACTGGAAACTCAGCCAAGAAACTTACTTTAGGCACAACCACTTCAAAGTTTTGATCTGGGAACTCAGCCAAAATATTGTTTACTTCAGATTCAAATGTGATCAGCACATCACCAATACCACGCTCAACAAAGGTAGTGGTTGCACCACGACCGCCAGTGTCGAACACTGCAACTCGGTTTAAAAAGGTTCTAACAAAGCTGTCGATAGCGTCTTGATCTTCAGGAAAAGCCTGTTGAGCATAGCCATACGCAGCTAGGTAGGTATAACGACCATTACCAGAGGTTTTAGGATTGGGAAAAACACTACTGACATCTTCATGCGCAAGATCATCCCAGTTTTGAATATTTTTAGGATTACCTTCACGAACTAAGTAAGCCATGGTTGAGTAATAGGGAGAACTGGCATTAGGCAACTGCTCACGCCAATCTGCAGGTACCAACTTACCTCGTTGATGCAGAATATCGATATCTGTGACTTGATTGAAGGTCACAACATCGGCACGTAAGCCTTCAATGATCGCCTGAGCCTGACGAGAAGAACCGCCATGAGATTGACGAATTTCAACGGTTTGACCAGTTTTTTCTTGCCAGTATTGTGCAAAGTGTTCGTTATAACTCGCGAACAACTCACGTGCGATATCATAAGAGGAGTTCAGTAGTGATTGATCCGATGCTTGAACCTGAGAGACACCCAGACCCAGCACAATGGCAGCAACAATCGATTTTGCTTTCTTAAAGGTTTTCATCTTCTTCCCTATATTCCTAAAATCTATAAAAGACATTAATTTATGGGAAAGAAGATTATATCAACACGTTAGTTATAACAATAATTTTATTTATAATATTTTGATATATGCAAATTGATCTTCACTCTATGTTCTTTATCACTCACCTCAAAATAGCCTGGGAGATATCGATAACATCTAAAATCGTACCTTGGCCTTGAACGACACGAACAATTTTATCTTCTAACAACAGCCATTCTTCCTCTTGAGTATTTCCTCCGCGACCTGCCCAATGGTTAGGCAAACGAGTCGACTTAGCGTACAAATCGGGCGGGAAAACATCTCCTCTGGCTAATTTCATTTGCCAACCCGGAGGTAAATCCCCTCCTCGTGCTAACTTTTTTTGCAGTCCAGGTGGTATCCGTTTCTGCTCAAAAGTTTGATTTGCTTCCGTAGAAGAGAGCCCAAAATATTCCTCAAGAACACGACGGATAATGGGTTGGTAATCTGCCGAAATATCCTCATTTTGCTGGTGCGCCTTCGGAGCAGATCGCTGATCTGAATTTGCGGGTGCATTTGCAGACCTTCCGCGATCATTGGATGCTGCGGGAGTAAAAGATGGAGGTGATGCTAGTACAGGAAGACTTAAGCTCATCGCTAATAAAAAAAACAAGGGCTTCATATAACCTCACTTAAAAACAGAATTGATAAAGATGAAGTTTACGCTGACTAGGATGAAGCCGAACTGAATGGAAGTTACACTATTGCTATGGTTCTAGTAGATTTTGCACATAGGCGGGTAGATGGAAAGCTGAAGCATGAACCGCTGGCGTGTAATAACGGCAATTTAAGCCCGAAGCTTGATAACGCTGTTGTAGCAAAGAAATATCCAATTTGGATATCTGTAAATCATCACATCCCCAAGCCAAAGCCATGATGCCACCGATGTAGGTAGGAACGGCAACGCCATAAAAACGTGTATCTGTAAAGTAAGGACTTAATCGATGTTGAGTATTGATAAGCTCTTCAGGCTGCATAAACACCACGCCATTTTGAGCAACAAACACGCCATTAGGATTTAATAAACGTTTGCAGCCTTGATAGAACTCACTTGAAAACAGGACTTCGCCTGGTCCTATTGGATCTGTGCAGTCAGAAATGATGACGTCGAAAGGTTCAATGTCTGCCTCACAAACAAATGCCATACCATCAGCAATGTTGATTGTGACTCTAGGGTCATCAAAAGCACCCGCCGAGTGATTTGGAAGAAAGGTTTTACAGAGATCAATAACTGCTTGATCAATTTCAACCTGAACAACCTCTTCAACACTTTGGTGTTTTAGCACTTCACGTAAAATACCGCCATCGCCCCCACCAATGATCAGCACCCTTCGGGCGGCACCAAAGGCCAACATCGGCACATGAACCATCATTTCGTGATAGATGAACTCATCGCGCTCGGTCGTTTGCACGATCCCATCTAAGGCCATGACACGACCAAAGAAGCGATTACGAAAAATGATCAGGTGCTGATGATCTGTTTGCTGTTCGAACAAAAGTTCATCAATACTCAGCGACTGACCATAACCATCACTTAAGGTTTCGGTGAATAGGCTCATACTGACGCACTTAAACTCACGGGCATTCTGCCACGAACATACTCTTGAACATCGACTTTGTTTGGAGAAAAGTAGCGTTCCAGCACGGGAACAGCATCAGCTGGACGGGCATCTCCACACATAAATACATCAAAAGCTGCAAATTCACGTTCCGGCCAGGTATGCACACTAATATGTGACTCGGCTAACACCGCCACACCGGATATGCCACCATTCGGGGTAAAATGATGCAAGTGAATATGCAGGAGTGTCGCACCTGAAGCTTCAACCGCCTCTCTTAAAGCCTCTTCCATATGCTCAAGACTATCGATATTAGAGGCACCAAACAGGTCGATAATCAGATGCATACCTGCAAATTCATAATCATCACGACGAATAAAGAAATCTTTTCGATCTCTGGCAGCGACAGCAGAGCCTATAGGTTTGCTCTGATGTTGTTGCATCCGTTCCTGCGTGCTGTATGTATCGTTAATGTCTTTGATATTCATAACCTTATTTAAGTTTTAACAAATCTGTCTTAACGTCGGCGTTCTGACCACGATGACGCAGCAGATGATCTACTAAGGTCATCGCCATCATCGCTTCGGCAATCGGTGTAGCGCGAATACCGACACAGGGGTCATGGCGTCCTTTTGTGATGACATCGACTGCTTCACCACGATTATTAATACTTTTACCTGGCAGACGCATGCTAGAGGTCGGTTTCAACGCAATATGAGCAATGATATCCTGCCCTGTTGAGATACCACCCAAAATGCCCCCAGCATGGTTAGATAGAAAGCCTTCGGGCGTCATCTCGTCACGATGCTCAGTGCCTTTTTGCGAAACAACCGCAAAGCCATCCCCTATTTCGACACCCTTAACCGCATTAATACTCATTAAAGCATGCGCCAACTCAGCATCTAATCGATCAAAAATAGGCTCTCCCAAGCCAACAGGTACACCCGACGCCACTACCGAAATTCGTGCACCGACTGAATTCCCCTCTTTGCGCAGTGCATCCATGTACTCTGCCATTTTTTCAGCAGCATCAGCATCCGGCGAGAAAAAAGGATTTTCAGAAACCTGATCCCAATCAAACTTTTGTGGATCAATTGCCACGGGGCCTAGTTGAGATAGATAGCCTCGAACGGTCACTCCAAGCTGACTGAGCACTTTCTTAGCAATAGCACCACCCGCCACACGCATGGCGGTTTCACGCGCAGAAGAACGACCACCACCACGATAGTCTCGAAAACCATACTTATGATCATAAACATAATCAGCATGTGCTGGGCGGTAGGTATCTTTAATTTCGGAATAGTCTTTTGAACGTTGATCGGTATTTTCGATCAGTAAACCTATAGGTGTTCCTGTCGTGCGACCTTCAAAGACACCCGAAAGGATTCTGACTTCATCCGCTTCACGTCGTTGTGTCGTATGACGAGAGGTACCTGGTTTGCGACGATCTAAATCAATTTGAAGATCTTCTTCAGTTAATGGAATACCAGGTGGGCAACCATCTACAATGGCCGCCAAAGCGGGTCCGTGGCTTTCACCACAACTGGTAAAAGTGAAAAGTTTGCCGATAGTATTACCAGACATCTGAAGATCCTGTTGTCATTAACCAATTGAATCGCTTAGCATGCGTATGCAAATATACGCTAATATTAAAGAAATTATGACCTAAACGCCATGACAGAGTTTAAACCGACACCCGATGATGAGCTAGATATCGACTTTCAATCACTGATGAAAGACGTCACACGCATCAAATCAGCCCATGCAGACCTAGGACATAAGCCCACATTAAAAAAATCTCCTGATCTTGCCTATCGCAGGCGTATGGCAGAACAGGAACCTGAACAATTTATTGATGGTCTGTCAGCCGAAGTGTCAGAGCTGGTTGAATCAGAAGATGAGCTGTTGTTTGCAACACCCGGTATTCAAATTAGGCGCTTAAAAAAACTGAAGTTAGGACACATTCCATGGGAGCAAGGTCTTGACCTGCATGGATACACCATCGAAGCTGCCAGAAATGAAGTTAGCCGCTTTATTCGAGATGCTCAGCGCCAGCAGGCGCGCTGTGTCTTAATCGTGCATGGCAAAGCGTTTTCTCAAGTGGGTCAAAACCCGGTATTAAAGTCCTATATCAATGACTGGTTAAGACAAATGCCCAGCGTATTAGCCTTTAGCTCTGCCCAACCCCGTGATGGCGGAACCGGCGCCGTGTACGTATTATTGAAAACAGAGAAACGCTAACTAAACTGATCATCCATCAGCACAGGTTTGATTTTACCTCGCGCTTCAAACTGGTCTAGCTGAATCGCTGCAATACGAGAACCTGCATCAATCAACTCATTTGCTCGATGAAACTCGTGGAATCCTGCAATCGATTTGGGAATATGCAATAAGAGATCAGGCTGATAGCCTGCCACTTTATAGCGACTTAACGCGCCATGCAGCACTTCCATTGAACTAACGATGACGCCAATGCGCTGGCTGGCATTAAAGTTTCGTTGCGCCAGCATATGTTGAATTTTTGGCAGTACTTCTGGATCAACATCATCATCTGCGCAGTTAAGGTCTACCGCTAAAATCATATCAGACTCTACGGCAACCGTGGGTATCATTGGCAAAGGGTTGAGTACAGCACCATCGACTAAGATGCGCTCTCCTCTTTGAATCGGAGAGAAGACTCCTGGAACAGCAGAAGAGGCTCGAATAGCCTCAAGTAATGGACCTTCTTGAAACCACACCTCTTTATGACGCGTCAAGTCAGTAGCTACAGCGGTGTAATGGATTGGCAGGTCTTCGATATTAGGGTTACCAATCATTGACTCAATCTTGGCGAAAATCTTATCACCACGGATGGTGCCATGAGAAAAGTGTAAATCCAATAACCTGACGACATCAATCCAGTTCAGGGTCTTCACCCATTTTGTATAAGCATCTAAGCCGCCGGCTGCGTAAAGCCCTCCTACTAAGGCTCCCATCGAACTGCCTGAAATAGACACCACTTCATAACCACGCGATTGCAACTGATGAATGACGCCTATATGCGCATAACCGCGAGCACCACCTGCTCCTAAAACAAGCGATACGCGAGGCATAGTGTTATTCCTCGACTCTAATCACGGTAATGGCATAGTTATCATATCCAAGCACACTTGGTGCTAAGGTTCCTATACCGAACACTGCAACACGATCAGGCATCACACCTGACTGCAATAACTCACTTTCTAAGCGCTGAGCCTCTGCATTACTTTCAGTAAGCCCCGTGTCTCCTGTATTCACACGCTGATGAACCACAATTCGCAGTTTTAGATCCAGATCCTCGTCTAATAAACCCAGCAATTGCTGCAATGTGTTAGGTTCTGCCGCTGACCAACCGGGTAAATCTGCATACCCTAGATCCCGCAACTGCTGCTGCCAAGAAACGTGTTCAGATTCGATCATCTGCTCAGATTCCTGCTCGACGACACTGGGTGCAACATGAATATAATCGATATGTAGATAAGAGCGACCATTTCCGCGACGAACAGCATAGACAGCCATATGACCGGTAGTTAATTCAGCTGCTAAATAAAATTGAGTACTATCTACACCCAGTAAATTGGCATAACCAAACACTTGGTTAGCCCAAAGATTGCTCGCTCCACACTGGCGAGAAGAACATTCAAAAAGAATATTGGCTTGCTGGCGTAATAGTTGATCACGAACATGTTCGAAACCCTGGTCTGGAGTATTACCAGGTGAAAGCTGCCAGGTTCGACGTATCAAGTCTCCGCTTAAGCGCAACTCATTTTGAGTGCGCAATAAGCCCTGAATCCTAGTGATCTGGCTTAATGGAAGTTGATAATCAGGTGTAGCTCTGGCTGACTGGTTGTCTAGCGTTGATAAAGGGAAAGGCTCGAACCAATCAGGTAGCTGATTAGAGGCATGGGTTGGGCTAGCAATGATCAGGGCCGCTAAAATAAATAGCTTGATCAAACGATCATACATGGTGACTCCTTATACGCTTTAAGCGCGCAGATTGTTATTCTGCCATGTTAACTTTCTGGATTGTTGTTCTTATCAATCTTGTAAGTGACGACAAATACGTTTGACTACTTCCGCTACATATCTATCCTCAAGATGCAAATGATGGCCTCCAGGCAAACATTCAACTTCAATATCTGTTACGCATTTTGCTAGCTGATAGGTTTGCTCAGTTGCAATTCCCCTTTCAGCTAGGCACAACAACACGGGTGATTTAATTACCCTCAAGAATTCAGCAACTTGACCTTCCGTTAACCTTAGCACAGACGGCGCAAATAGATAGGGATCAGTATGCCACTGCCATCCAGCATCTGTTTGCGTGATAGCACGCGAAACGAGTGCTTTGGATGCTTCATAGGGTACCGGATACTGACTTTTCGCCCTGACGACGACGGCATCTTCAAAGTGATCATAATAACGTTGAGGTCGCTCAGCGATGCGTTTACGTTGACGCAGCGCCATAGTCATCTGCTGTGGGCTTTGTTCAGCCGGTGTCGTAACAGGGACAAGACCGTCTAGCAGTACTACCGACTTTACCCGTTCAGGAGCAACAGCCGAAAGCAGAGAGGCAATACCAGCACCCATAGAATGTCCGACCAAATGAAATGAATTCAGTTCCAAATAATCAGCTAAGGCCAGCACGTCAGCGACATTATCCCAGACATAATAAGGCGTACCAGCTGGTCGATGATCTGAAAAACCATGACCCGCCAGATCAGGTGCAATCACTTGGTATTCATCAAGTAACGGCGCTAAAGAATAAAAACTGGCTGCATTATCCAGCCAGCCATGTAAGGCGATAATGGGCTCTTTTGCCGGATCACCCCAGATCAACCCTCTCATCTTAAGGTGAGGAAAAAAAGCTCTAAGTTCGTTTGGCATTAGCGATGTATTGATGGATTAATTCCAGAAGTTGCTGCAGCATCTCGTGGCAAGACAAACTCAACGTCACTGCTTTGAGCATTAACCATCATACTGCGGGCTATGTCAGCAACCGGAGCGGCATTAAACACCACTTCATACAAGCCGCTGACCAAAGGCATATAGATATCTTTTTCGATTGCTTTATCGCGCACTTGATGCAGGGTATTGACCCCTTCAGCAACCTCCCCTAGCACGGATACTGCCTCATCTAGGGTTTTGCCCTCACCCAAAGCAAATCCTACCCGAAAATTACGACTCAAAGGTGACATGCAGGTCACAATTAGGTCACCCACACCTGCCAAACCTAAAAAAGTCATCGGATTTGCTCCCATTGAGACAGCAAAACGACTCATTTCAGCCAAGGAACGAGTCATCAACATACTGCGGGTATTTTCGCCCATCCCCAGCGCTGCACTCATGCCAGCGGCAATCGCATAGATATTTTTCAGTGTTCCGCCCAGCTCCACACCATAAGTATCGGTGCTTGCGTAGACACGAAAATAAGGACTGTGCAAAAGCTGCTGGATACGAGTTCGTAACGCTTCGTCTTGGCTTGCAATAACGGTCGCCGTCAGCTGTTTGCGAGCAATCTCTTTAGCAAGATTAGGTCCACTCAACACGCCCACGAGAGCATTCGGTATTTCATCCGCAATGATCTCACTCATGAGGCTAAAGGTTTCTGCTTCGATCCCTTTGGTGGTGCTGATCAACAGCTGCTGATGATTGAGGTAATTAACGGATTGGCGAACCACATCCCGAACCGCATGACTGGGTACGGAAATAAACACCACTTCGGCATTTTCAAGTGCGTAACTGAGCTCTGTTGTCGCCTCTAAATCCTTAGCTAACAAATAGTCAGGGAGGTAACGAGAGTTGCAGCGAGTGGTATTAATCTCGTCCACACGCTCTTGATCTCGCATCCACTGCCTAACGACAATACCTTTCTCTGCCATGATATTGGCAATGACGGTACCAAAACTTCCACCACCTAACACAGCAATATGCGACGCTTGACTCACAGAATTCTCCAGACGTTACTTGGGACGATGTTGATCAAGCGAATCTAACAATCGATCCACTAAACGAAAAATCAAACTAATGATACCGAAGGACAAAATCGCCATTACCACAAAAGCCAGTAATAGCATGGGATCTTGAGTTCGTTGAAAACCTGCAATCCCAACCACCACAAAAAAGGCGCTAACGACAATACCCAAAAGGTTTCTGATTTTGCCTGTACGGTGTTTGTCTTGCTGCATAATCAATCCAGTTTCTTAGGCTCTTCGTTGTTATTTTCGTCCGTTTCTTCGACCACCACGGCTTCAGCTTCTTCACTGCTATGTTCGGTTGGTGTGCTGTCGACAGAAGCATCATCAGACGTTGCGATTTGGGAAGTTGATTCTTCCACAGCATTATCTTCTGATTGTTCAGCAACCGCTTGAACCTCAGCTTTAGGCGCTTCAATAGGCTCTAGTAGTTCAGGGTCAGGATGAACACATACCAGCTTAACACCCGTATTGGCTTCCACTTCAGGTATCAAAAAGGAATCATTTTCACAAGCAAAGGAGATAGAGGCACCCATTGCACCTGCACGACCCGTCCTTCCAATACGGTGAACATAATCATCAGCTTCTTCTGGGAGTTGATAATTGATCACATGGGTGACGCCATCAATATGAATTCCACGCCCAGCCACATCGGTGGCTACCAACACCTGAATTTTGCCACTGCGGAAATCTTCTAAGGTTTTAACACGCTTATTTTGCGGAATCTCACCAGACATCAGTGCTGAACGGACACCGTCACGACGAAGTTTTTCTGCCAAATCACGAGTTTCATGGCGACGGTTGCAAAATACGATAGCGCGTTCAATGTTATTCACCCGCAAATAATTTCTAAGCAGGGTATATTTATCTTCAGAAGAGACCAAAAAGACGGTTTGTGTGATGTTATCAGTCACTTGAGACTCGGATTCAATCTCTATTTGAACAGGATCTTGGGTCCATTGACGCGCCAAGTTCATAATCTCGTCAGAGAAAGTTGCGCTGTATAACAAGGTTTGACGGTCCGGTCCTTTTCGCGGCGTATGACGAATAATGGTACGGACATCGGGTATAAAGCCCATGCTCAACATACGATCCGCTTCATCCAACACCATCACTTCTACGTTGTACAGATCTACGTCTTTAGATTTAACAAAATCAATCAAGCGACCCGGTGTAGCCACCAAAAGATCGACTGGACCTTTCGCCAAAGCTTTACGTTGTTTTTCATAATCCATACCACCCACTAGTGATACCACGGATAAGTCTGAATAACGCACCAAACCTTCTGCGTCAGCAGCAATTTGCAAGGCCAGTTCACGTGTGGGTGCAATCAGCAATGCTCGGGGCTCTTTCAGTTTACGTGGTTCTTCCAGCGGAAAATCCAACAGATCAGTAATAATACCAATCAAAAAAGAAGCCGTTTTACCAGTTCCGGTTTGTGCTTTAGCAATCAGATCTTTGCCTTCTAGGGCATGTTCAATCGTGGCAGCTTGAATGGGTGTACAGTACTCAAAGCCCAAATCTGCAATGGCATGCATCAAAGCGTCGGGTAAGTTAAAGTCATGGAAGCGCCTACGATCAGCAACCTCAGGAACAATAAACTCCTGTGGCGTCCAGCTCTTGCGACGGCTATTGCCCCGATTATTACCACTGTCACGACGTTTACGACGTGGCTTAGGCTCTTTATCTTGAGCGGTGGTTTGATCAGTTTCGGCTTGTGTCTGACGCTGTTCTTCTGTATTCAAGAGATTACCTTCCAATTGTTCATCATTTTCACTGTCTATCTTACCCTGTCAGAACACCTGACGAAAAGGTGGCAAGGCATCAAGGATTTGTCGACCATAAAATTTGCCAGTCAAACGACGATCTAAAATCACCACTCGTCCGCGATCTTTTTCAGTTCTTAGCAAACGCCCCACCGCTTGTGTAAGACGCATAGAGGCCACGGGAACTGCTAAATCTGAGAAAGCATTCCCACCTTGCTGTTCGATCCACTCTGCCAAGGTGGCATCCACAGGATCATCCGGTACGCTAAAAGGAAGTTTAGTAATAATCACATCGGTGAGATAATCACCAGGGAGATCAACACCTTCCGCAAAGGAAGCCAATCCAAACAAGCAACTGGGCTGGCCTTGATCAATGCGCTCTCGATGCTGCTGCAACATGGCTGATTTTGATCGTCCACCCTGCTCTATTACTCGCTCTTTAAGATCAGAGTTTAATCCTTCTAAAACCTTGAACATCTGTTTCCATGAACTAAACAGCACTAAACTTGCAGACAATTTAGGGAGTTCTGCATTGAGGAATTCAGTGACCTCTTCGGTATGCTCATCGACGCGACCTGGATCATTGCGCATTTTCGGAATATGAAGCTCAGCGGCATTGAAATAATCAAAGGGGCTCATCAAACGCTCACAAGGCGTATCCTCTGGTAAACCAAGGGTTTGCTTAAGGCGATCAAAATTCCCCAAGGCTGTTAACGTAGCAGACGTAATTAAGGCACCAAAGCAAGCTTGCCATAAGTGTTCTTGCAAGGTTGCGGCGACGGAAACCGGACTGCTACAGCACTCATACTCTGGCCCCTGAAGCGTTTCATGCAATACCACCCAACGAGCAGTGGGACTGTTGCCCGCTTCATCAGGGCGGGCAAAACTTCCAGCCAGCCAACTCATCTGTTGGATACGATTGAGTAAAAAACCTAATTGCGGGAAAAAGGCCTCCGCTTGACCTCTTTCGATATCTGCAAGATTACCTTCCATGGCCTCTTTTAATAACGCAGCTAACTGCTCTAGATACTGCAAGAGTCGCTGACAACAATGAGACACTTCTTTTGCCGGTATCATCCAGCTTTCAGGTTGTCTGCCATTCGTGAACCTAACCCTAGGTGTCCGACCTCGATCCGAATCAAAGGATAAGCCTTCCGCAAGCTCACGCCATGCGTTCAATGCTAACAGAAGATCAGCGATGGGTTGATGCATCCGAGTAACAAGATCATCCAGAAAACTGGAACTGCAGTGCTGACTGAATTGCAAAAGCTTTTTTTCCATCCCGCCAATCAAACGCAGCGCTGTTAACAGTCGTAAACTGTAGGAAAAATGACTGCCAGCTTTATCCGCAAGATGATGTCCCTCATCAAACACATACAGGGTATTAGAAGGCTCTGGAAGAATAGCGCCACCCCCTAAAGACAGATCAGCCAGCACTAGATCATGATTGGCGATAACAAGATCAGCATCAACCATCTGTTCGCGCGCACGATAGAAAGGACAGACACTAAAATTGATGCAACGGCGATTGCTGCATTGCATGTGATCACTGGTCAAAAGACCCCATATCTCATCGGTAGGTGCATCGTTCAGCTTGTCTTTGTCTCCATCCCAAACACCTTCAGCATAACGTTGCATAATCAGACGAACTTTTTCCAGTACCGATGGTTCGACCTTTAGTTGCTCTTCATCCTCATAAAGCGCCATCTGCCCTAAAGACACTTGGGTATCGAGAAGTTGTTCAGCTTTGTTCAAACAAAGATAGCGCCCGCGTCCTTTGGCTAGGGTATAGCGAAAACTGAGCCCTGCATGCTCAGCTAACTCAGGAAGATCTTTATCAATCAGCTGCTCTTGCAAAGCGACCGTAGCGGTGGAGACCACTAATTTCAGATTGTGACGCTTGGCAATAGGTAAGGCAGCTAGCAAATAGGCAATCGTTTTACCGGTACCGGTACCGGCCTCAACCGCGACAAGATGAGATTCACCTAAACGTTTACCCTTTTCATCTGCACGGATAGCGCCCAGAGTTCTGGCAACCGCAGCAATCATCTGCTTTTGTGCTGGACGTGCTTTTAAACCACGACTATCCAAAAACTGACTATAGGCAGTTTGTATCTCTTTTTTTAATGATGCGTCCAGCAAGCGAAGACCCTCTGTGTTTTCAGCCTAGAGTTTAACAAAAACATACCTTTTCAGACACAACTGACTTGACGTAGAGACAATACTGTACAAAAATGCAGTAACTGTACACAAAAACAGGTAAAAAAATGAAACTTACAGCGCGTCAAACAGAAGTTCTTGATTGTATCCGTCGCCATATTGAAGCAACGGGTTATCCACCTACACGAGCTGAAATTGCAAAAGAGCTGGGATTTAAGTCAGCAAATGCAGCGGAAGAACACTTAAAAGCACTGCAGCGAAAAGGCGCGATTGAGATGATTCAACACACCTCTCGCGGCATTCGTCTTCCAGACGAGCCTGCTGTAGAAGCTGAAGAAACGGGTCTTCCGTTAATCGGTTCGGTCGCAGCCGGTTCTCCCATTTTGGCAATCGAACATATCGAACAGCGCTGCAATATCGCCCCAGATTTTTTTCACCCTAAAGCCGATTATCTTCTTCGTGTACGCGGCATGAGTATGAAAAATGTTGGGATAATGGATGGTGATCTGTTGGCGGTTCATCAAACACGTGATGTTCGTAATGGACAAATTGTGGTTGCTCGAATCGGTGATGAAGTGACCGTAAAACGTTTTCAGCGTGATGGAACGCATGTCAGTTTAATAGCCGAAAATGAAGAGTTTGCCCCGATTGAGCTAGATTTAACGCATGACGAGTTAGAAATCGAAGGACTGGGCGTCGGTGTTATTCGTCAAGGCAGCTAAACACTGCCTTAACAAAAGAACAAGACTAGACCTTGATGCAGGAGCTTACCACTCCTGCATACCTTCCCGCAGTTTCTCAACTAGCTGTCTCATCTGACCTAACCAGTTTTGATATTCTGAAAAAACACCTGCATCACCCGCATGATTTGGGTTAACTTGCATTACCTGAATTTCAGACAAGCTCGCAACAGAAGAGGGCTTCTCTTTGTCAACTGCTTTCCAGCAAGCCGCATAAGACTGTTGCAACTGATGCAACCAGTTATGAGGGTCGGCTTCAAGCTGCAACAACTCATTCAACTCGGGTGATTCAAAACCTGATGTTTCAAAACCACGCACTAAGTCCTCCAAGGTCGTGACGCTATTCACATCCACTTGATATCGCTCTGCAATCTCTCTTAACAAGGAGCTATAAGCAGACACCAAGTGAAACAGGATCGACTCTTGATAAGATTCGATCAGTGCATGTTTACTCCATGAATTCGAGTTCTGGGCAGCTTGTAACGCATCTAAATGCAATCGAACAAAGTTCAGCTTCTGATTTGTCCGCGCTAGATACACTTCACTCATTGTCCCCTCCAGGGATACTTCAAATCGTTCAAAAATTGTCCAAAAATAACTATTAGGATTTCGTAGTGCGTTTTTTCGCCTGCTCAACAACCCATCGTCCGTTATCGTAAAAAGCGCGCCAGCCGGTTGCCTTACCTTCCGATTCCGTCATCACATACTGCTCTTTGGTTTTGCGACTATAACGCACGATAGAGGGATTACCTTCCTCATCTTGAACCGGAGCCGTTAACAAGAAGTGATACTTAGGATCTATCTCATCTTTGTGAGGCAATAACTCTTTGACTAAGGGCGCACGTGTTTCACGCTTTTTAGGGAACTGACTAGCGGCCAAAAACAAACCACTTGCGCCATCACGAAGCACATAGGTATCGTCCACTTTTTCACAAGCCAACTCCGGCATGGCAACGGGGTCCATTTTTGGTGGAGCCGGTTCACCGCTACGTAACAGCTTACGAGTGTTTTTGCATTCGCTATTGGTACAGCCAAAGAACTTGCCAAAACGACCCGTCTTTAATTGCATGTCCGAACCGCATTTATCACACTCGATAGTTGGACCATCATAGCCCTTTATTCTGAAATTACCTTGCTCTATCTCAAAACCAGTGCAATCTGGGTTGTTACCACAGATATGCAGCTTGCGATTTTCATCCAACAAGTAGGCATCCATGGCGGTTCCACAGAGCTTGCATCGATGCTTACTGCGCAAAATACGTGATTCAGCTTCTTCATCATCGGCATCGGCACTGACAACTTCATCACCCGGAATGAGGTTTATCGTGCACTTACAACGCTCTTTCGGGGGAAGGTTATAACCCGAACAACCTAAAAACACACCGGTACTGCCAGTACGAATCATCATATGACGACCACACTCTGGACAATCAATATCCGTTGGCGTAGGCGTATTAGGTCTCATGCCCTGTTCTGCATCTTGAGCCGTTTCTAGGTCTTTAACAAAGTCAGCATAAAAGCGATCTAACAGAACTTTCCATTCAAGATCACCGCGAGCGACCTCATCTAGGTAACTTTCCATACGCGCGGTAAAGCTATAATCCATGAGATCTGAGAAGCTTTCATTGAGTCTCTCCGTCACAATATCACCCATTTTCAGGGCATAAAAGCGACGATTTTGCACCTCGACATAGCCGCGATCCTGAATGGTAGAGATGATCGCAGCATAGGTTGATGGACGACCAATACCTCGTTTTTCTAGCTCTTTAACCAAGCTGGCTTCAGTGTATCTGGGTGATGGACGAGTGAAATGCTGCTTTGGTTCCAAAGCTTCTAACTTAAGCTGGTCGCCTTTCTGTAGATCAGGAAGAATAATATCTTCTTCATTCTTGCCGCGCGCTGGTAATACACGCGTGTAACCATCAAAACGCAAAATGCGACCTTTAACAGAAAGCTCAAAATCACCTGCATTAACCGTGATACGAGTGCTGGTATATTGCGCTGGTGTCATCTGGCAGGCTAAAAACTGACGACGAATCAAGTCATACAAACGCTCAGCGTCAGACTCCATGCCATTTAATGCATCTGCTGTAATCGTTACATCGGAAGGACGAATCGCTTCGTGAGCCTCTTGTGCGCCCTCTTTACTACTGTATCGAAGTGGCTGTTCTGGCAAATAGCGATCACCAAAATTACTTTGAATATATTCGCGACAAGCATTAACCGCGTCTTCACTCAAATTCGTCGAGTCAGTACGCATGTAGGTGATGTAACCCGCTTCATAAAGACGCTGCGCCATCATCATGGTTTTCTTAACACCGAAACCTAAACGTGTACTGGCAGCCTGCTGCAATGTTGAGGTAATAAACGGTGCTGACGGTTTACTGCTGGTTGCACGGTCTTCACGACCGGTGATGACGTAGTCAGCGGATTTTAACAGCTCAACAAGTTTATGGGTTTCATCCGCACTGGTTGGCCTAAAGGCTATATCACCATGGCGGGTGACTTGCAGTTTAAGAGAATCACCCTGCGCACTGACAGTCGAAGCAAACACTTCCCAATATTCTTCGGGGATAAATGCTCTGATCTCTCGTTCACGATCAACAATTAGTTTAACCGCAACGGATTGCACACGACCCGCAGACAAACCTCTGGCTACCTTCTCCCAAAGCAAAGGAGACACCATATAACCAACAACACGATCTAAGAAGCGTCTAGCCTGCTGAGCATTCACTCGGCTCATGGCTAACTCACCAGGCTCCTTGAAGGCTTCTTTGATTGCTTTTTTGGTTATTTCGTTGAACACAACACGCTTGAACCGAGAGTCATCACCGCCAATAGCTTCACGTAAATGCCAGGCTATTGCTTCTCCCTCTCTATCCAAATCCGTTGCGAGATAAATTTCATCGGCACTGGCTGCTAACTTTTTCAGTTCATCAACCACTTTTTCTTTGCCAGGCAGTATTTCATAACGAGCATCCCAGCCATGATCTGGGTCGATACCCATACGTTTAATCAACTGCTCATGAGATTTTTTCTTACGATATTCGGCTTTCGCTTCGTCTGAAAGCTTGCGAGTCTGAGCAGCAAGCTTGGCGCGTTCTTTGGGATCTGAGGTGGCTGAGCCGCTGCCACTGGTCGGTAAATCACGAATATGACCCACGCTAGACTTAACCACATATTGGCTACCGAGGTATTTGTTGATCGTGCGGGCCTTGGCCGGTGACTCCACAATGACAAGGGTTTTACCCATTCAATCGATTCCTTAATGTCGCTATGCGTCGGAAAATATCGTGCATATATAAGTGTTGAGTCGGACTGGGTCAAGTCAATCCGTTAGATTTAGAGAGTTTAACTTTACGTAAAAGTTGCCATAATAGTCTAAACAGAGCGTAAAATGCGCTGTCAATTGTATTTCTTTGATTCATCTAATGCGACCAGAGTGCCAAATCTGATGCTAAGTAACAACCTGTTGTACGTATTTCTGATTGCTGCTTTAGGCTTAGCTGCGCTAACGGTTAACTATGTCATCACATCACGAGAACGTGAAAGAGAATATCGAAACACACGACTAAAGTGGCTTAAAGAGCAGTCAGAACATACACTTAACGCACTATCGGTACTCAAAGAAATTAATTGTCGAGGCGACATTATCGATAAGCTAAATCAGCACGCCTTATCCTTGATTGAGGAAATTGGTGTACTGGCACCTGACTCAGAATTAATGACCGAAGTCAGTAAAATTAAAGACACCACTGACCGTACTCGGCCCAAGCAAGATCCTTTTAACAATGACCGCGCCGTTCGAAAAGCTCAAATTTATATCAATTTCGCTGAAAAGCTCATCATTGATATGGCCAACAAAGGCAAAATGACCGCACAATTAGCTCATACGTATCAACAAGAACTTTACTGGCTGAATGTCTCAATGGTGGCTGATGCCCATATCATTCAAGGTAAAGCCCTGATGCAACAGGGTGATAAGGTTGCCGCATTAACCCATCTTAAGCATGCTAAAGCCATGCTGGTTAGGGCGGCAGTCCCACAGCATCAAAAACGTGACAGACTACTTCCATTACAGGGATTAATTGATCAATTGCAACCTAAGAAAGATCTTGGACCGGGGGCTCTAGCTGAAACACTTGACGCATACCTTAAGGAGCAACCTTAAGGGTACACGAGTAGATAAGCGCTGCTGTGTAAACCGTTTTTATTCAGCTAGGCTCAATAGCTCAAAACGTGGAACCACTTCTGCTGATGGCAATGTCACCGTTTCTTGAAACATCAACGCTGGCCTAACCCAAAGATCCGCTTCTGCATAACAAGGCCGATAAACCACCATCCACTCTTCAGTTTCAGAATGACGTGCCACTGCAATAACATCATACTCACTACCTTTGTAATGACGATAGCGACCTGGTTTGGGTAGATCCATGGGCTTTCCTTATTATTGATGTGTCTTAAAGTTAGATTTTTGCTTTTAGAATAGGCTGAATAGCCAAATGTATCGCGTCCAATTGCTCGATACCCCCTGCTTCACGCCAATATACGCTAAAGTGCATAGGGCTGGATTCCAATGCTCTTACCTCTTTGGGAAGCTGAGCAATCAGCTGGGAAATGATTTCGCATGCGTCTTTTGACAGCTCATATTCACCTTTTTTCCATGACCATCCTTGAGGAAGACCTTGATTAGCAACATTGTCAGTTCGAAAAATCTGCCAACTGGTCCAACGATCTTTTTCGTCTCGGCTAAGATCGTTACGGAGGATACGGTATGCGGGTAAACGAACCTTCTCTGGCTCCATTTCACCTTTTGCACGAGTGGTTTCCAACTGAGCAATCTGCACAATAAAACCAAGCTTACGTGCGTGAAGACGCACTTGAGACACCATGCGTTCACGTGGACTGGGTCGAATCCACATAATTGAGCCAATAAGTGACAACATTACCACTATTGAAATTACCCATTCCATTTTACTATCCTATACTTAATATGAATTCATTCATTTATAAAGGGCACGGCCATGAGCACTTATTCACATATTCTGTTGGCAATTGATCTTTCTGATGAATCAGACCAGTTGATCACTAAAGCCGCTGAGCTGGCTCGGCTCTATGATGCCGAGCTGGATATCATTCATGTGGTGGAACCTCTCACCTTCGCCTATGGCGGTGATGTCCCCATGGATCTTTCTACTATTCAAGAACAACTTGATGAGCACGCAGAGCAAAAGCTGAATCAACTTTGCGCAACCGTTGATCACCCTGTTAGTCGACGCCATATCGTCACAGGCCACACCGAATCAGAAATACATCGAGTAGCACGTGAAGTTTCTGCAGACTTAATCATTGTGGGTAGCCATGGCCGTCACGGTCTTGCCTTATTACTCGGCTCGACCGCAAACGGGGTATTGCACGGTGCACAATGTGATGTATTAGCCATTCGAGTGAAAGATCAGGATGCCAAATAGCTGTTAAAAACTGCTATTCCTGCATGGCTTCAAGTTCTACCCAACGCTCCATGAGGCGCTCGAGTAGCGCCTCATGCTGCTGAAGTGCCTCCAACGCTTGATTCACCTGTGCATGATCTTGATTGTAGAAATCCGGATCAGCGCAAACCTGCTGTAACGCTTCTAGCTTAGCTTCTGCCGCTTCTAATTCCGCTGGCAGTGAATCTAACTCTCGCTGCAACTTGTAACTTAACTTGCGCGTCGTTGTTTTGGCCACGCTAGCGGCTGCTACGGGGTTAACCGTCTCTTGTTTCGTGAAGTCACCCTTCTGCTCGACAGCGGCTTGCGCCTCAGCTTTAGCAAGTGCAGACTGGTCGCGTTGACGAAGCCAATCTTGATATCCACCGACATACTCTTTGATCTTACCTTCACCTTCAAAGACCAGAGTGCTAGTCACAACATTATCGAGAAAAGCACGATCGTGACTCACCAACAAGACGGTACCGTTAAAGCCCATTAAGATCTCTTCCAGCAACTCAAGGGTTTCTACATCGAGATCGTTGGTTGGCTCATCGAGAACCAGCATATTGGCAGGTTTACTGAATAAACGTGCCAAAAGAACACGATTACACTCGCCACCTGAAAGCGCTTTTACAGGCGTTCTTGCACGTTCAGCACTGAACAAAAAATCGGACAAATAGCTGATAATGTGTCGAGAGCGACCTTGAACATCAATACTTTCTCGTCCACCGGAAATATTGTCGATGACACTTTTTTCAAGATCCAAACTGTCTCTTAGCTGGTCAAAATAGGCGACTTCCATTTTGGTACCGATACGAACTTCACCTTGATCAGGCTTTAAATCACCCAGCAATATCTTTAGCAGCGTACTTTTACCGACGCCATTAGGGCCAATTAAACCGATTCGATCTCCTCGCTGAATTTTCAAATCCAATTGATCGATAATCTGCTTATCAGCAAAGGCATGAGATACCTGCTCCAGTTCTACTACTAACTTGCCTGATTTAGACGCTTCATCGAGTGAAAAACTGGCTTTTCCTTGTCGTTCACGACGCTGTGAACGTTCTCGACGTAACTGTTCTAAGGCTCGCACACGACCTTCGTTACGGGTTCTTCGTGCTTTGATCCCTTGACGTATCCAACGCTCTTCTTGAGCTAGCTTTTTATCAAACTCAGCTTGGTGACGACTTTCCTCTTCGAGCAACGCTTCTTTCTGCTCTAAGAAGCGCGAATAGTTACCAGGAAATTTGGTCAGAATGCCACGATCTAATTCAACAATGGATGTCGCCAGATGTTCAACCATGGATCTATCATGCGAAATCAACAAGACACCGCCTTGAAACTCCAGCAATACTTGTTCAAGCCACTCAATGGCTTCGATATCCAAATGGTTGGTAGGCTCATCTAAGAGCAGTAGATCAGGCTCTTGCACTAAAGCTGCACCTAACGCGGCGCGTCTTCGCCAACCACCGGATAATGCCGACATAGGTTGATCCGGATTCAAGTCTAAACGGGTTAATACACGCTCTACTTTTTGCTCCAGGTTCCAGCCATCCGCAGCTTCAATTTTATGCTGCAGTGACTCTAACTCACGCATCGCTTTATTATCCTGACGCATTGCCAACTCTTCGTAGGCTTGGCGCATCGCAACAACATCAGCAAGACCGTCACTGACAACCTGCCTGACAAGGCGATCATCGGCTTGTGGCAAAGCCTGCGGCAATTGCGCAATTCGCAAAGAAGGAGCGCGCCAAATAATGCCACTATCAGGCTGAACCTCACCACTGATGAGTTTCATAAGAGTTGATTTTCCGGCACCATTCAATCCGACTAAGGCAATACGCTCACCTGCTTCGATTTGAAGTGCTGCATTATCCAGTAGTACACGGTTACCCAGTGCTAGGCACAATGCATCCAATCTGATTAAAGCCATATCGTTTCGCTTACACCTAAATTAATATGGTGCGTATTCTACCAGAAAACTATGGTTTGATATTGATTGAAATGACTTCATTCACATTTGTATTTCTATCGAATGCCTCTTCTCAAGTGAACCTAGCAAGCGCTACACTGTCTTTACTTGTGGCACTGGTCAATGTGCTCTTTATTGGAGGTCTATTTTGCATTTCATGACACGCGCGAGTTTACTCGTATCCGGCATTATTTTTTCTGCTTCTCTGCTCGCTAGCCCTCTTGAAAACCAGCGCGAAAAGTTTCTTGATGCGCTAGACGCCGCTCGTTCAGGTCAACATGATCGAGTGCAGCAGGTGCTGCCACAACTCGCTGACTATCCTCTCTTACCTTACATTCAGTATGCACAGGCGATTCAACAACTCAAACGAATCACTCCCGAACAAGCGGATGAACTTTTACTGACTTTTCAAGGCACACCGTTGTATCAACGCTTTGCCAGTGCCTACACCGTCAGCCTAGCTGAAGATCGACGCTGGTCTGACTTCAACCATTACATAACTAAGGTTCGCAATCCAAGCGCACAATTAGAATGCATGGCTGCTCGCGGAGAACTGCAAGCTGGAAACAGTGCCAAGGCCTACAGTGAAGGCTTGCGCCTTTGGCAAGTGGGTGGATCACAACATGCGTCATGCGATCCTTTATTTAACCGCATGATTGAAAACGGGCAGATTACCTCTGCGGCGGGTCTAGAGCGAGCTGTACTAGCTGTGGAAAGCAACAATATCGCCATAGCTCGTTATGTAGAAAGATTTATTACGGATCCTGCTGCCCAGCAACAGATGTCATTGGTTTGGCAACTTTACAACCAACCAGAATCACTTGCAGACAATCCTGGCCTGATAAGACCGAATAACCCTTATGCTGATCGATTAGTCGCGATGTCCATTCAGCGCCTTGCGACCAGCGATCTTCGCCGAGCACTGGTAACTTGGGCGACTTTGAACAAAAACCTACAACTCTCTACTGAAGTTCAAGCTCCGGTGATTAATCGACTGGGCGTTCTCTATGCAAAACGTTTCCAGCCAGATGCTGAGGTGGTACTCGCGCAGGTTGACCCTACTTACCAGTATAGTGATGTTACCGAGTGGCGTGCGAGATTAGCCTTAACCCAGCAAGATTGGCCCAGAGTCTTAACACTGATCAATCAACTGCCTGACAACCTTCAATCTGAAGGACGCTGGCTCTATTGGTCATTAGTCGCCAATTTACAACTTGGTAGACAACCGAATGCCGAACAACTCAATATCTTAGCGTCTGAACGCAGTTACTACGGATTTAAAGCAGCTGAATTGACTCAACGTCCTTTCTCTATTAACAACCGTCCTAGTAACTTCACGCCAATGCAAAAACAGCAGATTTCTGGTCTGCCTGCGATGCAGCGCATGTATGAGTTTTATCGTTTAGGTCAAACGCGTGAAGCGACACAAGAATGGAACTTTATGGTGAGTATGCTATCACCCGAACAACTTCATGCAGCCTCACACGTTGTACAAAGCTGGGGATGGTACTTTCAAGGGATACGTGGCGCTATTGCCAGTGATCAATGGGATGACCTTGCACTTCGATTCCCCGCGCCGTTCAAAAATCTTTTTGACCAAGCCAGTCGTGAATTTGAAATTGAGCCATCATGGGCATTAGCAGTCACGCGACAAGAAAGTGCATTTTTAGACGTTGCCCGCTCTGGAGCAGGTGCTCGGGGTTTAATGCAACTCATGCCAGAAACCGCTAGAGAAACCGCACGAAGAGCCAACATTCCATTAAGCAGCCTAGACAGACTGAATGAGCCTGATATTAACGTGAGATTAGGTTCGGCTTATCTTGCGCAGATGCAACGTCAATTTGGTAATAATCGCGTGCATGCCACTGCTGCTTATAACGCCGGCCCTGGACGAGTTCGTCAGTGGTTATCAGCCAGAGGGCATTTGCCGCTAGATATTTGGATTGAAACCATTCCGTTTGACGAAACCCGTGGATATGTCTTAAACGTTTTAGCATTTGGTGTCATTTATAACACTATGGCAGGTCAACCTGCACGAGTGTTTAGTGACTACGAACGCGCCCAACTAGCCTGGAATAACGCTACTAGATAACAAATCATTAACAAAAGCAGAGAGCTGAGTTTGGTCAAACGGCCATCCCAGCTCTTTTTTTTGCGCAGGACAAAGCAATACTGGAATCCTTTCGGCATAGCGCTCCATTAGCTCATCCTCATAGGCTATATCCACCAAATCTACTGTAAATATTTTTGGATCAAGTACTTGAATCAAAACCTCTACCGCAAGATCACAAAGATGACACCCTGAAGTAGTCATAAGCTCTAGTTCGTATGGGTGCATAGAGGTTTCCGCACTGCACATAAATTTCTCCTAAGTATTCGACTCATGTCCACCTAAGTGCTAATGTGGTAGTAGAATGAATCGGTTTACAGTGTAACTGAATTCGTTATTATGATAAGACAACTGAGTGCATAAAACAGGCAGCATCTATGGAAAAGAAAGAAAGTAACACCTCAGACCCACAAGCCTTCATCAATTACGTCAGTGAAGAAACCAGTAAACTACTGGAGATGTACTCTGCCACAGGAGGTGATGATATTTTCAAACAGTTCACTAACTCTTGGACTGAATTGGCTACACGATCTCTTGAAGATCCAACCCTTTGGATTAAAGCAATTGCAGACTATCAGCAAGCGCAATTAAATCTTTGGAAAAATATCCTAACGGGTACCTCGGAGCAGGTTGCACAACCAACACCGGGTGATCGTCGTTTCCAGAATGAAGAATGGTCAAAAAATCCAGTTTTCGACTATATCAAACAGTCTTATCTACTTTCTTCAAAAATGCTTACCGAGATGGCATCCAACGCGAAGTTATCTGAAAAAGAGCAGAAGAAACTCGAATTCTATACACAACAATTTGTTGACGCCATGTCGCCGACAAATTTTGCCATGACTAACCCAGAAGTGCTGAATCAGGCATTGGAGACCAAAGGTCAAAGTCTCGTTGATGGCTTGAAGAATCTGCTAGGTGATATTGATAAAGGTCACATCAGCATGACTGATGAATCCGCTTTTGAGTTAGGCAAAAACATTGCCATGACGGAAGGCGCTGTGGTTTTCCAAAATGACCTGTTCCAGTTGATTCATTACAAACCCGAAGCTGAGCAAGTTTTTGAAAAGCCACTATTGATAGTACCACCCAGCATCAATAAATTTTATATTTTAGACCTACAGCCTCATAACTCTTACGTTAAATACTGTGTTGAACAGGGTTATAACGTTTTCCTCGTAGCGTGGGTTAACCCAAGCAAAGAGATGAGCCACTTAAGCTGGGATGATTATGTCGAGAAAGGTGTTCTAAAAGCAGTCGAAGTCACCAAAGAAATTGCAGAGCAAGACAAAATTAATACGGTGGCTTGGTGTGTAGGCGGTACGTTAATGGCGACTGCAATGGCGGTTATGGCTAATCGTAAAGATGCCAGCATCGCTTCAGCAACCTTCTTAACCACACTGACAGACTTTAAAGATCCAGGCGATCTAAAAGTATTCATCGATGAATACCAAGTAAAGTCGTTAGCAGAAAAAGTGAACAAGGAAGGTATTCTGCATGGCAGAGAACTCGCTACCTCCTTTAACATGCTGCGCTCAAATGATCTGATTTGGTCTTATGTGGTGAACAATTATCTTAAGGGACAAACACCACCTCCTTTCGATATTCTTTACTGGAACAGTGACCCTACCAACTTGCCAGCACGCATGTACACCTTCTACTTGAACAAGATGTACCTTGAGAACAAGCTGGTTGAGCCAGGCGGTGTTACCATTTGTGGTGAGCCGATTGATCTGAGCAAAATCAAAACACCTTGTTACTTCTTGTCGACAATTGAAGACCACATTGCGCCTTGGAAGAGTACTTTCAGTTCAACTGAAACCTTCAAAGGACAGTTGGAGTTTGTATTAGGTGCTAGTGGTCACGTTGCGGGTGTTATCAACCCTGCTTCAAAAAACCGTCGCCATTACTGGACCAAGGGTGAACTAGGCAAAGGGCCTGATCACTGGCTGGAAACTGCCGAGAAACAAGAAGGTTCTTGGTGGACTCACTGGTCAGAATGGCTCAAACGTCGTGCAGGTAAAAAAGTCGATGCACCGAAAGATTACGGCAACGCAACTTTCACACCGATTGAACCAGCACCGGGTAGTTATGTAAAAGCACGTCTAGACTAAATTATTAGCTCTGTTAGACTAGATCGGGGTGCTACTAAGCACCCCGTTTTTTTTGTTCAGGATGAACACCCTACAGTAAAAAATTTACACCACGGACAGGTTCATTTTCTCTAAGCCATGAATGGCGGATATCACACGACCATGCTAAACCCAACAACCGTTACTGTATTAGGCAGAAAAGCTGAAGTTCGCCAGCTGATGCTGCTAGCTTGGCCAATCATGATTGCGCAAATTGCACAGAACTCGATGGGGTTTGTCGATACGCTAATGTCCGCAAGAGCAGGTAGCGAAGATTTAGCCGCCATTGCGCTAGGCACCAGCTTGTGGATTCCTGTTTATTTAGCCTTTTCTGGCATTTTAATGGCGGTGACTCCAACCGTTGCTCATCTGGTGGGCGGCAAAAAAGATGTTGAAACACCGGGTATTTTTCAGCAGGGTATCTGGCTTGCTTTTTTACTGGGCATTGTTTCATTTTGGCTGTTACAAAACACCGACCCGGTTTTATCGATCCTGTCTTTAGAAGATAGCCTGCAGGATAAAACTCGCCGCTATTTAGAGGCAATTTCATGGGGCTTTCCTGCCTTAATGCTGTATCAAACCATTCGTGGCTTCAGTGAAGGGTTTGGTAAAACCCGTGCGATTATGAAAATCGCGTTATTGGCCCTGATATGTAACATCCCACTCAACTATATATTTATTTTTGGCAAATTCGGCTTACCAGCTATGGGGGGTGTGGGATGTGGCTGGGCAAGCGCTATTGTTATGTGGATTATGTTTTTTACTGGCGTCAGCTACACTCGCATAAGCAGTCAATTCAAACCTCTACCCCTCTGGAGACCCTGGCATAGGCCTCAAATAGTCAGCATGGTGCAGCTACTTCGCTTGGGCACTCCGATCGGTATCGCCTTATTGATCGAAGCCAGCATGTTCAGCGTGATAGCACTGTTATTGGCTCCGTTTGGCGAAGTGACTCTGGCAGCGCATCAAATCACCATCAGCTATACGGGTATGGTGTTTATGATCCCGCTCAGTATTGCCATGGCATTGACGATTCGCGTTGGGCAACTTCAAGGCAGTGGTAACAGTCAGCATGCACGCTTTGCCGCCATGACTGGTATAGGCTTCACCTTGGTGATTGCACTCATAACAACCTTGCTAACCATTTTACTGGCGCAACAAATTACACGGCTTTATATCGATGATATGGAAATTGCGAGTCTTGCGGTGCTTCTGCTGATGATTGCCGCGTTATTTCAATTTTCCGATGCATTACAAGTCAGCGCTGCTGGAGCACTTAGGGGATATAAAGACACCTTTATCCCGCTATTATTGGTCTTTGTATCTTTTTGGGTGATTGGACTGCCTGCTGGATACCTTCTTGGATTAACGGATGTTTTCATACCTGCGATGGGAGCAGCGGGTTTCTGGTACGGCTTATTGATCGGACTCAGTGCAGGTGCCGTAATGTTGATGACACGTCTTAATCGAGTATCAAAAAATGCACAAAGCATGTCTCATAGCACTGCTCTCGGTAACGATTCTTAGTGGTTGCGCTGAGCCAACAGCTGAGTCAATGCTTCGCGACTATACCCAACGGGTCAGTAATGCTATAGAACATCCCATAGACTTCAAACCTAATCAGTCCAGTTATCCTATACTTCCACCCAGAAGAGAACGACGTATAGAGATACCCGAATTACGTGAAGGGTTGATTGATGTTCTCAGACTGCGCCACTGCGATCTTTTACCACTGATTTCTGAACGGAATAGTAATCTAGGTCGCGTCATGACCCCCTCGCAAATACTTCAGTATGAGCTTCGTTTCCTTCCTGCCATTCAGCAATGTGAACAATATTTATTAAATAGAGTGTCTGAAGAAGCGGATCTAACTCCCCTACTCACCCGAGTACAAGAAATTCGTGAACACAAAGAAACACAATTGCCCTATGTGATCTGGAATGCGCTTTACTCCTCACCTGAAATGGAGCAGCAATTCTCACGATCAACAACCCCACTGCCTATACAGTCCAGTGGTCAGATCAATTTCATTCAGCAAACTCTCGATCCTTTTTTAGTTATCGCACAAGTAACGCAAGAAACAACACGCGCTTTAGAAGCGGAATTCATTCAATCATTAGAAAGTTACTATGAGCAGCTCTACCGAACAGAACTTGGGAGCCAGTGGCTTCGCAGTATTGCGCTGTTAACTGAGGCGATGAATGCGGTAGCAGATGGCATTGAACAAAGACTCGAAGAGCGACCGATCTGTTTTAACCGCCAGCCCAATAACAGGTCCACCATTATTCAGAACGTATTTAGAAACTTTTATGCATCTGAGTTTCAGCCGTATCTGGCAAGCACAGATCAATTTGGCCAACGCTGGATCAGCTTACAAAACGAATTACTCAGCGCTTTACCTGTACCGAAGAGTTCGGCAGACTACTTTTCAACGATTTTCGACAAAAATCATCAAAATGGATTTTTGTTTGCCTATGAACAAGCAAAAGTACGCCATATTGCTGCATGGCAAAAGCTTTTGGATCATTGTGGATTAACGGCGGGAAGTCTGACGGCTGGTCACTTTTAGGGACCAGCCGTCAGTAAAAATCAATTTAACCCTTAATAAGCAGTATCCAATAGGTTGGTTTTACTATCTTATTTGCGAGCATTTAAAGAAAGTAGTTGATCCAGCTTGCTGGTTAAGCGCTCTTCCTTCTCTTTTTTACGTGCTTCCTTAGCCTGTTCTTTTACACGCTCTTTGCGGGCTTCATGCATCGCTTTTAGTTTGCTACGGGCATGCTGAGCTTCTTCGGCGGTCACTTTACCAGCAGGCTGACCATCGAGACCGATACGATCGGCATCTTCCTGAAAACTACGCAAATACTGAGGCGATCTTACATAAGATGCCAATGCACGCTTAATTTTTGTGCGCGAGACTTTGTCATCAGCAACAAGATCTTCTTGAATACCAATTTTAAGAGGTCTTGGATTTTCTCTTGAGAAAACGCTGGGATACGCATCCATCAATAACTGAACAGCCGCCATATTAGCAGCACGATTTTTATTTGGCTTAGTAGCTGCTGAAACGTCAGTTGCTGCATTCTTTTCCGGATCACTCACTTTGTTTATCTCAACTCGCTGTTGTTTAGATTCAATCTGACTTAGCCTCTGCTCACATTCCATCAACAGTTGCTCAGTTTTTAGTGCTGCTTGCTCAGCTTCACTCAGTTCCTTTTTGAATAAAGTATTCATAACTCTCTTCTAGATTTGACTGATCAAGCAAACGATGTCCTAAAAACTCACAGAATCTAGGAATATCTCTTTGCGTCGAAGGATCGGTTGCCTTCACATACAACACTTGACCTGCTTCCATCTGTCTAATTTCTTTATGCAACATCATCACAGGCTCTGGACAAAAAAGCCCTGAAGCATCAAGAGTAAGATCATATTTATAGCTGCTCATTATGACCCACCATTAAAACAATCCGCTATTGTCTCAGAAAATTTACGCCTAATAAACCTGCAAGCGCTATTCATTCTAAAGATAGGCAAAGAATGAATTAGCGAAGAACCAGATGACAGGTAATTTCCTCTCGATCATGATAAAGATGACGGGCAGATAATCGATAGGATATACCCGCTTCTTGCAATTCTTGTTCAATTAACGCAAGTGACTGTCTTACTTCTTGATAACGCTTTTTCATCGGTAGTTTAAGGTTGAAAATCATTTCATGACACCAACCGTTCAATGCCCAATCAAGCATTCTTGAAGTCACTCTTGCAGGCTTATCAGCCACGTCACAGACCATCCAATCCACGGGTTTAGCAGGTTGAAAATGAAACGCATCGGCTTTTTCATGGGTAACCTGACCAGTATCCATTAAAGATTCTGCCATGGGTCCATTATCGACAGAAGTAACAAACATGCCTTGCTTTACTAACTGCCAAGTCCACCCTCCTGGAGCCGCCCCAAGATCCACAGCTGTTTTACCTCCTCCTAAACGTTCAGACCATTCAGCTTGAGGAATAAACCAATGCCAAGCCTCCTCTAATTTCAATGTTGAACGACTGGGAGCTGCACCAGGAAATTTCAGCCGCCGAATACCCATTTCCAAATTGGAACTATTACGCTTGGGACTGACACCGACAAAAAGTTTTTTTCCTGATAAAGCAAATAGATGCATGCGCCAATCTGCTCTTGCTTTACGCGGTAACATAACTCCCTGCTGACGAAGAGTTTGTGCCATTGCTGAAGCCAATTTACCCGCAAAAGGCAAAACCTCACGACCGTCAGTTGTATCTGGCACTTCGGCTAACAGTTCAGCCGACACTGGCAAATCGGCAACTGGGCCCAGCAATACGCTCAAACGATCGTGTGATGGCAGATCATCAAACACCGGCAAACAAGCAAACCATTGACGAACAAAAATCAGAGAACGGAAAGGTATTCGCTGAATACATTCAAGAGCATCTCCAAACACTTCATAGAGTACATAGCCAGAATTCACTTCAAATCGAGGAAAACCAGCAATTTCTATGGCGCTACAATGTTCCGCTATTTCGGCCGCGCACTCTGCCTCAAAGCCACCACGACATTGTAGCAATATATATTTCAACAATTTATGACCCTCTTTCCCAATATCAGAACTCATATCGACAGCATAACCTGTTTGAATAGTTCAACATACTCTTGATCCACATCAAGTAAACTTTAAATAACTGCCGCGCTTACTAAGCCTAAAGTGGTAGCCGTTGTAAGAATTCAAACAAATAATGTTAATTAGATAGACCTAATAAAAAACAAGACATTAAAATTAAAACATTTATTTTCAGTAGGTTATAAATATTAAAAACAAACAATCATCTAAACAAAATGATAATTTTAGACAATCACAGCCTGCGACAAGCTGTCGCAGATAAACCGGACTTTACATTGAAATGAAGCGCCAATTCACTGATAATCGGCAGTGGAACTCTTCTTACTATTAACAGCTTGTTGATGAGAGCCTGATATGAGCATTGCAACTGAACATCCAACCTACAACTACAAGGTGATTCGTCAATTCGCCATCATGACTGTAGTCTGGGGCATTGTCGGTATGACCGTTGGCGTACTGATAGCAGCCCAGCTAGTCTGGCCGGCATTAAACTTTGACACACCTTGGCTAACCTACGGACGTCTTCGTCCGTTACACACCAATGCAGTAATTTTTGCATTTGGTGGCTGTGCCCTTTTTGCAACCTCCTACTATGTAGTGCAGCGTACTTGTCAAACTCGTCTTATTTCAGACGGCTTGGCAGCGTTCACTTTCTGGGGATGGCAGCTAGTTATCGTCTTAGCAGCAATTACTTTGCCGCTAGGTCTGACTTCAGCTAAAGAATACGCAGAGCTTGAGTGGCCAATTGATATTCTGATTACCGTAGTATGGGTCGTTTATGCGATCGTATTTATGGGAACAGTATTCAAGCGTAAAACCACCCACATTTATGTGGCTAACTGGTTCTACATGGCTTTCATACTCGTTATTGCGGTTCTACACGTTGTAAACAGCGCTGCGATGCCAGTTTCTATGTTCAAGTCATACTCCGCCTACTCTGGCACCATCGATGCGATGGTACAGTGGTGGTATGGCCATAACGCAGTAGGTTTCTTCCTGACTGCAGGCTTCTTGGGTATGATGTACTACTTCGTACCTAAACAAGCAAATCGCCCTGTTTATTCTTACCGTCTATCGATTGTTCACTTCTGGGCGCTGATTGCGACCTACATGTGGGCGGGTGGTCACCACTTGCACTACTCTGCTCTTCCAGACTGGACTCAGTCAGTGGGCATGGTAATGTCTTTGATCCTACTTGCTCCTTCTTGGGGTGGTATGATCAACGGTATGATGACACTGTCTGGCGCTTGGCATAAACTGCGTACTGACCCAATTCTTCGCTTCCTCGTTGTATCCCTGTCTTTCTATGGCATGTCTACATTCGAAGGCCCGATGATGTCTATCAAGACGGTTAACGCTCTGTCACACAACACAGACTGGACCGTTGGTCACGTTCACTCAGGTGCGCTTGGCTGGGTAGCCATGATCTCTATCGGTGCGGTTTACCACATGCTTCCTAAATTGTTTGGTAAAGCTCAGATGTACAGCACTGGCCTAATCAACCTGCACTTCTGGATGGCTACCATCGGTACGGTTCTTTATATCGTATCTATGTGGGTTAACGGTATTCTGCAAGGTCTGATGTGGCGCGCTGTTAACCAAGACGGAACGCTGACTTACAGCTTCGTTCAGGCGATGGATGCTAGTCACCCTGGTTATCTAGTCCGTGTTATCGGTGGTGCTATATTCCTAGCAGGTATGCTAGTAATGGCATACAACGTCTGGCAAACAGTCCGTGGCGGCAGCTCTGTTGAAGCCGCAGATGCAGAACCATCTGCACAGACTGCATGATTGAGGCGAGGAGCATATACCAATGATTAAGCATGAGACTATTGAAAAGAACGCCGGCCTGATGGCAGTACTGATTATTATCGTAATCAGTGCTGGCGGCTTGGCTGAGATTGTTCCTTTGTTCTTTAAAGACTCAACCACTCAGCCGATTGATGGCATGCGTACTTACACAGCTCTTGAGCTGGAAGGCCGTGACATCTATATCCGTGAAGGTTGCCACGTTTGCCATACACAAATGATTCGTCCTTTCCGTGCTGAAACAGAACGTTACGGACATTTCTCAACCGCAAATGAGCATGTATGGGAACATCCATTCTTGTGGGGTTCTAAGCGTACAGGTCCAGACCTTGCGCGTGTAGGTGGTCGTTACTCTGACGATTGGCAGCGTGCCCACTTATACAACCCACGTGACGTAGTTCCTACTTCTAAAATGCCATCATACCCATGGCTGTTTGATAACGTGTTAACGGGCGATCAAACTGCAAGAAAAATGGAAGTATTGCGCACTTTGGGCGTGCCTTACACCGATGAGCAGATTGCAAACGCTCAAACAGACGTTCGTGGTAGGACTGAGGTAGACGCAGTGGTTGCTTATTTACAAGCACTCGGCAAAACTCACACCAACTACGATGTACGGTAATCCATTGTGAGCTATGAAGTCTATGGCCCGTTCATGCCATTGATCATGCTGATCACCTTCATCGGGCTTTTCATCTGGGTCTTATTGCCCCAGAACAAGAAAAGTTTTGATGAAGCGGCCAACCTCCCCTTCGCTGATGAAGACGAGGATGAGGCTGAGCTAAATGGCAAAAAACGTGCCCATAACGGGAGAGATGAGAAATGAGTGCTTTCTGGAGCGCATGGGTTACAGTCCTAACCCTAGGTGTAATTTTTGGCTGCGTGTGGTTGCTTTTCGCAACTCGCAAAAGCCAACCCCATCAAGAGATAACCGAAGAAACTGTTGGTCACTCATTTGATGGTATTGAAGAACTGGACAACCCCATGCCTAAATGGTGGTTCCAGATGTTCGTTGCAACAGTTATCTTCGGTCTTGTTTATCTTTTACTTTACCCAGGCTTGGGTAACTTCAAAGGTTTATTAGGCTGGACTTCTCACGGTCAGTGGGAAGAAGAGATGGCTTATGCTGAACAGCATTACGCGCCGGTTTTCCAACGCTTTGCTCAGCTTTCAGTAGAAGAGCTAAAGCAACCAGAAAACGCTGAAGGCTTGCGTATTGGTCAGCGTCTATTTGCGAACAACTGCTCTGTGTGTCACGGTGTCGGTGGTGTGGGAGCGCACGGTTTCCCCAACCTAACCAACAACGATTGGCTCTACGGCGGCAATGAAGATGCGATCAAACACACTCTACACAACGGACGTATGGGCGCCATGCCTGCATGGGCGGATGTGCTGGGTGAAGATGGCATTCGTGATATGACTCACTACGTACTTGCACTGAGTAATCGTGAGCATGACGCTGACTCAGCTGAACGCGCACAACCACAATTTGCATCTTTGTGTGCAGCTTGCCACATGCCAGACGGAACAGGTATGTACGCACTCGGTGCACCTAATTTAACCAATGATATTTGGCTATATGGTGGCAGCTTTGAGCAGATCGCTCACAGCCTTCGTCATGGACGTTTTGGTGTAATGCCTGCGTTCTCTGGCTTACTCAGTGAAGATCAAATTCACCTAGTAACCGCCTATGTGATGAGCTTAAGCACCAACTAAGATAGTTAGTTTAATTAAAGGTGATATGATGTAGGTCATATCACCTTTTTTTTTGGCGTACTATGATTGTATAAGCTTATTCTTATAGAATGCTAAACTTATAACTTACCTGTTAGTAGATGGCGGCTGGAAATGAACCAAATACCGGTTAAAGATGTAACTCCTGGCAAGGACAACAAGACACAAGTCTATGACCTCTATGCCAAAAGAGAACACATTTATGTCAAGTATTATAAAGGTTTTTTCAAAAACCTTAGATCTGGAGCTGGTTTCGTACTGCTTCTGATGTTTTTTACTTTCTCTTGGATTCAATATGACGGCCGTCAAGCCATATTGTTTGACCTTCCGAGTCGCCAATTCCACATTTTCGGCTTAACCTTTTGGCCGCAAGATTTCATGCTGCTGTCGTGGCTACTGATTATCTTAGCTTTTGTGCTGTTTTTTGTAACCGTATTTGCTGGACGACTCTGGTGTGGTTACGCCTGCCCTCAATTTGTGTGGACCTGGTTTTACATCTGGGCAGAGCGCATTACGGAGGGTGATCGCAATAAGCGGATGCGCTTAGATAAAGAACCCATGTCCAAAGAAAAATTGCTACGTAAATTGGCAAAGCATTTCATATGGGCTTCGATGGCTATCCTTACTGCAGTTGCTTTTGTAGGCTATTTCACTCCGATAAGAGAACTAATACCGAGTATTTTTGCCTTTAATCTAGGACCATGGGAAATGTGGTGGCTTGGATTTCTTAGTGTAGCCACCTACGGTAATGCTGGCTGGTTACGTGAGCAAGTATGCATCTACATGTGTCCTTACGCACGATTCCAAAGCGTCATGTTTGACCAAGATACACTCATTATCTCTTACGATGAAAAACGTGGCGAAAAACGTGGCAGACGTAAAAAAGATGCCGATTATAAGGCTGAGGGCTTAGGTGACTGTATCGACTGTCAGGCCTGTGTTCACGTATGCCCTGTTGGTATTGATATTCGGGACGGTTTGCAATACGAGTGCGTTGCCTGTGGCGCGTGTATTGATGCCTGTGATGAAATCATGGATAAGATGGGCTACGAACGTGGTCTTGTTCGCTACACCACGGAGCACTCGCTGAGCGGAAATAAAACCAAGCTGCTTCGTCCACGTTTGATGGGCTATCTAGCTGCTGTATTAATTATGTGTTCCGCTTTCGTCTATGCATTATCAAACCGAGTTCCAATAGAGTTTGAAGTGATAAGAGATCGTGGTGCTTTATTCAGCGAGGTTAGCGGCAATTTAATTCAAAACGTCTATACGCTTAAAATTGCTAACAAAGAACAGGTTGATCGAGTCTACCGAGTCTCTGTTGAAGGTATCGATGGACTGACCTTTATCAACGAACCTCAAGTAGAAATTAGCTCAGGCGAGTTATTGGATTATCCTGTGCGTCTACAAATTGACAGAAATGCGCTAACTCAAGCGAACTCTTCAATCACTTTCATTGTCGAAACGATTGATGAGCCACGTGTGACTGCAACTGCCGAAAGTCGATTTATGGGTCCGGCCCCAAGTCGATAAGGATTCAGTCGACAAGGTGAAAGCCAGATTGTTTTTAGAGTACAATAGGCGGCGATTATGCCGCCTATCTTTTATGAGGTCCCCTTCATGAGTCACGATTCTGTTATCGTAGCCCCTTGGTACAAACAACCTTGGTTATGGTTTATTTTAAGTCCTATTCTTGCAGCGATGACCGTTGCGTTTGTCGTCCTGTTACCTAATGCTATTAAACAGCAACAGATAGATCCTCCGTTAGATAGAGATTTTGTTCGTGACGGTAGAGGTTATGTACTTGATGACAAAATGGCTGAATACGCCAAGGTTCTGGGTATCAAGGGTGAAATGCAAATTGATATTGAAACAGGCCAAGTCATTTTAACCATGTTAGAAGGTCTTTCTGATTCTCTTGAAGAGATTGAGCTTCATATAAAAATTGGTGCAAATCACGACTTGGATCATGCAATCAAACTTCAGCGAGTTGCTACCCTAAATCAATTTTTCGGCAGCTTATCTCAACCAATTAATGCCAGATCCACCTTTATTATCGTTTCTAATGCAGAGAATTGGAAAGTTGTGAAAGATGCAAGACCACCATTTAGTAATACCATTGCATTTACACCTTAATCTTATTTGTTGATCTACTTTTCCATACCGGATGTAACTGATGGAAGCTGTTGAAACCTTAGTAAGTACACCTGAAGAAACTCAATGCTATCACTGCGGATCTGATATACCACCAGGAAGCAGTTTTTACACCCGCATCAACAATGAGGATAAGCGAATGTGCTGTCCTGGTTGTCAAGCAGTGGCGCAAACCATTGTGGCTGGAGGGCTAGACAGCTTTTACCGACACCGTGGAAATGATTTAAGTCCTACAACGACTGATTTAATTGAACTTGAATCACTCACAAAAGAACTCGCTTTATATGATAGCCGTGAAATACAACAAGATTTTGTTCACAACCTAGATACAGAACAACCTTCAGCAACACTGGTTATTGAGGGTATTAGCTGTGCAGCATGTGTTTGGTTACTTGAAAATCACATCAACAAGCAACCAGGAGTGGTCAAATTTAGTGTAAACCTGACCAATCATCGCGCACAACTATCTTGGCAATCTAGCGAGGTAAAACTCAGTACTTTATTAGCTGAAATTATCCGAATTGGTTACAAAGCCCACCCTTACCACCCCGATAAAGAAGAACAACTGCTTGCCAAAGAGAGTAAGCGTTCGATTATACGCTTAGGGGTTGCTGGCATCGGCTCAATGCAAGCGATGATGTTTGCTGCGGCCATTTATGCAGCAGAAATTGCTGGCACCGGCATGGATGAAAAATATGTTCTACTGATGCGCTGGGCCAGCATGGTGGTATCAACACCCGTTATACTCTATGCCTCTTGGCCTTTCTTAAAAAATGCCATTCGTGACATAAAAGCACGCCATCTAACAATGGATATCCCTGTTTCTATCGCTATTTGGGGTGGCTACTTTGCCAGCATCTGGGCAACAGTATTCAACACGGGTGAAATTTACTTTGAATCAGTGACCATGTTTGCATTCTTCTTGCTCATCGGCCGCTTTATGGAAATGAAAGCAAGACAACGAACAGGCAGAGCCGGAAATGCGCTACTTAACTTAATTCCCGCTAGCGCCCTTCGCATTAATGAACAGGGTGAAGAGGAATTAGTTTCTGCGACTGCATTGCAGCCAGGTGACCGCATTCGTATTAAACCGGGACAAACCATACCTGCTGATGGTGTGATTGTTCGTGGCTTCAGCTCAATTGATGAGTCGGCACTCACTGGCGAATATATGCCGCTTTCAAAGAAAGTAGATGACAAAGTCGTGGGTGGAACGATCAATATTGAAAACCCAATTGATTTAGAAGTCACTGAAGTCGGTGAAAAAAGCCGTATCTCGTCTATTGTTCGTTTACTGGAACGTGCTCAAAGCGAAAAGCCTTATGTCGCTCGTGTCGCCGATCACGTAGCGCGTTACTTTGTTGGCGCAACCTTAATCGTCGCTACCTGTGTTTTTACTGCATGGTATTTTATTGATCCATCGAAAGCTTTCTGGGTAACGCTTGCAGTACTTGTCGTCACCTGCCCTTGTGCTCTGTCCTTAGCGACACCGACTGCCTTAACCGCAGCAACAGGAACACTGAGACAGCGTGGACTGTTGATTACACGGGGTCATGTATTGGAGTCGTTCAGCAAAGCGACACATATCATATTTGACAAAACAGGTACGTTGACTGAAGGCCGTTTAGCTATTCAAGAAACCTATCCTCTAAATGGCACATCGCCCGCTGATGCATTGATGTGGGGCGCAGCATTAGAGGCACTCTCAGAGCATCCTATCGGGCGCGCCTTTATTCCTTGGTATTGCTTTAGTGCAGAGTCCATCGAAAACAGTGTTGGCATGGGTATTCAAGGTGAAATCAATGGCGTACGCTATCGTATCGGTACGCCTAGCTATGTCATGGAGTTAAGCGGGCAAGCTATTCCAGAAATGCCCGATCAACAGCGCCAATGGATTCTGTTAGGCAATGAAAAGTCACCCTTAGCCTGGTTTGCGTTGGATGACCAAATACGTCGAGAAACGCGTCAAGCTATCCGTGAATTGAAAGCACTGGGCTTGAGCATTGAAATACTGACGGGTGATACCTCTCCTGCGGTTCAGCGTATTGCAGAAAAGCTCGATATCGATGTCATTAATAGCGGCATGAGCCCTGAACAAAAACTGGCACGTATCGAAACATTACAAGCCGAAGGCAAGCAAACCATTATGGTGGGCGATGGAATTAATGACATACCGGTGTTAGTTGGTGCACAGACCTCTGTTTCTATGGGTGCAGCTACCGATTTAGCAAAAACCAATGCAGATGCTGTCCTTACTAACAACAACCTGCAAACCCTTGCAGAAAGTATCCGTATGGCGCGTAAAACACGTACCATCATTAAAGAAAACCTCGGTTTATCTCTAGCTTACAACGTGATCGCTCTACCCGCCGCCGCAATGGGACTTGTACCTCCTTATATTGCAGCGATTGGGATGACCGCCAGTTCATTATTGGTAACAGGTAACGCCATGAGGTTGACGCGTAAACCGCGTGAGCTAAAAACTAACCTAGCTGAAGCTCCAAAAAAACCAGCCAACATAAATGCAGGCACCTGATGGAAATCGTTATTATTTTAATACCCATCGCATTAATCCTGACAGGCTTAGCCTTCTGGGCATTCTTCTGGAGTGTGAACAGTGGACAGTTTGATGACCTCGACTCCCCTGCTCACAGCATTCTCTATGACGATGATGAAGATATGATCCCTGATGATGCGAAAGTTGATAAAAAAGATATAAAGCACAACCATGACTGAGCCATTGCTCATCACCACGGCAATTTTGATTGGATTATTGGGTAGCACCCACTGTATTGGCATGTGTGGTGGTATCGCTGCCAGCGTTGGACTCAGTACAGGTCACTCTCGCCAACCCGCATGGCTAATACTGCTCGGCTATAACACCGGTAGAATCTTCAGTTATAGCGTAGCAGGAGCACTGTTAGGTGTCGTTGGTGCGGTGGTTGTGACTAGCCCCATTGGCATAGCGCTACAAATTTTTGCCGGTTTATTGTTAATTGCGATGGGACTTTATATTGGCCAATGGTGGTTTGGTATTACCAAACTTGAGTCAATGGGAGGCCACCTGTGGCGACATATTCAACCACTTGCGGCTAAAATTCTCCCGATTCGTCATCTACATCAAGCGCTATTGCTTGGATTACTTTGGGGCTGGTTACCTTGTGGTTTAGTCTACAGCACCCTGATTTGGTCATCTGCCAGTGGCAGTTGGCAACAAAGCGCTTTGTTAATGGCCGCTTTTGGCTTAGGCACTATGCCAGCGATGTTTATGACCGGTTTACTAGCCAAACAAGTTCAAGCTGTGATGCAAAAACGCATCGTGCGACAACTAGCAGGCTTAATCATTATTTTATTTGGCATCTACACCCTGCCAATCAATCTTTTGCTGGGTCTCTGAAGAGCAGGCAAAAGAACTAGATTACTATATTGAGGACTTCCCTTTGAAAAATGACAGCCGTATCGTCTGGGACATGGAATTAATTAATCGTTACGATCTTTCTGGTCCACGTTACACCTCTTACCCGACCGCAGTTCAGTTTGATCCTGACTTATCATCCGCTGAATTGATGAACCAAGGTAAAGCGAGTGCTGATAAAAACTCCCCCTTGTCACTCTATGTTCACATCCCTTTTTGTGCACATGTTTGCTACTACTGTGCCTGCAACAAAGTTATTACCCGTAATCGTGATCGTGCTCAACCTTATTTAGATACGGTTTATCGAGAGATGGAACAGCTGTCACAATGGTACAGTGATGATCGTATAGTTGATCAACTCCACTGGGGTGGTGGTACGCCGACCTTTATCAGCGATGAGCAGATGTTCGATTTGATGAATGCCTTACGTCGAAACTTTAATTTAAGAGATGACGATAAGGGCGATTACTCTATTGAAATTGACCCACGTGAAGCCAGTCCTGCCACCATGGAGGTGCTGCGAAAAGCCGGATTTAACCGTATCAGTTTAGGCGTCCAAGACTTGGATCCTAAAGTCCAAGAGTCAGTCAATCGTGTGCAACCGCTTGAGCAAACTCAAGGAGTTCTGACTCAAGCCCGCCAGCTAGGCTTCAACTCCATCAACATGGATCTGATCTACGGTTTGCCACATCAAAGTATCGAGAGCTTCGATAAAACACTCGATGTCGTTATTGGCATGAGCCCTGACAGACTCTCGGTGTTCAATTACGCTCATTTACCCGATAGATTTAGATCGCAAAAGCATATTAATCCAGCAGAACTTCCCTCTCCTGAGGTTAAGTTAGCGATCTTACAAAATACGATTAACAAACTACTCGATGCGGGTTATGTCTATATCGGCATGGATCACTTTGCCAAGCCGGACGATAGTCTTGCATTAGCTCAAGCAGCAGGACAACTTCATCGAAACTTCCAAGGCTACACAACCCATGCCGATTGCGATCTTGTCGCCATGGGTGTTTCTGCCATCAGCCAAATCGGGCGTGTTTATTATCAAAATGAACATGACCTAGCGGCCTATACTCAAGCCGTCAATCAACAAAAACACGCCATTCGCCGTGGTGTCTGCTTAAGCGATGATGATATTATTCGCGGCGCAGTCATTAATCAGCTAATTTGCCACTTTGAATTGGATCCAAGCCTGATTGAAAAACGTTTTGGAATTGTCTTTGCTGACTACTTTGCCGCAGAACAGTCTGAACTGTCTCAATTTGAAGCGGATGGATTAATTCAACGCAACCATGGCCAGATTCAAGTGACACCCGCAGGTAGATTGCTCATTCGACGTATCTGCATGGCGTTTGATGCATACATTCCAAAGCAGCAGCCGACTCGTGGATATTCTCGAATCATATAGGTTTAAACCTTAAGTGAAGGCTTGTTAAAACAATCAGCCTTCACCTGCTCTATGAAATGTTACATAATGGGGCATACCCTAATTAGTTTGTGGGAAGGATCGGGAAATGGAAGATAAAAATTTGTCTGGTAAAGTTCGTAGTCTCAAACAAGTACACTGCAGCACTTGTAGTTTGAGTTCACTTTGCCTTCCGGTTTCCCTAAACATGACTGAGATGCAACGTCTCGACACCATTATTGACAAAAGTCGTCCACTTAAGAAAGGTGATCACCTTTTCCGTCAAGGTGATAAGTTTGGCAGTGTTTATGCCATTCGAGCGGGCTCTGTAAAAAGCTACTGCATCACAGACGATGGCGACGAACAGATTACTGGATTCTTTTTTCCTGGTGAACTGGTTGGGCTGAGTGCCTTAGATACATCGATATACCCTGTTTCCGCTAAAGTTCTTGAAACTACAACAGTTTGTGAAATTCCGTTTGAGCGTCTTGATGATCTATCTAGCCATATGCCAGAACTGCGACGCCAAATTCTAAGAACCATGAGTAAAGAGATCTGTAACGATCAACAAATGATGATGCTGTTGGCAAAAAAGAATGCTGAACAACGTGTCGCCAGTTTTCTATTAAAGCTGTCACAACGTTTTCAAGAACGGGGCTATTCTGCCAGCCTATTTAGACTCTCTATGTCTCGTAACGAAATAGGTAACTATTTAGGTCTTGCCGTTGAAACCATCAGTCGTATTTTTACTCGCTTTCAAAGCCTTGAATTGATCCATGTCGATGGTAAAGAGGTAGAAATCCTGAATGCCGACAAACTACAAGAGCTATCTGGCGAACTGCAGGAAGTTGAGCGTTCTTGCAGTAAACAAGGACGTTAATCACTCCTGTTTCTCTCCCGTTTTTTCTTTTGGAGACCTTAATGTCTTACGATGAGTTTTACATAAAATCTGTCATACGCTCTATTCCCGATTGGCCCGAGCCTGGCGTTATTTTTCGTGATGTAACCACACTGTTCAAAGATCCTAAAGCGATGCGTATGGTCTGTGACGCTTTTATTCAACGTTACATGAACCAATCTATTACCCACATCGCATGCATTGATGCACGTGGTTTTATTTTTGGATCTATCGTTGCGTATCAACTAAACCTACCTTTAGTCCTAATTCGCAAAAAAGGTAAATTACCAGGCCAGACGATCAGCCAAGAGTACACCCTTGAATACGGCACTGCGGCAGTCGAAATTCAAACCGATGCGCTAAGTAAAGGAGATAAAGTTGTTGTATTTGACGATTTAATCGCTACCGGTGGAACCCTGTTAGCAACCATCGCCTTAATTCACAAACTGGGTGCAGAGATACACGAAGTCGCCGCCTTAATCGATTTGCCCGACTTAATGGGATCGCAAAAAATTCAAGACAGCAATGTTCCTGTTTACAGTTTATTAGCTTACGAGGGTCTATAAGCAGATGAATAGCTTTAAAAATCTGCTTTGCTATCGCTTTCAACCCAGTGATGACTTTACCCCCGAGCAACTTGAAGAACGACTACAAAAGCACCCTTTTACCCCTTGCGGGCGAAATGAACTGCAACGAACAGGCTGGATATCACCCTGCTTCTTCTCTGACAATCTTGTTTTCAGTAGCAGTGGTTATCACCTTATCTCTTTATTAAAAGAGGAGCGAATTCTTCCTGGCAGTGTTGTTAGAGATGAAGTACAAATTCGTGTTAATAAGATTGAAGCGGATGAAGCTCGCAAAGTTTACAAAAAAGAGAAAGACCAAATTAAAGATGAGGTCATACAAGAACTGCTTCCTCGTGCTTTTTCCAAACGCCAATCAACCCGCGCTTTGATCATGCCATCAGAGGGCTGGATCATCATTGATGCCAGCAGTTTTAACCGTGGAGAGTTGCTGCTAAACGAATTAAGAGAAGCTCTAGGGTCTTTGAAGGTTCGTCCGTTAAATGTTAACCAAGCTCCTGCCAGTGTCATGACCTCATGGCTTCAAGATGAACATCAAATTCCTACTGGCTTTGAGATTGGTGACGAGTGTGAATTACGCGACACCTCTGCTGAAGGTGGTGTCATTCGAATCAAAGGTCAGCCGCTTCACAGTGACGAGATAGTGGCACATCTAGAAACGATGCAAGTGACTCGACTATCGATTACTTGGGAAGCACAGTTAGAGTTTTTATTCCATGCAGACCTAAGTCTTCATCGTTTAAAGTTAAATGCAGACTATGCTGATCAGCTTGAGCAAGATCGTCCAGAAGATGAAATTGCAGACTTCGATGCTGCAGTAACTCGAACAGGACTGGAGATGACTCGCTTACTCCCAGCGCTTATTGAGTGCTTTGGCGGCGAGCCTGTTTCGGAATAGCCATGTATAGTATCAAAGAAGCTTTTTACACCCTTCAAGGAGAAGGCGCACATGCTGGTCGACCGGCCATCTTCTGTCGCTTTACTGGCTGCAATCTCTGGTCAGGTCGTGAAGAAGATCGTGCCAAAGCCGTGTGTAACTTCTGCGATACTGACTTTATAGGCACCGATGGTCAAAATGGTGGGAAATTCCCCACTCCTGAAGCCTTAGTAGCTCACCTCAAGAGATTTTGGCCGGCTGCTAATTCAACGCCGCCCTATGTAGTCTGTACCGGTGGTGAACCTGCCTTACAACTCGATCAAGCGCTGGTTGATACACTTCATGCTAAAGGATTTATCATTGCGATAGAAACCAATGGCACAAAACCTCTTCCAAAAGGAATCGACTGGATCTGCGTCAGCCCTAAAGCTGACGCCAAGATCATGATTACTGAGGGAAATGAGCTAAAACTGGTGTATCCGCAACAATTAGCCCTGCCAGAACAGTTTATCAACATGCAGTTTGAGCACTTTTATCTGCAACCTTTAGATGGTCAGCATGCTGATCGGTCTTTGCGCGACTGTGTTGAATACTGCTTACAAAATCCGCAATGGAAATTGAGCTTACAAACTCACAAAATTATTGGCATCGACTAGCCTTCATGCAACCTTGTTAACCTAGTGTTTCGCTACGTGACAGTGATCGAGTAAAAATCTCTCGGTTACGCCAAGCAATCAGTAACAAGGCTGGAATTTGCATTAGCACACCATAAACCAACGCGCTGGCGGACATCTCAGGACTTTGCAACAAAGTACTGGTCACTAACAGCGCCGTTCCTGCATTCTGTAATCCAACCTCCACCAACAGCGTGACCTGTTTAGCCTCGGACAAGCCGGCCAAACGAGCGACAACATAGCCTAACATCATGGCAGCAAGCACTAAGGACAACACAGGCAGCGCTAATTGAGGCAAGACGAGCATCAATCGAGACCAACTGGTCACGACTAATAGCACCACCGTCATTAACATTAAAATTAAAGCTAAGGATCGACAAAAGCCTCGAACTTTCAAGTTAATCTCGGGAAAAATATGACCAAAGAGCATTCCAATACTCACTGGCAATAGCGTAATAAGCAGCATTTGTATGATGGTTTGCATGACCGGAAAGTCGATCTGAGCCGAGCCCATCGACAAGGCTTGAAACACAACAACAGCTAACAGAGGCAAGGTAAAAGGAACAATAACACTATTCAAGGCGGTTAAGGAGACTGACAATGCTGTGTCTCCTTTCGCCAATAACGTTATAGCGTTGGATGTAGCGCCACCCGGAGCCAGGGTCAAGATCATCAGTCCTGCCGCCAACAACAGTGGTAAATTATAAAGTTGAATGATAATCCAACCTAATAGTGGCAAACACACTAACTGAGCCAACATGCCCACGACTATCGCTTTCGGTTGCGTGAAGACTCTTTGGAAATCGAGCACCTTTAGAGACATTCCGACACTCAACATAATAATGAAAAGTGCAAGAGGTAAAAAAACTTGGCTAACAAGTGTTGCTTGCATTGCTCACATTCCTATGAACCGAATTGATAAAGACCAGTCTAACAAATGTAGTTTTAAATTGCTGCAACGCAATATAACCGTTAGATTTTTTCGTTGTGGATACTCGAATTAATCTCCAGAAGCCCCAGCTCATCTAGGCTCTGACAGCCTACCCACAACTTCTGTGGATAACCCTGTGCAAAGAGCGGCGATAACTCTAAATTCACCCCGTTTTTACACGCCATTCCTTAGATTGGTTATTTTTTAACCAGCTATTTTATACGATATAAATCAATTAGTTATATAAAAACAAGCTGCTTGGATCGGTTTTTCCGGATTACTATTTTGATTTTTTCCGGATTGTTGAAATCTTTTCAGTGTCAAGCCTTAAAAGCAAGGTTATTCACATTTTATTTCAATTTTAAGTCTTGTATGTTTCCAAATATTCAAGATAGCCACCTGCTACTTGGCACGATAGAATAGTCTCTTTATATCTTTAGGTTTGGGCAATGCAACATAAAGCAACTGATCGTAAAGCAGCAGCACAACGCATCAGTATTATCGGCGCCATCGTCAACGCAGTGATGAGCGTGCTTAAAATTGTGGGAGGCATACTAACGGGCTCTGCAGCCTTAGTCGCAGATGGTTTTCATTCCCTATCGGATGTCGCTACCGATCTGATGGTCGTGTTTCTAGTAGGCTTTTCACATAAAAAGCCTGATGAAGAGCATCCCTGGGGTCATGGCCGATTTGAAACAGTCGGTACGGTATTACTTGCCGTCATTTTGTTATTAGTCGCTGGCTTCATGACATGGGACAGTCTTAAACTACTTTTTTCAGGAGAGATCCCTGCCCCTCCTGCTTGGCCAGCTCTATTGATTGCGGCTGGATCTATCTTGGCTAATGAGGTTTTATTTTTCTACACCTTAAAAGTAGGTAAAGAAAATCAATCCAATCTGATTATTGCCAACGCTTGGCATCACAGGACAGATTCACTGTCTTCTGTGGTGGTGCTTGTTGCACTTGCGGGCGCAATCATGGGTGTCTGGTGGCTGGATGCACTTGCCGCTGTGCTCGTGGCACTGCTGATTGCAAAGATAGGTATCGACTTACTATTAAAAAGTTTAGCTGAGTTGGTTGATACCGGATTGCCAGCAGAGCGCGTAGAAGCCCTTGAAAAGACTGCTCGCTCTATTGAAGGGGTTATCAACGTTCATCATGTTAGAACTCGCCTAATGGGCGGACAGAGCCTTTTAGAGATGCACCTGCAAGTTGCTCCGCATACTACCGCATCAGAAGGTCACTATATTGGCGACAATGTCTGCAATGCTTTAAAAGAAGAATTCGATGATATCAGTTATATCATCTATCACATTGATACCTATGATGATGAAAAACTGATTGAGAATGGCTTACCACGACTGCAAAGCCGTCAACAGATTAAAGATTTGTTGGATAGCAGCTTAAAAACAAACTTTGGACTGATTCCAGACTATCAAATGATGCTTTTTTATGCACCTAGCAGCCTAGAAGTCGAGATAAAGTTAACCGCATCAGGTATATCCGCGATTGAAGAAAAGCAAATCAGCTTATCTTCGATCCAGCAGCACCTCGAAGAGACGCTACTGGAGATAAAAGGATTTAGAAAGTTAACGCTTTGGCTACCGGCATGAAGATCAGCAGCGGTCGTCATTAATAGCTACGTGACGGTTCTCGCATGGTCACAAACTCTTCTGCAGCCGTTGGATGGATACCAATGGTTGCATCGAAGGTTGCTTTAGTGGCTCCTGCTTTCAACGCAACCGCGATGCCTTGAATAATTTCACCGGCATCAGCACCCACCATATGCACGCCGACGACTTTGTCGTTGCTGCGATCAACCAGTAGCTTCATCAAGGTGCGCTCTTCGCTACCACTGAGGGTATGCTTCATCGATCTAAACTCAGAACGATACACATCTAACTGCGGGTAACGCTTAATTGCGTCCTCTTCCGTCAAGCCTACTGTACCGATATTAGGTTGAGAAAAAACGGCCGTTGGAATTAACTCGTAATCAACAGGCGGGCTACCTTTTCCATATAAGGACCTGACTAATGCCATACCCTCAGCCAAGGCAACAGGGGTTAATTGAACACGATCAATGACATCTCCCACCGCATAGATTGAAGGTATTGAGGTTTGATACTGTTCATTCACTGAAATCGCGCCATTGTTAGCCAATGCCACACCGACCGTTTCCAACCCTAAACCTTCTGTTTTAGGTACTCTGCCTGTGGCATACATGACTTGATCTGCAAGCTCTGTTTGACCATCGATAAACACAACCTTTAACCGCCCATCTGAATGCTTCTCAATTGAGGCAATTTCAGTATTAAAGCGAAGCTTAACGCCTTTTTTGGCAACTTCTTGTGCGGTAAATTCGCGAACTTCTTGATCAAAACCTTTTAAGAACAGTGCACCACGATGAACGAGATGGGTATCACACCCCAAGCCTGCAAAAATACCGGCGAACTCAATAGCGATGTATCCTCCACCGACCACGATAACTCGCTTAGGAAAGGTTTCTAAATCAAATACCTCATTGGATGAGATGATGTGCTCAGCTCCAGGAATATCCGGTACAAATGGCCAACCACCTACAGCAACCAGTATCCGCTCTGCAGAGAATGTCTTATCGCCAACCTGCACAGACTGTGGGCCAGAGATTACAGCCCTTCCATCCATCAAGGTACAACCGGAGTTCACTAATAAATTGCGGTAAATTTCATTTAAGCGAGAAATTTCTTTGGTCTTATTATCACGTAGCGTCGGCCAATCAAAATTAGTACCTTGAGTGGTTAATCCGAAACCCGCTGCCTCAGAGAAAGATTCTGCATATTGAGAAGCATATACGTAAAGTTTCTTAGGCACGCATCCCACATTAACACAGGTTCCGCCAAGATAACGTTCTTCAGCAATACCGACACGAACGCCCATGGCTGCAGCCATTCGTGCGGCGCGGACACCGCCCGACCCTGCACCAATGACAAATAGATCAAAATCAAATTTGCTCACCTGAAACTCCTTGCTCGCTATTCACTATGCGATAAGGATACACCCTATAGCAGGGTTGTGACTAATCGAACCAGACTAAATATCGGATTAATAAAGACTATCAAACAAATATGCTGATTCGATTTGCTGAACTGCCGCTAGCCTTTTAGAATGAAGCATCATTTAGATAATCCTAAGAGAGTTTTTCATGAAATTGGTTTCGTTCAACACCAACAGTATTCGTATGCGCTTGCATCAACTTGAAGCCCTGATTGCAACTCATCAACCTGATGTGATTGGCATCCAAGAAACCAAGGTCACCGATCAAGACTTCCCCATCGCAGAGATTGAAGCCCTTGGATATCATGCCTATTTTCATGGTCAGAAGACGCACTATGGGGTTTGTTTATTATCTAAAAAGCCTGCGTTAAGTATTCAAAAAGGCTTTCCTGATGATGACGAAACAGCTCAAAAACGTCTGATTATTGGTGAGTTTATGAGTGACTCGGGTAAACCTTACACACTCATTAATGGCTACTTCCCACAAGGCGAAAATATCACTCACGAGATTAAGTTTCCCGCCAAACGTAAGTTTTATGCGGATCTATTAAGGTTATTAAATGAGCAGTACTCAGCAGATCAACCCTTAGTGGTGATGGGAGACTTAAATATCTCTGCAGAAGATAGTGATATCGGTATTGGCGAACCCAACCGCTTACGCTGGTTAAAAACGGGGAAAACCAGCTTTCAGCCTGAAGAACGTGAATGGCTATCACACTTACATGCATGGGGATTAAAAGATACCTATCGTAAAATCCACCCCACCAAAAACGATAAATTCAGCTGGTTTGATTATCGCAGCAAAGGGTTTGAAGACGACCCTAAGCGAGGACTGAGAATCGACGCCATTCTAACCACTGATGTACTCACTCAGTGCTGCACCGACAGTGATATAGATTATGAAGTCAGAGGCATGACCAAACCTTCCGATCATGCCCCCGTTTGGTCTGCCTTTGACTATTAAGATTTAGACCTAAGGTTTAAGCACTAAAATATCGCAAGGTACAGCGTCTAGCACTCGCTCGACGCTGCTACCGAGCAAGAGTCGATCAATCATTCCACGCGCCAAAGAACCCATCACCACCATATTTATGCTCTTTTCTCGCACAAACTCGGGCAGTTTGCGATGTATCTCTCCTTCAACAACATGTAACAAGCTTAGATCAAATGAAGGATCAAAGGATAACACCACCTCTTTCAGACGTGCTTCATGCTCAGCTTTTATGCGAAGGTGCATCGACTCAAAATCACCAATGACCGTGTCATCAAAAATCGCCGATTGAGGAATCGATGCGAAAGTATGCAGGATATGTAATTCTGCACCTAAGGATTTAGCCATGACTTGTGCATATTGAAGTATTTTTAAGTCTATCTCTGCCGCTTTATCATGAGCATGAAAAGGATCTATCGCCGCCACAATACGCATATGCTCAGGCCAAGGTTGCTCCTTACATAACAATAGCGGGGTTTGCGCTTCACGAAGTAAAAGCCAGTCTTGGGGTGCCAAGAGTCGATGCAACAAATGAGGATGCTCTGCCACTTCATGCAAAATTAAATCCGGCTGAAAGCGCTTAGCTTTCGTTAAGACTCCATCAGTAATATATTTAGCCCAAGCGACATCGGTGGTAATTTCGCAAGAATGGTGACGATAGGAAGATGCTATTTGATCGAGTACCTTTTCCATCGCCCGCATGCGTTGATGTTGCAGGTTATCCAGCATAGCCGGACTGATCATACTCATACTGCTAGGGTAGGATTGATAACCGCACTTAAACAACTCGATTGAGGTGTTTGCACACTCACTGACGCGAATAGCCTTATCTAGCAAACTATCAGTCGGCTCTTCAGTGGTCATGTTGACCAGCATTTTACTGAGCTTAGCCATCTTACTTCTCCTAAAAACCTTTATCACTTAAGTCTAGCTCATACCACTCACCAAAACGCTGATCAAACTCAGCAAAATGGCCAAATGCATAGACCAGAGGGTAAACGACAGTTAGGTATTTGAGACTCATAAGCACGCGCCCTACTCTCTACCGTACGTGCAACGTTGATAAGCCAAGGCTTATTATTATAGGTCCGATTCCTGAAACCTGTGTGCCCCTCGTGATAATTTAAATAGAGGTTAAAAGCATCGGTTAATGCGATGCCATTCCGCTGATTCGATACGCTGTTATACCAACCAATAAAATCTAAAGCATCATCAATATTGGTCCGGCGCGCAAGTCGATTACCGGTTGCCCGTCGATAGTCATCCCAAGTGCCATCTTGCGCTTGTGCATAGCCAAAAGCAGAGGATTTTCGTGGCATAGGAATAAAACCAAACAAGGTTGGTCTTGGGGGACGTGCATTATGAACAAATGAGGATTCTTGTCTTACAAAAGCAATCTGTATGGATACAGGAGTACCCCAGCGTGATTCAGATTTTTTCGCTGCTCGATACCAGCTAGGATCATGCGCGATAATGTCACAAATATTTTCATGTGCTCGCGCAGGAGGCGGCGATGAAGCACAACCAGATAACAGGAAAATTGCTGACAAGATCAGGAAAAGTAAGGTATTTTTAAATATTCTATTCATACACAAAATATACCTGATTGTGTATGAAATAAAACCCCATATCTTAGTAAAGATATGGGGTTTTATGATTTTCGATTGAAACGTAACTTAGTGAGGCTGTTTCCCTTCCTCTACGACGGCAGGATCAGGATTTTCCTCTATGTGTATCGGCTCCTCTGGTGCTTCACCCTCATGCTCTTTAAGAGCACTCTTGCTACGCATTTCGATCAACAACCACAGAACAAAACCTGCACCAAGACCCCAAGCTGCACCATGAGTAGCTAAAACCACACCCATGATTCCTGCGACACCCATGGAGGTTGCATTATCAATCTGCTCTACAGCCACGGCGATACACAGATAGCCAGTGATCAACAACGTGATTGACAAGGCGATCGGCAGAACAGGTCTGAACAACGTGACCAGTGGTAGCAAGAAGAGTGCAATGAAACCAACTATCCAGAAAACACCCGCACCTGAGTAAATGGTATCCATGGCACCACGACCATAACGGTAGCGCTCAGCAATGGTCGCCATGACACCGGTAAACAGAGGACCTGCCAAGCCTGGGTATGGCGCAAAGAATGAGTGCATCAAGTTACGGATACCAGTGACAATATGCACACGGTCTACGTTAACTTCAATTTTTTCATCTGGACGTAAATGGTCAACACGCTTTAATAAGCTTTGGCCCACAATGATGTCACCAAACGCTATAATGTAAGCGATAATCGCAGTTGGTATAGCCGCTAGCACCAGTTGGAAGGTTGGGAAGCCAACGGTAAAGGGTAAATAGTCCCATATTTTACCAAAAGCGGGTAACTCTATGCCCCACTGAACAGCTGGCAAAGGATACTCAGACACTGACCAACCGATCACCATGGTGATCAACATACCCGGAACCATACCGTAACCGGCAATTATTTTGGCCCAACGGTGTTTTTCTACCCAGTCACGGAAAGAGAGGGAGAAAAGTACGTATACGGTGATCAAACCACCGATACCCAATGAAATTGGCGTGTTGTACAAACGTCCACCTTCACTGATTTCACCACTGATCGCCGCTATACCCGCACCTAGCAAGATACCTGCCTTGATTGAATTGGGAATATTGTTGACCAGCTTACTGCCTAAACGGGTAATACCCATAAATAGGAAGATAAACGTAACCACGAGTTGCAACGCAACTAAGGCACGAATAGCATCAGGACCTGGCTCAAATCCTCCAATAAATAGAAGTACAACAGGTATCGCAGGTGTTATCCAACCTGGAACAAAAGGCACACCTAACAAGTTAGGTAGCATAAACCCTATGCCACAGACGACTACATAGGCTAGTGCAACGTCATAAGGGAGCCCTAAGTAACGCTCTAGCAAAGGAATCATACCCATTGCTACGACAAACATTACCAGTGCCTGAATTGTTTCTGCCACTTCCCAACGGTAGTGAATGAATGGCAAACGGATCTTGAAGGGACCCGCGGGCCAGTAAGGGTGTTCCTCACCATGCTTACGCTGATATAACATAGGGTTCTCTCTGTTTTATTCCTTAAGAAAAGGGAGTTGAAGTGTGATTAACAGCACACCTCATGGGACGCAGTAAAGGTAAACCCTTATCACTATTGAAGTCGATACAGAAAGGAGATACTTTAGTCGCAATTAACCACTAAAGTATTAGGGAAAACACTAATCTCGCTTTCAGACTCATCGATTAACTGTTCACTGTCAAACGATCATCATGAAGCGGTTGTGGATGACCCAGTAAATAACCTTGAAAACGCTTACAACCGAGACTTTTTAGCAGGTTAAATTGCTGCTCCGTTTCCACTCCTTCAGCAATCACTTCAAAGTTAAAAGCTTCTCCAAGCGATAATACTGTTCTTACAATGGCTTCTTCACCACTGCCAGAAGTCAAGCTTCTAACAAATGACTGATCAATTTTAATTTGGCTAACAGGCAAGTGTTTAAGATAACTCAGTGAAGAGTAACCCGTTCCAAAATCATCTAAAGAAACTTGAACACCCATTTCACGAAGTTCAATAATCTTTAATGAAACCTGATCTATTTGTTCGACAAGAAGACTCTCTGTTAGCTCTAACTTCAATCGCTCTGGATTGATTTGATGCATCGAGACAAGCTGTCTAATATCATCAACAAAGGAAGCTTTGGATATCTGCAACCCACTGACATTCACTGCCAAAACCAAGTGCTGATATTCAGCAATAGCTGACCAAGTCTGTAATTGTTGACACGCTGTTTGTAAAACCCATTTTCCAATCGACACAATCAGATCTGAGCGCTCCGCTACCGGAATAAACTCCGCTGGCGAAACAAACCCTAACTCTGGATGATGCCAGCGCAAAAGAGCCTCAGCACCAATAACGGATCTATCTACATCTGTTTGAACTTGATAGTAGAGCATAAACTCTTTATTTTGCTGCGCTCGCAGCAAGGCTTGATAAACCTTAATATAACGCTGAGTCAAGGCTTCGGCGCGTTCATCGTAAAATACAATTCTTCGATTAGTATCTGCTCTGGCTTGCTGAAGTGCAGAGGTCGATTGCTGAATAATATCATCAGCCGATCGATCATCATGATCATAAAGAGATACCCCAATTCGGCTTTTCAACCGCAAAGAGATCTCTTCTATCAGGAATTCAGCACTCAAGCGTTGATGCAATGTTTGTGATAACTGCTCCATATCCAGTGCAACCTGACTGCTATTATTGCCTACGTCAGGAAACCAGATAACAAACTCATCTGACCCCCAGCGGCAAATGATACGTGCTTGATCACAATACTTGACTAACCGACGAGCAGTTTCTATTAAGATTTTATCGCCAATAACATGCCCTTGAGCTTCGTTTATACTTCTAAATCCGTCGATATTGACACAAAACACAGCGCCCAACTGCCTTTTGCGCCCACTATCAAGGAAACGCTGCAACTCTTGCTCTAAGTGCTGACGATTGGGTAATCCAGTCAAGGCATCATGCAAACTCAAATACCTAAGCCGCGATTCAGCTTCTTTAAGCCTAGTCAGATCATTAAACGCAGCAACGTAAAATTGAATAGTTTGCTGATCATCGCAAACGGCATGAATCGTTAATAACTCAGGATATAACTCTCCATTTTTATGAAGATTCCAAATCTCTCCACTCCAATAATGATTTCGCTGCAGCTCATGGTACATGCCAAGATAAAACGCCTGATCATGATAGCCGGATTTAAGTATTGCAGGTGTCTTACCTATCACCTCTTCTTCGGCATACCCGGTGATTGAGGTGAAGGCGTGATTCACTCTAAGAATGTGCTCTTGAGCATCGGTAATAAACATACCCGAAGGCGTTTCGAATGCGACGGCAGCAAGTCGCTGCTCCTGTTGGGACGATTCCAAACGTTCCAACATTGTATTTACTTCTGCAAATAATTTACCAAACTCATTTCGTTCTTGAATGGAAATTCTGGCAGACATTTGATCAGTTTCTTCTATTTTTTCTAGAAAACCCACTAGAGAAAGAATCGGGCGCGTAAATCGTTTGCCTGTGATTACCGCAAGCATTAACGAAAAGGGCACCATGAATAACGAAATGGCTAACAGAGTTAAACTATCGCGTTTCAATACCTCAATTAGGGTATTGAGCCTATAGCTCACAAAAACCGTGCCGATCACCAAGTTTTCATAGATAACCGGAATAAACAGGTATAAATTTGCACCCTCACGTTGTGAAGTAACATCCGAGATATCAGGCAACTCCGGAATTGTAAAATTCTCTTGCCGATGAAATTGATAAGCGGGTCGCCGGTCGATTTGGTAAAAGACGAGTGCCTCCAAGTCACCGAATGATTCCAACTTAGTTGAAATGTCTGCCGCAACTGCCAAATCCTTTAACAACGCAAGGCGAGCTAAATCCTGGCTTAATACCAGCGCGACGGTGTTCGCCTGCGAAGTGATTCGCTCCTGCTGCATGGCCATATACCATACCAGAAAGCTGGTATAACCTACCGCTCCCGTTAACAATGCAACCGATAAAATAATGATGACTAACCGGCGCGTTATCGAACCTTTACATTTAAACCCGTGGATCAAGGTTTAGGGTTCCACTTCAGATGGATTGGTAATGGGTAGTACTGGATCATTCCCCCACTCTTGCCATGAACCATCGTATATCGACACTTTATATCCTAACTCTTGCAATACAATAAAATTCAGCGCTGACTCCGCACCGCCACCGCAATAAAGAATAATCTCTTCATCTTTTGGCAAATCAGCATATACGGATGCCAATTCTTCTAGCGGCCGAATTCTGTTACCCGTGTCTGTAACTTCATAGTTTTGTGTGCAAGGATAATGTTCAGCGGTAGGAATATGACCGAAACGATTGGCGGTAGACTTCACCCCAAAATAATGTGGCTGCTCTCTTCCATCAAGTATCCGGCGTTGGCCAATAGAAACCAATGTCCCTAATTTCGACTGCAACTTGCTTTGATCAAGTGTAGGAACGAAATTTGTTGCCTCAGGCAAAATGGCTTCATTAGTCACAGGTAGCAATCCTTCTGACCAATCGCCAAAACCAACATTCAATAACTTAACATTGGTATGTCCTAGGGTTTCTAACAACCAAAAGAGCCTAGCTGCCCAAATAAACTCTCCATTGTCCATAACGATAATGGTTTTGTCATAATCAACACTCGCTTCACTAAACAGCTGTTGCAATTGTTGCAAGCTAGGCATCATGAAATTTTCGTCAAAAAGATATTCGTATGGAACATTCACTGCTTTTTCAATGTGTTGAAGGTTAAAATCAGAATCACTTCTGACATCGATTAACAGCACATCCTGTCGATCTAGATGATTGCTTAACCACTCTGCATCAACGATCGATCCTGGCTCATTGGCTAGTGAGAAAGGACTGAGCAGGATCAAAGCGGAAAACAACAATGTGGAAACTACTTTAGTAAAACGTTTCATAATCAACCTACAACTTAATGGTTTGATAAGCAGCGCGAATTTCAGATATATTGAAATATCTGTTTAACACTAGCAGATTGAATTAAAAAAACACTGAGGCTAATCAAAAAACCAAGACTTAGAACCACTATTTATACTAAATTGTTTAGACTCATGAGCGAAAACATCTTATTAAAATCTTGGTAAACTCTTGGTAAAAATCTCTAAAAAATTATGCTTTATCATATAAATCATGAATGACTGGAAAAATATAATGGAAAAAATTCTTAATTCAAGTCGTTTCTTAGTGTTATTTATCGTTATCATCTGTTCTATTTCGGCACTTTTACTGTATTTATCCAGCATGAATGTAATCTTTAATATCGTACTTGAAGTGTTAGAACGCGTTCCCAGCAGTGCGGATAGTGGCAAAAGACTTGCTGTTAAACTGCTCAAAATCCTTGACACCTTGCTGATTGCGGTGACTTTCCAAATAATCGCTGTCGGTCTTTATCGCTTATTCATTTCATCGTCCGAGACCAGTGGTTCGGGATTATTATCAGCTTTGAAAATCAATGACTTTCATGACCTGAAAATCACCCTGATTCAAGTGGCGATGGTCATTATGGTGGTACTGTTTCTAGAACAGGCTGTCGAAGTTGGCGCCACTATCGAGACACTTTATATGGGGATCGCCATCTCGTTAGTCATCTTCAGTGGCGTCTTTGCCGCGAAAAGTATGGGACACAGATCCGACTCGGCACAAAAGGCAATTGACAGATTCATCGAAAAAAACGATCTATAAATATCAACTATCCTGTTTTACCGATATGAAACCAGTGCTATAACTAAGTTGTAACCCATCACTGGAGGTGTACCATGAAAACAATTAGACAAGTATCACTGGATTCTCACAAAGTTGTGAATGAGTTGATCCTAAAAGAAGGCTACAGAATCGTCAAAACCGAGTTCAGCTTCAATCAGTCAATTGTTGCTTGGATAGAAGAGCCACTGCGTGCCGACCTACCCACTGAACACTGTTTTTTGAAAGTGGTTGAAAACAGTCAACCGGTACCTTTGGTGTATGAATATGTGAGTTCTGCTTTCAATCCGTTTGATTCAAAAGCAGTACATTTGTTCCGAGTTCCTGAAAGTGTTGCTAGATCTGAACCTACTCGACTCTCGGCGGTTGCTTAACTATGCTTAAGTGACACATAAAAGAAAATCTGATCAGAAGCCACATTAAGGAGGAGCTTTTGGACAAAAGGATTAACTACAAACATCTGCATTACTTCAGGACTATTGCCAGGGAAGGCTCCATCGCTGCTGCTAGTGAAATTCTCAAGCTCGCTCCGCAAACACTCAGTGGACAACTTTCTCAACTAGAATCTGATTTCGGTCGCTTACTCTTTAAACGCGAAGGTCGAAAACTCAAGCTAACCCCTTTTGGTCAGCAGGTGTTTGATTACACCGATGCAATGTTCTCTATCGCTGACGAATTATCTTACTTTTTAAATACCGACCAACTGATTGAACGTCATATTTTTAGGGTCGGTGTATCCTCATCCATCCACAAACTGATCGTTTACAACCTACTTCAACCTGCGTACAACAAAACTCCACAACTGCATTTAATCTGCAAAACTGGTGAAACCGAGCGCCAGCTTAATGAGCTACGCACACACAAGCTCGATCTATTAATTACGGATCGCCTGAAAGTCATTGATGATGTCACAGCTTTCCAAATTAAAGAGGTTTTAAGTTCGGGTATCAGTTTGTTTGCGGCGCCTAGTATTGCAAAAAAGTTACGAGAAAAAGGGTTACCCGAGAGCTTACAAGATGCCGTTTTGTTGGCGAATGCACGTAATGCGGTTTACTTTGAACGCTTAATCGCTTGGTTAGCTAAGCGCAATATTCATATGCGTATCGGTGCAGAAATAGATGACAGTGCGTTGATTAAGATTTTCGGCTCTCATGGCATGGGCGTTTTTGCCGCCCCCACCATGATCGCTGATGAAGTGTGCCGTCAGTATCAAGTCGAATTATTACTCGAAATTGATTCTGTTCAGGACAAAATCTATGCCCTATATAATGAGATGTCTAACGCCTCTCCTTGGATTGAAGAGATCTGTAACACCCAGTTTAATTAGTCTTTTGCCTTTACCCTCTTTCAGTAAGAGTAGCGCAGTCGAACATAGAGGTTAGAAGCATCTTCAAACTGTCCAAAAAAAGTATGAGGTTTATTACCTCCAAAGATATTTCCACCGACCGTTAATGCCCATGCATCATCCATTCGATAGTTTACAGAAGGACGGATGAAGTAATCCTCATCACTGGGCGACCAATAGGTAAACAGAGATAGGGTTAAGTTATCCTGACGCAATCGCTGCGTTAAACGTAGCGTGAACAAGTGACGATATTCATCAGGCAAATAACGTCCGTTTGGCAGGGGCCAGGATGATTCTAATGCAGCATAATCCTGCGTCCACTCAAGGTAGTACTGCACCGCTGCGTTAAAATTCGGTAATAGCTCACGATCATAGCCAACTAAAAAGCGTAACTGATCATTAGGAATGGCAGGGTTATCACCACGAGAATCACTGCCTTCATACCATGCGATCTCTGCATTGGCGATACCGCCCGCTAAAGGCGCTCGAATACTGGCGCCATAGGCATCCAGTCTTGGAAAGAAAGCCTCTCCCCTCGCATCCATCCCGACAGGTTGAGTCCAGTAGCCGCGATAGGCATAAAAAGCCCATTCAGTAGCCTCATGTGTGCCATATAAACGCGCAGCCCACTGACTTTCCCTACCCCAGCGATCTCGAGTTACAGGACGAATACGTCCATCGGGTGCTGCCATTTGCTCACCGGTCATGGGTGAAAAATAACTGAAGCGATCCCCTTTGATATAGCGATCAGAGGTGAATTCTGGCGTCCAAACTAGATCAAGGTTAGCCACATCGGTAAAATAACTTACCCTTGCACTGGTGGATGGTGCTTTTAAATACTCATCTTCCCGACCAGAAAAGTAAGACTGCCAATCTTTCGCAAACAGGTCATTGAGAAACAGCATATCGCCTGTTCCCCATGTCAATACTTGTTGACCCAAGCGCACATCAACATTATCGCCCACACGAAAATCCAACAGAGCTTCGCGAAGATCGATGCGCTGCTTATCTTCAACACCATCGGCATAAAGATCGGTTTTTACACTCCAGCGTGTTTCACCAACGAAGTCACTCAGTTCAAAGCGTGCTCGCCCTTCTCCCAAGGTCATATCACGCCCCAATAGAGGATCTCGATACAATCGACCACCGGCTCCCAGTTCATAAAAACCGTGTAAATTAAGGCTTGAGCTATCGGATTCATCTCCCCACGGATCATCCCAGTCATCCGCTGACAGCGGTGCTGCAAGCAGGGTCAGCGGTAAACTTAAACAGATAGCAACAGAAAGGTTGTTTAACTTCATTACTGAGGTCTCCGCAGCCATTCCCGAGGTTGACGGCGCAATGAACGCTCGCTAAAGACATCTGCTGGGATACCCATATTGTAGGAAACAAAGCCAAATTCCATCACCGTATGTCCACCACTTCGAAGATCCGATACTTGACTGCGGATCACCGTTGGAAGTCCTTGAATATTCTGAACCTCAAGCGCTTCAACGGTTCGATACACCTGACCCGACGCATCGGCATACTCTATTTTGCTAGGCAGAAAATTCGCTTTATCTATGATGACTCGATAGCTGGAGAAATCAGCAGTAGAACTGTCTTTAGGCTCACTCTCGATAATATAGTGAGCGTCTGTCGTTCCCACTAAGCGATGTTCATCTTCTGTTGGTTGGCGACCTGACACATCTTCATAAAAGAAATGCGAACCCACAAAGCTGGTTCGCTTATCTCCGGCTGAAATTCGACGAACTAAGTCTAAACTGGGCAAATATAACCAGCGATCATCATCACGGGTAATATTTTTAGTCACCATAAATACCGTATCTCGAACATCTGCAGGACGGCTAAAGGCAACGTAAAAATGCTGACGGCCACCGGGTTCTTCATTTAAACGAAGGATAGTGAACTGTCGCTGCTGTTCACGTCCTTGACCATCGGTAATAGTCATGCGCACTTCGCTGCGACCATCATTACCTTGGTAATAACTGGCTAGATTTGCTCGCTCAACAATGTCATTCACATCCGTCAAATCAGCAGCAATCACGGATAAACTCATACAGGCTGACAGTGTTGCAGCTGCCATTTTACGAAGTAAGGATTTCATATTACGCCTCCTGTTTGCCGCCAAATAGGCGGTCTTTATTTTTAATCTGCTCAATCACTGCAGGCAGAATAATAATGGTGACGATGGCTGATACCGCCATAATGGTCGCCAAGAAGAAACCAACGGTGATGTAAGGCACTAATGGCGCTAAAAGTAAGGGGGTAAAACCAATGGCAATGACGATGGCATTACGACTGATTGCTCTTGAAGGGCCTTTATAAACCTCTTCAATGGTCTTAGGCCAACTGCCCGTTTCTCGATATATGGCTCGGGTACGCTCTAAAAAGTGAATAGCAAAGTCGACGGATAACCCAAGGGTGAGTGCCGACAGCACTGCAATTGGCATATCGTAGTCTTTGCCTATCCAGCCAATCAGTCCATAGATAAACAGAATGGTGATACTCAGCGGTAGCATCGCCAATAATCCGATTTTGATGGAGCGGAACAACACAACCATCATGATCAACACCATAACAAAGGCGCCCATCAAGCTATTCAGCATGCCATTCACCATCTGCTCTTGCCACACCACATTGATGTAAGACATACCCGCCCAGTGTGCGCTAACACCTTCTGGTAATGGGTTTTCAAGCATAAAGGCTTCCACCTGATCCATGACTCGTGTCACATCTTGGTTATCACCACTGCTGAGTTGCAACCAAAGTAAACTGGATAGGTAGTCTGGCGTGACCATTTTCCACAGATTTTCAGGTCGGTGTGACGACTGGAAGCTCAAAAGGGTTTGCGCAGTTCCGCGTGCCGAATCGGGAATACGGAACATCGCCTCATCACCACCATTCAGTTCACGGAATACGGTTTTAACAAGTGTTGGCAAACCATTAATCTTACCAATATCATCACTCTGCTCCAGTGTCTGTATCAGAGTATCTATATAGGCCAAGATTTCTGGATTTAAGAAGTATTTTACCTCAACCTGAATACGTTCAACCTGCTCAAGCAAGGCCAACCAAAGCGTTTCATTATCCAGATCCATATAGGAAGCTTGATCTAAGAGTGCGCCTAATTCACTGGTAAATCGATCAAAATCAGCATGTTCAGCTTCCGATAACATCTCTGCCAGCATCTGCTGCTGTTCTGGTGTTGCTTGCATTTCCTCAGTCACGCGCATCATCTCTGTTTGCAGCAATTGATGGGCAGGCATCGGTAGTTCTTTTTCAAGCACTAAGAATGCATCGTAGGTTCCAGAAAAGTGACTGTTCATCACTCGGTCTGCAACACGCAACTGATGATCAGACTTAAACCAACGCACCGGATTGTCATTGATCTGAATCTGACTAACGCCCCAGGCACTGACTAAAATCACCACCATGAAGATCGCTAAAATTGGTTTAGCGGCTTTAATCGAAAAGCTTCCTAAGAAAGACAATGTACGCCCCAATAGCGAGTTGTCATCCTCTTTCAATGAATGATCTTTTAATTGAGCTAAACGCTTATCAGACAGGCTCATGATGTAGGCAGGTACAAATACAATCGTCAACAAGAACGCCAACATAATGCCAAACGCCACGTGCAGACCAAAAATTTGTACGGGAGGGATGGGGGTAAACGCTAGCGACGCAAAACCTATTGAAGAGGTAATCGAGGTAAATAGCATTGGAGTAAAGAGATGACTTAACACCTCTTTTAACACTTCACGCGGTTTTTCACCCGGCTTATAGCGATCTGAAAACTCAGATAATATATGTACTGAATCCACGACCGCGATCGGCATTAAGAAGATCGGAATCATCGAGCTCATGATATGAACGGTATAACCCTGACCAATCAACAGCCCCATGGTGATGATCACTGCTCCCATGGCAACAATCATCGGAGCGGTGATCAATAGGAAGCTGCGGAAAAACACCCACATCAAGATAAAAATCATTAAGCCTGCCAGCGGAGCCGAGATGGCCATCTGGATAAACATCTCAACGCCAAAAGTATCTTCAGCGATAGGTAACCCTGCCATGTAAAAGGCATCTTGACTGTTCAAAGCATCGATAATCGTCTGAATTTCTCCTGAAAGACGGTAGCTTTCAGATTTATGCGTGATAGGGACATAGATCCCCGCAGCCTGATGATCACCCGATACAAGGGTATTTTGTAGCATCGGTAAGCGCTCAACAGCGTCGCGAATCGCATCCGCTTCTTGTTGATTTGCAGGCGGCTGATCCATCAACCAGTTAAAACGGATCGCACCTAAGCCTTCCTGGGTAATATCGTCCACTAGGTTTAACGCCATTTGATCCTGACGTATCACCCCATCCAACGACAGAATAGATTCCGATAGCTGATGTAAAGTCGCTAATGATTCAGGATTATAGATACCTGATGGATGGGTATCATTAACAATCCCCACCACAATCATGTCATGCATGCCAAACCGCTCTTTAATGGCTTCGTGATAGACACGGTCCGGCTGATCGTGTGGCAGCATATTCTCTGGATCGGTATCGACCTGAATCGATGGAATTTGCACAGCTGCAATGATGGTTATGATCAAAAACAGCGCAAAGACCCATTTAGGACGATTGATGGCAAAGGATACTAATCGGTCACGAAGCATAGACTTACCTCACGTTAGCGTTAGACGAATAATGGTATTATATATTAGTATTTTCTAATATCAATATTATATTCGTATTTTCTAATTTTAATAGACTCACTTCGCCTGACCACAAAAATGCCTTACACTTTGAACGATATTCCTAAACAAGGCAGGATTGGTTATGCAACATGGACTCTTAATCGGTGGTGGTACAACGCAAGTTCACCTAAACCCTCGTTACGCCAACCGCCATGGCTTAATCGCAGGAGCCACTGGAACGGGAAAAACCGTGACGCTTCAAGTTCTCGCAGAGGCTTTCTCCAGCATTGGTGTACCGGTTTTTATGGCCGACGTAAAAGGTGATCTTTCAGGCCTGTGCACTGCTGCAAAACCTCATCCAAAGATTGATGAGCGTATCGAAAAAATAGGCATCGATGACTATCAATCCGAAGCCTTTCCCGTTGCGTTTTGGGATCTATTTGGTGAACAAGGAATTCCTGTCAGAACTAGCATTTCAGAGATGGGCCCTCAACTCTTAGCAAGCTTGATGGACCTTAATGAAACTCAAGAAAGTATTTTAACGCTGGCTTTCCAATATGCCGATGATGAAGGCTTGTTGCTGGTTGACCTGAACGATCTTCGTACAACCCTGCAATACATTGCCGATCATGGTAAAGAACTAGGCAGTCAGTTAAACGTATCCAAAGCATCAGTGAATGCCATTCTGCGTCGACTATTAATGATTGAACGTGAAGGTGGTCATCACTTTTTTGGTGAACCCGCTCTCGATTTAAAAGACTTCAGACGCACAGATCGCAGTGGTCGCGGCATTATCAACATTCTCTGTGCCGATAAACTGATGCATTCGCCACGTATCTATTCGACCTTTTTATTGTGGATGCTCTCTGATCTATTTCAAAGCCTGCCCGAACTCGGTGATCCGGAACAACCTGAACTGGTGTTCTTTTTTGATGAAGCCCATCTGCTGTTTAACTCAGCTCCAAAAGTGTTAGTGAACAAAATTGAACAGCTGGTTCGCTTGATTCGCTCCAAAGGTGTAGGAGTCTATTTTATTACTCAAAGTCCTGCCGACCTTCCCGACTCTGTGTTAGCCCAGCTGGGCAATCGTATTCAACATGCGCTGCGGGCCTATACACCAAACGAGCGCAAAGCAGTCAATGTGGCTGCGCAGTCTTTCCGCACCAACCCTGCAATCAATACCGTTGAAGCGATATCTAATCTAGGCATTGGTGAAGCCCTAGTATCCGTTCTCAGTGATGGCGGTATCCCGACCCCGGTAGAACGAGTCCTAATCAGCCCGCCTCGTTCACGTATTGGACCCTCTGACGATGATCATAAAACCGCTCAGCTAAACGCCGACCCTCTATTACGCCGTTATAAAGAGTCTTATGATCCTCATTCTGCTCATGAAGAAATTGAAGCACGACTTCGTAACGCGGAAGACCTGAAGCGCCAAGAAGCGTTAAAAGCTCAAGAAGCAAAAGAAGCTCAAGCTGCTAAGTCTAATCAACGTCCGGCTGCTCGAGGACGCACCAGAGAAACGGCCAGTGAAGCGATGATGAAAAGCCTTGCTCGAAGCATTGGCAGCGGTGTGGGCCGACGCCTGATCCGAGGCGTACTGGGTTCCTTAATGAAATAAGGTTAAGGGTGATCTGTGACTGGCTCAGTGTGCGAGAATAACTGAGCCAGTTCCATCTGCAACAGCTCTTTCTTAGCATCATCCAAGCCCTGTAAACGGCTATTTAATAAGACTTCCCAAGCCTCTGCTTGTTTGAGTGTTTCAGCTTCAGGTATGGGCCAAGGCAACATTGACACAAGATCATGCACTGACAAACCATGTAAATCCCGAGAAAGTAGATACCCTCCTTCTGTCGTACGGCGTATTACATTAGCCTGCATCAATAACTGCATGTATTGATCCCAGCGTTCTTGGTTAAGGCAAGGCGTACGCTGCAATATTTCTGTCGCCGTGAGCGGTTGACCTTGTTGCTGTACCAACCATAACTGTCTAAGTAGATGCAGAATAACGAGCAGATGCGGTCTAGAAATAGATTTGCTGGCAGGCTGATAGATCGTCAATGCACGACTTAATTCTGCTCCCATCAAGATGATAATCCAGCTAATAAAGATCCAAGCCAGGAACATAGGAAATGCTGCAAAGGCACCGTAAATCAATTCGTAAGAGGGGAACTGAGTAACAAAAAAAGCAAAACCTCGTTTGGCTAACTCAAACATAATGGCAGCAAAGAAACCACCAGCTAAAGCCTTAAGAATTGGCACCGAACAATTAGGCACTGCAGTATAAAGCAACATAAAAGCAATCGTGGAAAACAGCACAGGTAGCATATTAATGACACGAGCAGGCCCAACGAAGTCCGTCGCACTGGTATAAACGGGTAAGGCAGCTATGTAAGAGGTTACCACAAAACCAATACCCACTAACAAAGGGCCTAAACTCAGTACAGCCCAGTAAAGCAAAAAACTAGACACGCCTTTTCGAGGCTGATCAACTCGCCAAATTCTGTTTAACGCCGCTTCAATATTCTTCATCATCATGATGGATGTCACCACGAGGAAGACAACCCCAACTACCGTTAAGCGCCGTGCTTGAGCAGTAAAATCACTTAAATATTCATACACCACTTCACCCGTTGCCGGCACGAAATTTTCCAACACCCACTGCTGCACCGCGTCACCCGCTCCTTGGAAAGCGGGTACAGCAGCTAGCATAGAATAGGAGACTGTCACTAAGGGCACGACAGCAAACAACGTGGTATAAGTCAGCGCTGACGCATTCAAAATACCTTGATTATCAAAAAACTGACGAATCAAGTCTCTACAAAAACGCACCACACCTAGGGTACTTATTATTGTAATCTTCACGAAATCCTCTCGTTCAGTTGGACAGGGTTAACCGGACATATACAATAGAGCGCCGGCAAAAACAAACCGAGAGCGAATAGAATCATATGCCCACTACTCTGATATATCACAATCCACGTTGTTCCAAGTCACGTCAAGCACTGCAACTTCTTCAAGATAACGGTATCACACCGGAAATTAAAGAATATCTTAAAAATCCGCCTAGCGTAGAAGAACTAAAACAACTCATCGATTTATTAGAGATCAAACCAAGGGACTTATTACGTACCAAAGAAAACGAATTCAAAGAAGCAGGATTGGATAATCTAGCCTTAGATGACACGGCAGTGATCGAAGCCATGATTCGCTTCCCTAAATTAATTGAGCGGCCTATTGTCATTCATGATGGCAAAGCGCGTATCGGCAGACCGCCTGAGCAAGTGTTGGAGTTGCTTTAATGCAAACACCCTATTTACTGGTTCTTTATTACAGTCGTCACGGCGCAACCGCGCAACTCGCCAGACATATTGCGCGAGGTGCTGAAGCGGCTGGCATTGAAGCTAGACTCAGAACCGTTCCACCTGTTTCGGCTGATTGTGAAGCGACCGCAGCTAGCATACCTGATGCTGGAGCGCCCTACTGCACACTGGATGACTTAAGGCATTGTTCAGGCCTTGCACTGGGAAGCCCGACACGCTTTGGGAATATGGCTGCACCATTAAAATACTTTCTGGATAACACCAGTGAAATTTGGCTCTCTGGCGCCTTAATCGACAAACCGGCAGGTGTATTTACCTCCAGTGCAAGCTTGCACGGTGGTCAAGAAACCACACTAATGAGCATGATGATCCCTTTACTTCATCACGGCATGGTGATCGCTGGTATCCCCTACTCGGAGACATCATTGAATAAAACTCAAAGTGGTGGAACGCCCTACGGTGCAAGTCATGTATCCGGTGGCCAAGGACAAAACAAAATCGCGACAGATGAAATAAACCTATGCAAAGCACAGGGTAAACGTTTAGGTGAATTAGCCTTGAAACTTGTTCGGAGAACAGCATGACCTTAGCAAAAAAAGTTAGCATCAGTCATCAGGTATCAAAAATCAGCTACTTTGCATTACTGATTTTATTAACCCTCTGGTATCTGGTCATCGCCCCGGCCCAAACCGATCATCCATGGGTCATCTGGCTGATTCACTTTTTACCGCTGGTAGCCTTTATTCGTATTGTTATTCGCGGAGATGCCCGAGGCCATGCGTGGCTATGTTTTGTTCTACTGCTTTATTTCATCGGAGCAGTGTTCGCAACCATGATGCCGCCTACGCGCTGGTTGGGTTTAGCTGAAGCCATCTTACTCTGCGTCCTATTTACTAATGCAATGATGTTTGCACGCTGGAAAAGTCAACTTGATCGGGGACTTAGCTAAATGCCAGTCACTCAATTTAGTATTCAACGTATTGAAAAAGTCGACACACAGCAAGCAAGCCAAGTTACGTTAGCGGAACAACCACACGATATTGAACATCATTCACACTCGATTATCAGCGAGTTTAAGCGCATTCAAGGCAGCCGTGCCGGTCGTCAATACGGTACGTTTAGTCCAGAACATCCTGGGTTTCGGGCATTGTTGATACAATGGCGGGAAGAACAAATACCCTTTGTTCGCTTTGCTCAACAAGTCACTCGTCAACTAGGATTGCAACTAGACCAGCATGAAGAGCTATTTCAAGGCTATCTTTGCTTCATCGCAGAGCACTTGGAACGAGGGGATCGTCTGTTCATTTTTCATGTTCGCCAAACTGCCGCGTTAACTCTGAACTCAGAGATTGAACTGTTAGAAACAGATTATATTGAATTTAGTGAAACTGGCTTTGGAGTGGCCATCGATTTGCAAAGCCTGTCTGAAGATGCCGACAAATACATCACCCTAAGCTTTGGTCGTGGTGATCGCGGCATTAAGCCGGTGGTCTGTGAGTGGCTGGGCTATATGGATACCGTCGATAAAAAGGCGGAAACTGAACACTTTTTAGCGTTAGTGGATACCTATTGTAACGACCTACCCTCTGAAGAAAGCCAACCCTTACGTGAAAAAGTGATCGACTACTGTATGGATCAGGACAAAGCTGGTGAAGCTGTGGTGTTTTCTGCCTTATCGGATCATGTCGATGCCGGTCTAGAGCGCTACGTTAGACAACATCAAGAAACACCACGTGAGGAACTCATTCCTGACCGCAAGCAGTTACGCAACTACCTGCGCTTTACCGGAAAAAATAATGATGTTTCGATCAGTTTTGCCAGTAGCAGCTTAGGCAAAGAAGTCGAGTTCGACCCGAATCAAGAAGTGTTAATGATTCGTAACTTACCAAAAACTCTACTAAGACAGCTTAAGAAACTGCATGACGAGAGTTAACAGGATGAAGTGGCATAGCTGACAAACGACGCAGGTATGCTTCCCCTCCTAAATTACGCATCTGCCTAAGTATAAACGCCTGACGAGAGCGCATATATTGACTGGGTCGAGTGACATCCATGCGAGCCGGTGATGGTAACACCACCGCTAGCATGGCAGCTTCTTCACGGGTAATTTGACTAACAGGCTTATTCAGCAGATATTGACTGGCCGCTCCGACACCATATTCTTGTCGACCAAATTGGGCAATGTTTAGATAGATTTCTAAGATGCGCTCTTTCGACCAAAATAGCTCGACTAAAACAGCCAACCCCCATTCAATGACTTTTCTAAACGTGCTGCGACCGCCCCATAAAAACAGATTCTTTACAACTTGTTGAGTAATGGTACTGCCACCACCGGAAGCTCGCCCGCTGCGATAAGCGTCAATCGCTGCCTGAGTCGCAGCCCAATCAATGCCATGATGATCAGGGAACTTTTGGTCTTCCGAAGCAATCACAGCTAGTTGAATAGCTGCAGGAATGTCGGATAAAGGCACCCAATGGTGTCGGGCGAACTCAAGATCTGCATCGAAAAGAGCGCGAACATTGTGCTGAAGCATAAACGACGTTGTTGGTGGGTTAATCCAGCTTAGAGACCAGACCAGCAAAAGAAATAAAACGCACATCAGCAGAAGCGTTAAAAATAGCCGTTTAATCCATCGTTTAAGCGTCTTTATCATCAAGTATTCTCTTATATAACCAAGCTAGTGCTTTTAAAAACATGGATATACACTAAACTACACCTTATAACACACATCTCTATACTTACTTATCTGGAGCTATCATGGCAACTATTTCTCTAAAACTTGATGGTCTAACCTGCGGCGGTTGTGTCAAGGCGGTTAAGACGGCTCTTGAACAACTTGAAGGGATTGAATCACTTGAAGTGACTCAAGAATCCGCACAGGTCAGCGGCGATGTCACGCCTGAGCTATTAATCGAAACCATCGAAAACGCAGGATTTGAAGCGGCTGCAATCTAATGTCATTTTTATTGGCACTCTCAATTTCTTTTTTCAAGAGGTAAAAACAACATCTAATGTCATCTTCAACTCGCCTAGCCTTACGTGGTCTTCGTTGTGCAGCCTGTGTTAACAGTATTGAAACAGCCCTTTCTGAAATCGATGGCGTTAATTCAGTCAGCGTTAACCTGGCTGACCGCAGTGCCGATATTCAAGGGGATGCAGATACTCAACAATTGATAGACGCTGTCAGTGCTGCAGGGTTCCATGCTACCCCAATGGATGCCAATTACGGTGAAGCTGAAAGGCGGCAAGAAGAAGGTGAACAACTACAGCTAGCCAAGCGAAGAACCTGGGTTGCGCTGTTACTAGGTGTGCCTCAAATGCTGTTTATGATGACGGGTCATCTGCCTATGCCCGATGAAGGCAGAGCTATTTGGGCAGTAATAGGGTTATTAACCTTAGGCATGATGGTTTACTCCGGAGGTCACTTCTTCAGCGGTGCCTGGAAAGCACTGAAAAATAAACATGCCACCATGGACACCTTAATTGCCATGGGTACCGGGAGCGCTTGGCTTTACTCCACGCTGGTGATTGTCTGGCCAGAACTGCTCCCAGTGGAAGGACGACATGTCTATTACGAAGCAGCTGCATTTATTATTGGCCTAGTCAATTTAGGTCATGTACTGGAAACCCGCGCTCGCGGACAGGCTTCTCAGGCGATCAGAGCCTTAATGCAACTGCAGCCCGACACTGCCACCTTGATCTTACCGGGTGGAGAAGAAAAATCGATGCGTCTTTCTTCAATTCAACCCAGTGATCTTTTACGGGTAAAGCCAGGGGAGCGTATCCCTGTTGATGGTCAACTCGCTGATGGTGAAACGCGAGTAGATGAATCCATGCTAACGGGAGAACCGCTTGCCATTCTTAAGCAAAAAGGAGATTGGCTATCTGCCGGAACGGTTAACCTGTCTGGCAGCATTAAGCTTCGTGTCCGCAAGGTTGGTGAAGAAACCGCTTTGGCGCAGATTATTTCACAAGTACGCCAAGCACAAAATTCCAAACCGGCAATTGGTCGCTTAGCCGACAAAATCAGCAGTGTCTTCGTCCCTGTTGTGATACTCATTGCCATCATCACGGCCATTATCTGGTGGCAATTGGGTCCTGATCCCTCAAGCGCTTACGCCTTTATTACTGCCATGACCGTATTAGTAATCGCGTGTCCCTGTGCTTTGGGCTTGGCGACTCCCATGTCGATCACGGTAGGCGTGGGGCGAGCCGCCGGAAAAGGTATTTTGATTCGCAAAGGTGACGCTCTCCAAGGCGCTTCTCGATTAGATGCTGTGGTATTGGATAAAACCGGCACGGTTACTGAAGGTAAGCCAGCACTGACCCATATTGAGCTGATCGACAACACGTTTTTTAACACCTCAGAGAAACAGGATTTAACACCCGAAGATTATCTGATTAAACAAGTCGCCGGCATCGAGCGCGCTTCAGAGCATCCACTGGCTCAAGCCATAATCAAAGCAGCACAAGAGCGCAACTTAACCCTAGCACCCAGTGGCTCTCCCAGTATCCACCCAGGGCAAGGCATCAGTGATCTTATTGATGGACATCGTTGGGCAGTTGGCAATCAAGCCTTGATGGAAGCAGAGGGCGTTAACCTAAATGCGACTGCAATAGAACGTATTGAAACGCTATCCGATCAAGGCAATACACTGGTGATGCTCTCTGTAGATGGACAATTAACCGCACTACTCGGCATTGCTGATCCGGTAAAAGCTGACAGCGCCAATGCCATTTCCAGATTAAAAGAAAGCGGTGTCCGCGTCATTATGCTAACCGGTGACAGTGAACGCACCGCTAAGGCGGTTGCCAAACAAGTCGGTATAGATGAAGTAATTGCTCAAGTGATGCCAGATCAGAAAGCAGAGAAAATCCGTGAACTGCAGGGTCAGGGGTTAAAAGTCGGTATGGTCGGTGATGGTATCAATGATGCACCAGCGTTAGCTCAAGCGGATGTCGGTTTTGCTATAGGGACAGGAACGGATGTGGCGATAGAAAGTGCCGATATCACTTTGATGCGAGGTTCGTTGGAAGGTGTCGCTGATGCCATGTTAATTTCCAGGGCAACCTTACGAAACATCTACCAAAACCTGTTTGGAGCATTTATCTATAACACCCTAGGGATTCCATTAGCGGCAGGGATTCTATTTCCATTAACGGGATGGTTAATGAACCCAGCCTATGCCGCTGCAGCCATGGCACTGTCTTCCGTGACAGTGGTCAGTAATGCTAACCGTTTACGGGTGACACCACTGGATCCTCAACGCTTAAAGCGTTCAACCAATTCATAAAGACGCTCAGCGGTTATTTCGAGAGCTTTACTGCGATCGGAAGCCGCTGTTCCTGTCTCTACGCTATCATCTGCTAATGCTTTGATATTGACGATTTGTTGATTAATCGTTTCAGCTACACTGGCTTGCTCTTCGGTGGCAGCAGCCATCTGCACCGTCATTTCAGCAATCGATGTGACCGAGGCTGCAATTTCAGACAGTGACGTTTGGGTATGCTCCATTCGCTCTGCTGCTGCATTAGCATCTTGCTGACCTTCACAAGCTAAAGAGCTGGCTAATGCCGCTTTGCCTTGAAGACTATTAACAATTGACTGTATTTTTCCAGTGGATTCACGTGTTCTGAAAGCAAGTTGCCTTACTTCATCAGCAACCACTGAGAAACCTCGACCATGATCGCCCGCTCGAGCGGCTTCAATTGCGGCATTCAACGCCAATAGATTGGTTTGCTCTGCTATTTGCTCGATCAGTTCAGTAATACCAGCAATCTCCTGTGATGCTTTTGATAGTGCATCTACCGAATCTGAAATTTCTTGAACTTTGGCATGCAAATGACGAACGGATTCACCTGTTTGCTCAGCACTTTTTAAGCCCTGACGCGCAATTTGATCGACATTATCTGCGTGAGAGGCCGTCTGCTGAACATGACCCGATACTTCTGAAAAGCTAGCTGCCATCTGATTCATAGCTGCGGCTACTTGCTCTGTCTCTAATTGCTGATCACGAACACGCTGTGTGGCTTGAGTTGACAGTACGTGAGCTTCTGATGCCTGATGAGCCACATCTTGCGCTCCATGCTCAAGACGTGTTACCACCGTATTCAGATGAGCTGCATCGCTCAATATCGAGATTTTAACTTGCCCATACAATCCTGAATCTTCGGTGTACGTGAGCATGGCGGCATCATCCCGAAACGCATGCGGCATTTGATCTAATAACCCCTGTAAATCACGACGATTGCTGTACCAGACCCCCGCATAACCGATCAAACCACCCAGTACAGCTATCCATGCAGATTGACTGACACCTAGAGCTTGTAAAACTGTTCCGAGCAAACCGGCAATCACTAACGTAGACAGCAATAAAAACACTTCACGTTTTCTTACTTTACTAAATAAAGGCAAACCCTTTCCAGATTTCAAACGGGCATATAATTTCTCAGCTCGCTGAATATCTTCTGTTCGAGGTTTACGGCGAACAGATTCAAAGCCTGTAATTTTACCATTAGAAAAAATAGGGGTTATATAAGCATCTACCCAATAATAATCCCCATTTTTACAACGGTTTTTAACAATACCCATCCAAGGTTTGCCTTGGCGAATAAAACCCCAGAGGCTTTTAAAAGCTTCTGCTGGCATATCGGGATGTCTTACCAGATTATGCGCTTTACCGATGAGTTCATTTCGAGTAAAACCACTGATATTAATGAAGTTTTCGTTACATTCTCGAATAACACTATCCGTGTCAGTTGACGAAATGAGTTGTTCTGAGTCAGAGAAACTTCGCTCTTTCCCTTTAGAAGCTATCTTATCATTCATTGATTAGCGATCCGCTGCCGTTAGCTATTAGAACTTTATCGAACAGATAAATTTAACTTAGTTCATGTAATGTTATTTGCAAGTTAAATTGTATCAGAAAAGGAAAGGATTAATTAATAACAAAAAGATGATGCAGAGAAGTTTCAATTTCTCTGCATCCGTGTATGAAAAATTAAGCGCCAAGCTTTAGGGTTTTCAAAGTCCGTTGACGTACTTGCTTCAGAAGATCTGCATTTTCAATTAATGACTCGCCATAGGAAGGAATCATCTCTTTGATCTTGGTTTGCCATTCTGGAGTTTTCAACTTTTCAGCAAAGCTGCGCTCAAGAATCGTTAACATCGCTTGCACTGCAGTTGATGCACCCGGAGAAGCACCTAACAATGCTGACATAGTGCCATCTGCAGATACAATCACTTCGGTACCAAACTCTAACTTACCACCGCCTTTTGGATCTTTTTTAATGATCTGTACACGTTGACCAGCAATCGAGAGTTCCCAATCATCAGGACTGACATTAGGGAAGAAATTACGTAAGGATTTAACACGAGATTCATGTGATTGCAGTGATTCACTGATCAGATAGCGTGTCAGATCCATATTACGCATACCCACTGACATCATAGGTCCAAGGTTACTTAGACGCACTGATTTAAATAGATCGGTGTATGAACCGTATTTGAGAAATTTGGTGGTAAATCCAGCAAAAGGTCCAAATAATAGAGACTTTTTACCATTGATAATGCGAGTATCTAAGTGTGGGACTGACATAGGTGGCGCACCGATTGGAGCTTTACCATACACTTTTGCGTGATGTTGCTCGACAATTTCGGGTCTAGTACAGACTAACCACTGGCCACTGACAGGGAATCCACCATAACCATGACCTTCGGCAATGCCTGTTTTTTGCAATAAAGGCAAGGCTCCACCGCCCGCACCTAAGAACACAAAGTTCGCAGTAATTGGGGTAATATGACCATCGGCTTTATTTTGCACTTGAACCAACCAACGACCATCAGGCTGCTTGGTTAGTGAGTTGACATTATGGGCAACCATCAAGTCAAAGTCGGGTTGATGTCCCAACCACTCAACCAATAAACGACTGAGATCACCAAAGTTAACATCAGACCCAAAAGGAACACGGGTGGCAGCAACCTTTTCACCTGCGGGTCTGTCTCTCATAACCAGAGGCATCCACTGTGTGATTACTTCAGGATCTTCACTGTATTCCATATCAGCGAACATGGGATGTGCAGATAAAACACGATGACGCTCACGCAGGAATGCTACATTCTCCTCACCCCAGACGAAGCTGCAGTGGGGAGCCGTGTTAATAAAAGCAGCAGGATCAGGTAACGCATTTTGCTCAACTAGGTATGACCAAAACTGCAAGCTTTGCTCAAAAGCTGAATTAATATTGAACGCTTTGGTTGTATCAATAGAGCCATCAGGCTTTTTGGGGGTGTAGTTCAACTCGCAATAAGCGGCATGGCCAGTACCAGCATTATTCCAGCCATCTGTACTTTCCTGTGCGACATGATCCAAGCGTTCAACCATGATGATCTTCATGGATGGATCCAGCTGCTTTAACAGCACTCCCAGAGTAGAGCTCATGGCTCCTGCTCCGACAAGCAAAACGTCTGCCGTTCTTGCGGTCATTTTGATCCTCACCCTTACCAAAAATAAAGCATGAATTGTAAAAGCCTATTGCCTAACACTCTATTCACCTATGGTGGAATATGTCGACAATGTTACCGATTAGTTCATTTGGTTATCATACTGAAAAACGGATATCGCTGCACTGCGACATAATATTTAGGTAGTACGATATGATGACAAAAACGGATGATATATTAAATAAACATCCGTTTTTCATACTCTTTTAGACGAAAAATACGATGATATTTCGCTAAAGTAGCTGACATTTAAGGACAGTTGCACTGCAATAGCTAACATCGAACTAAAGTAAAGAATGTAACCCTGTGTTTACACTTCTAATCGTTGCTTCAACACCTTGATCAATCCATCTGAGGCATTTTCAATCAGATCAACGACTTCATGAAACCCTTTATCACCTTGCGTGTAATAAGGATCAGGAACACTTCTTTTTTGATTGGGGAAGGCGTAATCCAAAAATAAACTAAGCTCACCTTGGTAGTGTGCGGGCTCAAGCACTCTAAGATCATTTAAATTATCTTCATCCATCGCTAAGACATAATCAAAATGATCAAAATCTTCCCGAGTTGCCTGACGTGCTCTAAGATGACTGAGGTTGTAACCACGCTGCAAAGCAACTTGCTGGCTTCTAGGATCAGGAGCTTTCCCTGTGTGCCAGGCTGCTGTGCCCGCTGAATCGACAGTTACTTTGTCTTGAAGACCGGCAAGCTTAAGCCGAGCTTCCAATACTCCCTGTGCAGTGGGTGAACGGCAAATATTTCCTAGACATACCATTAACACACTTAATTTTCTTGGTTGACTCATAGATAACGAACTCTTCAGTTGGTGTGAAGTCTATCCGCCACTGTCCTCCATGCAGACAATTTAGCGGCAAAATCAAGACGCGCATGCGCCGGACTCGTTGAAGGCAAGCAGCGCGCTTCAATATCGTGTAAGCCCAAAGGCTTTTGAACATAACGCAGATAACTATTCCACGCTTTTCCACCATTACAATATACGGCAGAGATATCAGGATAGTTTAAAAATAAGGATTCAAAATCATTCACTTGCTCGGAATTTTTTTGAATAGCTGAATCTAAACTTCCTTGTCTCTCGCAGGCATAAAGGACATCCCACAAAGCTATTCGATGATTAAGCAATGCTGATACACGCTGATCATAAGATGCCGTTAATTTTATATCAAAGAGTGCCGACATAATCGGCCAAAAGGCATTCCTTGGGTGCGCATAGTAAGCTTGCGCCTTAAGGGACGCAATACCCGGCATACTCCCTAAAATAAGAACCCGAGAGTCTTTAGATAGCAGTGGAGGAAAACCTTTAACCCAATTGTTATCGAGATTGCTCATTGATAGCCTTAAGTTTGAAGAAAAAGTTATAAAAAACTTTACATCAATTCCATTAAGGTTAACATAATTCCCTTATAGCTTTAAGGAATGAGTGATGCTGAACAAGATACTGTGTGTAGACGACGCAACTGACATTAGGGCCGTGTTGCAAATAGCACTGGAAATGATCGGCGGATTTGAGCTGTGTTTGTGTGCATCAGGTAAAGAAGCAGTTGAAAAAGCGCCGAATTTTAAACCTGATTTAATTGTATTAGATGTACTGATGCCAGAGATGTCAGGGCCAGAAACCCTTAAAGCACTCAGGGAAATGGATCAACTAGCAGAAATACCCGTAATCTTTATGACCGGCCAAAACCAGCTGAATGAAATTGAAGCATTAACTCAGCAAGGTTCTATTGGAGTGATCACAAAACCCTTTCAGCCTACCGAACTAGCTAATCAGATCAAGGCACTCTGGACGCAACGCCCAGAGGCTTGATGAATTCACACTAGTGTTTTAGTGTGCTTTATGACCGCGAGCCAAATCACCTGAACGAACGCCATCGCGATGACCAGAACGCTGAGGCGGTCTGCGACTGCGAGTGTTCTTTTTCGCATGTGAAGGTGCATTGAGTTGCGTTTCAGGCAAAGGATGAACCGGTTCAAAACCAGACACAATTTTGCGTTCCAGTAACTTTTTCGTCACTTTTTCTATCGCTTTGAGTTGATCCAACTCATCAGCACAGACTAAAGAAACTGCCTGACCAACCTGCCCTGCACGACCGGTACGACCGATACGATGCACATAATCTTCTGGGACATGCGGTAGATCAAAATTCACTACATGAGGCAGTAAGTCAATGTCCAAGCCTCTAGCAGCAATATCTGTTGCTACCAGAACGCGCACTTCACCTGCCTTGAAATCAGCCAGCGCTTTAGTACGAGCGTTTTGGCTTTTATTACCGTGTATCGCAATAGCAGTAATGTGATTTGCTTCAAGCTGTTTAGTCAGCTTATTCGCACCATGCTTAGTGCGTGTAAAGACCAACACCTGTTGCCATTTACCTTCGTGAATTAACTTACAAAGCAAGGGTGCTTTTCTGTTTTTATCTACCGGCGATATCCACTGAGTCACGGTTGGCGCTGTGGCATTTGATGGTGTCACGGACACCTCAACCGGTGCTTTCAACAAACCCTTTGCTAATGCGCGGATCTCGGTAGAAAAGGTTGCCGAAAACAGTAATGTCTGACGCTTAGCAGGAAGTAACGCCATAATACGCTTAATATCACGAATAAAGCCCATATCAAGCATACGATCGGCTTCGTCTAACACCAGTACTTCTAACTGGTCAAAACGGACCGCGTTTTGGTTATAAAGATCCATTAGACGCCCGGGTGTTGCCACCAGAACATCGACACCTTTGCGCAGTGCCATCAGTTGTGGATTGATCTTCACGCCACCAAACACGATGGCGGAACTCAGTGAAAGATGCTGGCCATAAAGGCTAACACTTTCACCCACTTGCGCAGCCAATTCGCGAGTAGGTGTTAATACCAGCGCACGTACTTTATTAGGCGCAACCGGGCCGCCCTGACTCAACCTTTCCAAAATCGGCAAGGTAAAACCAGCCGTTTTACCTGTACCAGTTTGCGCAGCAGCCATCAAATCTTGACCTGATAACACGACTGGGATGGCTTGAAGTTGGATAGGAGATGGGGTGTCGTAGCCTTGTTCAGCTACTGCTTTAAGAATGGGATCTGAAAGTCCCAGTGAAGCAAAACTCATTCAATATTCTCTTGTAGACGTCTGTATGACGATGGGTAAGCCTAAACATTGCGAGCTGCTTTACGATAGGCTTTAAAAGGAAAGGCCTTAAAGACCTTAAAAAATCTACGATATTCTAACGTAATAGCGCTGACTTAGCACTCTTTATCATATTTAAGGTATTAATTAAAAAATTAAAAAAACGCCAACCAAACACCCACACCCAACATCAACGAGCCAGCAATACGATTTAATAAACGTACATTATGTGCGTGCTGTAAAAACACCCTCAAGGCCTTGCCGCCGCCTGCATAAACCAGCATACAGATAAACTCTAAAAGCAAAATAATGGTTAATAAAATCGATAACTGAGGAATCAGGGGCTGCTGTTGATTAATAAAGGGTGGCAACAGCGCCACATGAAATGCCCATCCTTTAGGGTTGGCCACAGCCGTGACAAACCCTTGTACGAACAATTGCCAAGCAGAGACGGTCTGCCGCACTGCCGCACTTTCCGGAATGGCCATGCGACCTCGTGACTGCCACATCTGGATACCAATATAAAACAGGTAGGCGCCCCCTGCCCATTTAAATACCTGAAAAAATCCTGGATAGGTTAATAACACCGCTGCCACCCCTAATACGGCCAACACAGCAACCAAACCCACGCCAAGCATTTCACCCCACATCATCCACAAAGTTCGCTTGACACCCAGCGTAATCCCTAGAGTCATCGCCAAAGTCATACACATCCCTGGTGTAATAGACACAAAGAAAAAGGTAGGTACAAATACCGACAGCATAGCTAAACTCATGTTTGCAACCTAACGTAAAGATCAGAATCAAAGAAACATCATAAACCCTGCCATCAAATTAAGTGGGTTAAAAATGCGTTATGATGACAAATCTGATAAAGCCAAGATGTTTGATTTAGATGCAAAAAGTGTAGATCGCTTATACACTCAAAATAATAATTAAAAAGGAGATCTTGTGAAAATATTGTTTGTATCCCCCGATCCTCGCCCCGAACGTTGGACACAACTACTTGAAAGTGCTTTACCTGAAGCGCAATGGATCGTTTGGCACCCAGAAATGCCTTGCCAGCAAGCAGACTATGCTTTGGTTTGGCAGCCCCCAGAGATTCTGTTCAAAAAAGAGCCTCAGCTTAAGGCTATTTTTAATTTAGGTGCGGGTGTGGATGCCCTGCTAAAACTATCCAAACTGCCCAAAGAACTCCCTATTTTTCGACTTGAAGACGCGGGCATGTCAGCACAAATGGCGGAATACCTTGTTCACCAAGTAGCAGAAATTACGCGCATGATGCCAGCCTATCGTCAACAGCAACAGCAAAAAACTTGGCGTATGCAAGCGCCTTGTCGTCGCTATGAATGGCCGATAGGCTTTTTAGGCATGGGACAGATAGGTCTGAAAGCAGCAAAAGCCTTAGCGATGATGGAATACCCTGTCGCTAGCTGGAGCCGCACCGAAAAGCAGATCGAAGGCATTGAGAGTTTTCATGGTCAAGAGCAGCTTGGAGCCTTCCTTAACCGCAGTCGCATTCTCATCAATACACTGCCACTAACACCGGATACTCAGGGCTGCCTCAATCAGGCACTGTTTGATCAACTACCCGATAAAAGTGTGGTGATAAACGTTGGTCGCGGCCAGCATTTGGCAGAAATGGATCTATTGAAAGCGCTAGATCAAGGAAAGCTTAGTCATGCAGTATTGGATGTCTTTAGCGAAGAGCCGCTGCCTAATTCACATCCGTTTTGGTCACACCCGAAAATAACGCTAACACCGCACATTTCAGCACCGACATTACGCGAAGAAACGGTGCGCCAAATCAGTGAAAAACTAAAGCGGTTAGCTGCCGGGAATGAGGTGAGCGGGAAAGTTGACAGAACACGTGGTTACTAATGGCTAGTCACTCAGCAAGAGGCAAGGTTAATGCGCACATCGAACAAGGAAACCCTTTACTACACCTGTTTGGATAGCACACCTCAACGGCTTTTAGTCTGCTGGTCTGATAAAGGGCTTTGTGCGCTCTACCCAATCATGGCGTCGGTTGAAGAAAGTCTAGCGGAACTCAAAAAACAGTTCCGATCAAGCGACTTACTTCAGGCACAAGCACAGACAGAAGCGATGCCAACATGGATGACCGATGTTGAAGCCTCCCTTAAAGACCCAGCTAATGAATTTAATGGGCCATTTGATCTACAAGGCACTGAGTTTCAAAAGCAGGTATGGCAGGCATTGCTCACAATACCGCTTGGACAAACGCGTAGCTACCGCCAAATAGCAGAACAGGTTGGAAGACCAAATGCCGTCAGAGCAGTAGGTACCGCCTGCGGCTCCAATCCAATTTCTATACTCATCCCCTGCCATCGAGTCATACGCAGTGACGGAAGTTATCAGGGTTATCATTGGGGTATTGAGATGAAAACGCGCCTGCTTGCAGCGGAAGCAGGCTTTAAATGAACCAAGAAAAGGTTACATTTAGAACCTAGACTTTTCGCAACACAATCGAACCGGCAGAATAACCGGCACCAAACGAACATAACAAACACAGATCTTCACTTTGCAAACCGTCACGAAAACGTTGAAAAGCGATGATGGAGGCCGCAGAACTGGTGTTACCAAATTCATGCAATATGGTTGGTGCCTCTGTCTCACTTGGATCGCGTCCCAGTACTTTTCGTGCAATTAAGCTGTTCATATTGATGTTGGCTTGATGCAACCAAAGACGCTTCAACTCCGACGCTGGCAATTGAAGATCATCAAGATGTTTTATGATCAACTCTGCCACCATAGGCACCACCTCTTTAAATACCTTGCGCCCTTGCTGCACAAAATAGGTATCGGGTGAATCGAAAGAGCGATCTTCACACTTGGTTAAAAAGCCAAAGTTGTTGCGGATATTATTCGAGAAAGAGGTCTGTAATCGCGTACCCAAAATGCGGAACTGATTAACCGATTTTGCTACATCTTCTCGCTCTACAATCATTGCTGTGCAGGCATCACCAAAAATAAAATGGCTATCACGATCACGATAATTCAAATGAGCAGAACAGATTTCAGGGTTAACCACCAATACACGTGAGGCAGTACCTGCTTGTAAAGTATTATCGGCGATCTGCAACGCAAAGGTTGCTGAAGAACAGGCCACGTTCATATCAAAGGCAAAACCACCCGCTCCCAAAGCTTGCTGCACTTCGATAGCAACTGCGGGATAGGCGCGCTGCAGGTTGGAACAGGCAACAATAACACAATCAATTTCAGACCCTTTTAAACCTGCTTCATCTAAAGCAAGGTTAGCCGCTTTAAGCGCCATCTCTGCCTGTAAGCTAATCTGGTCATTACTTCGTGGAGCGACATAAGGTTTCATCCGCTCAGGATCAAGAATGCCGTTTTTATCGATAACGTAACGACTGAGAATGCCTGAAGCCTTGTCGATAAAAGCGGTTGAAGAAGGCTGGAGTGGTTCGGTTTCACCGATAGAAATCGCTGCACTGTGTCGTGCGTTAAAATCCGCGACAAAACAGTTAAATGATTCGACCAGCTCATCATTACTGATCACATCCACTGGCGTATATAAACCGACACCACTAATGACATTCTTCAAAATCACTCTCTCCTTGCTGATCAGCTTCGGCATATAGCCGCTAATCTTATTATTCATATTGAAGATTATTGTCATGCAATAGCACCGATAAATCTAGGTAGATTTTCCTCAATCTCTCAGTTTGATGTAAACTAAAAGTATATTTATATGATGCGAGACGTTCATGGCACATTTCAATCCAGAACAGATTCAGATCGGCATTAGTGCCTGCTTACTGGGTGAACAGGTTCGCTTTGATGGCGGGCATAAACAGTCACGTTACTGCATGGATGAGCTTTCAAGGGTATTTCATTATCGTCCGGTTTGCCCAGAAGTCGCCATCGGCATGAGTACACCCCGTAAAACAATTCGACTCGTAAACGATGACGGTAATGTTCGCCTTAAAGCGACCGATGATAGTTTTGATGTCACCGACAAGATGAATGAGTTCTCGATCAAACAGTCCAAGGCGATGGATTTTATCAGTGGTTATATCGTCTGCGCTAAATCACCTAGCTGCGGTATGGAAAGGGTAAAACTCTATGATGATAAAACCGGCTATAGCGAAAAAGCAGGGGTAGGACTCTTTGCCAAAACCTTGATGGAAACCTATCCCCTTCTTCCTGTGGAAGAAGATGGCCGATTGCACGATCTAGTCTTACGTGAAAACTTTATCACGCGTGTCTTTGCCTATCATGACTGGAAAACACTGGAGCATATTGGCATTAGTCGAAAAGCGATCGTCGCTTTTCATACCCGTTACAAATATTTGCTGATGGCACACCATCAAGAAAAATACCGTGAACTGGGTCGAATTGTTGCTAATTTTAGTGACGATGTTAAAAAAGATGCCAATGAGTATTTCACGCTGTTTATGCAAACACTGATGCATCACGCCAATCGCCGAAGCCATACTAACGTGCTTAATCACTTGCAGGGTTTCTTTTCAGATAAGCTGAGTGCAAAACAGAAACAAGAATTGACGGAATCCATTAATAAGTACCGTGAAGGGCTGCTTCCGTTACTGGTACCCATGACATTGATTAAACATTACTTGAACGAGTTTGAAGACCCGTTTGTTGAACAACAGGTCTATCTTAACCCTCATCCGGAAGAGCTAAAACTGCGTTACGCCTACTAAACTGAACTTATTTAGCCTTAATTTGCTTAACGCAGTACCTCAGCCGGACACACTTTTACATTGCTAAAGCCCGCATCCATCAAGTTGCGCGCTTGAAGCTGGCTCATGACGCCTTTTTCGCAATAGAGCCAATACTCGCGTTGCGGGTCTAACTCAGCAAAACTACTGTGCAAGCGATAAAACGGCATAGGTTGTACATCAAAGCCTTCCGTTTTCAACGGACGATCAGCAACTTCATCAGGTGGACGTATATCTAAGATCACGACCTGATCTGTCGTAGCTTGATCCATCGGCAATAAATCCACCTCTAACTGACGTGCTTCCAAGTCAGCAGGAATATCGGTAATGGGCTGATAAACCGCATTCGCTAATGCATCGGCCATCACTTGGGTTGATAACTTAGCTTCCTCGGCTTCAACCTCATCTAACTTTGCCCGCGTGGTGGGACGATTACTAATCACTGCACAATATTCAGGGATCGACTCTGCATACACAGCAGCACCAATCAGTTTCGCTTGATCAATAATCTGCTGCTTATTGGTGGTAATTAATGGGCGCAAAATCAAGCGCTCGGTGGCACGATCGATCACCTGCAAATTGGTTAGCGTCTGACTCGACACTTGAGAAATCGCTTCCCCGGTATTCAAGGCTGTCGTCTTCAAGCGATAAGCAATGCGGTCAGCACAACGGATCATGGCGCGCTTTAAAACAACACCCATCAATCCATCATCCACCCGAGTCAAAATATCTTCCACCACACCCTCAAAAGGTACGGTGACAAATTTCACTCGATGAGAACGACCATAGCGCTGCCATAAATAATAAGCGACCTGCTTAACACCCTCTTCGTGCGCTGCACCGCCTAAGCGAAAGAAAATAAAATGGGTATAAATGCCACGTTGATACATTTGCCATGCAGCGACACATGAGTCATATCCACCCGAAATCAGCGTTGCGACATTTTCTTGTGTTCCTAAAGGATAACCACCCATACCTTCACGGCGGCGACCTACCACAAACAAACGGTCATGATGAATCTGTATGTTTACCTGAACATCAGGGTTCTTTAACTTCACGCCTGCCGCATCGGTCTGTTGCAACAAAAAACGACCTACATAACGTTCTAAGTCGATTGAACGAAAATCGTGTAATCCAGAACGTTGAACGCGCACGGCAAAGCTTTTTCCCGATAAGCTATCATCCACTCCATCCAATGTGTGCTGACAAATCTGATCAAAATCAGGCAGTGGAAACTCTTTCACTTCCATAAAATGATGAATGCCGGGAATACATGTCAGCGCATCACTGATCTGCAACAGGACAGCGTCGGAAGCTTCACCCGGCACTTCAACTTCAACCAGATCCCAGCAACCACCCACTCGGGCTGGCTCACAAATTTCTTTAATAATCCGACGAATATTTTTCTTAAGCTGCTTAATATGCTGCTGGCGAACACCACGACTTTTGATGGTGATTTCAGGAAAAAAACGAATAATATATTTCATAGTATCGACACAGTATTAGCCCGATTAGGCTTTTTTCACAAACTCAGATTTCAATTTCATCGGACCTATACCATCGATTTTGCAATCAATATCGTGATCACCACCGACCAAACGGATATTCTTAACACGTGTTCCCACTTTCACCACAAGAGAAGAACCTTTCACCTTCAAGTCTTTAATAACGGTTACGGTATCTCCGTCTTGAAGTGTATTGCCGTTAGCATCGCGAATGATGTCACTACCCTCTTCTGCAGCAACTTCACTCTGCGGCCACTCATGTGCGCACTCAGGACAGACATACATCAGCCCGTCTTCATAGGTATATGTTGAACCACAGGCAGGACAACTAGGCAGATCACTCATCACAGTTCCTTGTCTTTGTAAGGGAGGGTTAACCTTGCAAGATGACAAGGCAAAAAAGGGCAATATTATGCATTAAAAGGCACAATTTTTCTATGGAGTGTGCTGACGGAAGACTATATAACCTACCCTATTCTCTTCCTATGCTTTCTTAACCCTCTAACACCCTCTAACACCAGCACCAAAACGGCCAACCAAATGGCAATATAAGTAGGCCATTCTGCCGGAGTGATGGTTTCGCCTAACAGCAACGCAACCAACATTAATAGTACAGGCTCGACGTAGATCAGCAATCCAAACAAACTGAGATTTAAATGAGGAGCCGATAACGCCTGAAAGGCTAAAGCTAGTGCACTGATCAACCCTAAACCTAGTACTAAGCCAAGTAATTGCGGATCAGTATCAAATTCTGAGATTACCTGCCCTCCTTGAATGATAAAAAACACACTCAAGGGTAAGCTCAAAGTCATATCAAACCAAAGACCGCCAATATTATTGGTATCTGTCACTCGTCTTAACCAAAAATACCCCGGATAACCCAAACAGATCGCCAAGGTAGGCCAAGCCAGGGTTTGCGATAACATCATCTGATTCAGGATACCGATTACCGCAAAAAAGCAGGCGATCTGCTGAAAACGGGACATCTTATCCTTAAAGGCAATGCGTCCCACGATCACCATGGATATTGGCAGAATAAAGTAACCTAAAGAGACCGCCAATCCATAGCCATTCACAGGTGCCCACATAAACAACCACAACTGCACACCGACTAAAAACGAAGAAACCAGACGCGTAAGCCAAAAATAACGCTCACTGTAGAGACGTTGAAAAATCGTCACCACTTGCGGCCAATATCCACGAAAAAGCATAAATAGCGTCAAGCAAGGCAAGGTTAAAAAAATGCGCCAGCCATAAATCTCCTGACCATCCAAGGCTGTCAGCAAAGAGGTATAGGCAAACATCATCGCAAAAAATACCGACGCGATGACGTTTAATGTAACGCCAAGAACGGTGTTGGGTGTGGGGGTCATAGACTGCTTATTTTATGAAGACTTATTAGAAAAGAGCATTCTAATAGCTTAATGATTAAAAAGACAAAAGCCCGATCAAAAGACCGGGCTTTCTGGCGAAAAAAAATCAATTAAGCCGCTTTGTCGCCGTCAGATTGGTGCTCTAAGGTTGAGCTTTTTGCAGCATTGGAAGAGATGGCAATACGTTTTGGCTTCATCGCTTCTGGAATAATTTTAACCAGGTTAATTTCTAGTAGACCGTTGTGAAGAGACGCATCTTGCACTTCAACATGGTCAGCTAGGCTAAATTTCCGCTCAAAGCCACGGAACGCGATGCCATGGTGAATAAATTCGCGTTTCTTGCCTTTATTCTCTTCAGCTTTTTGCCCTTTAATGGTCAGCAATCCGCCTTCAACCTGGATATCCAGTTCGTGTTCTTCAAAACCAGCGACCGCCAAGGTCACGGCATAGTGATTTTCATCGACCAGTTCGATGTTGTAAGGAGGGTAGCCTCCAGCATTTTGATCAGAACGTAGTGCTGAATCGAGCAAGTTGCCAAGACGATCAAAGCCAACACTGCTGCGATAGAAAGGAGTTAAGTCAATTGAGTTCATTATCGTATCCTCTTAAGCAATAGATTCATAAACTAATGATATTGATCAGGAAAGCCTCTTAATAGACGACCTTCACTACTGCATAAATAGGATCTATCAACAGCATTTCAAGTGGAAAATTTAAAATTTTTTTAAAAAATAATGTGTCCTTAATTTAACTGATGACATCCAATCGCCGCGTTGGCCAATGTAAGGTGGCGGTACGAATCAACATCTTTTCTGCCAATTCAGGTTGAGTTTCTCGAATCACTTTTGCCGCAAAATCTGCCATAAAATGGGCTTTCAACTCGGCTCTTGACTGATCGGGTCCTACCTCATCATAAGGTGCAGATGACAACAGAAGAAAGCCATCATCGGGGATGCGCCCTTGCGCCATATTGGTTCGAATAATGCCTGCAGCTTTGGAGATAGGCACGGAAAGATTTGGGCTGAACGGACCGATAATCAGCGCCACATTAGGCGCATGTAAAAAATCAAACCCACGCCCCACACAGATCATCCATTCACGATGTTCGATATCCAATTTACGCTGCAAATGGCGCATCTCATCGATGTGATACAGATTCCCTTCCACCAACGGCAATAGATCATATTGAATTTGCGCTGGCATATCTGGGAAAAATCGTTCCAGTGTCAAAGGCAAGGCCTCAAGATGAGTCAATTCAAGACCGGCCAGATCCAATGCCTCTCCCTCACTGTTGTGAAGAATTAACGCATCCTCATCCGTTTCAAAACCACACACCAAGGGATAAACCGTTTTATGTCCTGCACCAAAAATGGTTTCGACCTGAGATTTAATCTGCTGGGCATGGGCCATCGCTGCTTCCTTATCGCAGTTAAACCCAGCGCATCCTCTAGATCTATCGCCTTTAGAAAAGTGATAGGTAATGATGATCAACACTCGGTGTCCCTGTCGAATGCCATCCATCACTTGGCTTTCCAGTAGGTCACCTAAATAGGGCCAACCCAAGTCGAAAATCCCGCCTAAATTACGAAAAGGACGAATAATCCCCAAGGGGGTTTTGGTCACGTAAGGTAGATGAATACGACCATCCATACACTTCAATGCGACAATACGAGTCGGGTGCTCAGCGATGTAACGCTGTCTTGCCAACGCATTCTCCGAATCACAAAACTGTGCCGAATGGTTTTTACTAAGTTCCATTAACCAATTGATTCGATTATCGATTGGTGATGAATGAACGCTTGTCGGCATGGTTATTTATTCCTTATTTTGACCGATTTTTTACCTATCCTAACGTGAAACAGGCAGGTAAACCCATACCACTATGATAGTAGTGTTTAGAAACCCACGGTTGTCATTGATCAAAAAATGCTCTAGTATTTTTATTGATTGAACGTTCAATTAAGGAAAATTATGCCGATTGTTGGAGTTGAAGAGAAACGTAAACAGCAACTGATCGATGCTGCATTAGCATCCATTGCAGAGCTAGGTTTACAGAAAACCACCATCATTAGCATTAGCCAGCGTGCAGGCATGTCATCCGGCATCATTAGCCATTACTTTGGTGGAAAACAGGGACTGGTCGAAGCTGCATTGCGACACTTACTGGACAAGTTAGGACGTTCGTTTTTAGAAAAAATCCAGCAAACGGACGGATCGGCTAAAGCACGTATTCTTTGCATTATTGAAGCAAATTTTACCGAGTTTCAACGTTCAGAATTGGCTGCTAGAACCTGGTTAAGTTTTTGGGCGCGTTCGATGCACGAGCCGGGCCTCAAGCGACTGCAACAGATTAACAATTCTCGCTTATGCAGCAACCTGAGATATGCCTATGCGCAATCGATGAGCCGAGAAGAAGCGCAAGATGCCGCGCGTCAAACAGCGGCAATGATTGATGGATTCTGGTTACGAAGCGCCTTGAGTATCGATCCGGATGAGAACTTTGCTGCCGGTGAAACCCTGTGTAAAGCCTTTGCACTTAGCCTGCTACCCCATTAAAGGAGTTAACGATGTCACACCCACGTTACCAAAACTATATTCATGGTCGCCAGTTGGCCAACCAGAGCGGCGAAACGTTTGCTGTGATTAACCCTGGTACGGGTAAGGTGATCTATGAAATGGAGGTTGCTGACGAATCTATCCAGCAGGCTGCCATTGACAGTGCCAAGAAAGGGTTTGCACAGTGGTCAGCCATGAGCGGAATGCAACGTGGCAGAATTCTATTAAAGGCCGTCGCCCTCCTTCGTGAACGTAATGACGAACTGGCTGAAATTGAAGTGAAAGATAACGGCAAACCCTGGCAAGAAGCGGTAGCCGTTGATGTGGTCACGGGTGCCGATTCAATTGAATTTTTTGCCGGCTTAGCCGCGTCTATCGAAGGCAATCAGCAGGATCTAGGAGGTGATTTTTATTACACCCGTCGCGAACCTTTAGGCATTTGTGCCGGTATCGGTGCGTGGAATTATCCCTTGCAAATCGCCTGCTGGAAAGCCGCGCCAGCACTGGCCTGCGGTAACAGCATGATTTTCAAGCCCTCTGAAGAAACTCCGTTAGGCGCACTTAAGCTGGCTGAAATTTTTACCGAGGCAGGCCTACCCGATGGTGTGTTTAATGTGGTTCAAGGCGATGGTCGTGTCGGTGCCTGGTTAACTCATCATCTAGAGATTGCCAAAGTGTCTTTTACCGGCGAAGTCGGTACAGGCAAAAAAGTCATGGCAGCGGCAGCCACTTCCTTAAAAGAAGTCACCATGGAGCTGGGTGGCAAATCGCCACTGATTATTTTTGATGATGCCGATATAGAAAATGCCGTCTCCGCTGCCATGCTGGGTAACTTCTATACCCAAGGCGAAATCTGTACCAACGGCACTCGCGTGTTTGTGCATGAATCCCTATATGACGCCTTTATGGCGCGCCTGTTGGAACGCACACGTAACAACATCATCATCGGCGATCCGATGCATCCCGATACTAACTTTGGTGCGCTCATCTCTGCCGATCATCGTGAAAAAGTGCTGTCTTACATTCAAAAAGGGATCGAGGAAGGGGCGACTCTGATTCAGGGTGGCAAAGCAGTTAGCCCTGCTTCTTCACCGAATGGATTTTTTGTCGAACCGACGATTTTCACCGACTGCAATGATGACATGACCATCTGCCGCGAAGAGATTTTTGGTCCAGTCATGTCTGTTCTCACCTTTACCGATGAAGACGAGGTGATTGCTCGCGCCAACAACACTGAAACGGGATTAGCCGCTGGTATCTTCACCAACGATATTCGTCGCGCCCATCGCGTTATTCACCAATTACAAGCCGGTATTTGCTGGATCAACAGTTACGGCGCCTCACCTGCCGAGATGCCGGTAGGTGGATACAAGCTATCTGGGATTGGTCGCGAAAATGGTCGCGCCACACTCGATCACTATACCCAACTTAAAGCCGTGTATATCGGCATGACTGATTTGGAGAGTCCGTTTTGAGCACACTAGAAACCACTTATGACTACATCATAGTCGGTGCTGGCTCTGCAGGATGCGTTCTAGCCAATCGACTGACGGAAGATGGCAAACACAAGGTGTTACTCATCGAAACCGGTGGCAGCGATAAAAGCATCTTTATTCAGATGCCAACCGCTCTGTCGATTCCGATGAATACCGAAAAATACGCTTGGCAATATGAAACAGAGCCTGAGCCGTTTTTAGATAATCGCCGCATGCATTGCCCCCGTGGCAAAGTGCTAGGTGGATCTTCATCGATTAATGGCATGGTCTATGTTCGCGGTCATGCCAAAGACTTTGATGAATGGCAAACGCATGGTGCGGAAGGCTGGCATTACCAAAACTGCCTGCCTTATTTTCGCAAAGCGGAAAAATGGGCATTTGGCGGTGATGACTACCGTGGCGACCAAGGGCCGTTAGGGGTCAATAATGGCAACCAGATGCAAAACCCTTTGTACCGTGCCTTTATTGATGCGGGTGTCGAGGCCGGTTATCTAAACACTGAAGACTATAATGGCGCGCAGCAAGAAGGCTTCGGTGCCATGCACATGACTGTTCATAAAGGTCGCCGCTGGTCTACCGCCAATGCCTATCTTCGCCCAGCAATGGAGCGCAGTAACTTAACCGTTATGACTCATGCACGCGTTTATCGTGTGCTACTGGAAAATAAAACCGCGGTGGGTGTCAGCGTCCAACATCGTGGTGAAATGCATCAATTTCGCGTTAACAAAGAAGTTATTTTATCGGCTGGGTCCATAGGCTCACCGCATTTGTTACAGCTTTCAGGTATTGGCAACCCAGACGTACTGAAAAAAGCCGGCATCGAAACACTTCATGAACTGCCAGGTGTCGGTGAAAACCTGCAAGATCACCTAGAATTTTACTTTCAGTTCCGCTGCCTAAAACCCGTTTCATTGAATCGCAAACTGGGTTTATGGAGTCGCTTCTTAATTGGTGCTCGCTGGATTTTGTTTAAAGATGGTTTAGGGGCAACCAACCATTTTGAATCCTGTGCGTTTATTCGCTCAAAACCCGGCGTTGAATGGCCTGATCTGCAATACCATTTTTTACCCGCTGCAATGCGCTACGATGGTAAAGAAGCTTTCGCCGGTGATGGTTTCCAAATGCATATTGGCCATAACAAACCACGCAGTCGTGGCTATGTTCGGGTGAAGTCATCAGATCCACATCAACCACCCACGATTCAATTTAACTACCTGCAAGATGAAGCGGATCGAGAAGGTTTTCGTGCCTGCGTCAGACTGACTCGCGAGATCATGAAGCAATCAGCCATGGATGCCTACCGTGGCGATGAGATTCAGCCAGGTATCGATGTGCAAACCGATGAGCAGATCGATGCGTTTGTGCGCCGCTCTGTGGAAAGTGCCTACCACCCTTCTTGTTCTTGCAAGATGGGAACCGATGCCATGGCCGTTGTAGACCCAGAAACCAAGGTTCATGGTATTCAAGGTCTACGTGTTGTCGACTCATCTATTTTCCCCACCATTCCCAATGGCAACTTGAATGCGCCAACCATTATGGTGGCAGAACGAGCGGCTGACCTTATTCAGGGGAAGGAAACTCTGCCACCATCGCAGGTTGCTGTCACGATGGCAAATGATTGGCCGGAGCGCCAACGACCTAACGTACCTAAACGCCAATAAAAATAATTGATTAGGAGTTAATACTATGCTGCTTAGACAATGCATTAACTGTCGTTACCGGAGGCGCCTATGACACTCTGGTTATCCATGGGTATGCTATTTACCCTCGCCGCCGTTGTGGTGGTGCTTATCAAGTGGTGGAACATTCGATGTATCGGTGTGACACCTGTTTCAACCGTGACCTTTATCGCAATTTTGTTTACCTCCGGCTTAGATGTCGGACTCATCATGTTTCCCCTCACCGAGTTTGGTGGGTATGCAGATCTAGCGGAAAGCCCTGAATATGGATTTGCTAACCCTCTGGCGATCGAGTTTGGTTTTTGGGGTTTTCTAATCTGGGGCTTCTATTTCCTAACCTGCTTTTACTTTTGCATTATCGAACCTAAAGTCCAGTTCTTTCAGATAAGAATGGTCAAATGGGTGAATAATGCGGTCATCATCGGCACCTGTGCCTTTACCGCCTTCTTACTACTCGTCAATCTTCCTTGGTACTTACCTCAACTAGGAGACGGTGAAAGTGTCATTCCAATCTTCTATCTGATTGTGTTGGCTTGCATTGCAGCCGCGGTCTACTCAAGCAGCGACTTTAAATATGTTCGTATATTAAGCTTGGGCTCTTCCGTACTGTTTATGTTGTTAATTGCGATGATGTGGAGCAGTGCCTTCTTAACGGGTGAAGGCAGTCCAAAAGACTTCTTTATAACCGCAGCGCTGATCACTGAATACTTCACCAATTTGCATCATTTCATCTTACCCTTGAATGATTACCATGAGTTTTATCTTTACTGGTGGTTTGCCTGGAGCATCATGATCGGTCAGTTCACCGCTCGCTTCGTCAGCGGGCTGAAAACCTGGCAGTTGATGTTGGCTATGCTGATCTTCCCATCAGCGGCGATAGGCACTTGGTTTACCGTGTTGTACCACTATCATGCTGAAGATCTGTCGATCAGTACTTGGATCAACTTCGCCATGATTTCAGTCGGTATTTTAATGGTGATCAACTCACTGGATTCGTTGATTCGACTCTATTCAGAAAACTTGAAACTGGCACCCCGTCACATAGGCATGGGAAAATACCTAGTCGGTAACTTTATCGCCATGTGTGGACTCACTGCTTTGTTCCAACTGGATTTCTTAAGAATTCAATGGGTCGGAGCACTGGTCATCGCCATCTACTTTGCCAGCTTTGTCTACATCATGATCTCGAAACGTAAAGAGGTGTTTTCTATTACAGGGACACCCCCAGAAAACACGCTAGATTTTACGCGGATTGAAAAAACAGCCTAGGTTTTTATATAGGTTACGAATTTAGCGCTCACACTGTGGGCGCTTTTTCATTTATCTCAGAGACTTTCCCCTTTCTACCCGCAATCAACGACCCACTCACTATCGCGATACTGGCATAAAAGAGTGTCCAGCTTGCTTCACTTTCCCCTGCCAGCACTAACAGCACCACAGAAATTAACGGGGCACTATAAGCTAGCGTTCCGAGTAGCTGTAAATTGCCATGCTTGACACCGTAATCCCAGGTAAAGAAAGCGATACCAACCGGTCCTAACCCCAGTCCGATAATACCCACCCATTGCATCCAGCCACTGGGCCAGACGGTTTCCTCTAAAATCAGATGACAGATAAACGCAAGAATAGCGGTAGCCAAACAAAACCAACCCACGGCATCGGTTGGCACTGCTTTGACGAGTCGACTGAGCACCGAATAGCTTGACCAAATCAATGCGCAGCACAAGGCGAGTAGATAACCATCCATATACTGCGGCTGAAAACCTTGGTGATTACGACCGATCAGAGTCCAACAACCGATTAACGCCAAACACGCACCAATCAAATGCACAGCGCGTAGCTTTTCGCCTGGTAACAAGGCGCTAAAAATAACGATCAACAACGGCCACAGGTAAGCGAGCAAGCTAACTTCAACCGCCGGTGCTAAGGTCATAGCTTTGAAATAGACGAAGTGATAACCAAACAGACCCGCGACACCAATCACCCAAGCCGCGACGGGCTGGCGAAGATAGCGCAAACCTGAGCGCTTCTGCGCTATCCAGCGAACAGACATCAATAGAAACGCAATGGTAAAGGTCATCGCCATCATCTGAAATTCAGGAATGGCTCCGTCGGTCATTCGCGTGAGCAGCGCCAGTGTGCCCCATAGAAAAACAGAAATAGAGCCGATCAGAGTGGCTGTGTTGATAGATGTCATCAGGAAACTCAATCCAAAAAAGATTAAGTGTAAAGCGCTTCTAGTAAAGCGTCTTTGCTAATTCAGCACTCTTCTTTGGTCTTTGCGCGAAATCTTCTTTGGTCTTGTCACGAAAGTACCGTGGCGAATACCCAAAAACCTGCTTAAAGCGATCACTAAATGCAGCTAAATTAGTGTAGCCGACTTTTTCAGCAACCTGTTGCACTCTTAAGCTCGTTGTCATCAGAAGCTGTTTAGCCCGTTCCATCCTCGTGTATAGAAGATACTCTTGAGGTGACTGACCCATCTCACGCTTGAACAAGGTATTGAGTTGCCGAGTGCTTAGATGTGATGCTCTTGCCACCTGAGCAATTGAAACAGTTTGATCAAAACGTTCATCCAGGTAGGTTTTCGCCAACAGAATGCGCCGATCTAACTGCACCGACAGACTAAAACGTTGCATTAACAGATCAAGGAATAACTGAATCATTTGCTTTTCAGTGGTCTGATAAGTCCCTGTCTGATTCAGTAAGCATTGTTGATATAAGAACTGTGTGTAGTGTTGTAAACCCTGATCCAACGTCAGGAACGCAGGCAACCTTTCAAGCATCACTGCTGTTTCAACCGGTGCGTCCACAACCAGAAAAGCGTTGTTGCTTGGCGCGTAAAACAGATGATCGTTACCTGCCGCAACAATCGCCACCTGATTACCCTGAGCTTGGCCTTCCACATGATTCACATTCAGATGCAAAGTACCCGTAATGGGTAGCACCAACTGATGAAAGTCATGCGCGTGATTGGCAACATCACCAGTATAGGAACGTAACGTCAGGTTACATGAGTTCAAGGCCACAACACTTCATCCTAAAAAAACTATCTGAAACAGCATATCAAACCAAACATAATCACAGATGAATATTTCACATAAAAACCTGAAATTATATCAATTTTATTCATTTTAAAATAAGCGTATAACTTACCCATCGCCTTCGGGCTTGGCCATGACAAAGGAAAGATTCAGCTTTTGCCTAACAAACAGGTTAATGAGGTACCAACGCATCATGAATAACAATTTTAGTTTCAGTATTAAGAGCATTCGTTTAGACGAACATTATCAGCCATCAGAAACCACCCGCGCCACCACCAATTTCGCTAACTTGGCCAGAGGTGAATATCGTCAGCAGAACTTACGCAACGCATTAAGGATGATTGATAATCGCTTTAATGCATTAGCGCATTGGGACAACCCCAACGCCGATCGCTTCTCTGTCGAGCTGGAAATCATTTCGGTCGATTTGGAAGTGGCCGGTCAAGCTGAGCCTTTTCCCAGCATTGAAGTATTGAAAACCAACATTATTGATCATCACACTCAGGAACGCATTGAAGGGATTGTCGGCAACAATTTTTCCTCTTACGTTAGGGATTATGATTTTAGCGTATTGCTGCTTGATCATAATAAACAGCAAAACAAATTCAGCATTCCAGAAAACTTTGGCGATCTGCATGGCAAGCTGTTCCAAAGTTTCGTCAATTCAGACGCTTATCAACAACACTTTAAAAAACCACCGGTCATCTGTTTAAGCGTATCAGATAACAAAACCTATCACCGCACGGAAAATCAACATCCGGTATTAGGTGTGGAATACCAACCCAACGAATCCTCCTTGACTGAACGCTACTTCAAAAAAATGGGGTTGGAGGTTCGCTATTTTATGCCGCCAAACAGTGTTGCGCCCTTTGCGTTTTATTTTGTCGGTGACCTGCTGAATGATTACACCAATCTGGAGTTGATTAGCACCATCAGCACCATGGAAACCTTTCAAAAGATCTATCGACCTGAAATTTATAACGCCAATGCCGTGGCTGGAAAATGCTATCGACCGAATCTAAAAAACACCGATCATTCCGTCACTCAGATCGTCTATGACCGGGAAGAACGCAGCCAATTAGCGGTCTCACAAGGCAAGTTTGCAGAAGAACACTTTATCAAACCCTACCGCACGATATTGGAAAGATGGTCAGCTAACTACGCTTAATTTATCCGCCAATTAATAGAAAGATAAGAGCATTTATGATGAAAACACTATTACCCACATCCACCGCAGGCAGCTTACCCAAACCTCTTTGGCTGGCCCAACCAGAAACCCTCTGGTCACCTTGGAAGCTGGAAGGTGAAGAGCTGAACCACGGCAAACAGGATGCGTTGCGTCTGTCATTACAGGAACAACAACACGCCGGGATCGTTATCGTCAGCGATGGCGAGCAAACACGCCAGCACTTTGTTACCACCTTTATCGAAAACCTGAATGGTGTGGATTTTGAAAAGCGTGAAACCGTCAGAATACGTAACCGCTATGATGCCAGCGTGCCCACTGTTGTCGGCCCAGTCTCCCGACAAAAATCGGTGTTTGTTGAAGATGCCAAGTTTCTTCGACAACAAACCACACAACCGATCAAATGGGCGCTACCTGGCCCCATGACCATGATCGACACGCTTTATGATGATCATTATAAAAGCCGTGAAAAACTGGCGTGGGAATTTGCCAAAATTCTGAACGAAGAAGCCAAAGAGTTAGAAGCGGCTGGTGTAGATATCATTCAATTTGATGAACCCGCCTTCAACGTCTTTTTTGAGGAGGTCAATGCGTGGGGTATCGCCTGTCTGGAAAGAGCCATCGAAGGATTGAAATGCGAAACCGTCGTGCATATCTGCTACGGCTATGGCATTAAAGCCAATACCGACTGGAAAAAAACCCTAGGCTCAGAATGGCGACAATATGAAGAGGTTTTCCCCAAACTACAACAATCCAATATCGATATCATCTCGCTGGAATGTCACAACTCGCATGTTCCGATGGAACTACTGGAACTGATCCGTGGCAAAAAAGTGATGGTCGGCGCGATTGATGTGGCTAATCATCGCATCGAAACACCTGAAGAAGTGGCGAATACCTTAAGAAAAGCGCTGCAGTATGTCGATGCGGATAAACTTTACCCTTGCACCAACTGTGGTATGGCACCTTTGCCTAGAGAAGTCGCTACAGGAAAGCTAAATGCGTTGGCGGCGGGGGCTGAAATTGTTCGAAAAGAATTACTGGTCGCATAGTATTCAACACACTGAGGGTTACTTCTGAAAACAGGTAACCCTCAACATCATCATTCGCACATGAAGCACGAGGCGTTAAGTGACTATCTGGACTTGGTGGTTGCCAAGGGCGCAGAAGGACCCCGGACGATTACCAACCAGAAGAGTGATTACTCCACTCTATTCACAGGCGTCACTGACGGATTATCAAACCACAGGTAATAACAACAAGCTTAAACCCATTCAGTCAGATGCGCATACCCTATTGCGCCCTTCTCTCTTGGCACGGTACAAAGCGGTGTCCGCACGTTTCAGAAGCTGTTCAACACGCTCATCTGGGTGTTGAAAAGTGGTAGCTAGACCTAGACTCACTGTAACGTTAAGTCCATCAGGAAGATCAGGAAGCGCAATCTTAGTCTGACTTACTGCCCGACGTATGCGCTCAGCAGCAAGGACGGCTTGCTCAAGGCTGCAGGGGTAAAGAACAAACAGAAACTCTTCGCCACCGTAACGCCCAAGGCTTTCACCATCGCGGGTAACTGTGCGCATGCATTGCGCAATTTCGCACAGTGCTGCGTCTCCCGACTGGTGACCGTGAGTGTCATTGATCAGCTTGAAATGATCAATGTCTGCAATGATCACAGAGAGCGGTTCACCGGTCCGAGCGGCAAGGCTAAATTGCCCCTCGACACGTTCGAGAATGCTGGCTCGGTTTGGAAGACCTGTTAGTGCGTCATGTGACGCTCTGTCGAGCAATGCAGCAGTCGCTTCGCGTCTTAATAATATGTCGGAAACTCGGTCGGCCAGAAAACTGCCGAATATGCGGATGAACCGATTATCTAGCTCGGTGAAGGGAACATGACGTGATGCCAACGACAAGATCCCTCGACATTGATGGTTGCGAATGAAGGGAATGACCTCAATCTCCCGAATACCTTTACCAACAAGATGCTCTGGTGGTGCCGGTAGATCGACAAACGACTCAAGCTGAATCCGGCAAGGGCGCCGGTTCTGGTAATGAAATGCATCCCAGCAAGACAAGTCATCAGCTTCACTCACTCGTGCTTCGCCACGTGAGCCGTCCATGATGAGGAAGCTGCGAGTTCCATTTTCGACTAGCAAACGCCAACTTGCTACATTGGCGAAGTACTTAAAGCGCCGAGCGACTTCACCGGCAATACGATCAAGCTCATCGTCAAGTTGAAGTACACCCAGTAATTCGAAAAGAGCATCATAGCGAACGAGCTGCTGTGCAGTTAGATCATTCCAGTGATTGCCAACATTCATAGACCCACAACTCACAGGATAGCTTCATACTGCGGGTCTAGATCAAGCTGCAGCGTGCTTGTGTAGACGTTGAACATTGTTGCCATGTCTATTACGGCGATAATTTCGCATACTTCCTCACGGGTGAAGCCCGCATCCATGAGGAGTTCAAAATCCTCATCTGAGACACCATTAGCGTCAATAGCAACCTTCTCTGCGAATGCCACAACTGCACTATAATAGGTAGGAAGACACCCGCCCTCCTCTGAGTGCAAGAAATCATGAAGGTCAACAAAGCTCAACCTCTTGTCCAGACTAAGCACGTTCTGCGCGTGACAGGCTGAGCAATAGCGGGCACCGTTGCGAGCCGATACCACAAAGACGATCATTTCCTTAAGCGACAGTGGGAGATAGCCTGCAAACAGCGTCCCTTTTGCTCGTTCCCAGTAGGCATGGGCCAGTGCCGAACTGTGACCGAGACTTTGTAGCCAGATGGGTACTGTAGTCGAACCGGTCGTGCGCATAAAGTCGTTATAAACTTCACGGGTTGCAGGGCTGGCATTGTCGTAGGAAGTGAGTTTGTAGCGCTTCATAAGCAAAAGCCCTAAGTAGTCATCGTTGCAGATAAAGCGGATATAAAACACTTTTTCTGAATATTCTGAAAAGTTATCATCAAGTCCTACATTTTTCAATTACCTAAACGGCGATCGCTGTGTTCAGGTAAACCGACAATATTCTGAATTGAGAACCACTTACCCCTCTGGATAGGATTCAAAAATTACTACATCAATTATACAAACTTAGGCAACAAAGGCGTTTTAGCATTAGGAAATAGCCAAACGCGCAAGCATGGCATAGGAGCAGCGTCGGAAGTAATATAGATTACTCCACTTTATTCACAGGCTTCTCTGACGGATTATCAAACCACTCGAAATAATTTTCGGTGCCATCTATCCCCTGCTCGATCAGAGCTTGCTTCCTTGCGTCGGAAAGATTGAAATCCGTTGTACTGACATCCAATGTGTCTATATACACCGTGCGCTGCCAGTCATCGCCGTGCAGATGCATGTTTTCTTGTGCGTTCATCAGCGCACCAAAAAGTTGTCGAGCGTAGTCAGTGAACGACTTAATCGGTTTACCCTGAAGAGGTTCGTCGTAACGAAACAGCGCTATCTCTTCACGACTGTCAAGACGCAATCCTAATGTTTGGCGATTGTACACATAAGGACTATGGCCCGGTCGCTCAAGCTGAAAACGAGCATTCTCTTTATTGTAATAACCCGTGTGGCGAGCAGCACCCGGATCTTTGGCGAGGTCAATATAACGCGCTCGATCAAACAGCTTGATCGGGTAGTTAAGCTGTACACCCCCATCAACATACACATCCTGTCGATCACCATGACGCGCAGCTGCAAAGAAAAGTGGTATCGACATGGAAATACGAACCGCTGTTGCCAGCTCCATATTGGGATGTCTTTCAGCGGAAAAAACCTCTGCAAAACCCGTGGAGAGGTTAGTGCCTATCACATAAAGATCAGGGAGTTTCGCGTTTTGCAGATCTTTGAACGTAGCTCGGCGATTACCCAGACGACGATGAATTAAATCGCCTACCCAGGAATTAAAAAAGTCGCCCTTGTGCCAGCCAAAGTCTTTAGCCAGTCGACGGATATCTCGAATAACCCCCCAAGAATCATCCATAAACTGGTTAAAATCGGTAGCCTGCAGGATTTCTTTCTGCTCATGCAGGGTATAACCCAACGCAAAGATCAGTGCATTAATCGCACCCGCACTGCAGCCTCCGACTCGGTGAATATCTTGCAATACGCCACGGTTTTCAAGAATCTGCATAGCTCCGATGTAAGCAATTCCTTTTACACCGCCGCCTTCAAAAATCAGGTTTCTGAATTGAGTTGTCATGGATTTCACTCCTTGTGAAGATTAACGCTGGTATCACGCGCATGACACGTGCATTGTTTTAATACCGACTGAATCTCCTTTAAAGGTAGCGGTTTTAGTGGTGAATTCAAGAATGATAGTGACTGTGGTTTTATCTAAGGAAAATAAACAGGCTCATCGCCTTCCTGCCATTGCGGATATTTGGTCATGATGCTGATAAACAGATCAGACACAAGCCAGTGATTAAGCCATTGAATGAGTGCCGTATATTGGCTTGCTTCAAACCAAAGTTTATCAACATGAGCAAACTGTCGAACAAAAGGAAAAATAGCTAAATCCGCCAAGGTCATCTCGTCGCCCATTAAATAACGATGACTGTTCAATCGCTCATTTAACGCGCCTAAAAAGACCTCACCCTTTTCACGATAATAGGTTTGGCTCTGTTCATATCGGTCAGCATATTTATAACGATCTAATGCACACTTAAAGTCGCCATCATTCACCTTAATTAGGCTAAATATGTCGACTTTTAAAGACTCAGGCAGTAACGCCTTTTCTAGATCAGGATGAGTGGAAAGCGCATACTGCATGATATCTAGGCTTTCTTCGAGCACTTGACCACCTTCTAACAGCAATACCGGGACCGTTGCTTTAGGACTAATGTTGATTAAGGAAGCAGGTTTATCCCTTAGCACCACCTCTCTTAAGTCAACAGCGTGCTTGGGTAAGCAATAGGAAATCGCCAAACGAGCACGCATGGCGTAGGGGCAACGGCGGAAGGAATAGAGAGTAGCTGGCATGAATATGACTTTAGATATTTGTAGTCTTTGCCTTCAAAGATTATTGGTCAATTCAGTCTTTAAAGTGTTTTTGCCAAGCACTGACGATCTCATATTCGTGCTCCTGAACCAATTGTTGAATACGATTAAGATGCTTATCAGAATAGCCGAAAGATCTCGACAAGGCTATTTCAGGCTCTAACCACAACATAGCCTCGTCTTCTGAGGACAAAACATGAACATGCATTCTTGCTTCTCCCCATGAGAAGCAAAAGAAGCGAAAGCCATCTTTTCTGAACACTGTTGGACTCAATTTTCGCAATTTGAAAGTTTAACGAGTCGACCCTGAAAAATGGCGTTTCAAGCCTGAAGCGCCACATGATTTAAATCCAACTTAAAATTATTTGCCAAGCTATTCAGTAATATTTTTAGTAATAACGCTGGTCTATTAGGTGCAAAATAAAGCCACCGCAGTAGCTTCCGTAGATTTTGACCACAGGCGCTCAGTATGACATTGAGTGCATCACCCAGAACTCCTTTAAGAAAGCACCGTTTCATTTTGCCATCCGATTTCAGATGCCCAATAATCGGCTCTACACTGTTACGCCGTCCCATCCAACGTTTTTCTTTATGGGGCACACCGCGTTTTTGCCCTGCGATGAGCACTTGAATGTCGCTAACACCTGAACCACGATAGCCTCTATCCACAAAGCAGTATTCTGGCTTTTTACCCGTCAGTGTTTCCACTTGCTGAAGTTGATCCGCCAATGTATGGCCATCATAGGGGTTGCCAGGGTAGCCTCTGGCGCCAATGATGAAGGACTCTTTTGCGGTCACAGCAATACTGGCTTTAACGCCAAACTCATAACGTTTATGGGCTTTTCCCTTGGAAATACAGTCCACTAAAGGCTCATGCAAGCTGTAAATCTTGTTTTTACTTTTGCGTGTCTGCAGTAGCAACTCCCTTGCTTGCTGTAAGGTATTTTGTTGTTTGGGTGTCAGCTGAATCCCTTTTGCTATCAACTGACGCTCCAAGTCACGAACCACTCGACCAAGAAAGCCTTTGACTTGCTTGATCGCTTTCTTCATTCGCTTGTATTGTTTTGCATGACCATAACGTCCGATCTTAGGCATCAGATCCTGACAAGCTTTATCATAGGTTTGTCGTAGCGTGATGCTATGATCATGAGCTATAGCCACCAGAAGCTGCCGCGATTTGTGATAGAGCTTAGCATCTGTGGGAAAAGCAATATTCTTCTCTTGAACGGTGGTATCAACAATCACACGTTTTAAGCTGGAAGGTTTAATCACTTTTAACTTTAAACCGGCATTGATCGTTTCCGTTAACAACCATTCACAACCTTCTTCGCCAAGGCGTTGGCGCCATTTAACCAAGCTAGTTGGATGGCATGGAAATTGGTGCTGAAAGAAAGTTTCACCACAGAAGTACTGGTAGTAAGGTGACTCTAGCCACTGATCTAACAGCGCTTCATCTGACAAGTTATGCAGGTGTTGTAGATACATCAACCCCGCCATCAATCGTGTCGGAAGTGCAGCTGCACCCACCGTTGCAAAATGTTGACCTAATTCTATATCCAGCCTTTCCCAATCAATGACTGAAGCTAAACGAACCAAGGCATGATTGGGGTTAATAATGTCTTCAAGTCGAGGCTTGAACAGTAAGTGCCAATAAATCAGCACTCTACCCCTAGCTGTACTGAGTCACTTTTTTCGAAGTCTTCTCTAGCGGTGCATTCCATGGCAAGAGTTGTTCAAGTTTCTCTAGCGTATCGGCTT
>NZ_WBOL01000009.1 GCF_008973715.1 Nitrincola schmidtii
ATGATGACGGGGACTTCTAAGTACTGAGTGACGCAGAAAACAACCAGAGTAGCGTAACCTCTAATACCAGTTATTTGCTGCAAAAAAACTGCGGCATATAACTGCGGTTTTTAACCAGCGTTAACAATGCTCATCTGTTTGAGCTACGCAATTTACCTAGAGCCACACCCACGCTTTTATACGCAGGGCGCGTTAGCCGTGAGAAAGGCGTATTGGATCTACCTGAAGTATTCCAGTGGGTCAGGAAAGTGATTCCCAATATACGTATTCGAGTAGCAGGCAATGGACCCGCACTCAAGAAACTACGTCGCCAATTACCTGAAGCTGAATACTTAGGCTGGATAGGTGAAGGCGCAATGAAGGAGGCTTATTTACAAGCCGATATGCTACTCTTACCTTCTCGCTTTGATACCTTTGGTTGTGTGGTACTTGAGGCCTTGGCAACAGGTTTACCGGTTGCTGCCTATCGAAGCAAAGGGCCTGCCGATATCATTGAACATGAGCAACAGGGCTACTTATCTGATTCACCCACTGAAATGGCGTCGCATGTGGTGAAATATTTAACCACATCGGAGATCGAGCAAAAGCGTATGCAACGCTTAGCTCAGGATAGACTGCAAGCCTATCAAGCCAAGGATATTTTACATAAACTGCTTGTTACCACGGGCATAGATAAAGAAACTGATAATCCTGAGATACAATTAAATCATGTCGGATAATGGATTAAATACACAAGAGTCGAGATCGATCACAGAAATATTTAGAACCTTCTTATTACTTGGGCTAACGTCCTTCGGTGGCCCAGTGGCACATTTAGGTTTCTTTCAGACCACCTTTGTTGAACAGAAGCGTTGGCTAAGCTCAAGCGCATATGCTGAATTGGTCGCTTTATGTCAATTTATTCCGGGTCCTGCGAGTAGCCAAGTAGGCTTTGCGATAGGGTTACACCGAGCCGGTCTAGGAGGAGCCATTGCTGCATGGGTCGGCTTCACCCTGCCCTCTGCGATGCTGATGTGGCTGTTAGGTGTCTCATTATTTCACCTCGACCTATCCAGTTACCAAGGTGTATTACAAGGGCTCAAGATAACAGCTGTTGCCGTCGTTGCATGGGCATTGTGGGGCATGGCTAAGAGCTTAACACCTGACCTGCCTAGACGAGGGATCGCAGTCTTAGGAGCATTTATTGCGCTGTTTGTACCCGGAGTTTTTGGTCAGTTGGGTGCTCTTTGTTGTGGTGCATTACTCGCACTGATATTACTTACACCGAAACAACCCAATACACAGGTTGATGGCCTGAATATTCATCTATCAAAATCGATCGCATGGACCGCGGGGCTTCTTTTTATTGCTGGACTTATACTGCTTCCAGTCATTGCGATCTCTTCTGGCCACAGTTTTTGGTTATTAAGTGATTCGATGTATCGTGCAGGGTCATTAGTGTTTGGTGGCGGCCATGTAGTCTTACCCTTGTTACATGCCGAAACCGTTAACCAACAACTGATTACTGCCGATAATTTTCTAGCAGGTTATGGTGCTGCTCAAGCCATGCCTGGCCCATTGTTTAGCTTCTCTGCCTTTATTGGCGCTCAAGCCAGTGGAAGCCTAGGCGCCTTGATTGCATTAATCAGTATCTTTTTACCGGGTTGCTTACTGTTATTAACGATTCTGCCAATCTGGCAAGCCGTTCGTACCAATCCACGATTACAACAACTTTTACTGGGTGTGAATGCAGCCGTTGTGGGTCTCTTAGCAGCCGCTCTTTATAACCCAGTCATTACCGCCGGTATTCGCGATTGGAAAGATGCATTATTAGCTTGTGTCTTACTCGGGTTACTGGCCAGTGGTCGAGTGCCCGTGTTGCTGTTAGTGCCTATGGGCGCTATCGCGGGTTGGTTATTTTTATAGATATAAGCTAGTTAATGAAGCTTGCCATAAAAGAAATTAAATCGTGTCATGACAATAGGTAAGGTTTTTTTGAACGATAAACAGTTTGAACCTTCAAAGTAATGACAAAGCACTCAATTCGTTGGTTTAGTTTAATAGTTTTCAGAGACGCTCATGAAATTTCTTAAGTCGCTTTTTTTAACCTTGATAATCTCTGTATTGAGCCTTCCAGCATTTGCATTTCAGTCGATTGCGCCTTCGGCAGAAGAACTAAAAGAGATGGATGTGTTGCTAATCGACATTCGCGAACCCTTTGAATGGGCTGAAACGGGCATAGTGGAAGGTGCGATTCCGATCACAGCCTCACGCAATTTTCTTCAAGACTTGGCACCTTACTTGGATGATCGTCCCGTCGCACTGATTTGCCGAACAGGCAACCGCACGACACAGCTGGCACGCATGCTTGAGCCTCACCTTGCACAGGACGTTATTAATATTGAAGGTGGGATCTTTCGACTGATATCGGAAGGCTATCAACCTGTTCCCTGTGATGCCTGTTAAATGGCTCGTGCGTTAATCATCAACAAAGCACACGATTATTAGTCGTGTATGTTTGATGCACTCAAACTCAAAACCGCCTCAAAATTAGATACAATGGTATCTAAAATATACACTATTTAGCTATAATAGATATTATTGTATCTAAGGAAGCTTGATGAAATATTTACTACTGGCCGAGAATGATGTGCAAAAGGCTTTTGCAGATTATCTGCGTCACAAACGGGAAGAAGCTAAACTTTCACGTGAAGGATTAGCCAAGAAAAGCACAGTGCCTGCAGCCACCATCAAAAAATTTGAGTCGACCGGGCAAATTTCTTTTCGGCAGCTTCTGTTACTTTGGCAAACCCTTGACGACTTAAAGCGTCTTTATGCGTTGACGAAATTAGAGTCAGAGCGGTTCAAGCAGCCAACAACCATCGAAGAGGTGCTAAAGGATGGCCTTTAAACCGGTGCAAAAACTGGTGGTATCTCGCAGGCTTTCATCGGGTAAAACGATTGTGGTTGGCGTACTGGCGCAAAACACTCAAGGCGTTTTTTTTCAGTATGATCAAGAATATCTAGCAAACTTTGAAAATCTGTCACCTTTTGCTATCCAATTTGATGCATCCTTGCAACCAGCGCCCAAGTCTCCTCATGGAGGACTTCATGGAGTGTTCGCTGACGCATTGCCAGACGGTTGGGGATTATTACTGCAAGATCGTGTTTTTCGCCAGCACGAAATTTTACCTGCTACGGTTACCGCAATGGACCGACTGGCTTTTGTAGGTAACTCAGGAATGGGGGCTCTATCTTTTAGCCCAACTTCGGAATATCTTCATGAATATGATCAAGACACTAGCATCGATAAGTTAGGACTCAATGCTCAAGCTATCTTTGATGGTCAAACTGAAGATGTTTTAGCAGAACTCGTGGCTGCCGGAAGCTCTGGTGGAGCTAGACCTAAAGCACTTATCTACATTGATGGTGAAAACCATAAGCTATGCCACACTAGAGCAAAATCGAATGATGAAGCCTGGTTGGTTAAATTTACCTCTAGAAATTTACCACTGGGTCATGAAGAAGGCTTTTGCGAAGCCGTTTATTTAACCTTGGCAGATTTGGCAGAACTTAATCCACCTAAATGGCAATTACTCGATGCCCCAAAAGCTTCAGGTGCTGAAAAATGGCTGGCACTGAAGCGTTTTGAATATATCAACCACCCTGACGGATCATCTGGCAGGCTTCATTTACACAGTGCGTGCGGTCTTCTGGATGCCGATTTTCGTTCACCCAGTTTAGATTATGACGATCTTATTAAAGCCAGCAGAATACTATGCCAATCACCCGCGGTAGGCCAATTACAATTCAAAAGAGCTATTTTTAACCTGTTGGTTTGCAATCATGATGATCACAGTAAAAACTGGGCATTTTTGCAAAACGATAAGGGTCAATGGCAACCGGCGCCCTTTTACGACGTCACCTTTAGTCCTCACCCTTTTGGTGAACACGCGACATCCTATGCTGGATATGGCAAACAACCACCCCTCAAGGCATTGCAAAAGCTGGCAAGCTCTGCAGGCTTTTCTCACTGGAAAAGCGCCGTACATGTGATTGAGGAACTGATTGATGTGGTATCAGCGTTCAGTAATGTTGCTAAAGAATTAGGGGTCAAACGAGAAACAACTCGATTAATCAACAAGCAATTAGCCACTAGTTGTCATAACGTCAAAAACATAATACGGTGACTGCTCCCCGCCCTGTCGAGGGTTTACACGGATTTTTGCTAAGTTAATTGGAAGTTAGCTTTTTTGAACGCCATCTTCTTTGCTATGGCGAACTCTGATGATGACGATACGATCGGAGACTTCTCTTCGGTATCGAATAATGTACTCACCAGATCCGAAGGGTAATACTAAATCCCTAAAGTCGGTTAGATTGACAACTGGAATGCCCGCTTCTGGATTTTTTTGCAGTATGCGAACACCTTCAATGATACGTTCCGCCGCGCGTTGTGCAGCACGAGGATTTTCAGATTTTATAAAATTGCGCAGGCGATCTAAATCTTTAACGGCTGCTGGCAACCAGATTATTTCGCTGGGCATGATTTCTCCAGATCACTGCCCCATGACTCTAGCCAGTCAGTCACGGCATCGTTACTGACGCTTTCGCCGGTTTCTTGATATTCCTCCCAGCGCGCTATTGCGATTTCATTTTCTCGCTGGACTTTTTCTTCTTCCTCAATATAACGACTTAATGCTTCTTTGGCTAAAAAGCTTTTAGAGCGTTGTGTTTTCGCAGCTAACGCATTTAAACGACGTTCGAGTTGTTCATCTAATCGGACACCTAACATATGCTCACCTATTCTAGGTTAAACTGTGTTTAACAATGTTAACACTATAGCGCTTTGTTTGGATCTTTCGCAAAAGTTTTGCAAAGTTAGTATTTGTTGAAATGAATTAGATTACTCAAAAAACATGCAAAGAATGAGCTTTCAGACTGAGCGAGACGGCCATCCCCTCATGCAGTTGCTGGCGCTCAACATAATGTAAGGGAATGAAAAAGCTTAAGGGAAGCTCAGGTGCATGATTAGGAGTCACTCTGACACTCGTATGAGGCCCCATGACAACCAGCTCAGTTAGTGTTCCAGCAACTGGATTTTCGCTATCACCCGGAACAGGTCGATCTGGACGTTGGAGTAGGATACTCTGTGGTGGCGCTATCCAGCTAACCTGTTGACCCAGTTCATAGGATGTTGACTGAGCAATGCGAATAGAACAGCCATCCCAATCCAGCAGTAACGAATCCTGTTCAACCTCCATCACCCTGCCGGTAAAGATATTCTGCAACCCCAGTAGTCTTGCCACATCAGGGCTAACAGGACGCTGCATCAACTCCCTAGGCGATGCCACTTGTAATAATTCACCATGATGCAACACGCAGATGCGATCTGCCAACTGCATGGCTTCATCTAAATCATGGGTCACAAGCAAAATAGGAATGTCGATCTGTTTGCGCAGTCGTGCCAGTTCCCTTCTTAAGCGGAAACGGGTGACTTGATCAACGGCCGAAAAAGGTTCATCTAATAAGAGTAGATCCGGCTCAGAAGCCAATGCACGGGCTAAGGCAACGCGTTGACGCTGTCCTCCCGACAACTGGTGAGGTAAGCGATTTTCTAACCCGGCTAAATTGACTCTTTCCATCATTGCCAAAGCTTTGGTCTGCCGGTCTGATTTCGGTAGGTGTGTCATCGCCAAAAGCAAATTATCTAAGGCATTCAAATGGGGAAAGAGAGCGTATTGCTGAAACACCATACCGACGCGACGTTGCTCGGGTTTAAGGCAAATCTGCTGTTGGCTGTTTAGCCAAAAGCGGCCCTGGCAACGCACATAGCCTTCAAGTTCATTATAAAGACCCGCCAAGCTGCGTAATAATGTCGTTTTACCACTGCCAGACGGACCGATCAACGCAAGAATTTCTCCTGAAGCGCAATGTAGATCTATCTCTAACGGAATCTGACCTGTTGAGCGAAGGCTCGCTTCCAGACCCAAAAGCGTTTGATCACTCATCTTTGCCCCTTGTCAGCAAAGCGCTGCGTTTTCCATTGCACCAGTAACAAGCTGACAAAGGCAAGGACTAATAACAATAATGACATTTGACCGGCAGCCGTCATGTTTAATGCCTGAACTTCGTCATAAATAGCAATCGAGAGTGTTCGTGTTTCACCCTCTAAATTACCACCCACCATCAACACAACGCCAAACTCTCCCAGCGTATGGGTAAAGGTCAGTAAAAAGGCACTCAGCAAACCCGGCCAAGCCAAGGGAAGTTCAACTTTCCATAAGGCTTGCCAAAAATTTAAACCGCAAACTCTGGCTGCATCCCTAACATCCGAATCGATAGCGGCGAAGCTATTCTGCACTGGCTGTATAGCAAAGGGTAAATTTGCAATGAGTGAAACAATCAATAACCCCTCGAAGGTAAACGCCAAAGGACGACCGGTTAACCAAAACCAACCTGAACCTAACAGTGCGTCAGGCGCAATCGCAACCAGAAAGTAGTAACCCAAAACGGTGGGCGGTAATACTAATGGCAGAAAGATAAGACTTTGAATCACCGGACGAAATGGAAGTTGCCTAACCGCCAGCGCGCGTCCAACAAAAATCCCGATGGGAAACAGAAAAAAACTGGTCCAGAAGGCTAACTCCAAAGATACTTTTAAGGCTTGCCAATCCATTACTCTAACGCACCAAATCCATGATGAATGAAAATTTGTTTTGCCTTAGGCGTTTGGATAAATTGATAAAAGTCCTGTGCTATCTGTCCAGCTCCTTTAATTAATGCCGCTCGCTGAACCAGTGGCGGATACTCTGACGTTGGAATCAACCAAGAATATCCCTGTAAGTCATCACGATTTTTCAATAATGACCATGCCACAATGCCTGTTTCTGCAGAGCCAGACAGGACAAACTGAACCGCTTGACCGACATTTTCACCCTGTACCAAAAAACCACGAACGCGATCTGATTGATCTAGGTTAGATAGCCACCCCTCTGCAGCGATGCCAAAGGGGGCATGACGGGGATTAGCAATCGCTATTTTGCTATGTTCTCCTCGCACAGTTAACCAGGCATTCAGTGCATCACGGGCAGTCGTCGCCTCCAAGGGTTGTCGACTATAGAAGGCTAACTGACCTAAGGCGTAATCATAGGGTTTAGCGTCAATCCAACCGGAAGACTCTAAACGATCAACATTGACAACATCGGCAGAAAGGAACAACTCGAAAGGTGCCCCCCGTTGAATTTGACTCGCAATGACACCGGAAGAACCGAACGTCAGACTCAAATCTGCATCAGGAAAGTCTGTTAAAAATACCTCAGCGATCTCACTAAGTGCTAACTGAAGGCTAGAAGCAGCGGCTATTCTGGTGGTGGCAGACGCATGTACACTCATACCCAATAGCAATAACCCGAGCGTGACCCAATAAACCCAACCAAACGATCGCTTTGCAGCCATGACATAACATCCTATGAATGTATTCAGTAGGATTATGACTCATTTAGGTTAGGAAATGCTCCCCGCTATTTTCGATTTTTAATGATCAGATCAAAGCTGAGCTTCGGCTCTACCAGGTGGCAGCGCTAACGAAATTAAAACAGCAAGCAGCACCATCACACTGGAGACCCACAAACAAGCCTCTAGCCCCCAAGTCATATAGATCCAGCCGGAAAGAAGCGTGCCTATTAACCGACCCATCGCATTGGCCATGTAATAAAAGCCCACATCTAACGAGACACCGTCACCGCGTGCAAAGCTGACAATCAAATAACTATGTAAGGATGAGTTAACGGCAAATACCACACCAAAACAGAGTAATCCAACCACGATCACACTGCTGGCAGGCCATGCTTGAGTCAGCCCCACGGCGATCAGAACGGGGAAGAAGGCTAATAATCCCCCCCAAATGACGACTTCTTTGCGCCCCGGAATGCGGCCGCTACGTTTGCCGGTAAAATAAGGTGCAATCGACTGCACAATGCCATATCCAATTATCCAACTGGCCATAAAGAAGCCGACCTGCCAGAAATCCCAACCGAGTACTTCTTTCAAAAACACCGGCAGTGCAATCACAAACCAGACGTCACGGGAAGCAAATAAAAACATCCGAGCAGCGGCTAGCACATTAATCGCGCGGCTTTTGGAAAACACATCGGTGAATTTAGGCTTATTTTTCATTTTACCTAAGTCCTGTTTTAGCAGGATCATCGATAAAATCCACACCAACGCCAGCATCACGGCCATAGCTAACACGGCACCGGTAAATCCAAGCCAAGTTAACAAGACGGCTCCCATAAAGAAGCCAACACCTTTTAAGGCATTTTTAGATCCAGTGAGAATCGCAACCCATTTATACAGTGTGCCTTGGGCATTTTCCGGTACCAGCATTTTGATTGAGCTTTTAGCACTCATTTTATTCAGGTCTTTAGCGATACCCGACAGTGCCTGCGCCACCATCACCCAGACCACGGTCAGCCATTCATTGGGTACCGTTAACATGAGTAAGGCAAACACCTGTAAACCCAAACCCACATTCATGATGCGATTTAAGCCTAAGCGAGCACCTAACCATCCGCCGACGAGATTGGTGACCACACCAAAAATCTCATAGAAGATAAACAGAAAAGCGATCTGCAGAGGGCTGTATCCCAATTGATTAAAATACAGCACCACCAACATGCGTAATGCACCATCGGTCAGTGTAAAAGCCCAGTAATTTCCGGTAACAACCAGATACTGTTTAACCCCTGCAGAAAGCCCGGCTAACATTGTCTTTACTCTTGATCCATCACCGCTAATTTACGACCCAGTTCCGCCATTCTTAGCGCATAACCCCATTCGTTGTCATACCACGCGTATATTTTGACATGGGTGCCATTCACCACCATGGTGGAAAGCGCATCGATGATGCTGGAACGCGAGTCGCCACGATAATCGACCGACACCAATGGACGCTCTTCGTATCCAAGAATACCCTTTAGCTCGCCTTCAGCAGCTGCTTTTAAGTAAGCATTTACTTCTTCTGCAGTGGTTGCTTTTTCAACTTCAAAGACACAGTCAGTCAAGGATGCATTGGCTAAAGGCACACGCACCGCATGACCGTTAATGCGCCCAGCTAATTCTGGAAAGATTTCAATAATGGCTTTAGCTGAACCGGTGGTGGTTGGAATCAAGCTAGTACCACAAGAACGGGCACGACGCAGATCTTTATGGGGAGCATCCAGTATGGTTTGTGTATTGGTTAAATCATGGATGGTGGTCATGCTCGCGTGGCGAATGCCAAGATTTTCAAGAATGACTTTCACTACTGGCGCTAAACAGTTTGTTGTACAAGAAGCAGCCGTCACGATGGGATGGAGTGCTGGATCATACAGATGATCATTCACACCCATCACCACATTTAATACACCCGCTTCTTTCACCGGTGCTGACACCACCACGCGTTTAACACCCTGATCCAGATAGGTTTGAAGCAGCGCTTTGGTTTTCATTTTACCTGAGCATTCAAATACCAGGTCACAGTCAGACCAATCGTTGGCTTCGATGGTTTTTTCTTGGGTGACCTGAATGCGTGTGCCATCGATGATCATCACACCGTCTTCCGCTGATGCTTCACGATCCCATCGGCCATGAACCGAATCAAAGTTCAGTAGATGCGCCAAGCTTTCTGCGCCAGCGGCTGGATCATTAATCTTCACAAACTCAAATTCTGGCCAACCCCACGCAGCGCGAAGCGCCAAACGTCCCATGCGGCCAAAACCGTTGATACCTACTTTAATTGTCATTGCTTCACCTTTTTATTGATATATGGAAAAAATATACAGTAAACAAATCAGATGACATGTTGAGAACACATGTCATCTTTTGTCATTTCGGCTGTCGCGCAAGCCATTCGACTTTTACCTACGCCACCTTTTCCGTAAACAAAACCAATTTAGGTAAGTGATCAAACATTTTATTGACTCACCGTTGCTGGAAAATGATGTCTTGTTTTATTCGCGATACGAACAAGGGCTAACATCAGCGGCACTTCAACCAATACGCCGACAACCGTAGCCAATGCCGCACCAGACTGAAGACCAAATAAGGCTATTGCTACTGCAACGGCAAGTTCGAAGAAATTACTCGCTCCGATCATGCCCGCAGGCGCGGCTACGTTGTGAGGCACCCGCCAAGCCTTACACCAGCCATAAGCGATAAAAAAGACCAAAAAAGTTTGAATGATTAATGGAATCGCAATCAACAGAATATGCAGCGGATTAGCGATGATGACATCACCCTGAAATGCGAATAACAGTACCAAAGTGATAATCAAACCAATTGGCGTAACCGGAGCCAATCGCTTCAAAAACACATTATTAAACCACTCAATACCATAACGCTGAATGACCCATCGGCGTGCCAAATAGCCTGCACCTAAAGGAATCACGATATAGAGTACAACCGATAGAATCACCGTATCCCAAGGCACTTGAATGTTGGATATCCCCAGTAAGAACACAACGATGGGAGCAAAAGCAAACAGCATAATCAGATCATTGATAGCTACCTGCACCAGCGTATAGGCAGCATCGCCACGAGTCAGGTAACTCCACACAAACACCATCGCTGTACAGGGTGCCGCTCCCAATAAAATAGCACCCGCAAGGTATTCACGAGCCATGTCTTCTGGAATGAGTGGCTTAAAAACCACCATCAGGAAAAACCACGCTATCGCGAACATCGTAAAAGGCTTAATCAGCCAATTGACGGATGTGGTAATAATTAATCCTTTAGGTTGTCGACGGACACCGGCGATGGAGCTGAAATCGATCTGCAGCATCATCGGAAAAATCATGGCCCAGATAAGGATTGCAACGGGAACAGAAACCTGAGCATATTCAAAGCGTGATAAGGTTTCAGGAATAGCGGGTACAAATTGACCAATCAAAATTCCCACAACGATCGCCAAAGCAACCCACACCGTTAAGTAACGCTCAAATAACCCCATACCTTCCGTTGTGCTAGGCACATCATCTTTATCATGAGTGTTCATATAGAAACTCCAGTTATGCGTAAAAAAGGGCTATCAAGTTGTTGTACCCACCTTAGCTTGACCACACTTCATCTCTATCTCGTTTAGATCACGTGTCAGTGGGGCACAAACCTCTGGATGACCGTCACAGCAATCCTGAGCAAGAAACTGAATGATGGCGCGCATCTGATCTAAGTTCACGCGATAAACGATTGATCGACTTTGTCGTTGAGAAACCACTAAGCCTGCTTGTGAAAGCAAAGATAAATGGGCGGATAAGGTGTTATGCGGCACCTTGAGCTGTCTAGCAATCTCGCCAGCCGGCAATCCATCCGGTTCGGATTGAACTAACAAACGAAATGCTTTCAAGCGAGTTTCTTGAGAAAGTGCGGCAAAAGTATTTAAAGCATCTTTTATTTCCATACTTCCAAGAATATGGACATATATGAGTTTTGTCAAATGACAAGTATATTGATAAGCAACCACTTTCTTAGGTTAAAAAATAACCTTTAAAACTAAGCGACACGGCTATCCCCTCATGCAGTTGCTGGTGCTCCACATAAGGCAAGGTAAAAGGCTTACGGGGAGTTCAGCTTCGTGGTTCGGGCTTCAAGCAGATCCGCTGCTGGCTTAATCCAAAAAACCAGCAATCTCTTCAGCGCTTGCCACTTTCCCTTCAATCACAATGTCATCATCTATGGCTAATGCGGGCGTTCTCAGAATACCTGCATCTATGATGGCATTGGTATCGATTACTTTAACTAATTCATAACTCACACCCTTAACGAGGGCAGCTTGTTCAGCATTTTCGGCTAGCTGAATACATTTTTTACAACCTTTGCCGTAAATAGTTAATTTCATATTTAAGCTCCTAAATAATTGTTTTTATTAAAATACATTACCGTAAAAAAACCCTGTTATCGTTGCCATCACCACAACAAGTGCGCAATAGACCAAGGTTTTTTCAGTACCCAAAATGGTTCTAATCACCAGCATATTGGGCAAAGAGAGCGCTGGACCTGCCAGTAATAATGCCAATGCAGGACCCTTACCCATTCCAGCGCCCAGTAATGCTTCCACAATGGGTACTTCAGTCAGGGTGGAGAAATACATTAATGCACCCAATAGTGAAGCCAATATTGTTGACGTTAGAGTGTTATCACCCACCGCAGCCACCACCCATTCTGAAGGAATAATACCCTCATGCCCGGGACGACCCAGTGCAAACCCTGCAACAAATACACCGGCTAATAACAAAGGCGTGATCTGTTTAACGAAATCCCAACTTTGTATTGCCCACTCTCTATCTTGATCTCTTAGTGATGAGATTAACATCAAGCCGCCAATACCTATGACAAAAGGTAACTCGGGTGTTACCGGCACAATAATCGCGAAAAGCACTATCACACAGGTGAGTATTAGTAATGGCAGAACAGGCCACTGCCATTTCAATATCAGTAATACAGCTAAAGCCAGCGACAACAGACTGGTTATATGCCATTTCCATGCATAAATCTGCATCCAGAATTCACTGTCAGCGGCGGCCCAGTTAGCAAACACGAGAATACCGACCATTAAACCGAAGAAAAGCGCCACGATTGCCATGGACTTCTCACTGTCACCACCGGTAAAGCCACGCTTATTGGTGATGGATCGCAGTGCCTCTTCTTTGCGGTAGATAACGTGCATGATAGTGCCAATGACTAGGGCAAAAACAATGGCTCCCATTGCACGGGCGATACCAATTTCTGCACCCAATACTTTAGCGGTGACGACCACAGCCATCACATTAATGGCAGGGCCTGAATATAGAAAAGCGATGGCAGCGCCTAAACCTGCACCGCGTTTATAGATACCACCAAAAAGCGGTAAAACAGTACAAGAACAAACAGCAAGCAGTGTTCCTGATACCGAAGCAACGCTAAAAGCAACAGGTTTGGATGCATCGGGACCTAGATAGCGCATTACCGCGCCTTGGCTTAAATAGGTTGCCATCGCGCCAGCAATCAGAAATGCAGGTAGCAAACATAAGATCACATGTTCGCGTGCATACCAATTGGTAAGCCTAAAAGCTTCTAATATCGCATTATCAAAGCGCTCGGTTCCTGCCGGTAGAAAATAGATCAATAAAAACACGGCGATCATGAAGGCTAGCACTTTACCCTCTTTAGGATTTGCTCGATAAAGCGCTAATAGCTGTGCATACACGATTTCTCTCCTAAACGCGGATCCTTGATATCGTTAGTTTCAGTATAGTTGACGAAAGTCTGGCGAAAAGAATGTTCACGTTTTAAAAAAAATTCTAGCTGTCACACGTTCGTCACATTTCATCCTTATAGTCAGTCTCGTGAATTAAAAACACCTAAGTCTTAAATTGACGGAGTGAACACGATGAAGATGCAAAAAGTATTTCAGGCAGCTGCGCTAGCCAGCGCTATCGCTGTAAGCAGCTATGCTGTGGCTGATGTCGATCCTAACCTGCCTGAGTACACCGCGGTATCCGGCGTGTCTGGCAACCTTTCTAGTATTGGTTCAGATACACTGAACAACCTGATGGCACTATGGGCTGAAGAATTTAACCGCTTCTATCCAAACGTAAACATCCAAGTTCAAGGTGCTGGTTCTTCTACTGCGCCACCAGCCTTGACTGAAGGTACTGCAACTCTAGCGCCTATGAGCCGTGGTATGCGTCAGTCTGAGATCCAAGCGTTCGAAGAGCGTCACGGTTATGCGCCATACGAGCTTCCAGTTGCTGTTGATATGCTGGCAGTCTATGTTAACAAAGATAACCCAATTGAAGGTTTGAGCATCCCACAAGTAGATGCAATCTTCTCTGCAACTCGTCGTTGCGGCCATGACAGTGATATCACTCGTTGGGGTCAACTGGGTATGACAGGTGCTTGGGAAAACCGTGATTTTGCACTTTACAGCCGTAACGCTGTATCTGGAACTTATGGTTTCTTCAAAGACAACGCACTTTGCGGTGGTGACTTCAAGTCTAGCATCAATGAACAGCCAGGTTCTTCTTCTGTAGTTCAAGGTGTCAGCGAGTCCATCAATGGTATCGGTTACTCTGGTATCGGCTACCGTACTTCTGGTGTCCGCGTTGTTCCTTTAACACAAGAACACGGTGGTGAGTTCTTTGAAGCGACTGCAGAAAATGCGGCATCAGGTGATTACCCACTGGCTCGTTTCCTCTACATCTACATCAACAAAAATCCAAACGAAGATCTGGACCCACAGACTCGCGAATTCGTGAAAATGCTTTACTCTAAGCAAGGTCAAGAAGTCGTGTTCCGTGATGGATATGTTCCACTGTCAGAAGCTGTTGCTGCACGTGTTCGTGCTGACTTAGGCATCGACTAATACGATCCGGTTGGATAAAGAGAGGCCCTTGCGGCCTCTTTTTTATTGGGTAATAACAGGGATGCTAGCACTGCAGTCATTTCTAATAAAAAAAGCCTCCGTAACATTAATGTCACATACCTGCATTATTCTAGCCAGCATCATTATTTTCGATTCTACAAGAGCGATTTCCCATGAATGATACGGTAACCCCGGCGGTTCCGCCCTCAATACGCAGTCGGTCTTTACTGCCCGATACTGAAGCTAGGCAGAAGTTACGCCGAAAACGTGCTCGTCGTGATAAAACCTCTCGTTGGGGTATCACTATTGCAGGTTATGGTGTTGTGTTTGCCTTGGCAATGATCTTCATCTATCTGTTTTATGAAGTGATGCCAATCCTTAAAGGTGCAACGGTAACACCTCAAGCCACTTACAACCTACCGGTTCAAGATGCTGGTTTACAACGCTTTTTAATTGAGCGTTATGAAGAGCTTGGCATTCAATATACTGATGATGGACGCGTCACGTTTTTTGACGCTGATAACGGTGAAATTCGCAGCCAATTTGAGTTACCCATTCCTGAAGAGACTGAAATCACCAGTTTTGCTCATACTGAAGCCATTGGCGCTGTAACCGCACAGGGTTTAAGTAATGGGCAAGCCATTATTAGCAGGCACGCGTTTGATTTAAGCTTCCCTGTTGATCGACGGGTCATTACCCCGAAAATGGAATTCCCATTTGGTGAAGAACCTATCACGGTTGATCCTGCAGGGATGGCGTTAGAGCATTTGGCGATCGAAACAGTGACTCGAGGTAGAGGGGGCTCTTTAATGGCCGCTATCACTGCTGATAATCGTCTGATATTGACGCACCTAGAAACACGCAGCAATATGATGACTGGTGAAACTACTGTTGCCACTCGCCATGCAGAAATAGACACAGTGCCAGAACAGCCAGTAAAAATGCTGTTGGATAAGGCCTTAAGAAGCCTATTTATTGCCGATCAGTCTGGGTTTATTTACTACTACGATGTTTCTGATCTTAATAATCCACGTTTAGTGGATCGTTACGATGCGGGTCAAGGAAGCGCGATTACAGCAATCGACTTCTTGGTCGGAACAGTATCTTTGATCATTGGTACAGAATCAGGTGAACTCAGTCAATGGTTTTTGGTTCGTGATGAGCAGAACATAAATTCCTTAGTAAGGATCCGTGATTTTAAAGCACACGGTGCTGCCATTACCAACATTGCCCCTGAATATACGCGTAAAGGTTTCCTCGCAGTCGATGCTGCAGGTCATCTAGGTGTTCATTACGGAACGTCTGCTCGCACTCTTTTCTTGGAGCAAAAAGCAAATACCGCACTAATCGGTGTTGCCATTTCACAGGTTAACAATCGTATTCTGTTATTAGACGCGAATAATCAGATACAAGCAGCAGGGTTGTGGAATAGACACCCACAACTATCCTTCTCTGCTTTGTGGAATAAAGTGTGGTATGAAGGTCGTGCGAACCCTGAATATATTTGGCAGTCATCTTCAGCATCTGATGAGTTTGAATCGAAATTCAGCTTGGTACCTCTGTCTGTCGGTACATTAAAAGCGGCATTTTATGCCATGCTGTTTGCAATGCCTTTAGCGATCGCTGGTGCTATATATACCGCTTACTTCATGACACCGAAACTTCGTGGTGTGGTTAAGCCAAGCATCGAGATTATGGAAGCCTTACCGACCGTTATTCTAGGATTCTTGGCTGGTTTATGGTTAGCGCCCTTCGCAGAGGATAACTTACCTGCGGTTTTCAGCTTCTTTATTTTAATGCCAGTAATGATGCTGTTGTTTGCTTTCATCTGGACTAAGCTACCTATTCGTAAAATGATTCCAGATGGTTGGGAAGCGGCATTACTGGCACCTGTGATCTTAATTTTTGGTTATTTGTGTGTTGTTGCAAGCCCTTGGATTGAAATCTGGTTTTTCAATGGCAGTATGCGTCAGTGGTTTACTGATATCGGTATCACCTATGACCAACGTAACGCACTGATTGTCGGTATAGCGATGGGCTTTGCGGTTATTCCCACCATTTTCTCTATCGCAGAAGACGCTGTATTCACCGTCCCGAAACACCTAACCCAAGGTTCATTAGCACTGGGGGCTACACGCTGGCAAACCGTGATGGGTGTGGTTATTCCAACCGCAAGCCCAGGTATTTTCTCTGCGGTGATGATGGGCTTTGGTCGTGCAGTCGGGGAAACCATGATTGTGTTGATGGCAACGGGTAACAGCCCAGTTGTTAACTTCAACATCTTTGAAGGGATGCGTACCTTGTCGGCGAACATCGCTGTAGAACTTCCTGAAACAGCGGTGGGCTCATCGCACTTTAGGGTGTTGTTCTTAGCAGCCTTAGTGCTCTTGGCGCTGACATTCGTTGTCAACACGATTGCCGAAATCATTCGCCAGCGCTTACGTGCTCGCTACAGCAACCTGTGATGATGGGATAGAGGATTTAAAATGAAAGCATGGTTTAAAAGCGGCTCACCCTGGATCTGGTTGAACGGTGGTGCAGTAGCATTTTGTATGATCATGGTGGTTGGTCTAATAGGACTGATCGCTGTTCGTGGCTTCGGTCACTTCTGGCCCGCAGATATTGCTAAAGTGGAAATCATCGATGCCAATGGCAATCGACAAGTGGTTATGGGTGAAATCGTTCGTCCACAAACCATAACTGCCGCAGTAGCAAGAGATGGCGGTCACCATATACCAGAGGGGGTTGATCTAATAACCCGTTACCTGTTCAAACAAGGTAACCGTGATCAAACCGGTAACGATTTTGCCTGGCATTTTGAAACGGGTATGGGTGAATTCCAATATCCTAAAGATGCCTTCCAAATTGAACGCCGTGAATGGGGTAATTTTTACGGTCAACCTGTTTCGCTTTCGCGTGAAGGTAACGTGATTGCGACACCTAACGATGCGAATTTCTGGTCGCTGTTGCAAGAATCAATAAATCGTAGCTTACAAATCCATAGGGATATTCATCGTATCGAGCGTGGCGAGATAGGACGAATGAACTCTGAGATTGAACGTCTTCGTTTAGATGGTCGTCGTCTAGAGTTGTCAAATCCGACAGCTCAACAGCGTGCTGCGGAAGAGGCAAGAATTGCAGCTGAAAGAGCTCGTCTTGATGATGAATATGCGATTTTGCGGGTAGAGCTGGATGCCCTTTACCAAAGCACACGGCGCGACACCCTGCGTATGCGCATGGCTGATGATCGGGAAGTGGACCTAAGTTTGGCTGCGATTGTGCGCATTACTGCGCCGAATGCCATGTCTGTTCCTCAGAAGATGGGACAGTATGTTGAACGTTTATGGGAGTTCTTAACCACTCCACCGCGTGAAGCAAATACAGAAGGTGGTATCTTCCCTGCGATCTTTGGTACGGTGACTATGGTGTTCGTTATGTCGATCATCGTAACTCCTTTTGGTATCTTGGCAGCGATTTACCTGCGTGAATATGCACGTCAAAACCTGATGACCCGTATTATTCGTATCTCGGTGTATAACTTAGCCGGCGTTCCTTCGATAGTATACGGAGTATTTGGTTTAGGCTTCTTCGTTTACTTCTTAGGTGGCAATATCGACAGGCTCTTCTATGAAGCGGCCTTACCCACGCCAACCTTTGGAACACCTGGTTTGATTTGGGCTTCATTAACCCTTGCATTACTAACTCTGCCAATCGTTATCGTATCTACAGAGGAAGGCCTAGCACGTATTCCATCTACGATACGTCAGGGCAGTTTGGCTTTAGGTGCGACAAAGTCTGAAACACTTTGGAAGGTCATTGTTCCACTGGCAACGCCTGCGATGATGACTGGATTAATTTTAGCGATCGCACGTGCAGCAGGTGAAGTAGCACCTCTGATGCTGGTGGGCGTGGTAAAACTTGCACCCACCTTGCCTGTCGATGGGACTTTCCCATTCATACACTTGGATCGAAAGATCATGCACTTGGGCTTCCACATTTATGATGTTGGTTTCCAGAGCCCGAGTGCTGAAGCTGCAAGACCTCTGGTTTATGCGACCGCGCTAGTATTGGTCATATTGATTGTTATTCTTAACTTAACCGCAATCAATATTCGTAACCGACTACGCGAACGCTACCGCAGTGCATCTGATTAATTAGGCCTGACACCTTAGATTATTAAAGAGAGTAAATTCTGATGAATTCACAAGCTAGCGAAACAACTAATATTTCTATCTCGGCCAGTCAGGCGCGTGATAACAGTGACCGTATGCCCATGCGTATGGAAGATGAAAAAATTAAAATTCATGTTAATGATCTGAATCTTTATTATGGCAACGATCAAGCGCTGAAGGGCATCAATATGTTGATTCCTGAGAAGCGTGTGACCGCTTTTATCGGTCCATCGGGTTGTGGTAAATCAACCTTACTACGCTGCTTCAACCGCATGAACGACTTAGTTGATATTTGCCGAATTGAAGGTCAAATCCTCATGGATGGTGAAAACATCTATGATCGTAACGTTGATGTGGCTGAATTGCGTCGAAATGTAGGTATGGTTTTTCAAAAACCTAACCCTTTCCCAAAATCGATTTATGAGAACGTTGCGTATGGCTTACGTCTTCAGGGTGTCAATTCTAAGCGTGTGCTTGATGAAGTGGTTGAGCGCTCACTTCGCGCCGCAGCTTTGTGGGATGAAGTTAAAGATCGTTTAGATGATAACGCTTTTGGTATGTCAGGAGGTCAGCAGCAACGTCTGGTCATAGCGCGTGCGGTGGCCATCGAGCCAGAAGTGATTTTGTTAGACGAACCCGCTTCTGCACTCGATCCAATTTCAACGTTAAAAATTGAAGAGTTAATCAATGAGTTGAAAAACGAGTACACCATCGTCATCGTTACTCATAACATGCAACAAGCCGCCCGTGTATCTGACTACACAGCCTTTATGTATATGGGTGATCTGATCGAGTTTGGCGATACAGACACGCTGTTCACTAAGCCGGAAAAACAACAAACTGAAGACTACATCACTGGCCGATACGGTTGATTGTTACCATCAACCGACCGAACAGCCTTTAGATATCAAGGGATAAACAGATTATGGCACCCACAAACGACAGTTTTTCAAAGCATATTTCTAATCAATTCAATATTGAATTAGAGCAAATTCGTACCCAGATGCTGAGCATGGGCGGCATCGTTGAGCGTCAAGTCAGTGACTCTATCGAAGCATTGATGAACGGCAACGTTGAATTAGCTGAACAGGCACGTTTAAGCGATAAAACGGCTAACCAAATGGAAATAGATATTGATCAACAGTGCACCAAAATCATTGCGCTGCGCCAACCGGCCGCGAGTGATTTACGCCTGATTATCTCTATCAGCCGTGCTGCATCTGACTTAGAGCGTATTGGTGATGAGTCTGGACGTATCGCAAAACATGCCATTGAGATAGCAAACACTGGTATGAATACGCGCTTTGGTTATCAAGAAGTTCGTCATATCGGTACGATAGTGACCGAAATGGTGCGCGATGTGCTGAATGCCTTTTCACGAGGTGATCTTGAAATGGCCTATAAGATCGCCAAGCGTGATCGAGAAGTGGACGATGAATACCGTTCAGCGACACGCTCACTGGTCACCTATATGATGGAAGATCCTCGCTCAATTTCCGTTATTCTGAATGTGATGTGGATTTTACGTAGCTTAGAACGTATTGGTGATCATGCACGAAGCATTGCTATTCACTTGATCTATCAAGTCAGTGGTGAAGATGTTCGCCATAAGAGTCTTCGTGAAATCAAAGAAGCTATCCATGATGCTTCTCCTGATGATGAATCAGATAATTACCAAAGTGAGTGATTACTAATCCTTCATAATGCTAAACTTCGCCAGATATTTAGCTCTGGCGAGGTTTTGCGAGGTTTTGTGAGGATCCGTACACTTTATCTAGATACACTTCGACGACGACACTGGTTGTATGCTGACCGACGTCCGGCTCTGACGCCGCACTGGCGAGAATGGTTATGCCAAAGCGGTTCACTCACTCACTCTCTGATCCATGCCAGTCAAGATCAATTTACAGTCAGACTGCTTAAACTTGGTCGTGCCTATCCCAGCAAGGATGAAGCACAGGCATTAGCCATATCACCCTACAAAAAAGTGATGGTTCGAGAAGTAGAGCTGATGGGGCAAGGACAGGTGTGGATCTATGCCCGTTCGGTCGTACCCGACAGCACACTGACTCATTGCCATGCACAACTTCACCAACTCGGAAATCGATCTCTGGGTTCATTGCTATTTAGCGATCCCAAAATCAACCGTGGCAGAATACAAGTCACGCATCTGCATCAGGGGTTAGACACCTTTCCAGCAAGGCGTTCTATTTTTTATATTCAACAGCATCCGCTATTAGTCACTGAAGTCTTTTACCCGATTATGGCGGAAATAGACTTCCCCAAATATAAGCAACGCTGACATCAAGCTAACTCTGGGCGTACAATACGCACCTTAACATGAAATTTTCGTGACAAGGATACGCGTTATGTCAGCTTTGACGTCAGTAATTCATCAGAAACTACCGCTTTATATTCGTCTGATGAGAGCTGATAAACCGATCGGCACTTGGTTACTGTTATGGCCCACACTATGGGCACTGTGGATCGCATCGGAAGGTGTTCCTTCACCCTTGTTGTTGGCTATTTTTACGCTAGGCGTATTCCTAACGCGCTCGGCTGGTTGTGTCATCAATGATTATGCAGATCGCCATATCGATGGCCATGTTAAACGCACTGCGACTCGCCCCTTAGCAACCGGTCAAGTAACAGAACGTGAAGCCTTGAGCTTATTTGTAGGCTTAATGCTCTGTGCTTTTGTTCTCGTTCTCTTTACCAACGCCTTAACCATTAAGCTATCGTTTATCGGTGTTGCCCTCGCCTTTTGCTATCCCTTTATGAAGCGTTATACGCACTACCCTCAAGTCGTTTTGGGAGCAGCCTTTGGTTGGGCTATTCCAATGGCCTTTACCGCGGTGACAGGAACTCTACCCTTGATTGCGTGGTTATTGTATTTAGCTAAACTACTCTGGACTGTCGCTTACGACACGCAATATGCGATGGTTGATCGTGATGATGATTTAAAAATTGGCGTTAAATCGACCGCCATACGCTTCGGCGATGCGGATAAATTGATGGTAGGCGTATTGCAGGGTGTATCCCTTCTGCTTCTCATCATCATAGGCCAACTGCTGGAGATGAGCTTTTGGTACTATTCAGGTCTTGTGGCTGCTGTTGGTTTTTTTATATGGCAACAATATTTAATTCGTAACCGAGAGCGAGAGAAGTGCTTTCAAGCCTTTCTAAATAACCATTTGGCTGAATTGGCTGTTTTAATCGGCATTATTCTGCATTATGCCGCTTAATTTTCACTTTTTTAACAATCCGCACCATACTGTCATATTACTGTAACGAAAACGTCTTGTAATAGCGGGGTAGATAATCAAAGTTGAGGTTCATCCATGTCGGTTGCAAAACGTGTACTCATTGTTGACGATGAAGCACCTATTAGGGAAATGATTGCTGTAGCTCTAGAAATGGCAGGCTATGATTGTTTTGAAGCGCAAAATGCTCAGCAAGCGCATGCTGCCATATTAGATCATAAACCCGATATGGTTTTACTGGACTGGATGATGCCCGGTGTCAGTGGAATCGACTTTGCCAGACGCCTGCGCAAGGATGAAGTGACTGCAGATATTCCCATCATTATGCTGACGGCTAAGGCTGAAGAAGATAATAAAATTCAAGGTCTAGAAGTGGGCGTTGATGACTATATCACTAAGCCTTTTTCACCCCGTGAATTAGTTGCTAGGCTGAAAACAGTACTTCGCCGTACCACGCCTAAAGGGATAGAAGAGCCAATTACCATTGATGAGCTAACCCTGGATCCTATCTCTCATCGTGTTCTATCGGAAGATAACTCGGTAGATTTGGGGCCAACAGAGTTTCGTTTACTACAATTTTTTATGACTCACCCAGATCGTGCCTACTCGCGTAATCAGTTGCTTGATATGGTATGGGGCGGTAATGTGTATGTTGAAGAGCGTACAGTTGATGTTCATATACGACGTTTACGAAAAGCCCTCGGTGAACGACATGACTACCTGATTCAGACCGTACGTGGAACGGGATATCGTTTTTCCGCTAAAAATTAAAACGGGGTTTATGTCTTACTCCGATAACTTTTCTCAGAGACCCATGAATGTATCAGTCTGATAAGCTGATGATTTTTAGCTTAATAAGTACCTTGGCACTGGCATTGTTTGCTGGGTTTTTGCTGGGGTATCCAAAAGAATTACTGATCATCAGTTTACTCTTATGGGCCATCTTTCAAATTGTTCAGTTTGAAAGGATGATGAAATGGTTAAAGAAAGAGGATGGAAGTGTACCTCCAGAAGCTCACGGAGCATGGGGAGAGCTACTGGATGGCTTATATCGACTTCAACGTCGTGAACTGGATAAAGAGAAAGAGCTAAAGGGTATCATTTCACGTTTCCAACAATCCTCAGCTGCGCTTCGTGATGCCATAGTTTTGATTGACCCTAAAAATAACCTTGAATGGTGGAACAAATCGGCTGAAAGGTTACTGGGTTTATCGCCTAAAACTGATTTGCGTAAATCAGTTTTGAATATGCTTCGCGATCCACGTTTTATTCGCTATTACAAAAAGCAAAACTACCAAGAACCCTTTGAGCTAAAATCACCCGTTAATGATCAAATCATTCTGCAATATCACATTACTCAATTTGGTGAGGGTGACCGACTGGTCGTTGCCCGTGATATTTCTAGACTGAAAAAGCTTGAGCAAACTCGACAGAGCTTTGTCTCGAATGCATCACATGAATTGAGAACACCTTTAACGGTTCTTAGAGGGTATATAGAGACCTTTCAGGATCAAGATTTACCATCATCGATGTTAAGAGCATTAAAGCAAATGGAACAGCAAACCTTACGTATGGAAGGTTTGGTACGGGATATGTTAATGCTCTCTAAATTGGAATCAACTGAACATCTAACCGAAGATATCCCCGTTGATATTCATCAGATGCTAAAAGATATTCGTAGAGATGCGATGATTCTTAGTGGTGATAAAAATCAAACCATCATCATTCAAGCCGATGAAAATTATGATCTAATGGGCCAAGAAAAGGAGCTTCATAGCGCCTTCTCTAATCTAGTTTTCAATGCTGTAAGACACACACCAGAGCAGAGCGAAATCATCATAAATTGGCAGGCTGATGATCAAGGTGGTCTTTTAAGTGTTATGGATAATGGTCAAGGTATCGAGCCTTATCATATCCCTCGTTTAACTGAACGTTTTTACCGTGTTGATGAAAGCCGGGCCAGTAACAGTGGTGGAACGGGGCTAGGCCTATCCATCGTCAAATATGTGTTAGTGCGCCATGACGGTCATCTCAAAATTCAAAGCACCCTAGGTAAAGGCAGCTGTTTTAGTTGTCACTTTCCGCCTGAAAGCGTGATTACACTAGAAAATGAAGCCACTGCATCTCATAATGGCTGATTCATAAAGCCAATATTGGTTTGTTTTATCAGCGGAGTATCGTCATGCAAGCAATTCGAATTCATGCGTTTGAACCCGACAACCTGCGCCTAGAGTCGGTGGACTCTTTGCAACCGGGTCCCGGTGAAGTGCTGATCCGTAATCAAGCAGCCGGAGTCAATCCTATTGATTGGAAAACCTGTATGGGTGGAGGTGCCTCTGGTTTTATAGAGTCCTTTCCTTGGACACCGGGTTGGGAGTTTAGTGGCGAAGTCGCTGCACTCGGTGAAGGTGTGACCGAATTCTCTGTGGGTGATACTGTACTGGGTTTTATTCGTTTTCCACATCCTGCTGGCTGTTACGCTGAAGAGGTCATTGCACCCGCCAGTGAAATTACCTTACGTCCAGAAGGTTTAGAAGCCACCACGGCAGCAGGCTTAGGCTTAGCGGGCTTAACCGCATGGCAAGCACTCTTCGACAAAGGACAATTAGTATCGGGAGAAAAACTCTTGGTACTTGCAGGAGCTGGCGGTGTCGGTCATTTAGCGATTCAGCTAGCGAAGGCTGCAGGCGCAGAAGTCACCGCAACCAGCTCAACTAAGAATCATGCCTACCTAAAGGATCTGGGTTGTGACACTGTTCTGAATTATCAACAACTAGAGATGGCTTCTTTAGCTAATCAGTTTGATTTAATTTTGGATGGCGTGGGTGCAGATACCGGCATTGATGCTCTTATTGCACTAAAACCTAACGGCAGGATGGTCACTTTACCCTCGGTTACTGCAGCACAAGTGGCAGCAGCAGCAGAAGGAACCGATGTAACCGTACTTTCCATTCGCGCTGAGCCCAATGCATTACAACTGGCAGAACTGGCTAACCGTGTGGCTAAAGGTGAGCTGAAACTAAAAGTGGCTCAAGTGTTACCCTTATCACAAGCAGCTGATGCTCACCGCCTCAGTGCTAGTGGTCATGTCAGTGGTAAGTTAATCCTGCAGATTTAAATCCATACCCGTGTTGAGGGCATGACAGAGTTGCAAACGTTGACGCAGCAACAATCGACAGCCCTCACCACGAATATCCATATCCCAGCAGTTGTATTTCGCCCAATCTTTTTCAGGCTCGGAGGCTTTTTCATTAAAGGCTGGCAGATCATCACAAAAACCCTCCGAAGGGCTTGCCGTTTCGAAACAGGCTTTCAGGAACACGCCCTGATTGACTGTACAAACAAAGTTGGAGTCACTACAGGCGACAAAATTCTCTAAAGCTTGATCCTGACAGCCTTGTTGATCGGTTGAACGACCCGCTTCAAGACCCATGGAACGGTACTCTGCCGCATCTTCTTGGCGTTCTTGATTGAAAGCTTCTAGCCATTGATCAGAATAAAGTAGATACCAAACAGCAAAAACTACTGCTAGAACCAGAAATACGATGCCTATTTTTTTGCCCATTAGAAAAAGCCATTACATGCGTCGACGATAGAGTCCGACAATTGTTATCAAAAGACCCAAACAACTGAGTAACATACCCCCGTTCACTAACAGAGGTTTACGAGCCATTAAGGGGATGAAGGGGTGAGACTGCTGATCACACGCTGACTTCAGATAATCCCAGTAACCACCCTCAGCAAGGCAGTCACTGATTTGCATCTGTTCGAAGAAAAACACGCCCATTAATACCACAGCCGGTAGGACGAGTAAGAGTAAACCGATTCGTAGTATCATTCTTCTGAATCACTGATTCCTAAATTACTAACACCTTCATTGACCGCAAGCGATTTCAAGGATTGAATAAACTGACGATTAGGTTGATCTTGTGATCTTAATCTTTCTATGACTTCTTCTTGAAAGGCATCTTCGTCTTGCATCAATTCATGTGTTGAAATAAAACGCATTAATTCAGCATCAGACAATTGCGGATCTGCTTGGTTCACTTCAATGAAGGTTGCTACACATTCTCGTGACAGATCTGCAATATTAGCGGCCTCTGAAGGATCTTGCTCTAGGATACAGACTAGCGTTGAATAAAGTGCCACCACCGCATCCAATGCTGGCATGGCGCCATACATATCAAATTCATCCAACGACGGCATATTATCTTCAACATGATCTAGCTGTACTTCAAAGTTCATGCTGGCACCGCCAGACAAACTCTCCCAAACACCATCTAGGATTCGACGTATCTGTACCGCATCACCAAATTCTAACAATCGTGAGAACAGCGTAAAATTGGGCAGCATTCTTTCCGTTAATGCCGCAGAAAATGCGGTCAATTGCCAAGGCTTAAATTGACCTAGCTGTTTTTCCAATTGCTGGAATTCACTCATTCAGATACTCCATGGGGCTATTTTTACGTTATAAGCTTATTGTACGTGGTATAACCAAGGATCTGTAGTGATTACGAACAGATTTAGTGTTTCAGATAACCATCGCCTTTAGGCGGTTACTCGTTTCGTTGCTATACTTTCGTTGATATACTAGTGACTAATTAACTGCCAGCAACTGACAGGTATGTGCGTTGAACTCCTTCAATCTTCTCAAGTCCATTGCTGACTCACGCGACAAACTGCGCAAGTCTGAACAAAAAGTGGCCGATTATGTGCTAGCTCAGCCCAGTGACGTCATTCACATGCGCATCGTTGACCTAGCCTCTGAAGCCAACGTTAGTGAACCTACCGTGGTCAGGTTTTGTCGTGCGTTAAATTACGATGGCTTTCAGGATTTTAAGCTGACACTGGCGCAAGGCTTGGCAAGTAATACCAGTTTTGAAAAGTTTTCCATGGATACCAAGGATACGGTAATCGAGTTTAAACAGAAAATCTTTGACTCGATGATCGGTAACCTGATCAATATCCGCGAACAGCTCGATCCTGAAATACTTGAAGAAGCCATTGATGCCTTGGCTAAAGCGAATCGAGTAGAGTTCTATGGTTTTGGAGCTTCTGCTCCCGTCTGTGCCGATGCCCAGCACAAATTTCATCGATTAATGGTATCTGCTGCTGCCTATTCAGACCCGCATATGCAAACCATCTCTGCAGTGACGCTAGGTCAAGGGGATGTTGTGGTCGCTATCTCTCAAACAGGTCGCACTAAAGACCTGCTACACACGGTTAAACTCGTCAGAGAGACTGGCGCTACGGTGATCACCCTTTGCCCAGGGACAACGCCTTTGGCTGAGTTAGCCACCATACCGATTCATGTTGATGTGGAAGAAGACAAAGACTTAAGTACCTTGATGTCTTCTCGTGTGGTGCATCTAGTGGTTATCGATATTCTGGCCGTCGGTGTTGCGATGAAACTCGGGCCTGCACTCTTTGATCATTTAAAAACGATTAAACGCAGTCTTCGCAGTCTTCGTCAAAATGACCGCTTACTGCCTACACGTCGACAACTCGACGATAACGACTGAAATCTATTTGTCATACTCTCTGCGTATACTTTTACAAACTATCTGTTAAAACTGATTTGAAATAGAGAAAAAAATCAGTTAAAAAGTAGTTAGGACAAAGTTTACAGCTGGGAGTCAGCTGCACCGAGTTGGCTCCTCTTCTATCTGAAACACAGATTGGAGTATGAGTATGCTGATACGTCAGGAACATGATCTAGACCCCATTACCACTGAAGTTTTCGATTTGCTGGTTGGCTACGATATTGAACAGCAAAACCGTCGCAAACAATCCGCCACCCGTCGTCTATTTGAAGCCCGTCGCGCCATTGAAAAACGCCGAGAGCAAGAAGCCTTGGCTGCTTTTGTTGATCGTGAAAAATGGTTTGATGATTAGTATTTGGGGGCAAAAAATAAATATCACCCTAAACTTTTTTGTTAGGGTGATAGTGTTCTTCACTCTACGGTTACCGACTTGGCTAAATTTCTAGGCTGATCTACATCCGTCCCTTTTAGAACAGCAACATGGTAAGACAAGAGCTGCAGAGGAATGGTGTAGGCTAAAGGCTCTAGTAACGGATGCACTGGTGGCAAGGTCAGTGTCGTCACCCCCTGTTCATTTTGAATACTCTGTCCACAGCCGGTAAATACGAAGAGTTCGCCGCCACGAGCACGGACTTCTTGAAGATTGGACTTCAATTTATCCAACATCTCATTGTTCGGTGCCACTGCAACAACGGGCATATCCTTATCCACCAAAGCCAAAGGACCATGCTTTAGTTCACCTGCTGGGTAGGCTTCTGCATGAATATAAGAGATCTCTTTTAGCTTTAAAGCGCCTTCCATCGCAACCGGATACAGGCTACCACGGCCTAAAAACAATGAATGATGTTTTTCTGCGAAGGCTTCAGACATTTTCGCAACGGCTGTATCCATCTCTAACAATGAGTCAATCAGTGCCGGTAGTGCTTGAAGTTCTTTAACAATTTGTTGCTCTTTTGCACCGTCTAACCCTTTACGACGCGCCAAAATCAACGTGGTCATCAATAAGGCAACCAACTGTGATGTAAAGGCTTTAGTCGAAGCAACACCAATTTCAGGCCCCGCATTGGTCATTAATGCCAATTCAGACTCTCGAACTAAAGAGCTACCTGGTACGTTACAAATGGCTAAACTTGCCAATACACGTTCTTTGACTTCACGAAGAGCCGCCAAGGTATCTGCCGTTTCTCCCGATTGCGACAGGGTGATTAACAAGGTGTCTTTGGACAACACCACGTCGCGATAGCGAAACTCACTGGCGACTTCCACTTGGCAAGGAATACCGACTAAGGATTCAATCCAATAACGAGCGATCATTCCCGCATGATAACTGGTACCACAGGCAACGATTTGGACACGTTCGGTGCGATCAAAAACGTCCGATGCTGTGACGCCCCATGCCTGTTCCAGAAGGTGTCCATTACTAATACGACCTTCCAGAACGCGTTTCATGACCTCAGGTTGTTCATAAATCTCTTTCAACATGAAGTGCTTAAATTCGCCTTTTTCAGCGGCAGCTTGACCATGTTCAAATTGAGAAATACTGCGCTCTACTGGTGTACCCTGACGATCAAAAATATGTATCTGAGTGGTGGTTATCTGAGCAATATCACCCTCTTCCAAGAACATAAAACGATCAGTGACAGGCAATAAAGCTAGCTGGTCTGAAGCGATAAAGTTCTCACCAATACCCACGCCCACCACCAGTGGGCTACCTTTACGTGCCGCTAGTAATTGATCAGGCTGATCTGCATGAATGACACCTAAAGCATAAGCACCTTCAAGCTGTGTGATTGCTTGTTTAAGCGCTTCAATTAACGTAATACCAGTTTTTAAGAGATGATCGAGCAGATGTGCAACAACTTCAGTATCTGTCTCTGAACCAAATATGTAGCCTTGTGACTTCAGCATTTCACGCAGTGGTTCATAGTTCTCAATTATACCGTTATGCACAATCGCTAGACTTTCACCCGACATATGTGGGTGTGCATTGGTTTCGGTAGGTTTACCATGGGTAGCCCATCGAGTATGTGCGATACCTGTGGTACCTTGCTGTGGTAATTCTGCTAATCCATCAGCTAAAGCTTGTACTTTACCCGCACGTCTTAGACGTGAAATCTCACCTTCTGAACATAACGCCATCCCTGCAGAATCATAGCCTCGATATTCTAAACGTCGTAATCCTTCTAACAGTATTTCGGCAACAGGACGTGTTGCAACTGCACCAACTATTCCACACATAATTCGATTCCTTATGATTGACGTTTAGTAGGACGTTTCCAGTGACTGACTAACTTTTGTTGTGCTCTGGCGACAGCAAGCTGTCCATCAGGTATATCTTTGGTAATGGTGGACCCAGCAGCAATGGTCGCTTCATGTCCTATTTTTACTGGAGCAACTAATGAGGTGTTAGAACCGATAAAAGCTCCATCGCCGATCTCAGTCACGGACTTGTTAACACCATCATAGTTACAGGTGATGGTTCCGGCACCAATATTACTGTTTTCGCCTATTTGCGCATCACCAATATAGCTGAGGTGATTTACTTTACTGCCCTTACCTATCACAGCTTTTTTGGTTTCAACGAAATTACCAATCTTGGTCTGATCGGCCAGTTCGGTACCGGGTCGAATACGTGCAAAGGGACCGATAACAGCATTGGAACCTATCTTAGCGCCATCAATCAGAGAATGTGCTTCAATTAAGGTACCCTGCTCTATGCTGCTGTTGCGAATAACGCAATGTGGTCCAATAACAACGCCATCAGCCAAGGTTACCTCGCCTTCAAAAACACAGTTAATATCTATCACCACATCTTGGCCAACCGTTAGCCGACCGCGTACGTCAACTCGAGCAGGATCATGAAGAGTCACACCTGCTGTCATTAAACGATTAGCTTCTTGCAGTTGATACCAGCGTTCAAGCTCTGCTAATTGTTGTCTGTTATTAACGCCTTGAACTTCCTGTTCCGTCGCGGGTTGAATAGCACTGATACGGACACCTTCCTCAGCAGCCATCGCGATGATATCGGTAAGATAATATTCACCTTGGGCGTTTTCTGACGATAGCTGTGGTAACCAACTATTTAACAGCTCACTTGGAACGGCCATAATACCTGTATTCACTTCAGCGATTTGTCGTTGTTGTTCATTGGCATCTTTGTGTTCAACGATAGCGACAACGTCACGAACATCATTTCTGACAATACGTCCGTAACCTGACGGATCTTGAAGCACAACGGTCAATAAACCTAAATGACCTTGTTGTGCTTGCTGTAACAATGCCTGCAAGGTCGTAGCTTGGATGAGTGGTACATCACCATACAGAATCAACACAACACCATCTGATTGGCACGCTGGTAAGGCTTGAGCAACCGCGTGTCCAGTACCTAGTTGCTGTTCTTGCATGGCAATAGTGACTGCTTGGTGTGTGAGTTGTTGCCTGACACGATCAGCACCATGTCCGATCACCACATGCAATGCGATGTTGCTGAGTTGATTTGCCGTATCGATGACATGCTGAAGCATGGGCTTTCCGGCTAAGGGATGCATTACCTTAGGCAATGCTGATTTCATTCGACTTCCCTGGCCTGCCGCCAGAATGACAACATCAGTATGCATGTGCACTTCAATCCTATTACGTTTTATCAATGTGCATATTTTACACATTTGCTAAGCACAAGGGCTATATAAAACAAAAGCAGCCCGAAGGCTGCTTTTGGTGACGACAAAATCCTATAGGGATTATTTGCCGAGCTTTTTCTTGATCTGCTGCAGAGTACGCAGTTGTGCTGCGGCTTCTGCCAGCTGGGAGGCAGCGCGTGAGTATTGGAACTCACCAGATTTATCAGAAATTGCATGTTGTGCATGTTTCTGAGCTTCCATCGCTGCAGCTTCATCAAGATCTTTGGCATGCAACGCGGTGTCTGCCAAAACCGTTACCTTGAACGGCTGAATCTCAATAAAACCGCCAGAGACGTAAAATACGTCCTGTTCACCGCCCTCTTTTCGCAGTTCGACCGGGCCTGGTTTCAGTTCCGTTAACAGCGGAGTGTGACCGGGCATAATACCCAGGTCACCCAGGCTACCTGTCACCGAGATAAATTCGACCATGCCAGAGAAAATCTCTTCTTCAGCACTGACGATCTCGCATTGAACAGTTACAGCCATGTTGATTACCTCTTAAAGGTTCCGCCAGAACTTATTTCATGCCCTTGGCTTTCTCAATCGCTTCTTCAATACCACCAACCATATAGAAAGCTTGTTCTGGCATGTGATCATATTCACCTTCCAGAATGCCTTTAAAGCTGCTGATCGTATCTTTTAGCGGTACGTACTTACCTGGTGAACCAGTGAAGACTTCCGCAACGAAGAACGGCTGAGATAGGAAACGCTGAATTTTACGTGCACGAGATACGATTTGCTTATCTTCATCAGACAGCTCGTCCATACCTAGGATCGCAATGATGTCTTTCAGCTCTTTATAGCGCTGTAATACACCTTGCACATTACGTGCAACTTCATAGTGTTCCTGACCGATAACCAATGGGTCTAGCTGACGTGAAGTCGAATCTAGTGGATCTACCGCAGGGTAGATACCCAATTCCGCGATTTGACGTGACAGTACTACTGTCGCATCCAAATGCGAGAAGGTTGTAGCAGGAGACGGGTCAGTTAAGTCATCCGCAGGTACGTATACCGCTTGGATAGACGTGATAGAACCCACTTTAGTCGAGGTGATACGTTCCTGAAGAACACCCATCTCTTCTGCCAGTGTTGGCTGGTAACCTACCGCTGAAGGCATACGACCCAGCAGTGCTGATACTTCCGTACCCGCTAGGGTGTAACGATAGATGTTGTCAACGAACAACAGTACGTCACGACCTTCGTCACGGAATTTCTCTGCCATGGTCAAGCCTGTCAGAGCAACACGTAGACGGTTACCTGGTGGTTCGTTCATCTGACCGTAAACGAGAGATACTTTATCCAATACGTTGGATTCTTTCATCTCGTAGTAGAAGTCGTTACCCTCACGAGTACGCTCACCTACACCGGCGAATACAGAAAAACCACTGTGTTCGATCGCGATGTTACGGATCAATTCCATCATGTTTACGGTTTTGCCTACACCGGCACCACCGAACAGACCGACTTTACCACCCTTAGCAAACGGACATACAAGGTCGATTACCTTGATACCGGTCTCTAACAGCTCGTTTGACGCTGCTTGATCTGCATAAGAAGGAGCTTTACGGTGAATAGGCATACGCTCTTCTTCACCAATCGGGCCTGCTTCATCAATGGGATTACCCAATACGTCCATGATACGACCTAGAGTCGCTGTACCCACAGGTACAGAGATAGGCGCACCAGTATTTTCTACTTCAAGTCCACGGCTCACACCTTCGGTCTGACCCATGGCAATAGCCCTTACAACACCATCGCCCAGCTGCTGCTGAACTTCCAGTGTCAGGCCGGTTTTTGTGACGTGTAATGCGTCATAAACCTTCGGAATGGCTTCACGTGGGAATTCCACGTCGACAACCGCACCGATAATCTGAACAATACGTCCGCTACTCATGTTCGGATCCTCTCAACGTTTAAACCTGTTCACTGCTCTATACAGCAGCAGCACCACTGACGATCTCAGAAATTTCCTGAGTAATTGCCGCTTGACGAGCTTTGTTGTAAACCATTTTCAGCTCATCAATAAGGTCGCCGGCGTTATCTGTTGCGTTCTTCATCGCTAACATACGTGCTGCCTGCTCACAGGCGATATTCTCAATCACACCTTGGTAAACTACTGATTCGACGTAGCGAACAAAGAGTGCTTCTAACAACTCTTGTGCGTCCGGCTCGTATAAATAGTCCCAGCTGCGTTTGAGCTGTTCATTTGTGTCAGTTTCGTCTGCCTTGGCTGGCAAAATCTGCTCGACCGTTGGCTTCTGGGTCATCGTATTCACGAACTCGTTAGAGACAATGAATAGTTTGTCCAATCTACCTTCTTCAAAAGCAGTCAGCATCACTTTTACTGAACCGATTAGATCGGCTAGTTCAGGTGTATCACCTAAGTGACCTTTCGCTGCTACAACGTTACCGCCGTAGTTTTTGAAAAACGTAATCGCCTTGTTTCCCAACGCACAGATATCAATTTCAACATTCTGTGTGTGGTACTCTTTCATAGCGCTAACAGCTTTCTTGAACGTGTTAACGTTCAAGCCACCACACAATCCGCGATCAGTAGAAACGACGATAAAACCAACGCGTTTCACTTCACGTTCTTGCATGTAAAGGTGGTTGTATTCAGGATTGGCAGTAGCCAAATGATGAATCACACCTCTAATACCGTTTGCGTACGGGCGGGAAGCCTTCATGCGGTCTTGAGCTTTACGCATTTTTGACGCAGCAACCATTTCCATGGCGCTGGTAATTTTGCGTGTGCTACCAATGCTCGCAATCTGTGTCTTAATCTCTTTTCCGACTGCCATAGTTCCGCCTCTATTCCTAACTCAGTGTATGGTCTGCTAGGTGTTTAAACCCGCAGACCCACTACTCTGACGAGTATTTACCAAGTCTGGGTAGATTTGAACTTGTCAATGCCGGCTTTGAACTTCGCTGAAATCTCGTCGTTATAATCACCAGATTCATTGATAGACTTCATCAGATCAGCAAATTCGCTGTTAAAGAAGCCGATCAGCGCAGATTCAAAAGCACCGATTTTGTTCAACTCTACATCTTTCAGATAGCCTTCGTTGGCAGCAAACAGGCTCAGACCCATTTCAGCGACTGACATCGGCGAGTACTGAGCTTGTTTCATCAATTCAGTAACACGCTGACCATGCTCCAACTGTGCACGGGTTGCTTCGTCAAGGTCAGAAGCGAACTGAGCAAATGCTGCCAATTCACGGTACTGAGCCAAGGCTAGACGTACACCACCACCCAGCTTCTTGATGATCTTAGTCTGAGCGGCACCACCTACACGTGATACTGAAAGACCTGCGTTGATCGCTGGACGAATACCTGAGTTAAACAGATCAGACTCAAGGAAGATCTGACCATCAGTGATCGAGATAACGTTGGTTGGTACGAACGCCGAAACGTCACCACCTTGGGTCTCGATGACTGGTAAAGCGGTTAGTGAACCGGTTTTACCCTTCACTTCGCCTTTTGTGAACTTTTCAACATAATCTTCGTTAACACGAGCAGCACGCTCAAGTAGACGAGAGTGAAGATAGAAAACGTCACCTGGGTAAGCTTCGCGTCCTGGTGGACGACGCAACAGCAGGGAGATCTGACGATATGCCCATGCTTGTTTAGTCAAATCATCATAGATGATCAGAGCGTCTTGTCCGCGGTCACGGAAGTATTCACCCATTGAACAACCAGAATAGGGTGCAAGGAACAGCATAGATGCAGGATCTGCTGCACCGGCTGCAACGACAATGGTGTGATCCATTGCGCCATGCTCTTCAAGCTTACGTACCACGTTAGCAATGGTCGATTGTTTCTGACCGATGGCTACGTAGATACACTTGATGCCTGTACCTTTCTGGTTAATGATCGCATCGATAGCGATCGCTGATTTACCGATCTGACGGTCACCGATGATCAACTCACGCTGACCACGTCCTACAGGTACCATCGCGTCAATTGCTTTCAAACCCGTTTGTACAGGTTGATCAACTGACTTACGATCGATTACGCCCGGTGCGACTTTCTCGACCGGATCGCTTAATTTTGCTTCGATTGGACCCTTGCCATCGACTGGATTACCCAGTGCGTCTACCACACGGCCTAATAGTTCAGGACCGACAGGTACTTCAAGGATACGGCCTGTACAGCGAGCAGTCATGCCCTCTACCAGACCTTGATAGTCACCCAATACCACGGCACCGACAGAGTCGCGCTCAAGGTTTAGGGCCATACCGTAGATACCACCTGGGAATTCGATCATTTCGCCGTACATTACGTCGGCCAGACCGTGAATCAGGATGATACCATCAGATACGCTTACGATTGTGCCCTCATTACGGGCTTCAGAAGACACGTCGAGTTTTTCGATGCGCTTCTTGAGAATCTCGCTGATCTCAGATGGATTCAGTTGCTGCATTGTTATTCCCCATACTCAGGAATTCATCGCTTCGGCCAGTTTCGCCAATTTAGCGCGAACCGAACCGTCGATCACAAGGTCATTTGCGCGAAGGATGACACCGCCGAGAATGGATTGATCCACTCGAGAGGTCATTTTTACTTCACGTCCCAGTTTGGAGCGCAGTGCTTGAGCCAGTTTATCAACCAGTTTCTGATCTAGCTCATAAGCAGTCGTCAAATCAACATCGACTGACTTTTCATGATCTGCTTTTAGCTGATCGAACTGAACTGAAATTTTGGGAAGCAGAGCAAGACGACCATTTTCAGCAAGCAAATGAATAAAATTCTTGCTGGCATCGTCTAGTTTCTTGTCGCTTACTGAAATTATCAGTTGAGCTTTTTGCTCTGCACTCAGTGAAGGCGTTCCAAGAACTCGCTTCATGTCACTGTCGTTTACGACCATAGCCGCAAACGCCAGCATTTCTGACCACTGATCGAGGCCGCCCTTATTCAGCGCATAGTCGAACGCTGCTTTGGTGTAGGGCCGTGCGATTGTGTTGAGTTCAGCCATCATAAACCTCGCTTAAAGCTCAGCTGCTAGTTTTTCAACTAGTTTAGCGGATGCTTTTTGGTCAACAGAGGCTTCTAATATCTTTTCAGCACCGGCGACTGCTAAGATAACTACCTGCGAACGAAGTGCTTCTTTCGCTTGGTTGATTTCTTGATTCAGTTCAGCCTGAGCAGCCGCTTTAACACGGTTGGCTTCTTCACGAGCCTGCTCTTTTGCCTCTTCGATTATTAAGTTAGCGCGCTTGTTGGCCTGTTCTATGATAGCAGCAGCCTGCACCTTGCTTTCACGTAGATCGTCAGCAGCTCGCTCTTGAGCCAATCTTAGATCACGTTCAGCACGGTCAGCTGCATCCAAACCTTCGGCAATTTTCTTTTTACGTTCTGCCATGGCAGCCGTAATCGGTGGCCATACGTACTTCATGCAGAACATGACGAAAATTGCGAATGCTATGGCCTGACCAATGATGGTGAGATTAATATTCACGCCATTACCCCTCGCGGTTGATTTGTATGGTTAAGACCCCAGCGGGTCAGACCCAAAGGTATAATTACCGGTTATCAACCTGCGAACAGCATGTACAGTGCCATACCAACACCGATCATCGGAACCGCGTCAACAAGACCGACCACGATGAAGAACTGGCTACGTAGCAACGGAACAAGTTCAGGCTGACGTGCAGCACCTTCAAGAAACTTACCACCCAGCAAACTTACGCCCAATGCACCAGCTAGTGCAGACAGACCCAGTAGCAGAGCTACAGCGATAAACAGCAGTTCAGCCATTTTTTTTCTCCAACATTTTTAAGGTTAAAGTGAATTGAAAACTCGTGTTATCAAAGGCACTGATCAATGATCAGTGCTCGTGTTCATCATGTGCCATTGCCATGTAGACAATTGTTAGCACCATGAAGATAAATGCCTGTAGAACGATGACCAATATGTGGAAGATCGCCCATGGCACAGAAAGCACCCATTGTATCCAGAAAGGTAGTAGTGCAATCAAGATAAAGATGATTTCACCTGCGTACATGTTTCCGAATAGACGTAGGCCCAGTGAAACTGGTTTTGCAAACAGGTTAACCAACTCTAAGAAAAGGTTAAACGGAATGAAATATTTGCCTAATGGCTGTAGTGATAACTCAGCTGCGAAACCTTTCACGCCTTTAACCTTGATGCTGTAGTAGATGATCAAGAAGAACACACTAAAGCTCATACCCAAGGTGGCGTTGATATCGGTGGTGGGTACGATTTTCCAATAGGGAAGACCCATTTCACCAGCGATGTAAGGAATGAAATCTACTGGAATCAGTTTCAGCAGGTTCATTAAGAAAATCCAAACAAACACCGTCAATGCAAGGGGTGCAATGGTGGGATTGTTGTGATGGAAGATACTCTTAACGTTATCTTCAACGAACTCTACGACCACTTCAATGAAGTTTTGAAGATTACCAGGCACACCACTAACGGCTGTATCTGCAACCTTTTTGAATAACCAGATGAAGAACACACCGGTCAGGATCGAAAAGAACATGGTATCGACATGAATCGCCCAGAATCCCATCTCTGCAGCTTTTTCACCACCAGCAAACCCCCAACCAAAATCAGGGTGATTACCAAAGGTCAAATTACTCAGGTGATGGGAAATATATTCTGAGGATGTTGGGTTTTCGCTTGCCATTCTCAGCTACTCTCAGTCAAAGTTTTAGAAATCGTTGATTCAGTTTTAGCTGCAGATACCATCCGGTGATTTGCAGCAAAATGTAGGTTACAAACAGTGCGCCAGCATTTAAGGGTTCCACTAGCATAAATACCAGAGTGAACATGGCCACTGCTAACAACACTTTTCCAGTTTCACTCACGTATATATTGGCAACTATCTGCCTTGGAGTCTGGGCTTTATTTTTCACCAGTACTCTTAGTGAGAACCATCCGGCAGGCACAAGATAAATTAGCCCGCCTAAAAAAACCGAATAAGCTGTTACAAAATCTTTCAACATCATCAGCACCGATAAGATTGAGATCAATGCTAACTGTACCAGAAACAATCTGAGGTAATTCAAGGCTAGGCGTTTATTGTATTTGCTTTTGCCTGAGCTACTTGCCAAACCAGTTGATTCTATTTGTCTCTCCTGATCTTGGCCCATAGGTTCCAATTACAGCCTGATGTTAAGTTGGGCGATTATAGGGGTTTAAGCCTTATGACTCAACAGATAGTGTGCTTCTCTGTTACTAAGGTATTAACAATTAACCTAATTACCCTGATTAATTTTGTGGTTTCTCTAATAGGGTCAAAATCTGATCCAGCTGTTCTTGTGAATTGAAACTGATACTAATTTTGCCTTTTCCCTGTGCTGATGCAGATACTTTCACAGGGGCAGAGAAACGTCTTGAAAGCTGACCGGATATTTCTTTAAAAGTTTCGTTATTTGCCACAGGTGGCATTTTTTTCGGCATTTCACCTGACTGGTACTTCTTAACCAGCACTTCGGTTTCTCTAACCGATAGGGCTCTGGCAACCACCTGAGATGCCGCTTCTATCTGCAAATCACCTTCAAGGCCTAATAGTGCTCTGGCATGGCCCATTTCCAGGTCTCCATATTCAAGCATCTTGCGAACTTCTTCAGTGAGGTTCATTAAGCGTAATAAATTCGCGATGGTTGATCTGGATTTACCGACCGCATCAGCGACTTGCTGCTGTGTTAGTTCAAATTCTGTCTGTAATCGACTTAGCGCAAAAGCTTCCTCAATAGGATTGAGGTTTTCGCGCTGAATATTTTCGATAAGGGCCATCGCAATGGCTGCTTCATCTGGGACATCTCTGATGATCACAGGAATGGTACTCAATCCTGCCATTTGGGTAGCCCGCCAACGTCGTTCACCGGCGATAATTTCATATCGCCCTTGCGCTATTGGGCGCACAACAATCGGCTGCATGACTCCTTGTAATTTTATCGATTCAGCAAGCTCTTCTAAGGCTTGTGGTTCCATATCCCGACGTGGTTGATAGCGACCTCGTTCAATTCGATTTAACTCCATGTGCTGGAGTTCGCCTTGTGTCGATAGTGGTGTTGTCGCTTCGTGCAATGGAGAGTCATTATCTTCAGACATTCCTGATAACAATGCATCTAGTCCACGCCCCAATCCACGCTTTTTTACCACCATTACTCTGCTTCCTGTGTTTCTAGTTGTTCAGCTTGTTGTTTTTTCTGTTCTGCTTCTGTTCGTCTGATCAGTTCACCTGCTAAGGCTAAATATGCCAGTGCTCCACGTGAGCTTTTGTCATATTGTAAAACGGGCAGTCCATGACTAGGTGCTTCTGCAAGACGAACATTTCTTGGAATAACGGTGCGATAAACTTTTTCACCAAAGTATTCCACTAAGTGTACCGAAACGTCTCGCGTTAAACTCATACGTGGATCAAACATAGTGCGTAGAATCCCTTCTATTTTCAATTCAGGATTCAGACGCTTATGAATTTTATCGATGGTTCCTATTAGTGCACTGATTCCTTCTAAGGCATAGTATTCACATTGCATAGGAATCATCACACCGGCAGAGGCAGACAATGCATTTACCGTTAATAGATTCAACGAGGGGGGATTATCTAAGAGGATAAAGTCGTATCTATCTGCAATCGGCATGAGTGCCATTTTCAAGCGGAATTCACGTCTGGGCAGTTGTAATAACTCAACTTCTGCTGCGGTTAAATCACCGTTAGCACCGATAATATCAAAGCCGCAGGGTAATCCCGACCGAATACACTCTTCAGCTGTCATGGTGCCGGTCAGTAACTCATAAGATGAACCTTCCAGTTCATGCTTATCAACACCGCTTCCCATGGTCGCATTACCTTGTGGATCTAAGTCGATCAATAGCACTCTTTTTTTGGTTGCTGCCAAGGATGCCGCAAGGTTAACGCAGGTGGTCGTTTTGCCTACACCACCTTTCTGATTGGTAATGGTCAGTATTTTAGCCACAGTTAGGCTCTCCCCAATATCAGCAGATGTCTTTCAGCATCGCACTTTGGAACCATTAATTGGTGTGATTCTTTAACGATATATCCATCACGAAGTGATTGGATTTCTTGTTCAGGATACAGACCTTTCATTGCAAGAAAAATACCCTGATCTTTACAAAGGTGATGTGTCCAATCAAGCATATCATTTAATGAGGCAAAGGCACGGGAAATTACCATATCAGCAGGTTCGGGTTGATAGGCCTCAACTCGACTATTGACTACTGTTAAGTTATCAAGCGCTAACTCCATTTTAACCTGTTGTTGAAAGCGTGTTTTTTTGCCATTGCTGTCAATCGTGGTGATGTGATACTCAGGTAAACAGATGGCTAAGGGAATTCCTGGTAAGCCGGGTCCACTACCGACATCAATCAAACGAGGATTGTCTAATGTCGGCTGTTTAACAAAAGGTAAGACACTTAGGCTATCGGCTAAGTGTCGACTGATCATGGCAAACGGATCTCTAACAGAGGTTAGGTTGTAGGCTTTATTCCATTTAACCAAAAGTTCAAGATAACCAATCAACGCCTGTTGTTGACGGCTGGAAATCTCGATACCCATCTGTTGTAACTGCTGCTTCAATTCCGTTTGATAATCACTCATAAGGCAGCTTTCCGCGATTGTTTGGCAACTAATTGGCGCTTTTTCAAATAAACTAACAACAGTGAAATTGCGGCAGGAGTCATTCCTTGAATACGAGAAGCTTGAGCGATGCTCACTGGCTTAACTGCTTGTAGCTTACTTTTCAGCTCATTAGACAGCCCACCGACGTGATCATAATCGAGATCATCAGGCAGAGCGGTATTTTCCTGTTTACGCATCTGTTCAATTTCGCCACGCTGACGTTCAATATAACCGGCGTATTTGAACTCGACTTCAACCTGTTCTGCCACATCGGTATCATTGACAGGAGATCCACGTAGGCTAGCTACGTCGGTATAGCTAAGTTCGGGACGACGTATCAGATCTGCTAAGCTGTATTCACGAGTCAAAGGCGAACTCAGTCGGTCTTGTAAGGCTTTAGCTTCTTCAGACGCTGGCTGAATCCACGTGGTTTCCAAACGTTGTTTTTCTTTAACGATGGCTTCTCGCTTTTGTTCAAACGCAGCCCATCTTTCATCACTGACTAACCCTAACTCTCGGCCTTTTTCGGTCAAGCGCATATCTGCATTATCTTCACGTAAAATCAGGCGATATTCTGCTCGACTGGTGAACATTCGATAGGGTTCTGAAGTTCCGTGTGTAATCAAATCGTCGACGAGGACTCCTATATAGGCTTCATCGCGACGTGGATACCATTGCTCTTTTTCTTGCACCCTTAGGGAAGCATTCATACCTGCTAATAAACCCTGAGCGCCAGCTTCTTCGTAACCGGTGGTGCCGTTAATTTGACCCGCAAAGTATAGCCCCGCGATAAAACGGGTTTCCAAGGTATGCTTTAGGTCTTGAGGATTAAAATAATCGTATTCAATGGCGTAGCCAGGACGGGTGATGTGCGCATTTTCTAATCCACGGATAGATCTAACCAAGTCTAATTGGACATCAAAAGGTAAACTGGTTGAAATACCATTAGGATAGAGTTCGTGAGTCGTTAAGCCTTCAGGTTCAATAAAAATCTGATGATGATTTTTATCCGCAAAACGGTGAATTTTATCTTCGATGGATGGACAGTAACGCGGTCCTATACCTTCAATGACCCCACTGTACATTGGCGAGCGGTCGAGACCTCCGCGAATAATATCGTGGGTGTTTTCATTGGTGTGAGTGATGAAACAGCTAATTTGACGCGGATGTTGTTCAACACTTCCCAAATAAGACATCACCGGTGTCGGTGTATCGCCGGGCTGTTCCTGCATCACAGAAAAATCAACACTTCGCGCATCGATACGTGGCGGCGTTCCTGTTTTTAATCTTTCGACCCTAAAGGGTAATTCGCGTAAACGTCGCGCCAGCGCCACTGAAGGTGGATCACCCGCACGACCACCTTGATAGTTTTGTAATCCGATATGTATAACGCCGCCTAAAAAAGTACCTGCCGTTAACACGACCGCTTGCGCATGAAAACGTATACCGCTTTGGGTAATAACACCACGAACTTGGTCCTGTTCAACAATCAAGTCATCCGCAGCTTGCTGAAAAACTTGCAAGTTACGTTGATTTTCCAAGTGTTCACGAATGGCCGCTTTGTAAAGAATACGGTCTGCTTGGGCACGCGTAGCACGAACAGCGGGCCCTTTTCTGGCATTCAAGATTCTAAATTGAATACCACCTAAATCTGTGGCACGCGCCATTGCGCCATCTAAGGCATCAATCTCTTTAACCAGATGACTTTTTCCTATCCCACCGATTGCAGGGTTACAAGACATCTGCCCGAGAGTTTCGATGTTATGTGTCAGCAGTAAAGTTTTGCTGCCCATACGTGCAGCAGCCAGTGCAGCTTCAGTACCGGCATGGCCGCCACCGATGACAATGACATCAAAGTGATCGGGATAATCCACCATTCGTTTTCACCGTATTGAGTTACCTGAGATTCAGGCGGTTATTTCAAGGGCGCTAAGTATACCGTTCTAATCAAGGATTAGGAATGGTCAAAATTTGATCAGTTTTTGTTTTAAAGCTCTTAACTAATTAAATAAAGAGTTTTTAAAGAAGAGCTTTATTTTTGTATTTGTATATGGTCAAGCCTTTTTCTGTTGAAAAACAAAAATTATACTTATAAATCAATTGATTGATTAAATGACAAATCTGTATTTATAGGGGTATCCAAGGTGTTCTACGCCTGTCCAGAGTTTGTGCATAAAACCGACACTTATCAACAGATAGAGTTATCCACATTTTTGTAAGCAGATTATACCTGCCTATTTATACATATTGCACACAGGTTAATGTGGATAAGTATTTTTTCACTCGATATTGTGTCTAATCTTTGTATATCCTGTCGTTAAGTTGTGATTTTATCCACAAATCTTATTAAAACAACCGACTAAAATCGAATTGGGAAGTGTGGACAAATTAAGATATCATGAGTAAATATAAGGGAAATCCCCCATTACTTAGGAGTGTGATATGTTAGGAGTTAGTCGTTTTTTCAGCGTTTTGCTGCTTTCTGTCGTTTTTGCTAACCCCGCTATGGCTACAAAAATCTATTCGGACAATGCATGGAGCCCCTCTTTTTCTGTTCCAGGCTTGGATAGAGCACCGGTTTACCTCAACTTAACCAACCTTTCTGATACCTCACGTTTTTTAGTGGGTGCTTCAACGGAGGTTGCCAGCCAGGTGACTATTCAAGCGCTAACGCAGAGCAGTAATAGAATGCGAATGAGTTATATAGACCGAGTTGAATTGCCTATTGCTGTCCCGGTGAATATGGACGATTCGTCATTATTTTTGATGCTTGAGGGAATAACATCTCAACAGCGTGCAGGTAGTCGTTTTAATCTAACTTTGCATTTTGACAATGGTGATCAGGAAACGGTACGTGTTCAAGTGCGTTCTGTCGGTGTATCGAGCGATCGTATGCTGGAAAATATGCGCACTGATCCGATGCAGCCAGGAAGAACACCTCGTCGTACTGAGGGTTTAGATGAAGGAATTATGACGGACCCATTGATTCGTTAATGCGTTAAGTTAATGCAATGGACGGTGATATAAAAACTGCCACATTAGTGGCAGTTTTTATATCACAAAGGTTCTAGAAAGACTTATCTAAAAAGCTTCTTTAAAAGGTAAGGGTTGATCCGTATTTCTTCTGACCTCGAAGGCATTCAAAGTCATAGCTACAAGACTGTAGTAACCCAAAATTCCGATCAAGTCGACCAAAGCAGATTCGCCAAAGTGATTGACTGCTTGTTGATACAAGTCATCGGGTATACGTTTAGTGTTATAAAGTGAAGTGGTTAACTGATACACCAGTTGCTCATCAGCATTCGCAAAAACAGGCTCGCTTCCTACTCTGATAGCTTCTGTTATCTGTTTACTTATACCCGCTTGATGGGCAATGGGCTCATGTATTTGCCATTCTGCTTGTGATTGCCAACAAACAGCTGTTGTAAGAATCGCTAATTCACTCAAGCGTAAGGGTATCCGAGTATGGTAACGACAATAAGCACCTAGTTCCTGAGCGGGATCAGCTAGCTCTGGACTATGAACCCAAGCTAGGAAAGGACCATCCAAGTTGCCACGAGGTCCTTTAAGAATCTTCGTCAACACCCGTTGTTGTTCAGGTGTGGTATTGTCGGAGTTTAAGTGTGTTAAGCGTGACTGCATCTGATTTCCTTACAATCCATTTAAAACCTGATTGATGGCAAGATCGAGTTTACTGACGATTTCATCTATATGGTTCTCGTTAATAATGAAAGGTGGCGCCAATAAAATATGATCACCATCTTTACCATTCAGTGTGCCACCCATGGGATAGCACATAAGACCTTGCTGCATAGCCGCTGCTTTAATTTTGGCATGAAGCTTAAGTGATGGATCAAAAGGCGCTTTAGTGTCTCGATCCTCAACCAGTTCGACACCTCTAAACAATCCTCGGCCTCGGATATCGCCAACATGAACATGCTCACCGAGCGTTGATACCAGTGCATCATGAAGCTTTTGTCCCATGATATTGACATTGTCGAGCAAATTGTCCGATTCAATGCGGTGTTGTACGGCTAAAGATGCCGCGCATGCGGTTGCATGTCCTATATAGGTATGGCCATGTTGGAAAAATCCTGAGCCATTTTTTATCGTGGTAATGATGTCATCACTGACTAGTGTGGCGCCGATGGGTTGGTATCCTCCACCTAAGCCTTTGGCGATACAGATAAGATCAGGTTCGATTTCTTCCTGTGCGCTGGCAAATAAGGCGCCAGTCCGACCCATACCACACATCACTTCATCAGCAATCAATAAAATGCCATGACGAGTGCAGATTTCCCGCATACGTTTAAAGTAATCCGCAACCGGAGGTACCGCACCCATGGTGGCACCGACAACGGGTTCAGCAATAAAGGCCATCACATTTTCAGCGCCTAATTCAGCAATTTTTGCTTCCAGTTCATTCGCTAAGCGTTCTGCAAAGGCTGAATCAGTTTCATTTTCTAGCTGTTCGCGATAAGCATAACAAGGACTTAAATGATGAATGTTGATTAATAAGGGTTCAAATTGTTGGCGACGCCATAGGTTACCCCCGGTTGCAAGCGCTCCTAGGGTATTACCATGGTAGCTTTGGCGACGAGCAATGATGTGTTTACGTTGTGGTTCGCCCTTTTCAACATAATATTGACGCGCCAACTTCAATGCTGACTCTACCGCTTCTGATCCACCGGAAACAAAGTAAACGGAATTTAGGCTTGCGGGTGCGCGCTCAGCTAAAAAATCTGCTAACACTTCCATCGGTTCGGTAGTGAAAAAAGAGCTGTGTGCGTAAGCAATGCTATCGATTTGTTTTTTTATCGCGTCAATGACTGCAGAATCGCTATGTCCTAGGCAGGATACCGCTGCTCCACCACAGGCATCAATATAACGCTTATTGTTCGCATCTAAGATATACACCCCGTCTCCTTTAACAGCAGTGGGGTAGTTTTGGACGAGGCTGCGATGCAATACGTGACTCATGACACATCCTTTGAGAATGATTTTTTGATTAAGGGGCAATTTTATTTCAAGCTTTTAACTATAGTATAAGAGTATAGAAAAAGGGGGTATTTTCAATCTAATCGCTATCAAAGTTGGTCTATCTGATCCAGATAGGTCGTTGCTGTATCCAGAATGGGCTGTTTTGCTGCGTCATCGAGTGATTTCCAATGTTTTAACGGAAATCCCATGCGAGGGTTGGTCTCAAACTCTGCTTGATGTCTGTGAATAAAGTGCCAATAAAGACTATTAAATGGACAACTTCCCTCGCCTGTTTTTTTCTTAACATCGTAATGGCAGGATTTGCAGTAATGACTCATGCGTTGAATATAGTTACCTGAGGCGGCATAGGGTTTACTGGCGATTAATCCTCCGTCTGCAAACTGACTCATGCCTCGTGTGTTAGGCAGTTCAACCCATTCAATCGCATCAATATAGATACCTAGATACCAGTTATCCACTGCATCAGGATGAATCCCTGCCAATAGTGCGAAGTTTCCGGTAATCATTAAGCGTTGTATGTGATGAGCATAGGCAAAATCTAATGATTGTTGAATCGCATGAGACATACAGCGCATCTTTGTTTTACCATCCCAGAAGTAGCTAGGTAATGGTCGTTCAGCATGCAAATGATTGAGAGTTTTGTAATCAGGCATTTGTGACCAGTAAAGTGCACGAACGTATTCACGCCAGCCGAGTATTTGCCGAATAAAACCCTCTGCTTGAGCAAGTGAAACTTTATCCTGGTGTTCATGCCAATAGTTTTCAGTGGCACGAATCACCTCCATAGGATGCAGCATTTTACTGTTCAGTGAAAAAGATAATCGACTGTGAAATAGGCTCCAACCTCTTTCTGTCATGGCATCTTGGTACTGACCAAATTGTGGTAAACACTGTTCTAAAAAATGAGATAACAACTGTCTTGATGCTTGTCGTGTGACTGGCCAAATAAGCATTTTGTCAGCAATATTTCCCAGTGTTTTTACCTGATGTCGCTTAAGTCTTTCGATAACACTGGTCACATCCTCAGAAAATAATAAAGGTTCAGTAATCGCCACCTTTTCAGGCAGAGATTGACGATTTTCGGTATCAAAATTCCAACGTCCTCCTAAGGGTTTATTGTTAGCTTCCATCAAAACATTATGTTGTTTTCGAAGTGCCCGATAAAAAAACTCCATTCGATGGTTGGGGAGTTTTTCCCAAGCGTCTCTTGACGTAATGAAGTGCTCACTCTCGACACAACGACTATTAATGCTTAAGGTTTGGCAGAATTTAAGTAACTGTTGATCCAAACGATATTCGTCAGGTTCTTGATAGCTAAAATGTTTAATATTGTGATGTTCAATGGTGTGACTTAAGAGTTGGGGTAAATCGTCAAAACCCTGGGTGTCATCCAATGTCAGATACTCGACCTTGTGACCTGCTTGTTGAAGGGCTCTAGCGAACTTTTCCATTGCCGTAAAAAAAGCACAGATTTTTTGTAAATGATGAACAACATAATCTGTCTCTTGTCGCATCTCAGCGATCAGGTAGATCACATCATCGTCTACCTCTTTAAACCATGAGTGGGCAGCATTAAGTTGATCACCTAGTATCAGACGCAGTTCCATCGAATCTATCTCTGTGGATAAGTTTGTGGTTAATGTGTAAAAAGCCGCTGAAAAAGTCGTGGATTAAGTCTTTTTATCTATTTATTACAATAGATTAAGTAATGCTTTGCTGTTAACTCACTATGTTAATATTTTTCACAAGCTTAGTCGGGTAAACGATTGTTTACTAACCTAGGTATGCGTTGTTAGCCTAGAATTGGATCACTGATCTGATGAAAGTTTTCAAAGTGCTGTGTTGTCAATAAAGCGGGCTCTGAAACCCCTCGTTAAGTTGATTTTTTCAATTGTTGAATCAAAAGCGCCACAATAATCATGACCAGACCAACGATAGTAGCGAGGTAGATCTCTTCTCCAACCAGAAAACGGAGAAAGACTAAGGATAAAAAAGGCGATATAAAAATGAGATTAGAGATACGCGCAGTGTTAACCGCATAGCGCATGGCCATTAGCCACATAATGAAGGCGATTCCCATTTCAAAAATACCCACGTAAGTTGCCCCCACCCAACCTTGCCATTGCGTCATGTGAAAGTCAGAAAAAAACGCTGTCGCAACAGTAATCATAGGAAACGCAAGAATGAAGGTCAGCGCAAGAGAGATTAATGGGTCGACTTGATTACGGGTATTTAATATCCAGTAACCTGCCCAGATAAAGGTAGAGAAGAGTGCTAAGGCGACACCGATGGAATCATCAAACTGGAGGCTTAACAGATCACCCCGAGTCGCAATCACCATCGCACCCGTATAACCCAATAGAATAGCGATCCAATCTTGTCGACGAATTGTTTGTCCTAAGAAAGGAACGGCTAGCAGGGTGAGTGTGATGGCCCAGGTGTAATTGAGTGTTTGCGCTTGCTGAGCGGGTAAGCGGTCATAGGCTTGGAAGAGCACCAAATAGTAAAGCGTTGGGTTCATCAGACCTGCGATCAGAAAAAAACTTGGCTGTTGTTTAAAGCTAGGAAGTAGTTCATTGAGTCGTTTTTGATAAGCAAGAACGGAGATCAATAAGATAACGGAGGTTAAGGTGGCAACCCATAACAGCTGAGCAGGCGAAAAATAATTTAATGACAGTTTAAAAGCAGTCGCGACTGTCGACCAACAGGCTACAGCACCTAACGCATAAAAAACGGCTTTTTTCTGATTTTTTATCATCAATATTGATCTTCTTGTTTATTATTAACGCTATACTTTTTTAGTTAACCACTTAACTGGATGGTAATAGTGATGGATTCTAGCCGAACGGATGTAACGACCAATCAGCGATATGAGTTGCAAAGCCTGATCAGCCGCATCTCTTCTGCCATTGTATTGTGTCCTTATTCGGAGCTTGACCATCAGATAGAAGAGTGCCTGCGCTGGTTAGCAGAATTTACCCATTCTGATCGAAGTTATCTATTTCTCATTCAGGATTCTGGTCTTGCTAATAATACACATGAATGGTGTGCAGAGGGCATCATCCCACAAAAGGAGCTATTGCAGAATCTTGAATTAAACCAAAACTTTCCTATGGCAGAACGGATTCTAAATAAAGAACTTTTTCATTATCCTGACGTAGCAAGCCTGTCTGGTGAGCATCAGTTCGAGCGAGAGTTTCTTCAGACTCAGGGCATCCAGTCTTTAGTCCTTATACCCATGGTATCTAAAGACCGTTTAGTAGGATTTATCGGATTGGATGCAGTCGTTGATCAGCAATTTTGGTCAACAGCAGAAATTGACCTACTAAGAATTTCTGGCGAGATGTTTACCCATGCGTTGGAGCATAAGCGAACTGAAGATATGCTTAAAGCCAGTGAGTCACGATTACGCTATCTATTTGAACGCATCCCTGCCATTGCTGTTCAGGGCTATGATGTTAATCGCCGTGTATTTTTATGGAACCATGCTAGTGAATTGCTATATGGGTACACAGAAGAAGAAGTCTTAGGTAAACAGCTTGAAGATCTGATTATCCCTCCCGAGCATAGACAAGCTGTGATAGACGTTCATCAACAGTGGTTAACGCAAGATAAAGAGATACCCTCTGAGGAAGTGACTCTTCTTCATAAAAATGGTACCGAACTTCAGGTATTTTCAAGCCATGTCATGCATACAACTATACACGGTGGTAAAGAACTCTACTGTGTTGATGTTGATTTAACGCCGTTAAAAAAAGCGCAGGATGCATTGGAAAAACTGGCTCATTTTGATGCCTTAACCGGCCTACCTAATCGCATTTTACTTTCTGATCGACTAAACCAGATGATCAGTTTGTCACGAAGAAATCATCAATTGGTGGCCGTTGCTTATTTAGATCTCGATGGGTTTAAAGGCATCAATGATGGTTTTGGACATGAAATGGGGGATCGCGTGCTACAGCATCTTTCCGTACTGATGCAACAGACATTACGCGATGAGGATACCTTAGCACGGATCGGTGGTGATGAGTTTGTGGCAGTGCTAGGCGGTTTAGATAAGGTTGACGATTGCGAACCCGTAATGATGAGACTTTTAGAAGCTGTTTCCTCTACCGTGCAATTAGAAGGACAAAATTTCAAAGTGTCAGCCAGTATAGGGGTAACCATATATCCTTTAGATGATGCTGACCCAGATCAACTCATGCGTCATGCCGATCAAGCCATGTATCTTGCGAAACAAGCAGGTAAAGATCGTTACCATCTTTTTGATATTAAGCTAGAAACAGAAATACGAGAGAAACAAATAGCATTGCATCGTATAGAGGATGGTCTGTCTAACGATGAGTTCATTCTCTTCTTCCAACCCAAAATTAATATGAAAACACTGATGTTTGAGGGTGCTGAGGCTTTGATACGTTGGCAACATCCTGAAAAAGGATTAATTCCACCTGGACAGTTCTTACCGGTGATAGATGGGCATCAGTTAGAGTTAGATCTTGGTAAATGGGTCATGAATGCAGCATTGCAGCAATTACAGGATTGGCATCAGCAGGGGTTTAGTTGTCCACTGAGTATCAATATCGCGGCACAACATATACAACGGATTGAATTCATTGATGAATTAAATAAGTTATTAAATGCTTACCCACATATTAATCCACAACTTATTCAGCTGGAAATTCTGGAAACCAGTGCCTTAGAAGATATTGAACTAGTCTCAAGTATCCTATCTCAGTGCCGTCAGTTAGGCGTTAGTTTAGCCTTGGACGATTTTGGAACAGGTTATTCCTCTTTAGCTTATCTTAAACGCTTGCCTGTGGATTGTTTGAAAATAGATCAGGCTTTCGTGCGTGATATGTTGGGTGATCCTGATGACCTCTCGATTATCGAAGGTGTGTTAGGTTTGGCTAAAGCATTCAACTTGCATGTGATTGCAGAAGGTGTTGAAACCCCTGCTCATTGTCGTCAATTATTAGCATTAAATTGCTATTCCGGGCAAGGTTACGGCATTGCTAAACCCATGCCCGCAAAGGATTTGCCTGCATGGGTTCGTCATACGCTACCGAGTCTGACTTTTTAGTGCGATTTCTCCAAGTCATCAACTAACTGTGTTATCTGATCAACGATATGTTCACCAATGGGTAAGGACGAAGTTGCCGCTGGAGAAGGCGCATTACAAACATTCACACTGCGTTTAGTATTCATGAACAGAAAATCATCGATGAGTTTACCGTCTCGACTGACAGCCTGAGCACGAACACCCGCTGGATAGGGCTTTAGGTCTGATAACGCAATGGCTGGGCAATACTTGCGTACCTCTTCCAGATAAGCTGATTTGAACAACGAGTTCTTCATTTCAACTAATCCAGGCTTTAGGTTTTTTGCCAATACCTTAAGAATGCCGAGGTTGGTAAACATCTGCACAAGATCGGCTGGTGAAATATCTGTTTTACGGTAGCCTTCGCGTTTAAGCGCTAATACTGCATTAGGTCCTACGGTGGTGGTACCATCAATCATGCGTGTTAAGTGCACCCCTAAAAAGGGCATGGATGGATCAGGTATGGGATAGATTAGATGGTTCACTATCTGATTATGCTTTTCGGGCAACAGGTAGTATTCACCCCTGAAAGGACAAATCGTGAAATCAGGCTTAAGTCCCAGCATTTTCACGATACGATCTGCCATCAGTCCGGAACAACTGATCATATAGCGGCTAGTGAAGGTTTCTTGCTCTGTGGATACGCGCACTTCATTGGATGTTTCTAACAGGGCATTTACGCGATGTCCATAGCGAATTTCACCGCCCGCTTGTTGAAATACCTTGGCCATGGTTGCAGTCACTTGGGCGTAATTAACGATGCCACTCGAAGGGACAAAAATAGCTCCTATGCCGACGATGTTGGGCTCTCTTTCTTTTAATTCATCTGCTGATAACCAATAACGCTCTAGCCCATTGGCTTCGGTTCTTTCCCAAAGCGCTTGCATCCGTTGCATTTCAATCTCGTTGGTGGCGACCAAGAGTTTTCCGCACTCATCATAGTGCACCTGATGTTCGTCACAGAACGCTTTGATGCGACGATTACCCTCTAAACAGAAGCGTGCTTTTAAACTGCCGGGTGTGTAGTAAACCCCTGCATGTATGACACCACTGTTATGGCCTGTTTGATGCTGGGCGGGACCAGACTCTTTTTCTAATACAAGAATGCGTTTGTCTGGATAGCGTTGCTGCAGTTGCATCGCCGTAGAGAAACCCAGAATACCACCGCCGATAATGATGAAATCGTACACGTGAAAAACCTCTTATCATGAGAATCAGTGTTTATGATGCCATCTGAATAGTGTGTTGCAACAGTGATAGATAGGTTTCTAAAATCAGATTGGGACGACTCCCTTTGCGGGTGATGGCAGAAAACTCCGTTGAAAATTGCCAATGTTCAGGCTCAATGGCACGCATTTGCCCTTCTTTAACCCAGCGATCGGCATAATGCGTGGGTAAAAATCCCAAATAGCGGCCGGTTAAAATCAGAAATGCTATCCCTTCCCTATCGGTTGCGGTGGCACTGACACGCAGCGATTGATACTGCGCCAAGGCTTCATCTGTTTGGGCATACGCAGCCGCGACGACATCTAAGGTCGCTAATTGTTTGTTTGTTACCTGAGTTTGATCAAACAGTGGATGATCATGGCTGCAATAGAGTTGAGAGGTTTCACTGTATAAAGCTAGATAGTTAAGACCCGGTAACGCCTTGATAACAGGTACCACACCTAAGTGTAAACGCCCATCCAATACGGCCACTTCAATTTCAGCCGGAGGAGTCATGCGAATATTGATCATCACCTCTGGACCGCGCGCTTTAATTTCACCTATCGCATCGGTGATATGCATTTGTGGCATGGTCACCAGATTATCGGTAATACCGATATTCAACTCGCCTTTTAGGTGCGCATGCAGGCTATTCACTTGAGTGCGAAACTCCTCTAGAGCGGACAGCAGCTGCAAAGTGTAAGCGTAGACTTCACGCCCTTCTTCGGTTAACGAAAAACCACTTCGACCACGCTGACATAACCTTAAAGATAAGCGTTGCTCAAGATCTGACATGGCGGTACTGATGGCAGCACGACTGATATTCAGATCGACTTCTGCTGCAGCGAAACCGCCTCTCTCTACAACCGTTCTAAAGATTCGCAATAGGCGAATATCGGCATCGGCGATTTGCCCCGATAGCGCAGGCTTTAAAGTTTTCATGGTGATTGTTTCCGATAGACGTATCATTCAATTTTAGTTAACTAAAAGGTTAAGTAAAGATAACTAAATAAATATTTTAAAAAACTAACATTGCTAGCACACTGGTTAAATCAATATTAATAATCAGCATATAAAAGCATTGTCCTAGGAGATCGTCATGGCGAATGAAAAAGCGGCTGGCCTGAGCCGACAAGAGCTCGAAGCCCATTGGATGCCCTATACCGGCAATCGTCAGTTTAAAGATAACCCGCGTATGATCGTGGCAGCGGACGGTAAATATTACATCGATGCTGAGGGTCGCCGTATTTTTGATGGTCTATCAGGTTTGTGGTGCTGTGGTGCTGGCCATAATCGTCCAGAGATAGCCGAAGCGGTCAGTAAGCAGTTGACGCAATTGGATTACTCCCCTGCTTTTCAATTTGGTCATCCTAAGTCATTCCAACTGGCGAATAAGATCGTCGAGTTTATGCCTGAAGGACTCGATCATGTCTTTTTCACTGGTTCGGGTTCAGAAAGTGCGGATACCTCACTGAAAATTGCGCGTGCCTATTGGCGTAAAAAAGGAATGCCGACAAAAACACGCTTGATAGGCCGTATCAAGGGCTATCACGGCGTTAACTTTGGTGGAATTTCTGTCGGAGGTATCGGCGCTAACCGTGCTATGTTTGGACAAGCGGTCGAAGCGGATCATATGTCCCATACCATCCTGAAAGAAAATGCCTTCACACGTGGTATGCCGAAAACCGGTGCAGAACTGGCAAACGAACTGCTAGAGATGATCACCTTACACGATGCTTCCAATGTGGCGGCGGTGATTGTTGAGCCGATGGCGGGTTCTGCCGGTGTCATTCCACCGCCAGTGGGTTATCTGCAACGATTGCGCGAAATTTGTGATCAATTCAATATTCTGCTGATTTTTGATGAAGTGATCACTGCATTTGGCCGTTGTGGAACCAAAACGGGTGCCGAGGCGTTTGGCGTGAAACCGGACATTCTAAATATTGCCAAACAGATGACCAATGGTGCCGTACCGATGGGTGCCGTCGTGGTGCGTTCAGAAATTTATAACACCTTTATGGAACAGGGTGGACCGGATTACATGCTGGAATTACCGCATGGCTATACCTACTCAGCCCACCCTGTGGCCTGTGCAGCCGGATTAGCGGCACTGGATCTGTTGGAAAAAGATCAGTTGATCCAGCGTTCTGCCAGCATGGCGCCGATTTTTGAAGAGAAGCTACATAGCTTAAAAGGATGCCGTCATTTAACTGACATACGTAATTATGGCTTAGCTGGCGCCATGACCCTGGCAGCCGTTCCAGGTGAACCCCTGAAGCGCCCTTATCAAGTTGCGATGAAATGCTGGGAAAAAGGTTTCTATGTGCGTTACGGTGGAGACACGATTCAATTAGGTTTACCTTTTACGGTGGATAGTGAAGAGATTGATTTGTTGATCAATGCACTGGGCGATGCCTTAAACGCAACTGAATAAAGAGCTAGTTGATCAAAGCTGACTGAATTAACGAGATAAGAGAGAGACTGATGAATCAAGTTGGACATTTAATCAATGGCACAGTGGTGACACCCGAAGGACGTCAACAGCCTGTGTATAACCCATCGACAGGTGAAGCGCATGCACAGGTGTTGTTAGCCTCAAAAACCACAGTAAAAGAAGCCATCGCCAGTGCTAAAGCGGCATTTCCTGCCTGGAGAAACACACCACCGGCGAGACGTGCACGGGTGATGTTTAAGTTTAAAGAACTTTTAGAAACCCATGCTGAAGAAATCGCTCGTTTAATTGGTCTGGAACATGGAAAAATCAGCCATGATGCCATGGGTGAATTACAACGCGGCATCGAGAACGTTGAATATGCTTGCTACGCACCGGAACTGTTAAAAGGTGAACACAGCAAAAATGTTGGCCCGGGCATTGATTCCTGGAGTGAAATGCAACCCTTAGGCGTTGTTGCGGGTATTACACCGTTTAACTTTCCTGCGATGGTCCCTTTATGGATGTATCCACTGGCGATCGTGTCAGGTAACTGTTTTGTATTAAAGCCTTCTGAACGCGATCCCTCTTCAACTTTATTGATTGCCGAACTTCTGCATCAAGCCGGTTTACCCGCGGGTGTGTTGAATGTCGTCAATGGTGATAAAGAAGCGGTAGATACCCTACTGACCCATCCGGATATTGAAGCGGTTAGCTTTGTTGGTTCGACCCCCATTGCAGAATATGTCTATCAAACCGCTTCTGCGCATGGTAAGCGTTGTCAGGCATTAGGCGGCGCAAAAAATCATGCGATCGTCATGCCAGATGCGGACATGGATAACGCCGTAGAAGCTTTAACCGGTGCTGCGTTTGGCTCTTCTGGAGAGCGTTGCATGGCGATCTCAGTTGCTGTTGCTGTGGGTGAAGAAGCGGCAAACACTTTAGTTCGCAAGCTTAAAGATCGTATGAAAACCCTGAAAGTGGGTGCTTACTCCGACAGTACAAACGACTTTGGGCCGCTAATTACCGCTGCGCATCAAGCGAAAGTGGAAGGTTATATTCAAAGTGCGACCGAAGAAGGCGCTGTGTTGGTTGTGGATGGACGTAATCCATCAGTAACCAATAATGAAGGTTTCTTTGTTGGTGGTACCTTAATCGATCACGTCAAGCCCGGTATGCGTTGCTATGATGAAGAGATCTTTGGACCGGTATTAGTGGTCGTTCGTGTTGATTCCATGCAACAAGCGATGGATCTGATCGATGCTCATGAATATGGTAACGGTACCTGCTTGTTTACTCGCGACGGTGAAGCGGCACGTTACTTTAGTGACAACATCAAAGTCGGTATGGTCGGCATCAATGTCCCCTTACCTGTGCCGGTGTCTTACCATAGTTTTGGTGGTTGGAAGCGCTCGCTGTTTGGAGATTTGTTTGCCTATGGCCCTGATGGCGTGCGTTTTTATACGCGCCGTAAAACCATTACCCAGCGCTGGCCCTCTTCCGGTGTGCGTGAAGGGGCGCAGTTCTCTTTTCCATCCTAAGTGTTGGCTTACGCCTCAGTGCCTTTTAGGCACTGAGGTTCCAGTGCTACATTCTTAGTGCCATCGGTTATCCAGACCTGTCCTTCGTTAATCGTACATTGCAGATTAACGCTCCGATTGAGCAATTCCGCCATGGCGCTGACACTCTCGTCACTTAATTGCCACACCTCCAGATTCGTATAGCGCTGTAAGGCAGTCGAGTTTTGCTGCCACCACACCGGCACACTGCGACCACCGTAGGCATAGATTTTCACCTGTTTCGCTTGTTGCGATGCTTTACGTATCCACTTTTCATCGGGTGTACCAAACATGACCCACAGATCGATGCCGCCTTCAAGATTAACCCTACTTAACTCTGCACCACCCTCTCCACTGAGATCACGAGAAAACTCAAGATTGTCAGTGGCATTCAGAATAAATGCCAATAAGCGAATCATTAAACGTTCATCTGTTTCTGAGGGATGTTGGGCCAAACGCAATGCGTAATTTTGGTAATGATGGCGATCCATATCGGCGATCTGTAATTCAGCTTTGATCACCTGGGCTTTCAGTGCCATGAAGTTTCCTTAAGGGTTTGGGAGCAGTGGCGGTAAGGGACAATCGATACAGTCAGCGACGGCACGTAGCAGTTCTGCCTGATTGGCGGTGATCTTACCATCATGGCTGGCGCAAATAACTAAGGCATTCAGTAAAGCAGGTTTTTCTAACGGCTTGAGTAACGCGAGTTTATCTAGATCTTTTTCTAGTTGGGTTAAACCAGGACGCTCAGGGGTCGTCATTTTTTCTTGAAAATTCAAGGATTTTAACGCGGCATGGTAAGCGGCATTCACCTGATCTGGCTGCATTTGCCCTGCCTCTGCAAGTAACCACAACAGGCGCTGAGTCTCTTCTTTACAGTCGTGTAGACGTAGATGAGATCGTTTGCTCGGAGATGGTTCCAAATGGCGTGTTAAAATCTTGCGTAACGACCACTCAAACAAACTGATCCGATTATCGGCACGAATTAACAGATCCATACAGGTTTTGAAGGTTTGATATTGCGATGGGGATAACTGTTTTAATGCAGGCAAAGCTAGCTCGATCAGCGGTAAACGAAGCCTAGGATCTAAGCTGATTAAGCGTGTTTGATAACCCTGCAAAGCAGCAAAGGTGTCGGGGTGCGCCGTTTCTGCTAGCTTTTCTAATTGGTGTTCCCGGATATCAGACTGTTGATTCAATAACAGTCCGTAAACTAATGCTCTTGCAGAAAAAGGTTCGTGTGCTGCTTGCTGCAGCTCATCGTCTAGCTGATGCAGAAGTTCCCTGACATAGTTTAAGTGACGTCCATCAGGATCACCCATGTGTTCCATCGAGTCCTGACTGGCTTGCTTTGCGGGCATCGGGGTCGATAAAGGTGCTAACCCAGCAAATCCTGATTGAGTGAGCGCGGCGTTACTGACATTAGCCGAGTTTTTAGCAGAATCTTGAATCGTCGATGTTGAAGCGTCAGAGGGACTGGGTTTCCAGTTCGGATCGATACGTGCAATTCGCTCTTTCAACGGAGGATGTGTGGCAAAAAGACCACTTAAACCAGATAAGCTCGCTTGACCAAAGAACATATGGCTATATTCTTCTGCCGCCGCAGAGCGCAAGGATGAACCTTCCGAGTAGCCCGCTAGCTTGCGCAAAGCCCCTCCAATTCCATGAGGGTTTCTGGTGTACTGTACCGCAGACGCATCCGCAAGAAACTCACGCTGACGACTGACGGCAGCCTTGATGATGCTACCAAAAAAAGATCCAGCGTAGCCGATGATCAGCAACCCTATTCCGAGCGCCAGAATGACAGGCAAGGATTTATCATCTTTAGATCGACGACGAAAGCGTAGACTGTTTAGTAGCATTCGTCCGATAAACCCTAACAGTAAAATGCCATAGAGCCACGCCACTAGGCGGATATTTAAGCGCATATCACCATGTAAGATATGGCTGAATTCGTGTGCGATAACGCCTTGAAGCTCGTCTCGACTGAGTTGCTCCACAGCACCACGCGTCACCCCGATTACGGCGTCCTGAGGACGAAATCCAGCGGCAAAGGCATTAATACTGCTTTCATCCAGCATATAGACGGGTGGAACGGCTATACCGGCGGCCAAAGCCATCTCTTCAACGGTGTTGAGTAATCGCTGTTCTTGAGGATCTTGTGTTGCCGTATTCAGTAATCGTCCACCTAAGGATTCAGCGACGGTTTTCCCACCGCCACTGAGTTGAACACGTCGAAACATAGCGCCAAGAAAGACAATCAGAAAAACAACTAACGTGACACCGGCGATTAAGGGTAGTGAGGTTTCTACTTGTTGTTGAAGGTCATAAGAAGCAGCATTAGGTTCTTGAAAGTAGATTAATGCCGCCAAGGCGATCGTCAGGGTCATAATTAAGCTGAAAATCGCCAGACCAAATAAAAACACTAATTTAACCGTGTTCTTACGCGCTCTCTCTTGTTGTTCGAAGAAATTCACTTAGCAGCCTCGCAGTCTAGTCTTCAAAAAACATCCTCAGAAAGACACTTTTGGCGCAGCCTGAATCGCTGCACTATCTTCAAAGACTAACAAGGACGCATCTTCGGTGTGACCAAATAGACCTGCAAACACTCGCTGTGGAAAACTTTGCTTGTAGGTGTTGTATGCCATGACGGCATCATTAAACGCCTGACGGGCAAAGGAGACGCGATTTTCGGTACTGATCAGTTCTTCAGAAAGCTGTTGCATATTCGCCGATGCTTTTAAATCAGGATAAGCTTCCATGGTCACTTTGAGTCCACTGAGGGCGGATTGTAAGGCACCTTCAGAGCTCATCAGTTGACCAATCGCAGCGGCGCTTCCAGGATTAGCTGCGGCAGCCTGCAAACTGGCCATTGCAGTATTACGAGCGGCGGTGACCGCTTCAAGTGTTTCACGCTCATGCTTTAAATAGCCCTTAGCAGTTTCAACCAAATTGGGTATCAAGTCATAACGACGCTTGAGCTGTACTTCGATTTGCGAAAAGGCATTCTCAAAACGATTTTTCAGCGCTACTAAACGGTTAAAGATGGTGATGGTGTAAAACACCAGCACAGCGATAATAACGATGGTAACGATCGTTGATATTTCCATAATGTCATCCTTAAGGGTTTTAATCTTTAACACTTATTAAAGCGGTTTTAGTGACACAGATCCAATCATTATCTTAAGATCTAACCTTTGCGTTTAGAAGTTATTTTCATGGTTATCGGTTGGCACTCGTTAAAGTAAGTGCTTACCACCAGCTTAGGAGTCCTTACCATGATAGAGCATCAACCCGAACAACAGCGTTTTAGCCATGGAAATCAACAAGCGCTAGCCGTGCTTGAATACCAACTCCATCCCCCAAAAGTTCACTTTACCAGCACCTATGTTCCAGACTCGATGCGTGGTCAGGGCATTGCTGAAAAGCTGGTGCGTACCGGTCTAGCCTGGGCGCGTGAGCAGAATTATGAAATCACTACCAGCTGCTGGTATGTGGATAAGTTTCTAGCTAGGGAAAAATCCCAGTGAGTGATCTTTACGTTACGGAGCTGTTTATCTTTCCAGTTAAATCCTGTGCACCTCTCCGAGTCACAAGAGCTTGGGTGGGTGAACAAGGTTTAGAGGCAGATCGCCGTTACATGGTGGTCGATCCTTCAGGACAATTTCTGACGGCAAGACGCTATCCTGTATTAACGCGTTTACTGGCAACGCCTTTATCTAAGGGTCTTGCATTGGCAGCCGATTCGATGCCGTCTTTATTACTGGAAACAGAGCATTTTCCAGATGAATGGCTCGATGTTGAGGTCTGGAAACAAAGCGTCAAGGCACAAGCTTGTGGTCAGCAAGCGGATGATTGGGTTTCGTCACTTATAGGGGTGCCTTGTCGACTGGTTTATTTTGCCAACAATAGCGAAAGAGTGGTCAAAGATAGTGCAACGGATCAAGTCGCGTTTGCCGATGGTTATCCCCTGCTGTTAACCTCTGAGTCGTCTTTAGACTGGATACAAGCGCGCTGTCCTGTTGCTATTGATCGACAGCAATTTCGTGCCAACATCATTGTCAGTGGTGATTTACCTTTCGCTGAAGATGGTTGGTTAGATATCGCCATCGGTGAGGTTAGGTTAAGGGTTCATTCTCCCTGTGAACGTTGCAAACTAATTACCCTTCCACCGGGTAAGACAACCTTTGATGACAACCAGGAGCCGTTAAGAACCCTATTACAGTATCGTCGTTGGTCGGAGGGTGGTGCGATTTTTGGACAGAATTTGCTGGTACGTCAGACAGGTGTGATAGCTGAAGGGATGAAAGTTCAGGTATTGACCCATAAAGATGCCGCTACTTGTGTCTAACGTTCACTTAATAGGAAAGCAGTGTGAGCAAAATTTTAATTAACGATTTATTGGCGATAGATAAACCGATTATTCAAGCGCCGATGGCCGGTGTTCAAGGAAGTGAGTTAGCGATTGCTGTTTCAGAGGCGGGTGGTTTAGGTTCTCTTCCCTGCGCCATGTTAACACCGGAGGCGTTAGTCAACGCCTTAACACAGTTATGCGAGTCCACCACTAAGCCCTATAACGTCAACTTCTTTTGTCATACTTCCCCTATTCCTAATTTAGAAATAGAGCAACGTTGGCAGGCATCGCTTAAACCCTATTATGATCAACTCGGTTTGTCATTGAATGATATTGCAGATGGTTCGGGACGACGTCCATTCGATGCGGATACCTTAGCCTTATTAAATGATTTTCGACCGTCCGTGGTGAGCTTTCATTTTGGTTTACCTGATGAAGCCCTAGTCGATCAGCTACGTAGCTGGGGAACTAAAATTCTATCCAGCGCCACCACGCTAGAAGAAGCACTCTGGCTTGAAGAGCGCGGTGTCGATGCCGTTATCGCACAAGGATTGGAAGCCGGTGGTCATCGCGGTATGTTTTTGACAGAGGATTTATCCACACAATCTGGCTTATTTGCCCTATTACCTCAGTGTGTGGATGCCTTAAGCATTCCGGTGATTGCTGCCGGTGGTATCGCCAATCCCAAGGCGGTCAAAGCCGCAATGGCATTAGGTGCAGCGGGTGTGCAAGTGGGCACTTCCTACCTGCTATGCCCTGAAGCAACCACCTCTGCTGTGCATCGACAGGCTCTTTCTGGCGCAGAACCTCATACGGCTCTAACGAATCTTTTCTCAGGTCGCCCTGCCAGAGGTATCGTGAATCGGGTTATGCGCGAACTCGGACCACTAGGTGATGCTGTACCCGCCTTTCCTTTAGCAACCGCTGCCATTGCACCCCTAAGAGCTGCCGCTGAAGCACAGAGCTCTAGTGATTTTTCGCCCCTTTGGGCGGGTCAAAATCGTTCGGGTTGTCAGGCGATACCTGCAGCAGAAATCACTCATTGGTTAATGTCTTAGGTACATTGCGATTGCTTATGAGTTGATAAGATGACATCCAGCATCGTGCGATCTATGATCCGGTAAACAACGTTTTGTCATCAGGATTTCGGGATGTCATCGGCTAAACAATCGACCTTGTTAACTCAATCGTCGCCTAATATTGATCTGCGACAGGTTGCTGAAATCGCAGACAATTATTACGGGTTAAAGGGCGATATCAAGCCCTTACCTGGTGAGCGTGATGCTAACTTTAGACTTCGTGTCTCACCTAAGCAGCAATACATGCTGCGTTTCATTAATACGGCTGAAGCCCCCGTCGAAGTTGCCTTTCAAACGGAGCTGTTGCGTTATTTAGAAGTGCATGCAGCTGAGCTGCCTATTCCTAAGTTAGTGCCCTCCCTAGGTGGAGACTATCAACCGATCATTCTTCAGGATGATTTGAGCTATTGTTTACGGATAGTGACTTATCTAGAAGGGACGCCACTGCATCTGCATCAAGGTAACTCACTACTCGCTTATGATTTAGGAGAGGTGTTAGCCAAACTTGATCTTGCCTTAGCCGAGTTTTCTCATCCGGGCGCAAAACGAGACCTGTTGTGGGATATTACTTATCCACAGCGATTGTTGGACCAGATCGACTGTTTGCAGGATCAGCCGTTAGCGAAATTGGTTTTGTCTGTCATCGATCGTCATACCCATCAAGTATTACCTAAGCTTGACTCCCTCCCTTGGCAGGTCAGTCATAACGATTTAAACCCTCATAATGTGTTGGTGAGCTCAGATCAGCAGTCGATCAGTGGCATCATTGATTTTGGCGATGCGCTTTATGTTCCTAGGGTGAATAATTTAGCGACAGCGCTTTCCTATCAATGGGTTGATGGTAAGGATCCGTTTGGTTGTGTGCGTCCTTTTATAGCGGCTTATCTAAAACACCAGCCATTAACGCCACAAGAGCTAAGTTTGCTACCTGTACTGATAGCGACTCGTATGTGCTTGACGCTGTTAATCACTTCGTGGCGAGCGACTCTCTATCCTGAAAATCGGGCGTATATTATGCGCAATTTTGCCTTGGCAAAGCGCAGTTTAGAATCCTTAAGCCTGCTGCCGAATGACTGGATTGAGGACCTTCTACCCACGACGACCACCACTATTCATGGAGCCAATCATGGCAGATCATGCTGAACTCATTCAACGCCGTCAGCGGTTGTTGGGTAAAAGCTATCGACTCTTTTATCAAAATCCTCTTTATCCCGTTAAAGGTGAAGGCGTTTGGCTATATGAGGCGGATGGTAAGCGATATTTAGATGCCTATAATAATGTTGTTTCCGTTGGGCATTGCCACCCTAAAGTAGTGGAAGCGATCTGTGCTCAAGCATCTCAACTTAATACCCATACCCGTTATCTTCATGATTCGATTCTAAATTATGCTGAGCGTTTGCTAGTGCGGTATCCAGCGCATCTCAACAATCTGACCATGACGTGCAGTGGTAGCGAAGCTAACGATCTAGCTTTGCGGATCGCGAGAGAAGTTACTGGCAATCCGATCGCCTTGATCACGCGTTGGGCTTATCACGGTACGACAAGCAGCATAGCCGAGATATCGCCATCGCTAGGTATCGATATCGGTAAAGATGTCAGAATACTCGATGCTCCCGATACCTTCCGTAACAAAGGTAAATGGTTAGCCTCACTCAGACAGACACTTGATGAGCTTTCTGTTCAGGGACTTAACCCCGCAGCGCTGATCATGGATGGTGTTTTCTCCAGCGACGGTATCTTTATTCCTCCCGCCGAAGAGATTCAACAAGCCGTTGAGTGGGTGCGTCAAGCGGGAGGCATCTACATAGCCGATGAGGTGCAATCGGGTTTTGCTCGAACAGGTAACCACTTTTGGGGATTTGAAGCCTATCAGGTAAAGCCGGATATGGTGACCATCGGAAAACCTATGGGTAATGGTCATCCGGTTGCTGGGTTGGTTGCGCGTTCGGATTTGTTGGATCAGTTCGGTGAAAAACAGCGCTATTTTAATACCTTCGGCGGCAATCCTGTCTCTTGTGCGGCTGCAAATGCCGTGTTGGATGTGATTGAAGATGAACAGCTTCAAATGAATGCTCAACGTCAAGGTCAGCGCCTGCGGTATAATCTTGATAAGTTGGCAGGACGCTACCACTGTATAGCAGATATTCGTGGTTCAGGATTGTTCTATGGTATTGAGTTGGTGAAAGACCGCGAAAGTCTTGCACCTGCTTCAGAACTAGCCAGTATGGTTGTTAACGCTATGAGAGAAGCGGGTGTGCTTATCAGTGCAACGGGTCCCGATGCTAATGTACTCAAAATCCGACCACCCTTAGTTTTTGCTGAAGAACATGTTGATCTGTTAACCGATACCTTAGACAAGGTTTTACTTCGATTTGAAGGCTGTTATTAGCAGATTTTCGGAAACATTGATTTCGCTATTGAGAGAGGAGAATCACTTCCCGATACAAAAACTTGAAAATATTCTGCCAAGCAGGTCATCAGGGGTAAACTCGCCGGTGATCTCTCCCAGACTTTGTTGTGCGATACGTAAGTCTTCTGCCAACAATTCTCCAGCACTATAACCTTCGAGCTGGTTGAGTCCTTCATGCAGCTGAACAGAGCAGCGGTCTAAGGCATCTAGATGACGTCTTCTGGCCATAAAGCCACCCTCAGTGGTACTGCTAAAGCCGATGCAGGTTTTTAAGTGTTCACGTAACAGCTCTATCCCCTGCCCATGTTTCGCGGATAAAGCTATAAGTGAGTAATTACTTTCATCATGAATACAGGGAGATTCTGCCTGTAAATCGATCTTATTGCGTATCACAGTAATCTTACTGGCATCCTTTAATTGAGCAACAAATTCAGGCCAAATCTCAGCTGGTGTTTGTGCGCTGGTTTCGCTGCTATCAACCACCATTAAAATACGATCTGCCTTATGTATCTCTTGCCAAGCGCGATCAATACCGATGCGTTCTACTTGGTCTGGCGCATCACGTAAGCCAGCAGTATCGATAATATGCAGTGGCATACCATCAATATGTATATGCTCGCGCAACACATCTCGAGTCGTTCCGGCTATATCAGTGACAATAGCCGTTTCACGCCCAGCTAAGGCATTCAGTAAGCTAGACTTACCAGCATTGGGTTTACCGGCAATGACCACCTGCATCCCTTCGCGCATCAAACTGCCTTGATGCGCTTCTGCTTGAACCAATTTTAGGTCAGCGATGATCGCTAATAAATCCTGTTTTACTTTACCATCGGCTAAAAAATCGATCTCTTCTTCTGGAAAATCGATGGCTGCTTCTACATAAATTCTTAGGTGAATTAAGCGCTCAACCAAGGCATGGATTCGTGCCGAAAAGGCACCTTGTAAAGAACGAAGCGCACAGCGTGCAGCCTGTTCAGAGGTGCTATTGATTAAATCCGCTATCGCCTCCGCTTGTGCAAGATCTAGCTTATCATTCAAAAAAGCACGCTCAGAAAACTCTCCGGGTCTTGCAGGTCTTGCTCCAAGGGCAATCACGCGCTGCAGGATAAAATCCATCACAACCGGACCACCGTGCGCTTGAAGTTCTAACACATCTTCACCTGTAAATGAGTTAGGTCCAGGAAAATACAACGCAATCCCTTGATCGATGGTCTGTTGGTCATCAGCAAAGAAATTACCATAATGGGCGTAGCGAGGCTTCGGCGTGAGTTGTAGAACCTGTTCTGCAATGCTTAATGCGAGTGGACCTGAAACTCTAATGATGCCCACACCCCCTCTGCCGGGCGCTGTCGCTTGTGCAGCGATGGTATCCTGTGTCGGGTGTGTCATGGTTATCCTCTTGTGTACTGGGTTTTAGTAACAAAAAAGACTCCATTAGGAGCCTTTTTGATTAAGCAGAAGTCAGTTTAACTGGCTTCTTTTTTATTGTCTTCATTCTCGATTTGACGAGTAATGTACCACTGTTGAGCGATTGACAAAATGTTGTTCACTAGCCAGTAAAGTACTAGACCTGCTGGGAACCATAGGAAGAAGAAAGTGAAAACGATGGGTAGCATTTTCATAATCTTCGCCTGCATAGGATCCGGCGGTGTTGGATTCAACTTCTGTTGAAGGAACATGGTAATCCCCATCAGAATTGGCAGGACGAAATAAGGATCCATCACTGACAAATCTTGGATGTACCAGAAGAACGGTGCATGACGCAGCTCTACAGATTCCATCAACACCCAGTAAAGTGCAATAAATACTGGCATCTGAGCTAAGATCGGTAAACAGCCACCGAGAGGATTGATCTTCTCTTTCTTGTAGAGTTTCATCATCTCTGCTGACATTTTCTGACGATCGTCGCCATAAAGCTCTTTCATGCGCATCATTTCGGGACCGAACTTGCGCATTTTCGCCATCGAACGGAAGGCTTTTGCATTCAACTGGAACAGTGCTGCTTTTACGACAATGGTAATACCGATAATCGCCAAGCCCCAGTTATCCACGAAGCTGTGAATAAAGGTTAGTAACCAGTACAGAGGATAAGCGATCCACCATAACCAACCGTAGTCTACGGTAAGCTTTAAGTTAGGAGCCGTTGCTTCCAACTGTTCTTGATCTTTAGGACCTATGAACAGGGTTGAACTAACCTCTGTGCTGTCTCCAGACGCAACATCGATAGCCGATGATAAGAAACCAGCAATAAACTCATCATTGACGCGACGAGTTTGGAAGTTATTGGTTTGGCCTGGCTGAGGAACCCATGCTGTCACAAAGTAATGCTGACTGAACGCAACCCAACCATCCTGACTGGTTTGGTTGAAGTTGCCGCGCTCCATATCTCGGAAGGTTACTTTCTGGTACTTGTTATCTTCGGTCGAGAAGATAGCCCCAAGGTAAGAAGCCATACCGACAGATGTCGAACTGGTAGGGTCTTCAGATTTATCACGCTTTAACTGACCGAAAAGAGTTGCACGGAAAGGCGCATCACTTTGGTTGTTAATGAGATAGTCGATACCTACACGGTAGCTACCACGTTCAAAACGATAGCGCTTAGTAATTTCAACACCGGTTTCAGTGGTATAGGACAAGTCGACAATTAAGTTGTCTTGATCGTCCAGAACAAACTCACTTGCGCTGGCTTGAAATATAGGGCGTCCATCTGGACTAGCATCTGGCCCATCGCGCCCAACCAATCCACTCTGTGCCACATAGGTTCTGAAAGCATTTTGTTCAAGAAGAACAAAAGGTTCTTCAGAACCTAAGCGTGCTTTATGTTGAGGGAGAGCTGCATGAATGATATCACCGCCTCGAGTATCGATGATGACATCAAGAACATCGGTACGTACACGAACTTGAGCAGCTTGTGAGCCAACAGACTCAACAATGACAGGTGCGCTAGGATCGGCAGCTGCGGGTATATCACCACTGTCAGCGACGCCACTGGGTAAGTCAGAGCCCAGAGAAATGTCGCTACCATTGGCAGTACTAGTGACTGCTACCTGTGGCGCTGAAGCAGGTTGATTGTAGTCCTGGTTCCACTGCAGAAATACCAAATAGGTAATCAGTGCCAGGGCTGAGAGTAATATAACTCGCTGTACATCCATCGCGATAAACCATTAGTTGTCAGTTTGGGCTTTAGAAGCTTTTCGTTCCAGTCTAGACCAGCTTTGTTCAATAAGGTTCTGTAATTCCTTATTGTTTAGATTGTCTAGGCCTTTGCGTGCAAGAATGATGATATCAACATTCGGCAGCTGATGCTGACGCAAACGAAAAGATTCGCGAATAATATGTCGAATATGACTACGATTAACAGCCCGACGGACATTTTTTTTGGAAATAACAAAACCCAATCGGGGATGACCGAGTTCGTTTTGGCGGGCAAGGATCAACAGAGAGGGGTCAGAGACCTTTAGAGTGGCTCTGTCGAATACCCTTTTGAAGTCCCCGGGTGTTAAAAGTCTTAATGCCCGGGGGTATCCGAATTCGGCCATTCAGTCGGTAGCCGCTTGACTGATTAAACAGTCAGGCTTTTGCGACCTTTGGCGCGACGACGATTGAGTACTTGACGGCCGTTTTTGGTCGCCATGCGTGCACGGAAACCGTGAGTACGTGCGCGTTTCAGTACGCTTGGTTGAAATGTTCTTTTCATTGCCCAGTCCTGCTTACGTTATGTATTGCTGCGCGGTCCGCTGGAAATTATCTCCTCGCAGCCACGATGATGTATGTAAAAAATCAGACGCGAAATTATAGGGGTTGCGGCTTGCCCTTGCAAATGATTTGTGACATTTTTCAACAAATAACAACGCCCAATATGGCAATGGGCTGTGGATAACTTATCCTAAAAAGGATAGAATGAATTCAAATTAGCATTCAATTACGTGGCTTTATCCGGTTTGGGGTTTGTGCATGTCAGTAGCGTTATGGGAGCGGTGTCTTTCCGGTCTCAGGGAAGAATTCCCATCGCAACAGTTTAATACTTGGATCCGTCCGTTGCGGCTAGCTGATTGTTCGGCAGATCACCTTGTCTTAACCGCCCCTAATCGATTTGTAAAAGATTGGGTTTGTGACAAGTATCTATCACATATACGTCAAACCTTTATTAATGTCAGTGGAAATTTATCCGCAGAAGTCAGTATTGATATTGCCGGTAAACAAACCGTCGCGAATGGTAAGGCTGCGTTTTTAACCACTCAACCTGCGGTTAACACAAACCATGATGTATCTGATAACTACTCTACTTTATCGCACAGTATATCAGATTACCCTTTAGCTACTGATAGCAATGAATCTGTTGCTTCGGTAATTCAAGCCATTGAACCACCGTTAGCAGTTAACTCCAGCATTACTATTCCAAATACCATGATTCCGCAACAGTCGTCACCAAGTCAGGTACATCTTCCGTTGCATGACCCTATTCAAAACGAACATCACCTTGACGACTCCCGTCGCCGTAAATCACGCAAAGTGGATGTTGAAGGTGGTGTCAAACATCAATCCAACTTAAATCCTGCTTTTACTTTTCAAGCTTTTGTTCAAGGTAAGTCCAACCAATTGGCATTGGCCGCTGCTCAGCAAGTCGCTGATAATCCCGGTGGTGGTTACAATCCGTTGTTTATCTATGGCGGCGTTGGTTTAGGTAAGACTCACTTAATGCATGCAGTTGGCTGCGAGATGCTTAAGCGAAATCCCAATGCAAGAATTGTCTATCTTCATTCTGAGCGCTTTGTAGCCGATATGGTTAAAGCCCTTCAATTAAATGCGATTAACGACTTTAAGCGTTATTATCGTTCTGTAGATGCATTGTTAATTGATGATATTCAGTTTTTTGCTGGTAAAGAACGTTCGCAAGAAGAGTTTTTTCATACCTTCAACGCCTTGCTTGAAGGTGGTCAACAATTGATTCTGACCAGCGATCGTTATCCGAAAGAGATTAATGGAGTTGAAGAGCGCCTGAAGTCGCGTTTTGGATGGGGTTTAACGGTCCCTATAGAGCCCCCTGAACTTGAAACTCGGGTGGCTATTTTGATGAAAAAAGCGGATGAAGCGCGTATTGTACTTCCTGATGATGCTGCTTTCTTTTTGGCACAAAAAATACGCTCCAATGTTCGTGAGCTCGAAGGTGCTCTGAAACGAGTGATAGCGAATGCTCACTTCACTGGTAGCGTCATCAATACTTCGTTTATTAAAGAATCCTTGAAGGATCTACTTGCCCTTCAAGATAAGCAAGTCAGTATTGATAATATTCAGCGAGTTGTTGCAGATTACTATAAAATCAAAACTAATGATTTATTATCGAAACGACGTAGCCGTTCTGTAGCACGTCCACGTCAAGTGGCTATGTCGTTATCGAAAGAGTTAACCAACCATAGCTTACCTGAAATTGGTAATGCGTTTGGTGGACGAGACCATACTACGGTTCTTCATGCTTGTCGTAAAATTAAAGAGCTTCGTGAAAGCAATAATGACATAAGTGAAGATTATAAAAACCTGCTGCGTCACCTGACGGCGTAGTGTTCAGATCCTGACCAAGGAATGAAGCCATGAGATTTGTGATTTCCAGAGAAGCACTGATCAAACCCTTACAGTTAGTTGCAGGGGTTGTAGAACGCCGTCAGACAATGCCGGTACTCTCAAACATTTTGTTAGTTGCCGCTGATGGTATGCTGTCGATGACGGGTACCGATCTTGAGGTAGAGCTGGTAGCTCGCATACCTCTTAATGAAATGGCTGAAGCTGGCTCTGTGACGATCCCAGCCCGTAAGCTGATGGATATCTGTAAGTCTCTTTCTGACGATGCTTTGGTTGAGGTTCACGTAGCTGATGACAAAGCTAAAATTAAAGCAGGTCGAAGCCGTTTCTCGTTAGCGACGCTACCAGCAGCAGACTTCCCCAATGTTGAAGACAGCCCGGAAGCCTTAACTATCTCTTTACCTCAGTCTTCGTTGCGTCAGTTAATCGAAAAAACTGGTTTCTCTATGGCGCAACAAGATGTTCGTTACTACCTAAACGGTATGTTACTGGAGGTGAGAGATTCTACCCTTCGTGCAGTTTCAACGGATGGACATAGATTAGCAACGAGTACTTCCCCTGTTGAGGCCGATGCTTCGCTTGATCACCAAATTATCATTCCTCGTAAAGGTATTTTAGAATTAGCTCGGCTTCTTCAAGGTGGCGATTCTCCTGTCACCCTAGTAATTGGTTCTAATCACATCCGTGCTGTGGTCGGCGACTATACGTTCACTTCAAAATTAGTTGATGGTAAGTTTCCTGATTATAATCGGGTTATCCCCCGTAATGGTGATAAGGTTTTACTCGGTGATAGACAAGAACTCCGTCAGGTTTTTACCCGTATCGCGATTCTATCGAATGAAAAATACCGTGGTGTTCGACTGAATCTGAGTAATGGCATGTTACAAGTCACCGCTAATAACCCAGAGCAAGAAGAAGCTGAAGAAACATTGGCGGTTGATTATGAGGGGCAAGATCTAGAGATAGGGTTCAATGTTAATTACTTGTTAGATGTATTGTCTATTTTGAATTCTGACGTGGTTCGTTTAATTCTCTCTGACGCAAATTCAAGTGCTTTGGTTCAAGGCTACGATGAACATGATGCGCTTTATGTCGTGATGCCGATGAGAATGTAGCAGGTTATTACCTGTTTTAATTCCTAATCTATGTCGATTTCTTATTTAAACATCTCAGGTGTCCGTAATCTTATGGCACCTGAGTTTAATCCCTCTGCTCGCATCAATATTATCTCGGGTAAAAATGGTAGTGGTAAGACCAGTATCTTAGAAGCAATTCATTTTTTATCGACCACTCGCTCCTTTCGTACGCATGAGATCCGCCACTTGCTGACCCAAGGTCAAGAGGCTGCCTTAGTCTTTTCTCGTGTCCTTGATAGCCATAGCAAGCACCCTCTTCCGTTAGGAGTAGAAAGACGCCTCTCAGGTGATGTTCGGGTTCGTTACGATGGACGATCCTTGGATTCTGCGGAACTAGCAAGCTTGTTACCTGTTCAGGTTTTGTATAGCGGTACCTTTGAGTTATTGGACGGGTCTCCTGCTGTTCGAAGACAGTTTCTCGATTGGGGTGGTTTCCATGCAGATGTTCAATTTATTAATTTATGGCGTGGATTTAGACGTGCACTGAAACAACGGAATTCTTTGCTGAAATATGGTAAAGTTGATCGATTGCAGATGCAGGTTTGGGATCGTGAATTCATTGCCTATGGTGAGCAATTAACTGAGCATCGACGCGCTTATTTAGATCGTTTGATACCTGAGTTTAATCGTATTTTATCTATTCTTTTAGATGATATAAGCATTGAACTTAAATTCTTTACTGGATGGGACAGTAAGCGCACTTTAGAGGCGGTACTGTCCGATCAAGTTGACCGTGAAATCCAACAAGGGTTTACCTTAGCGGGTCCCCAGAGAGCTGACTTACGCTTTCGTTGTGATGGTATCAATGCTGCTGACCGTTTGTCTCGTGGCCAAAAAAAACTGGTTGTGAGTGCATTGCGTTTAGCTCAAGGTCAGGTGTATCGGCAGCATTCTGATCGTGCCTGTATTTATTTAGTGGATGATTTGCCATCTGAATTAGATGAGCCTCATGCACAGTTGTTTTGTAATTTTTTAGAACAGAGTGATGATCAGTGTTTCATCACCTGTGTCGATCCTGACAGTTTAATTAAATTTTGGTCGCCAGATACGGATCTGGCGCTCTTTCATCTGGATGCCGGTAGCTTGTCTTGCCGGTAACGCTAGGAGTGTACAATGAGTGGTGAAAACTCTACTTACGATTCAACGAGTATCAAAGTTCTGAAGGGACTCGATGCCGTCAGAAAGCGTCCAGGCATGTACATCGGTGATACTGATGACGGAAGTGGCCTTCATCATATGGTGTTTGAGTTAGTCGATAATGGTATTGATGAAGCCTTAGCGGGCTACTGTACTGAAGTTGCAGTTATCATTCATCCTGACGAAAGTGTAACGGTTTCTGATAACGGTCGTGGTGTCCCTACGGATATTCATGAAGAAGAAGGTGTTTCGGCTGCTGAAGTTATTATGACTGTTCTTCATGCCGGTGGTAAATTCGACGATAACACCTATAAAGTTTCTGGTGGTCTTCATGGTGTCGGCGTGTCTGTTGTAAACGCCCTTTCCAGTGAGTTAACCTTGACGATTCGTCGTGATGGAAAAGTGCATGAGCAAATTTATGTACACGGCGTTCCTCAAGCACCCTTAAAAATTGTTGGTGAAACCTCTTCTACCGGTACAATTGTTCGCTTCAAGCCTTCTGAGGAAACCTTTACCAATATCCATTTTCAATTTGATCTTCTTGCAAAACGTCTTCGTGAACTCTCTTTTCTAAATTCAGGTGTTCGTATTCGTTTGAAAGATGAGCGTGCAGGTCGTGAAGAGATCTTTGAATATGAAGGTGGTCTAGCTTCTTTTGTTTCGTATTTGAACCAGAGCAAAACTACCGTCAATACTATTTTTCATTTCAATGCGATGCATGAAAACGGTGTTGGTGTTGAAGTGGCTATGCAATGGAATGATAGTTTTCAGGAAAGCATTCATTGTTTTGCCAATAATATTCCCCAGCGTGATGGTGGTACCCACTTATCCGGCTTTCGTGCTTCTTTGACGCGTTGCTTAAATAACTACATTGAAGCTGAGCAATTAAATAAGAATGGTAAGGTAGCCACTACCGGTGATGATAGTCGTGAAGGTCTTAATGCGATTATATCCGTCAAGGTGCCTGATCCTAAGTTCTCTTCACAAACGAAAGATAAATTGGTTTCATCAGAAGTTAAAACGGCTGTTGAGCAATTAATGGCGCAACACTTATCTGACTATCTTCTAGAAAATCCTCAGGATGCTAAATCAATTGTTTCCAAAATGATTGATGCTGCTCGCGCGCGTGAAGCTGCCCGAAAAGCTCGTGAGATGACACGCCGTAAAGGTGCATTGGACGTTGCAGGTCTTCCCGGAAAGTTAGCTGATTGCCAAGAGAAAGACCCTGCACTTTCTGAAATCTACCTTGTGGAGGGTGACTCTGCAGGTGGTTCTGCAAAGCAAGGTCGTGATCGTCGTACCCAAGCCATTCTTCCTTTAAAAGGTAAGATTCTTAACGTTGAGAAAGCGCGTTTTGATAAGATGCTGACCTCTGCCGAAGTCGGAACACTGATTACTGCTTTGGGTTGTGGTATTGGTCGTGATGAGTTTAATGCGGATAAATTGCGTTATCACTCTATCATTATCATGACGGATGCTGACGTCGATGGATCGCATATTCGTACTTTATTGTTGACCTTCTTTTATCGCCAGATGCCTGAATTGATTGAGCGTGGTCATCTTTATATAGCGCAACCGCCTCTATACAAGGTCCGTAAAGGTAAGCAAGAACAGTACCTAAAAGATGAGCCAGCACTAGAGCAGTATTTACTACAAGGTGCTCTTGATGGCACTCAGCTATTCCCTTCAGCAGAAGCTCCACCTATCTCAGGTGAATCTCTTGAAAAGTTAATTGAACGTTATCGTCATGTTGAGTCCTTGATTGCACGTATTAGTCGTGTCTATCCAGCGTCCGTTTTACGTCAATTAATGTACCTGCCTAAGCTCGAGCTTGATCAGCTATATGATCGTGCTGCTGTTGAAGCGTGGGTTGAAAAGCTTTCGGTCTACCTTTCAGACTTTGTTAGTTCATCTTCTGCTTGGTACGGCTGTACGGTTGTTGAAGATCGTGAACATAGTCAGTTTGTTCCTGAAGTTAAATTCACTCAACACGGTATCGATATTAACTATCGTTTTGATCAGGAGTTTTTCCGTTCGAGAGATTATCAGTCTATTGCCACTCTTGGTGAAGAGTTGCAGCAGTTACTCGAAGAGTCAGCGTACTTGCAGCGAGGTGAGCGTCAGTATCAACTTCGCAATCTTGGTGATGGTATTCAGTGGCTCTTAGATATCTCCCGCAAGGGCAATAACGTGCAGCGCTATAAAGGTCTAGGTGAGATGAATCCGGATCAGTTGTGGGAAACCACCATGGATCCCGATGCACGTCGTATGCTTCAAGTTACCATCGATGATGCTATTGGAGCTGATCATCTCTTCTCTACTTTAATGGGAGATGATGTTGAACCGCGAAGAGCTTTCATTGAAGCGAACGCATTGAACGTTTCTAACCTAGACGTTTAATCGATTTCCGTTTCATCTGAGGGTGGCTTAGGCTGCCCTTTTTTTGTATCTTTTTATAGGCCTCCAATCTTCCGCTACATTTTTACATATTAGTTTTTTATCACTTCTTCAGGCATTAGTGCCTTTTATACTCATTACTTGTTCCACGTGAAACATGGCCTCTTTCTAGATTCGCTTGGCGCAGGCTGAGATTTCCTGCGTCGTTTATCTCGTTCATAGATTTCACGATCATCTATCAGACCAAGGCGAACTTATATTCTTATTTCAAATTATCCGGCACCATGAACTCTGGTAAGCCCCCGCCTAAGAATTTAATTGTCTAGTTATGCGAACCGATCCAGTCTGAGCTCCGCGTGGTCTGTGGATAGATGTAATTAGAAGCTCTTACCACGGCGACAGTAATGATCTGAGCTTGTAGGATAGCCTCTTTGCCGGAATTTGACACATCTCCGAATGAATATGGACAGAATAGCGTTTAGTTATCCTTTGTCGTACAGCGTGGATGATACAATTGGAACGGGGTTCTAGGGTGGCAGCTTTGATGTGGAATCAGCGGCAGTTTTGGCGTGGAACGGGTGGAAGGCTTGGTCTGGAATCAATGGCAATCTTAGTCTGGAATACACCTCCTTTCTTGTAAATCTTTAATTAAAAAATATTGACGTGTTCCACGTGAAACAAAAAAAAGCCCGCTGATGCGGGCTAAGATATAAGGGTAATAGAACTCTATAGAAGTGAAATGTCGGCAGTGCCTAAGAAGAGCTTACGTAGATTAGAAAGAAGCGTTAGTCGATTATTTCTAATAGCATCGTCTTCCGAGTTGACCATCACGTCGTCAAAGAACAAGTTGATCTGATCCTTTAGGGAAGCAAGCTGAAGCATTGCTTGAGTGTAGTTTCCCTGCTCAAATAAAGGCTGAAGCGACTGGGTCAACTCATTCACAGAATCAGCTAGAGCAATTTCAGCGGGCTCTAAAAGAAGCGTTGTATCAAGTTTGCTTGACGCAATCGGAGATTCAAGTTTAGCCAAAATATTAGCAACACGCTTATTCGCTGCGGCAAGATCTATAGCTTCTGGTAATTCAGAAAACTGAGCGACAGCTTGGACACGCTTGTCAAAGTCTAAAGGTCTTGTTGGGCGCATGGCCTGTACTGAAAGATAGACGGCAACAGATATAGATTTCTCTTCATACCATGCTCTAAAGCGCTCCAGCATGAAGTCTATAACACGCTTAACTACATCTTTACTTCCGGCTAGCTCAGGATAATTTGCTGCTGATAGCGCAACTAGCTCTTCAAGATCGAGATCAAGATTGTTCTCGATGATGATGCGAAGTACACCTAGGGACTGACGACGAAGTGCAAACGGATCTTTTGAACCCGTCGGTGGTTGGTTAATGGCAAATAAACCAGTGATCGTATCTAAACGGTCGGCGATTGCTAATGCCATGCCCGTCTTAGTAGTTGGCAGCTGATCACCCGCGAAGCGAGGCATGTACTGCTCATTAAGTGCTAAAGCAACTTCGTTCTCCTCGCCATCATGCAGTGCATAATGGTAACCCATCAACCCCTGCAGTTCGGTAAACTCAAAGACCATATTAGTCATTAAGTCACACTTAGAAAGCAAAGCAGCTCGGGAAGCAAATTCAGGGTTGCCGCCTATTTGCTTAGCTATATTAGAAGCTAGCCCTTGTACCCTTTCAGTTTTCTGGTAAAGCGTACCTAAGTCATGTTGGAATACGATCGACTTCAATTTTTCAGTACGGTCTGATAATGGTGTTTGACGATCTTGCTCAAAGAAAAAAGCTGCATCCGCAAGACGTGGACGAATTACTTTTTCATTGCCGGAGATAATTTGCGAAGGATCTTTTGATTCAATATTAGAAACAGTAATGAAGTAAGGTAAGAGTTTTCCATGCGCATCGATTAGGTGGAAATACTTCTGGTTAGCCTTCATTGAAGAGATTAACGCTTCGGCAGGAACCTGCAAAAAACGTTCTTCAAAACGACCCATCAAAGCCACTGGCCATTCATTAAGCGCAGAGACTTCATCTAACAGATCTTCGTCGATAACGACTTGAGCATCGATCTTTGCAGCTTCTGCAAGAACTTGAGCACGAATTTTCTCACGACGATCGTTGATATCAACGATCACCATACCTGGGGAAAGCAGTTTAGTCGTGTAATCACTGGGTGAGAGAAGTTCGATACTGTGGGGATAGTGAAACCTGTGTCCTTGAGTCTTGCGACCTGAAGTTAGTCCTAGAATAGTGCAAGGTACAACCGTTTCACCTAACAGCATCACTAGCCAATGAACCGGACGAACAAACTCTGTACGACTTGCTCCCCAGCGCATACGCTTTGGAATCGGAAGCGCTGCTAATGAATCCGAAACGATTGCAGGCAATAGCTCTGTTGAAGGCTTGCCCTTCTCCATTCCTTTATAGACATAATATTGTCCTTTGCCAACTTCTTGGGTAGTCAGTTCATCCAGTGATACACCACAGGAACGAGCAAAACCTTCAACTGCTTGAGTTGGAGCTTGTGTGGCGGGCCCACGCTTTTCGAATTCGCGATCGGGTTGAGCAACAAGAAGATCTTTAACAACCACAGCTAAACGTCGTGGTGAAGCGTGTACCTGTACAGATGAATAGCTCAAACCTGCAGCTTGTAATCCTCTCTCTATTCCGTCGCCAAACGCACTAGCGAGTGTTAATAAAGAGGTTGGTGGCAATTCTTCAGTGCCTAATTCGACTAAGAAATCCTGATTTATCATGCGTTTTTCTCCTCACAGGCAGCGAGTACTTCTTGACGTATTCCTTCTGGAGCCAAGGGGAAGCCAAGTGCTTTACGTTTATCAAAATAAGCATGTGCTACTAAGCGTGCCAAGGTTCTTACCCGTAAAATAAAACGTTGGCGCTCGGTGACTGAAATTGCATGACGAGAATCAAGTAGGTTAAACGTATGGGATGCTTTAAGCACCATTTCGTATGCAGGTAACGGAAGCTGTGCTTCAAGTAACTTATTACATTCACGCTCATAGTGATCAAAATTACTAAATAGCGTAGCAACGTCAGCATGTTCAAAGTTATAGGTAGACATTTCGACTTCGTTCTGATGAAACACATCACCATAAGTCGTTACACTACCGTCAGGTTGTCTTGCCCAGACGAGGTCATAAACACTGTCTACACCCTGAAGGTACATGGCTATACGCTCAAGACCGTAAGTTAACTCCCCTGTCACTGGGTAGCACTCTAAACCACCTGCTTGCTGGAAGTAGGTGAACTGAGTGACTTCCATGCCATTAAGCCATATCTCCCAACCCAGACCCCAAGCACCCAGTGTTGGTGATTCCCAGTTGTCCTCTACAAAGCGAATGTCATGAATTAGAGGGTCAATGCCTATGTGCTTTAAAGATCCGAGAAACAACTCTTGAAGGTTATCAGGCGATGGTTTTAATACGACTTGAAACTGATAATAATGCTGAAGGCGATTGGGGTTTTCACCATAGCGACCATCGGTAGGACGTCGACTGGGCTGCACATAAGCGGAACGCCAGGATTCAGGTCCGATGGAACGCAAAAAAGTGGCTGGATGGAAAGTACCCGCACCTACTTCAAGATCTAGAGGCTGGACAATAACACAGCCAAGATCGCCCCAATATTGTTGCAGGGCAAGGATTAAGCCCTGAAATGTGCTAACGTCTGTCGTCACCTTGTCAGTCACGTGAATCACCTTAATAATAGAATGATCAAAATAAAGCCAGAATTATACATGAACAGTCGCGCTAGATCGTGTATCTAACTAATAATCTTAAACGGTCGATCAGGTATAATGGCAAAAAAATAGATGAGTGTAAGTCGAGTGAAAAGTCTAAAGGGAATCTTTGCAGTTTTAGCCTTGGGTGTATTGGCACTATTGCCATTAAAATATGCACAAAAATTTGGTGCCTTTTTAGGAAGTCGAATGTATCAAAAAGGTGCCAAAAACAAGATGTATCAACACACCAAGTCAAATATAGAGCTTTGTTTTAGTGAGCTGACAGAGCAAGAGAAACAATTATTGATTAAAGAAAGCTTAGAGCAAACAGGGCAATCTGTCTCTGAAATGGGAATGTCTTGGTTGTGGCCAGTCAATAAAACACTGAAGAAGATTAAGAAAGTAAATAACGAAGAAGTTATTACACAAGGTATTGAGGCTGGAAAAGGTGTCATTTTAATTGCACCACACTTGGGTAATTGGGAAATACTAAACTTGTATCTTTCCAATCGCTATACCTTCACGGCGATGTACAAACCACCTAAACAGAAACAATTGGACGAACTAATAAAACGTATGCGTGCTCGATTAGGTACAGATATGGCACCAGCCAATGTTCAGGGTGTTCGTAAGGTGATGAAAGCACTTAAGCGGGGTGAAATGGTGGGTATTCTTCCTGATCAGGAACCAGAGATTGAAGGCGGTATCTTTGTTGATTTCTTTAATACCCCTGCCCTAACCATGAAACTACTGCCTCAGTTAGCCGCACAAACGGGTGCTACAGTGGTGTGTGGTTACGCAAAACGGCTACCCAATGCGGAAGGGTTTGAAATATTTTTTAGTGAAGCCGATCCAGAGATAGCCACAAAAGATATTCATGTCGCGGCCAGTGCTATGAATCGCTCAGTAGAGCGTTGTGTTAAAGAGTTGCCGTCACAGTATCAGTGGGAATACAAACGCTTTAATACGCGCCCTGAAGGAGGCGCTAAGATCTACTAATCTTAGAAGACTTACACAGACAATGATTAGTCATAGTCGATGATAAGAGATGGCTCAACGACGCCAAAAAACGGGGGTGAATAATACCAATAAGGTAAAGACCTCTAAGCGACCTAACAACATTGAAAAGCATAAAATCCATTTGGCAGTGTCGTTAATGCCACCAAAATTGTCAGCGACATCCCCCAAACCAGGACCTAGGTTTGTAATGGTGGCGCCAACAGCAGACCAAGCCGTTACCTGATCAAGCCCTGTTCCCATCAATATAATCATCATAATTACGAAGACTAAAAGATAGACAGAAAAGAAACCCCATACCGCTTGCAACACATTGTCTGGTATCGGCCGACCACCTACTTTGACAGGGAATATAGCGTTGGGATGAACAAGACGTTTTATCTCACGATGTCCCTGTTTCAGAATCAATAGAATACGGATAACCTTCATACCACCACCGGTAGACCCAACGCATCCACCAATGAAAGCGGTAACAAATAACATAAAGGGCAGCATGACAGGCCAGTAGGCAAAACTACCAGTACCAAAACCTGCTGTTGTTGCGATAGATACCGTCATAAACGCAGCTTGTCTGAGTGATCGTGTTGGTTCATAGACCTCGTGGATAAGGAGTACTGCGAAGGTAATGATGAAAGTGATGGCTAAAATACTAAGAAAAAATTTAACCTCAGAATCTTTAAAATAATGGGTAATCGACTTGGCACGCCAAGCTAAGAAATGAAGTGCGAAGTTCATTCCACATAGGATCATAAAAAAGATGCCAACGAGTTCAATCTTGGCATTATCAAAATGACCGATGCTGGCGTCATAGGTTGAAAAACCGCCAATAGCCACGGTTGAAAAACTGTGGCCTATGGCATCGAACCAAGACATACCCGCAGCCCAATAGGCAACAGCGCAAAGAATGGTCAGTAGAGCGTATATTACCCAAAGCGCCTTGGCCGTTTCGGTGATTCTAGGCGTTAACTTAGTATCTTTAACAGGACCAGGAATCTCAGCACGATAGAGCTGCATTCCCCCGATACCTAACATGGGTAAAATGGCGACGGCAAGAACGATAATCCCCATACCGCCAAGCCACTGAAGTTGCTGACGATAATAGAGGATGGATTTAGGTAAATAATCCAAACCGGTTATGACCGTTGCACCCGTTGTCGATAATCCAGATATCGACTCAAAAACTGAATCAACAAGGGTCATGTCAGGTTCTGTGGAAAGATAAAGCGGTATCGCTCCAAAAACACCCAGAACCGACCAAAACAGCACCGTGATTAAGAATCCATCACGTATGCGCAACTCGCCTCTAACGCGATAAAAAGGAACCCAAACAAGAAAGCCACACAAAAGTAGTATGAAGAAAGCCGAAATAAAGGCGCCATGTGCGCCATCTGCGTAATAAAACGAAACAGCGATAGGTGGCAACTGTGCAAAGCTAAAAAGCATCAACAGTATACCAAGGACCCGAAGCGTTAACTGATAATGCATCGTTCGTGCCTCAGAAGAAAGTCAGACCGACTTGGAATAAGCGCTCTACATCAGGAATCTTGCGCTTATCAACCAAGAAGAGAATGACATGATCGTCGTTTTCAACAACGATATCATCATGAGCAATGAGTACCTTATCGTTACGAATAATCGCACCAATTGTCGTACCGGATGGAAGATTAATATCTTCAATTGCACGACCCACTACTTTAGAAGAGTTTCGATCACCGTGAGCAATGGCCTCCATAGCCTCTGCTGCACCACGACGAAGTGAATGCACAGCCACCACATCTCCACGACGAATATGGGTCAGTAATGAACCTATGGTTGTTTGTTGAGGTGAAATCGCAATATCAATAACACCCCCTTGAACCAAATCGACATAGGCGGGATTATTGATTAACGTCATCACCGTGCGAGCACCCTGACGTTTAGCAAGCATGGAAGCCATGATATTGGCTTCATCATCATTGGTAAGCGCACAAAATACATCGGTATCTTCGATATTCTCTTCAATCAACAAATCACGATCTGAAGCACTGCCATGCAACACAATGGTATTGTTTAAGCGTCTAGCTAAACTTTGACAGCGGGGTAATGAACGCTCAATGATCTTGACCTGAAAACTGTTCTCTAAGCTTTCAGCTAATCTGGCGCCAATATTACCGCCACCTGCAATCAAGATACGACGATACGGCTTGTCCAAGCGTCGTAGCTCACTCATAACAGAGCGTATATCCTTTTGAGCAGCAATAAAGAAGACTTCATCATCGGCTTCAATGACCGTGTCACCTTGAGGAATAATCGGACGATCCTGTCTAAAAATAGCAGCTACACGCGTATCTACATTCGGCATGTGAGAACGTAAGTAGGAGATCTCTCGACCGACTAAAGGGCCGCCGTAATAAGCACGCACAGCCACTAACTGAGCCTTGCCCTCAGCAAAGTCTAGGACTTGAAGAGCGCCAGGATGTTGAATCATTTTTTTGATATGAAGAGTGACCGATTCTTCCGGGCTGATAAGTACATCAACTGGCATCGCCTTAGAGCCGAACAGAGAGCGATCGTTATAAAGATAATCATGCTCACGAATACGGGCAATTTTAGTCGGGATATTGAAGATGGTATGGGCAACCTGACAAGCAATCATATTAACCTCGTCAGAGTTGGTTACCGCAATCAGCATATCAGCATCTTGAGCGCCGGCTTGGGCAAGCATAGAAGGAGTAGAAGCAGGTCCTTCTATTGTTCGTATATCCAACCTATCAGCCAGTTCTCTTAGACGAGCAGAGTCAGTATCAATGATAGTAATATCGTTGGACTCACTGGCTAAGTTTTCAGCTAAAGTTCCACCGACCTGCCCTGCGCCTAAAATAATGATGTTCATGCGTCGCTGATTCCGTTTGCGGGTAACTTAATTAGTTTGGCATAGAAAAAGCCATCATGGCTGTTTAATTGAGGAAAAAATTGTGTGCCATATGGACGCACTAACCCAGTAGAAATAGCTAAAGGCTGATGAAGGGCGTCTGTGTGCTGCTTGCAAAAACGCTCTATGATGCGTTCATTTTCTTGTGGGAAGATCGAGCAAGTGGCATAGAGTAAGGTTCCACCGGGTTTCAGTATTTGCCATAGATTCTCAAGGATCGCCATTTGCAGGGTGGCTAGCTTTAACAGATCTTCATTTTGGCGTAGTAGTTTAATGTCTGGATTGCGTCGAATGACGCCACTACCACTACAGGGTGCATCTACCAAAATACGATCGTAGGCAACCCCATCCCACCAGTCTTGGCTGGACGCATCACCTTCGAAAACACGACAGTATTCTGATAATTGAAGTCGGTTAAGGTTTTCACGAATACGAGGGATGCGCAGGGGATTAAGTTCAACAGCATCGACCTGAGCAGCGCTATTTGCGTGATGTTCTAATAGGTGACAGAGCTTACCACCGGGTGCTGCACATGCATCCAACACACGTTCACCGGGTTGAACATCGAGTAACGCTGCACTGAGCTGAGCAGCTTCATCTTGCACACTGCATTCACCCAGATCAAAACCGGGAATGTCGAGCACATCCATTGGCTCTTCAAGTATAATCGCTTGGGCCGATAATTGACCCAGTTGAGCATGAATACCCTCTTCTGCCAGCTTGCTGTGGAATGTCTCTGTAGTGAGTAAGTGCTTATTGACCCTGAGCGTCATCGGTGCGCGAATATCATTTTGAATAAGTATCTGTTGCCAATGATCAGGCCAGTTATGCTGCAGTTTGGTTACCATCCACTCTGGATGATTCCAGTGATACAAATCACTCTGCTGTGACAGTTGCTGATCCAGCTCAACCGCTTCGCGTTGATAGCGACGCAATACAGCGTTGATTAAGCCTGTCGCCCACTCTTTATTGAGGCGCTTGGCTAATTCGACAGTTTCATGAATAACCGCATGTTCTGGAATACGTAGTTCACGAAGCTGATACAAACCTATGAGTAAACAGGCTTGAAGGTCCGCATCTTTAGCTTGGAAAGGTTTTTTAAGCAGATATTGCGTCAATGCATCAAGACGAAAATATTCTCGTGTAGTGCCATAAACCAATTGTTGTAATAGTCCGGTATCTCTTGCACTGACCTGTTTAAGGTAGTCCGGTAACAGTGAACTCAATGAGCCCTGTTGTTGAAGTAACGAAGTCAGTATCTGTGTTGCTGCCAAACGGACATCAGTCACTAGTTAAACCTCATGCCTTCAAAAAATGAGTGTTGGCCATTTAAAATTGCGTTGACTGGAAGGGCTTTTTTACCCGGTAACTGAATTTGGGTAACGCTTAATGTTCCTTGCCCAGTGGCGATGACTAACGCATTTTTTTCAATTTTGACCAGTGTTCCTGGTTCCTCTTGATAGTGGTCTGCGTTGGAATCAGCTGACCAGATACGAAGATTTGCAGGGTTAGCACCGCTTTGATCAAAATCAACGTGACAAAAAGCCACCGGCCAAGGATTTAAGCCTCTTATTTGCCGAGCAAGTTGTTCTGCAGACATCGACCAATTTAGTTTCCCCTCTTCCTTAAGCAATTTGCTGGCATAACAGGTTAAACCTTCATCCTGAATTTCAGCCGTTAGTTTCCCTTGTTCCAAAAGCGGTAAGCTCTCAATAAGGGATTCAGCTCCCAAAACTGCCAATCGATCATGTAAGCTACCCGCAGTATCATCGTGATAAATGGGAGTATGCTTCTTGTAAAGCATGTCACCCGTATCTAACCCCAATGCCATTTGCATAATGGTAATGCCGGTTTCGGTATCGCCTGCTAATAACGCTCGATGAATAGGTGCGGCTCCACGCCAGCGAGGTAACAAAGAAGCATGCACATTGATGCAGCCCAGCTTTGGTAAATCAAGGACCTTTTGTGGTAACAACAATCCATAGGCTGCCACAATCATTAGGTCAGCATTCAAATCAGCTAATTCTTGAGTAGCCTCTTCAGATTTGAAGTTTAAAGGTTGATATACAGGGAGCTGATGTTTCAACGCTAATTGTTTAACCGGACTCGCGGTTAATTTTTGACCTCTACCCGAAGGACGATCAGGCTGTGTATAAACCCCCACAATCTGATAATCATGATCAATCAATGCTGCTAAGCTACTGGCTGCAAAATCAGGTGTGCCCGCAAAGACAATGCGCAGTGGTGAATTCTTCGAACTATCCAACTCACCCCCCATTAAAACCTCCATCAAAACCACTCCAGTCGTTTAGCGCTGTGCTTGCTGATCAAGTTTATGCTGCTTTTCCAGCTTACTGCGAATTCGTTGGCGCTTAAGTTTAGAAAGATAGTCAACAAACAGTTTACCATCGAGGTGATCAAGCTCATGTTGAATACAGACCGCCAATAAACCATCTGCTTCAAAATTTTGTGGATTACCGTTGCGATCAAGTGATTCGACAGCGATGCGACGTGGTCTTTCTACGGTATCGTAGAACCCAGGAACTGATAAACAGCCTTCTTGCATCTCGTCTAATTCTTCTTCAATGATTGTGTAGCTAGGATTGATTAAAACCAAAGGTTCAGTGCTGTCATCAGACAGGTCGATAACTACAACCTGTAAGTGGACATTAACCTGAGTAGCCGCTAAACCTATACCGTTGGCTTCGTACATGGTTTCAAACATATCATCGATAAGTTTGCGAATATCATCGTCTACCTTTTCGACAGGTTCTGCAATGGTGCGTAAACGGGGATCAGGAAATTCAAGAATATTGAGCTTGGACATAGGTATACATCATTAATAGGTCTAGAATGGATAAGATAGGTGTCGTAATGCTTTAATATGCCTATTATACTGAATACACAACTGAATGCATTGTTATGATGGTTGATCTGCGTTGAATAGATCAAAAATTGAACGCTGAATACTTTCTGATCAAAGGGAAGCGGATATGAAACAACTGCTTTGCGGTCTGCTTGTAGCAGGCTTACTCTTTTCCAGTGTCGCTACGGCACAGACTGCACAGGCTCCACTAGAGCTAAAGCCTAATCATCCGACTGAATATGTCGTGGTTAAGGGCGATACGCTTTGGGGTATTTCGGGGCATTTTCTTAATCGACCTTGGCGTTGGCCAGAAATTTGGGGGGTTAACCCGCAAATTGCCAATCCACATCTTATCTATCCGGGGGATGTTATTTACCTGACATGGGTAGATGGACAACCGAGGCTTGGCTTGCGTCCAGGTGAAGAGCGACTGAGTCCACGTGTACGAGAACTGCCGCTGGAACAAGCTATTCCTGCAATACCTCTTCGAGATATTAACAGCTTCATTAGTGACAACTTAGTTGTACAAGAAGATGTTCTTAGTCAAGCTCCATATGTCGTAGCGGGTGAAAACCGCCGCTTAATCAGTGGTGCAGGTGATCGTGTTTATGGTCGTGGTGAGTTAATTCGCGATGATCGTAACCAAGCAATTTATCGTCCCGCAACTGAATACATTGATCCAGTTACTGGTGAGTTTCTGGGTTATGAGTTATTCAAGGTTGCAGACACTCGGGTGACCAGTGTTAACGACGATATTATTACGATGGATTTGGTTCGTTCGAATGAAGAAGTTCGTGCGACCTATCGAGTGTTGCCAACTGAAGAGACTCGTATTCAGTCAGTATTCCATCCCAAACCTGCCCCAGAAGGTGTTGAAGGTTTGATTATTGGTTTATTGAAAGGGGTCTCCAGTGCAGGTCAATTTGATGCTGTCGTGCTCAATGTGGGCCAACGTGAAGCGGTAGAGCCAGGACATGTGTTCTCTGTTTACCGAACTGGTGAAGTGGTTCGCGATCCTATCGCAGGTGGTCAAATTCAACTGCCTTCAGAGCACGCCGCTATCCTGATGGTCTTTAAATCTTTCGATAAAGTCAGTTACGGCTTAATTATGCGTGCGACTAATGTTGTTTCTATCGGTGATGAAATTCGTAACCCTGATTAAAAAGGATGCGTCATGTCTAGCGATCCAAGGGAGTGGATCGCTGTCAGCCAGTTGCCGGGCTTAGGTCCGGCAACCCTTTCCAAGCTGACAGCTCAAGGAATCTCTCCAGCTCAACTCTTAGCTTTCCAATTACCCGAAGATGTTCGTTTAAGAGCGGACACGCGTCATGCCCTTCATACTATCAATCTTAAGTCGTTACTAGCACAGGCCGATGCGGTTATTACACGTGGCTTAGCGCTAGGGTTAACCTTAATCAGTATCGACAGTGAATCCTACCCTTCTTTATTGAAAGAGATTGATGATCCACCGCCCTTGTTATGGTTAAAAGGCAACATTGAATTGCTACAACAACCTCAGCTAGCCATCGTAGGCAGTCGTAAGCCCTCAGTAGCTGGCGCTTCCAGTGCTTTTGAGTTTGCCCGATCCCTAGCCAGCAGTGGCTTCATTATCACCAGTGGTTTAGCTCAGGGTATTGATACTGCAGCGCATAAAGGAGCTTTAAAAGCCGATAGACCCACGCTTGCGGTGTTGGGAACCAGTCCAGAGTTTATTTATCCAGCAGTGAATCAACATCTGGCTGACAATATTGTCTCTAGTGGTGGCTTGCTCGTCTCTGAGTTTCCACCGGGATCTAAAGCGCGACCAGAAAACTTTCCAAAACGAAATCGAATTATTTCTGGGCTGGCCGTTGGTACCTTAGTGGTTGAGGCTGCTGTCCGAAGCGGTTCGTTAATTACCGCAAGGTTGGCCATGGAGCAAGGTCGAGAAGTGTTTGCTATTCCTGGAAGCATTCATAACCCTTTAGCTAAAGGCTGTCACATGCTTATTCGCCAAGGGGCTCTACTCGTTGAAAATCAGCAGCAGATTTGTGAGCCTTTGTCTCCAATGCTGGGATTTTTGGCTGATCAAATCACTCAAGTCGCTCAAGATAAACTCAAAGACGTCACAACACGAGTGGAAAATCTTTCTGATAAAGAAACAATGTTACTCCAGCGAATTCGGCAGTCAGCAATAACCTTAGACCAATTACATGCAGAAACCACCATCACGATCAGTGAGCTACAGCAAATGCTGATAAACTTACAGCTTGAAGGTAAAATAGATGTCATGGGTGATCGTTATCTGGCGTTGTGTTGAATTGATCACTTTAGAGTCAGTTTGCTTTTCCCACAATAGGAATAGGAGTATCCTGTCGAGCTTTCTTTTTCGGCAGGCGCGCAGCGTTTGTAATAATGACTTTGATACAGGATTGAAAGAATGCAGCCAAAAGTAGGCGTAATTATGGGGTCTCGGTCAGATTGGCCAACCATGGAACATGCGGTGCAAATGCTTGAAAAGCTCGGCGTTCCTTATGAAACTCGAGTTGTTTCTGCTCATCGCACGCCAGATCTGTTATTTGAATACGCCAAATCGGCCGCTGACCGTGGTCTGCAAGTGATTATTGCTGGAGCAGGAGGCGCAGCGCACCTGCCTGGTATGGCTGCTTCACAAACCTGCCTGCCTGTGTTGGGCGTGCCGGTTGAATCTAAAGCCTTAAGTGGAATGGATTCTCTGTTATCTATTGTACAAATGCCAGGCGGCATTCCGGTTGGAACGTTGGCCATAGGTAAAGCAGGCGCTACTAACGCTGGCATTATGGCTGCACAAATTGTTGCACTTCAAGATGCCCAGGTTAAGCAGGCACTGACAGCGTTTAGAGAAGAACAAACACGTACCGTATTAGAAAATTCAGATCCACGTGGCGAATAATAGGTAATTAGATCGATGAAAATTGGTGTGCTAGGCGCTGGACAATTGGGGCAAATGTTAGCTCTTTCGGGCTATCCATTAAGTAATCGTTTCTCATTTTTCGATACCACCGGCAGCCCGAGTGCTGAAATTGGTGAAACCCTTTGCGACCCCTCTGGCGATCAATTGGAAAGTTTCCTGTCTCAGGTTGACTTGGTTACCTATGAGTTTGAACACCTACCCTTAGATTTAGTTAAGCGTGTTGCGGAGCGCAAAGCCTTGTATCCCGGCGTTGAGGCCTTGCGGGTTTGCCAAAATCGTGAAGCTGAAAAAGCACTTTTTGATCGTCTTAATATCCCCGTAGCGGCTTACCGTGTTGTCGAATCAGCCGAACAGCTTGCACAGGCATGCCAAGTCTTGATGCAGCAGGGTGCGGCTGCCGTGGTGGCTAAATCTATTACAGAGGGCTATGACGGCAAGGGTCAAGCGGTGTTGAAAGATCCATCAGAAGCAGAGACTGCGTGGCAACAGATAGGTCATTCACGCCTGATTGTTGAAGCGTTTGTAGACTTTGTTCGCGAAGTATCTATTATCGCCGTTCGGGGCCGTCAAGGTGATGTGGTTTTCTACCCTTTGGCGGAAAATCATCATGCCGAAGGTATTCTGCGCTATTCGCTGGCCCCTTTACCCGATGTCACTGATGCAGTTCAGCATCAAGCAGAAGCTTATATTCATAAACTTTTAGATAGTCTCGACTATGTTGGTGTCCTAACACTTGAGTTGTTCCAGTGTGCAGACGGACGTTTACTCGCCAATGAAATGGCTCCCAGAGTTCATAACTCAGGGCATTGGACACAAAACGGCTCCATAACCAGTCAGTTTGAAAATCATCTACGAGCCATTCAAGGCCTGCCGCTTGGTTCTACTAAGGCTCTCAAGCCAACTTGCATGATCAATATTATCGGTCAAATGGGCGATACCCAGCATATTTTGGCTTTGGAGGGCGTTCATCTTCATTTGTACGGTAAAAGTGAACGTTCAGGACGTAAGTTAGGTCATATCAACGTTGTTGCTGATGACTTAACCAGCTTGATCAAGCAAGTGCGCCTAGTATCACAGCATCTTCCCAATGCTCCTGAGCCTAAGTTTACCTGCGTGGCTGTATAGTTGTCCCCTATCGTTTCGTGCCGAAGTAAGGAGCGTTTATAGATGAATAACTGGCCAATTAAAAGAGCTGTTGATGTGATGCATTCAGGTGGAGTGATTGCCTACCCCACTGAAGCTGTCTGGGGACTGGGTTGTGATCCCTATAATGAAAGTGCAGTCAGGCGCCTATTACAGTTAAAGCGTAGACCCGAACACAAAGGGTTAATTTTGGTCGCGAGTTCCGAGGCGCAGATTTCAGAACTCTTGAAGGGTCTTTCTGATCAACAATTAGAGCAATTAAAGCAGACGTGGCCAGGCCCTAACACCTGGCTATTGCCTGATCCTTATGATCTTGTTCCGAGTTGGGTTAAAGGTCATCATTCAGAGGTAGCCATTCGTGTTTCTGCGCATCCGTTAGTCAAGCATTTATGTGATGCATGGGGTGGACCTATCGTGTCAACCTCTGCGAATCCTGCGACTGCTGAACCCGCAAAATCTGCATTGAGAGTGAAGACATACTTCGGCTCAAGGCTAGATTATATAGTCAATGGTGAACTAGGTGGCTCAAATAGGCCCAGTACCATTCGATCAATCACCAGTCTATCAACGATAAGATCATAGTGAGCACTTACATTGATAATTACTGTTTTAGAACTTTTTTAGGAGAGCTCAATGCAACAGCCTGATACTAAACGGGTTAAAGACTATCTGTTAGCACTGCAAGATAGTATCTGTCAGGCTTTCACTGAGTTAGACGGACAAGTGTTTATTGAGGATGCTTGGGATAGGCCCGGAGGCGGTGGTGGGCGCAGTCGTGTACTATCCGATGGTAATATCATCGAGAAAGGCGGAGTGAATTTTTCCCATGTGTTTGGTGAAGGTTTACCTGCCTCTGCAACCGCGCATCGACCCGAATTAGCCGGTCGTTCTTTTCAGGCGATGGGCGTTTCTCTGGTGATACACCCGCATAATCCTCATCTTCCGACATCCCATGCCAATGTGCGTTTCTTTATTGCAGAAAAAGAAGGTGAAGATCCGGTGTGGTGGTTTGGTGGTGGTTTCGATTTAACCCCCTACTATGGCGTTGAAGAGGATTGTGTTCATTGGCATCAAGTTGCAAAGCAGGCATGCCAACCCTTTGGTGAAGACTATTACCCGCGTTACAAGAAGTGGTGTGATGACTATTTCTTTTTGAAGCATCGAAATGAGCCTAGGGGTATCGGTGGCTTGTTTTTTGATGACCTCAATACACCAGACTTTGAAACCAGCTTTGCTTTTATGCGGTCAGTAGGTGATGCCTACATAGATGCTTATAGACCCATCATTGAAAAAAGACGTGATACCCCTTGGACAGAGGCTCAACGTGATTTTCAGTTACATCGTCGGGGCCGCTATGTTGAATTTAACTTGGTGTACGACCGTGGCACCCTCTTTGGTCTTCAGTCTGGCGGTCGAACAGAGTCAATTCTGATGTCTTTACCACCGACGGTTCGCTGGAGTTATGACTGGGCACCGGAAGCTGGATCGGAAGAGGCGCGTTTGTACACAGATTTTCTAATATCAAAAGATTGGCTTGGAGAAGATGATGCTTGATCAGTATGCAGTCTTTGGCAATCCCATTTCCCATAGCCGTTCGCCCTTTATTCATGACTGTTTTGCACGTCAGCAAAATCAGCAGATGCAATATCGGGCAATTGAAGTAGCCTTAGATAGCTTCGCCCAAGCAGTATCACAGTTTCTGCAAGCAGAAGGTAAAGGTCTTAACGTCACGGTTCCCTTTAAAGAACAAGCTTGGAGCTTAGCAGAACAAAGAACCCCTCGTGCAGAACGCGCAGGTGCGGTGAATACTCTGTGGCGTGATGAACAAGGGCGTATTTGCGGGGACAACACGGATGGCGTGGGTTTGGTTAACGACCTAATACATAATAACGGTGTCAAGTTAGAGGGTGCCAGCCTATTAATGCTTGGCGCTGGCGGTGCTGTTCGCGGGGTTTTGCAGCCACTTATCGAAGCAGGTTGTCGTAAAATAATGATTGTTAACCGCACAGCTGAAAAAGCACACGCATTAGCCACTCACTTTAGTGAGATATTGCCATCAGATCAGCAATTAGCTGCGGGTGGCTATGAAGATTTAGAAAACACTGAAGCCTATGATGTGATCATCAATGGTACCTCTGCCAGTTTGGTCGGTAACCTTCCGCCGGTCAACACAAGCGTAGTCAGTGCTAACACACTTTGTTATGACATGATGTATGGGACAAAACCAACGGCCTTCTGTCAGTGGGCAATTGACCACTCAGCCGCCAGAGCCATTGATGGGTTAGGGATGTTGGTGGAGCAAGCAGCAGAAGCTTTTTTATGCTGGCGAGGTGTCCGTCCTGAAACCGCTCCGGTGATCGCTTTACTGAGACAAAGTTTGGCTCATCAATAATGGTTTGGTAGGTTTTTCAGGACTCATAACCTTGCATCGATTGTCACATTAGCGTTATAACCTGACACTAAATACTCCTGTCTTTGGATGGCATATATGACAGATTCCACGCGACTTGACACCACCCTTCTTTGCGCAGACCAGTTATACCGTGTTTGTGACCCCAAAGACCTGCCTTTTCTGACCACTGAATCGATAGAGCCGTTTAATGGTTTCTTTGGGCAGGAACGTGCCATAGAAGCCATGGATTTCGGCATCAGTATGCAGCGGCATGGCTATAACCTGTTTGTCATGGGCAACCCGCATACCGGTCGCTTCTCTTTTGCCATGGAAAATCTTAAAAACTATGCCAAGAAGGATCAAAAACCAGCGGATTGGTGCTATATCAATAATCTATCCGATGGTCGTTACCCTGTTGTGCTTCAGCTTCCAGCGGGAAAAGCACAGCAAATCAAAAAAGATGTCGAAAATCTTTTCGAAAACCTGTTAACAGAGCTTCCTGCCGCCTTTGAAAGCCCTGGCTATCAGCGCATGAAAAGCCGTATCGAGCGTGATTTCACCAAACGTTATGATCAAGCCGTAGATTCTGTCGAGCGTAAAGCGCGTGATGTGAATATCGCTGTTTATCGTGATGCCGGTACCATCGGCTTTACACCCTTAGCAGATGGTCAAGCAATGGATGAAGCGGCCTTCTCACAACTTCCAGAGGAAGAGCGAGATACCATTCAACAAAATATATCCGATCTAGAAGATCAGTTGAATGAAGCGCTGACTGAACTACCTAAATGGCGACGTGAAGCGGCGGCTCAGATCCGTAATTTAGACAGTGAAACCACGCGTAAATCGATTTTGCCGTTAATTGCACAGTTACGTGACCGTTATGTCCACCATGCCAATATCATTAAATATTTGGGTTATGTTGAAAAAGATCTGATTAAAAATGTCGCCGAAATCGTTGGAGATGAGCGCAGTTTAGAGATTAAAACCGATCAGATGCGCCAGCAGTTTTTAGAAGAAAACTACGGCATCAACTTGCTCGTTGACAATCACAAGACCAAAGGTGCGCCTGTTGTTTATGAAGCTCATCCTAGTTATGAAAATCTCTTCGGTCGAGTGGAATACAATAGCGAAATGGGTGCACTAGTCACTAACTACACCCTGATTCGTCCCGGAGCCTTACACAGAGCCAACGGTGGTTATCTTCTACTAGAAGCGGAAAAGCTATTAGAACAGCCCTTTGTCTACAGTGCATTAAAACGCGCGTTGAAGTCGCATGAAATTCGCATCGAAAACCCTGTCAGTGAATACACGGGGGTGAGTACGATCACCTTGAACCCTCAACCGGTTCCGCTGAAAGTAAAGGTGATCTTGGTCGGTGGGCGTGATATCTATTATCTGCTGCAAGAGCTAGATCACGACTTTGAAAAGATGTTTCGTGTAGTGGTCGATTTCGATGAAGATGTGAAACGATCACCTGCCAGTGTCCGTAACTATGCCCGTTTAATGAAGACACTCGCTGTAGAAGAAGGCTTGGCGCCACTGAAGCGTGAGGCCGTAGCTCGCCTCACAGAGCACAGTTCACGGATGGCGGAAGATCAAGAGATGCTTTCAGCGCATATCGGCGAGTTAGTGGATCTGCTTTGTGAAGCCGATTTCAGGCGCCGTCAAAAAGGCGATGACTTGATCGGTGCTCAGCACGTCGAAATGGCATTACAAGGTAAAGAGCGCAGAACAGGACGCTTATCAGAAAAAATTCTAGAAAGTATGCTTAACCGTACCGTGCTGATCGATACCGAAGGCAGTGCAGTAGGTTGTGCCAATGGTTTAACTGTGTTGCAAGTCGGTGATGTTTCCTTCGGCACACCCGCACGCATTACTGCCACGGTTAATCCAGGCAATAAAGGCATTGTCGATATCGAACGTGAAGTCACGCTAGGACAGCCGATTCACTCTAAGGGCGTGCTGATTTTATCCGGTTACTTAGGTCATCAATATGCACATGATTTCCCTATGACCTTGTCCGCGAGTATCGCCATGGAGCAATCCTACGGTTATATCGATGGCGACAGTGCGTCACTGGCAGAAATCTGCACCTTAATCTCTGCCTTAACCGCTATACCGATTCTGCAGCAGTTTGCGACAACGGGTTCGATTAACCAGTATGGCGAAGTCCAAGCGATTGGCGGCGTGAATGAAAAGATCGAAGGCTTCTTCCGTTTGTGTCAAACACGTGGTTTAACCGGCGATCAAGGTGTGATTATTCCCAAAGCCAATGTGCGTAACTTGATGCTGAAAAAAGATGTGGTTGATGCCGTTAAAGCGGGGCAATTCTCGGTTCATGCCGTCAGTCATGTGGATCAATGTTTAGAGCTATTGATGGGACGTAAGGCTGGTCAACTTAAAGCCGATGGTCACTTTACCCAGCGAAGCATTAACGCACTGGTGGTTAAACGTTTGCGAGAAATTGCTAAGGCTAAGCCCTAACGGTATCAGCATGAATGTCATAAAAGGATTTCTCTATCTTCTTGGATTCCTGCTTCTGGGCGATGTTGTCGTTACTTTGCTAGGCTTGCCCATCTCCGCGGGCGTGATTGGAATGCTGTTACTAACAGGCTGGTTGCTGGTTAGAGGTCGAATGCATGATGATATTGCCGCCATCAGCCAACCTTTGATTACCCTCCTCGCCATGCTGATTATGCCGGGTGTGGTTGGTGTGTTCTTTGTACTGGGGGATTACTCACAATACTGGTTGGCAGCCTTGCTAGCCTTAGTATTGGGCACTTTGCTTAGTGTGCTTACCACGCTTTGGTTAATGTCTCGAATGATGCCGCGCCAGCCAAAGCAGGATCAGGCAGATGAGTGACTTTCTAGCAAGCTACACAGCCTTAATTGACCATTTAACCGCCACACCGATCGCCGCGATTGCGATTACACTGCTTGCCTTCTTTTTGGGTAATGCCATCTTCCAAAAAATGGGACGCCCTACCTGGTGCCCGGGTATATTAATCGCGGCATTAATTGTGGTGTTGATATTGATCCTGCTGCGTATCGACTATGTTCAATATCAAGAAGGTGCTCGATGGATCATACTGCTACTCGGTCCCGCTACAGTGGCCTTAGGGGTACCGCTATTTCAGCAAATACATCATATTCGCGCACTGTGGAAACCGATTCTGTTTACCCTTCCATTAGCAGCGATCATGGCCGCTTTATACGCGATTCTACTTGCATGGTTAGCAGGTGCTCCGCCTGAACTCCTTGCTTCCTTTGCACCAAAATCTGTTACCGCCCCAATTGCCATAGGCATTACTGAACAACTGGGTGGTTCTATTCCCATTCTGATGGGTGGATTGTTGGTCACCGGTGTGATGGCAACCCTCTGGGTCAACCTATTAGGTCGCTGGCTGAAAATAGAAGATCACCGCATCCTTGGCTTTGCCCTCGGCATCAACGGCCACGCCATCGGCACCGTCAGAGCTTTTGAAATCAGTCCCACTGCTGGCGCCTTTGCATCTTTGGGAATGGGATTAACGGGAGTGTTTACCGCACTGTTTCTGCCGTTGGTTTGGATATTGATGGGGATGTAGGGAGATCGGGGTCGGAGTAACATCTCCCGCAGCAAGTCATTTGCTGGCATCGGTTCAAGTCGATATCCCCCATCCCCTTTAATGGAGAAGGTTTATGCAGTCACACGTGTTAGATTTTTGGTTTAAAGAACTTGAACCTAAGCAATGGTGGGAAAAAAACCACCAGTTGGATTTAATGATTCAGACTAAATTTGGCTCGCTACATCAACAGGCTAAAGCGGGCGAGTTATTTGAATGGCGGGAAACGCCGTCAGGTAGTCTGGCTGAAGTCATCGTTCTTGATCAGTTCTCTCGTAATATCTTTCGTGACACGTCAGAATCTTTTGCATCTGACCCTCTTGCCTTGGCATTAGCACAGTTCGCGATATCCAAAGGGTTTGATCTTGAATTACCACCTACGGAGAGGAGTTTTCTTTATCTTCCCTTTATGCACAGTGAGTCTAAAGTCATTCATCAACAGGCAATCAAGCTCTTTGAAGCTTTGGGCAATGCAAATAGCTTGGAATTCGAGCGTAAACATAAGGTGATCATTGATAGGTTTGGACGTTATCCACATCGAAATAGTATTTTAGGGCGTGTATCGACTGATGAAGAAGTTGAGTTTTTAAAAGAGCCTGATTCAAGCTTCTAAATCTGTTTAGAAGCTTGAAAGGTCAAAATCTAAGCTCAGCTTACTGACTCCACTCCTCCTGCAAATGCAGATCCTTCAACTGCCGATAGTTATTTGCACTGTAGCTAAAAAACGCCATCTCTTTTTCGGTCAGAGGTCGCACTTGTTTGGCAGGACGACCAACATATAAATAACCGCTTTCTAAGCGTTTACCCGGTGGCACGAGGCTTCCTGCGCCGATCACCACCTCATCTTCCACAACCGCGCCATCCATCACCATACTACCCATGCCAACCAGTACGCGATTACCGATGGTACAACCATGCAGGGTGACTTGATGGCCTACAGTGACCTCATCACCAATGACGAGCGGAAAGCCGTCAGGGTTGAAGGGGCCTGCATGTGTGATATGTAGTACAGAACCATCTTGAATGCTGGTGCAACGACCGATACGAATACGGTGCATATCCCCGCGAATCACGGTTAACGGCCAGACAGAAGAGTCATCCCCTATTTCTACGTCTCCAAGAACCACGGCGGTAGGGTCGACAAAAACGGCCTTGCCAAGAATGGGCTGTTTACCCTGATATGAACGTATATGCATGGAATACCCTATTGATCAGTTGAAAAGTGACAGACTTTTCCCCATTGTATACTACAAGATTGATACAGATCACGGATTGGCCTGTTGAAAGGCTTTTCACTTATACGAGGCAGATTATGCAAAACCCTTTACTTCATCCCCAGCAGTTACCGCCTTTTAGCCAAATCAAGGTTGATCAGATAGAGCCAGCCATCGATGCATTGATTGAAGAAAATCGTCATCTAGTCAACGCCCTCACCGAAACAGAGCAAGACCATGATTGGGACTCCTTTGTACAACGCTTAGAAGATACCAGTGATAAGTTGAGTTACGCTTGGTCTATCGCATCACATTTGAATGGTGTGATGAATTCCGATGAGTTACGTCAGGCATACAATGCCTGTTTGCCGAAGTTATCCGCCTATTGGACTGAAATGGGGCAGCATAAAGGACTCTTCTCGGGTTATGAGGCTTTAGCGAAAAGTGAGCACTTCGCCTCGCTGGATAAGGCTCAACAGAAGGTATTACAGAATACGCTGCGTGATTTTAAGCTTTCAGGTATTGCCTTGCCGGAAGCAGAACAACAGCGCTATGCAGAGATACAGCAGCGCCTTTCCGAGTTAACCAATACCTTTTCTGAAAATGTGTTAGATGCCACGCAAGGTTGGTATTTTCATACGGAAGATCCATCAGATCTGCAAGGTTTGCCTGACGATGCGATTGAAGCTGCCGCAAATGCCGCCAAAACGCGCGAATTGGATGGTTGGGTCATCACCTTGGACTTCCCTTCTTATTACGCTGTGATGACCTATGCCAACAACTCAGCCGTGCGTGAGCAGCTTTATCGAGCCTACTCGACGCGTGCCTCTGATCAAGGGCCGGATGCTGGGCGTTGGGATAATGGCCCGATCATGAATGAGATTTTGGCATTACGACAAGAGTTGGCAAAATTATTGGGTTTTACAACCTATGCGGATCTGTCACTGGCCACCAAGATGGCTGAAAACGGTGATCAGGTGATTGGCTTTTTAAATGATTTGGCCGAAAAAAGCCGCCCCGTTGCTGAACAGGATTTAGCGGATCTAACCGCCTTTGCCAAAGAGTTGGATGGCACTGAACAGTTGATGCCTTGGGATGTCAGCTATTATGCCGATAAGTTAAAGCAGTCGCGTTATCAGGTGTCTCAACAGCAACTTCGCCCCTACTTTCCCTTACCAAAAGTGTTGAATGGATTGTTTGGCATTGTGGAGCGTTTATTTGGTATTCGCATTGAAGAACAAGCAGATGCCGATACTTGGCATGAGGATGTTCGATTCTTCCGATTGTCACGTGACGGTGAGACCCTCGCTTACTGTTATTTAGATCCCTTTGCCAGAAGCAATAAGCGCGGTGGTGCGTGGATGGCGGATTGCCGAGATCGTCGTCGCCTAGCCGATGGTCAAATACAGCTTCCCGTTGCCTATTTGGTCTGTAACTTTACTCCACCCGTGAGCAATAAGCCTGCGCTGTTAACGCATGATGAAGTGACGACTTTGTTCCATGAATTTGGTCATGGATTACACCACATGCTTACTCGCGTGGATTATCCAGAGGTGAGCGGTATCAATGGTGTTGCCTGGGATGCGGTTGAATTGCCAAGTCAGTTCCTGGAAAACTGGTGCTGGGAACCGGAAGGCTTAGCGCTGATGTCGGGTCATTACGAAACCAATGAACCACTGCCCAATGAACTACTGGAAAATATGCTTGCCGCTAAGCATTTCCAAGCCGGTATGATGATGGTCAGACAGCTTGAGTTCTCGCTATTTGATTTCAAACTACATCAATGTTTTGAAGCCGGTGTCACCGACGTTCAGCAAGTGTTGGACGAAGTCAGAAAACAAGTTGCTGTGATGACGCCGCCGAAAGAGAATCGCTTCCAACACAGTTTTGGTCATATCTTCTCGGGAGGCTATGCAGCGGGCTATTACAGCTATAAATGGGCAGAAGTTTTATCAGCCGACGCCTTCTCACGTTTTGAAGAGGACGGTGTATTTAGCCCAACCGCAGGCGAAGCCTTCCGTAGCAACATTCTAGAGAAAGGTGGTTCTGCAGAGCCGATGGAACTGTTCGTTGCCTTCAGAGGACGTGAGCCTAAGGTCGACGCGCTATTACGTCACAATGGTATTGTTAAAGCAGCCTGAGGGTATTATGGAACCAGTAAAGCGCTTTATTGCAGGGGCTGTGTGCCCTCGCTGTGGAAAAATGGACTCGGTGCGAATGCATCGAGACGAAGAGCGTGAACATCGTGAGTGTATTGAGTGTGGTTTTAGTGACTCTTTGCGCTTAGATGGCCGTCCTGAACCAAAAGAGATCGACACTCGTGTGCACAAAGAAAAGCACGAGGATCGACTTTCTGCTCAAGCCACCAAACCCAAAGAGGTTAAAGCCGAGCCCATTCGGTTGCTTGATCCAGGGAAGTCTTGATCAAAGCCATCTTCAATTCTGGCTTATGGTTCATCGCTATTCTACCGGTTCACTCTGGCGCTAAACCCCAGCGGTTTTGCTGAGTAAGGCGCCAGTACACCCAGCCACCTGTCAGGCTTCGGGCGATAAAAAAGCTTGAAAAGGCTAACCATAAGCCATGATTCCCCATGCCCTGAGTGAGCCACCAGACGGGTAAAAACACCAAGATCACCGAAATAATCATGGTGTTTTGCATCACCTTCACTTGTGTCGTACCAATAAAGATACCGTCCAACAGATAGCTCCAGACAGCCAGTAGAGGTAAGGCGACTAACCAAGGTAGATACTGCCCCGCTATGGCTCTGACTTCATTGATGCTGGTTAGCCAGCTAATCACTGTCTCTCCTGCGATAGCAAAGAAGAGTGTGATTAGCATCGCTGAGATTAAAGACCATAGAGTTGCCGTCAGGATAATTTGATAGAAATCTCTTTTCTTCTTTCGTCCTAATGCCCTGCCCGCCAGTGCTTCGGTTGCATGCGCAAATCCATCTAAGGCATGAGAAATCAGCATTAAAAAGTTAAGCAGAACCGCATTGGCTGCAACCACATCGGTACCCATTCTCGCCCCTTGCGCGGTAAAAAAGGCAAAGCAAAACAGTAGAAGTAAGGTACGTACAAACAGATAACGATTCACGTGAAACAATTCAGCGTAATCATGCCAGTAAAGTAAGGCTTTTGCTTTAAATTCACCGGATAGATTTAACAGCAGCTTTCTACAAAACCATAATCCCATTAATAAGCTAGCGTATTCAGCGATCACGGTTCCCAGCGCGACTCCTTCGGTACGCATGCCCAAACCAAAAACAAATAATAGGTTTAATACAATGTTGATAACATTGGTCAGGGTCAGCAGCAATAGAGGAATGCGTGTATTTTGATTACCGACGAACCAGCCCAGAAGAACAAAGTTACACAAGACTGCCGGTGCACCCCAAGCACGAATTAGCGCGTAACGACGCGCTTCATCAATAACATCCGGTGCCGCACCAGTAAGCTGTAAAGCTAATTCAATTAAGGGACCTCGTAATAGCCAGATCAATATGCCGATGACGCTGGCGATCAACAAGGACTGTCCTAAATAGCGACGTATGCCCGAACCATCATCACGTCCATGTGCTTGTGCGACAAGCCCCGTGGTTCCCATGCGAAGAAAGCCAAAGGTCCAATAGATGCTGGTAAAAATAACTCCGCCCACTGCAATGGCGGCTAAGTAGCGAGGTTCCGGTAGATGACCCATAACGGCTGTATCCACAAGACCCAGCAAAGGCACGGTGATATTGGATAACATCATGGGCCAAGCAAGTTGCCATACGCGTTGATGTGATGCGCGATCCGGACGGTAACGTATCAGCGAGGAAAACATTAGCGTCCGTAACGTTGAGGCAAGCTGTAAAGCACTAGGAAAATGATCAACGCAGTCACCACAACCGAAGGTCCCGCAGGTGTATCAAAGGTCCAAGAGCCCCAAATACCGCCAGTCACAGCGAGCATCCCAAGAAACGATGCAATGACCGCCATCTGTTCAGGTGTAGCAGCGAGTCTTCTGGCGGCCGCCGCCGGAATGATTAATAAGGAGGTAATTAGCAGAATACCCACCAGTTTCATGGCGACGGCAATGACCAGAGCGATCATCAACATCAAAGCTAAGCGAGTAGCGGTGACGTTCACCCCTTCAACTTGAGCAAGCTCTTCATTAATGGTAATGGCTAACAAGGGATGCCACAGTCGCCATAAGGTGAGTAAAACTAGTAATCCACCACCAAACACCCACAACAGATCTGCTGGCGCAATGGCTAGGAGATCACCAAAAAGATACTCCATTAAATCGATACGAATATGATCTAACAGAGAGACAGCCACTAAACCGATCGACAAAGTACTGTGCGCCATAATACCGAGTAATGTATCGGTGGCGACAAAGTGCTGTTTTTGCATCGCCACCAGTAAAATTGCCAGCAATACGCAGCAGGCCATTACCGCTAGATTAAGGTTAATATTAAACAGGAAGCCCAAAGCGACGCCCATTAACGCCGAATGAGCAAGGGTATCGCCGAAGTATGCCATACGACGCCAAACAACAAATGCACCTAAAGGTCCAGTGATTGCCGCGACACCCAAGCCACCCAGTAATGCAATCAAGATAAATTCAGGCATTTTTGGAGGGCTCCTGATGTAAGCAGTTCTCGCGTAACAGCTCTGGATGGCTATCTAGCCGATCATGCGTATGGTCATGATGGTGGTTATACAGAGCAAAGGCATCCGCTTGCGAGCGCCCAAACAGTTCAATAAATTTAGGGTCGTTGCTGACGCGTTCGGGATGCCCAGAGCAGCAGATGTGCTTATTCAGACAGACCACGTGGTTAGTAGACGACATCACCAGATGAAGATCATGTGAGATCATCAAAATGCCACATTGTCGTTGTTGACGTATCGCACTAATTAACTGATAGAGCTCTGTTTGACCGTTCACATCAACGCCTTGTACGGGTTCATCCAATACCAGCAGTTGTGGGTCACGCAGCAGTGCTCGCGCCAGTAACACACGTTGGGTCTCGCCACCCGACAGGTCGTGAAAAGAGTGTTTTAACAGATGTTGAGCACCTACCTGCTCTAAGGTATGTTCCAGTTGAGCTTTTTCAGGTTTCAATCCGATATTCAAGAAGCGTCTAACCGTCAATGGCATGGTGCGGTCAATATGCAGTTTTTGTGGCATGTAGCCAACGCGAAGATTAGGCTGACACCAAAGATTCCCTGAAGTAGGTTTAATCAGACCTAGGACTACTCTAACCAGTGTCGTTTTTCCTGCACCGTTGGGACCTATTAGGGTGGTTATACAATTGTCATGTAATGAAAGCGTTACATTGCTTAGAACATCTTCTCTGGCGTAACGAACAGAGATTCCCTCTAAGCGAACGAGGTCTTGATGCGGTGTGGACATGGTTTTATGCGTCATCCTGATTAGCAAGGCAGGTAGGGCAGGTTCCTAGCACTTCGATGGTTTCTTTATGAATACTAAATCCCATGTGCTTGGCCTGTTGATTTAGGGTTTGTTGAATGGGGTTGGCATCAATTTCCAAGGCTTGTTGACAAGATTCACAAATAAAGAAACAACCCGAATGTTCTTTGCCTGGATGATTGCAGCCCATGTAGGCATTTAACGAAGCCAATCGATGAACAAGCCCCTGCTCCTGTAAAAACTCAAGTGCCCTATAAACCGTAGGTGGAGCCGAGTTGAAACCTGCTTCAGCAAGCGCTGGAAGCAAATCATAAGCACCTAAGGGTTTGTGGCTTTGCCATATTAAGCGCAGTACAAGCTCGCGAATGGGTGTCAGACGTAGCTGTTGTTCGCGACATAAGGCTTTTGCGGCTGCTAGTGCATCATTGATACAGTGCTGGTGATTAGATGAACAAGCAAAACCCGAGTTAATTTCAGACATGGCAGATGCGATCCAAAGTGTTTTGTTATATTATAACCTAAATAAGTTAAAAACAGGATTAAGACTAACATGCCAAAATTTAAACACCTAGCCCGTAGTTTGCCAATGGCAGCACTGCTTCTTTTTGCTGGTCACACTCAAGCGCACCAAGTCGTTACCACTCTTAAACCCTTGCAGTTAATTGCATCGGCAGTAATGGATGGTGTTGCAGAGCCTGTGCAGCTTCTGCCTGATAATGCCTCCCCCCATAGCTTCTCTATGCGTCCTTCGGATATGCAAATTATTACCGATGCTGATGTGATCTTTTGGGTAGGTCCTGATATGGAGCAGTTTTTAGTCCGTCCATTACAGCGTACTGATGCAAAGATAGTACAACTTTATAAAGATGACGATGACCACGAACACGATCATGCTAAAGAGCACAGACATGATCAAGGCCATAACCATGATCATTCAGAAGAGCATAAGCACGATCATGGGCATGAAAATAAACATGACCATGGTCACAAGCATGACCATGACAAGCATGATCACAGTTCACATGGACATGATGATCATCACGATCATGATCACGATGCTCATATTTGGTTAGACCCTAAAAATGCAGCAGAAATAGCTGTTCGCATGACAGCGGCTTTAACCCGATTAATGCCGGAGCATGAACCACAGTTGATGCAAAATCTCGTAACCTTTAAAGAAAGGTTAGAAGAGCTGGATCTATCGATTAAAGCGCAATTAGAGCCAGTTCAGGAAAAGGGTTTCTTTGTCTTCCACGATGCATATGGGCACTTTGTTGATCATTATGCTTTGAATCAACTAGGCTACTTTACTGTTGATCCAGCACGTCAACCGGGTGCTCGTCATTTAGCGCAAATCCGTCAACAGCTTGATGCTGGTAATGCGGTGTGTGTGTTTAGCGAACCACAATTCACCAGCGCAGTGGTCGAAACCATTACGCGCGGTACCGGTGTTGGTCACGGTGTGCTGGATCCATTAGCCCGTGATTTTACGCCCTCTGCAACTGCATATCTTGAGTATCTTCAGCAGTTAGCTGATGCTTTTAGTGGTTGTTTAGAGGGATAATCTTTTTAGTTTAAAAGGCTTCACAAGCCTTGGTGGGGTGAGTATAATTCGCCCCACTCAAAACGCAGATGTGGTGGAATTGGTAGACACGCTAGCTTCAGGTGCTAGTGCCTTCACGGGCGTGGGAGTTCGAGTCTCCCCATCTGCACCATTCTTGATATTACCCGCACATTTATTAATTTAGTTTCTCGTTGCCTAATACATAGGAATCAATAACTAGGTTTCTAGTTATGTATGAAATTCGAGTTTTACTTATTAACAATCAAAAAAAAGCCCACTCAGTAAACTGAGCAGGCTGCTGCATAAATCTTAATTGGGTGAGTGAGGTGCTAACTAATCGGGTGAAGATCAGTTATTGCAGCTAAACAAATTGAGTGCGTAACTCAGTGCTTATACAACGTGTAAGCTAACTTGAACAATTACTGGCAAAATCGCGACTAAGAAACCGCCGACGATTAGCGCAATTGATGGAACAAGACCAATAGTTTCATAGGCTTCTTGATGTGCATGGCTCATATACTTCTCCAGTATTAAATACATAACTTTTAAAAAGTCAGTTTGATTGTTATGTATAAAGCAATATCAATGCCAATAATTTCCTTTGTCTCAGAAATTCTCGATAGGTATCTGATTTATATAAATTATGTATTGGATTTTCTGAAGTGGTTTGACAGGTGGGAGTGAAAAGTCAAGTGGGGAATATGACATTTATGACAGCGTTAAAAAGCTGCGTGTCGTAAATGTCATATGCATTAGGAGTGCATTGTCGATATTCGGCATCACTGATGAATTGGCTTGGTAAACAAATTATCAGACTTAGCTTAAACCACTGAAATTATGCTGTCTCAGTGCTTCATAGACAAGAATTGCAACCGTATTAGAAAGATTCAAGCTACGGCTACCAGGATGCATCGGAAGTCTTAACACTTGTTCAGAAGGAAGACTTTCTAGAATATCCATGGGTAGGCCTCGTGTTTCTGGACCAAACATGAAGCAGTCACCATCATCGAAGCTGACCTGGTGATAGTAGGCTTTCCCTTTGGTAGATAGGGCAAATATTCGCTTAGGCGCAACCTCTTTTTTGAATTGCTCAAAATCAGGCCATATTTTCACCTTGGCAAATTCATGATAATCCAACCCCGCGCGCCGTAATCCTTTTTCTTCCATCGAAAAGCCAAGAGGTTCGACTAAGTGTAATTGGCAGCCAGTATTAGCCGCTAAGCGAATAACATTACCTGTATTAGGCGGGATTTCGGGTTGAAACAATAGTATATGGATCATAGATACTGCTTAGTAAAGTCTTCCAAGGTGAGTGGGCGGCTAAAATAATACCCTTGGAAGGCATAACAACCAAAGCTTTCTAGCATTTTAAGTTGCTCTTCTGTTTCCACACCTTCAGCAATCACGGCAAGATCCATGCTTTTAGCTAAAGACACAATGGTTCGTGCAATGTCGGCATGATGTTGATCTTGCGACATATCTGTTACAAAGGACTTGTCAATTTTAAGTTGATCCAAAGGTAATCGTTTTAAATATGAAAGCGATGAGTAACCTGTACCGAAATCATCAAGTGAAAAACTAATGCCGTGCTCTTTAAGGGTGTCTATCTTGGCAACTGTTTCATCTACATCGTCTAGTAGCATACTTTCAGTAATTTCTAACTTTAATGTAGTTGGTTTAATGTTGTGTTTTTCGATGCATTCGAGAAGAGAGCTAACAAAGTTTTGTTGTTGAAACTGTTTTGGGCTTATATTCACAGCGAGTACTAAGTCTTTGCTCATATCAGATTGTTGCCAAATAGCCAGTTGACGACAGGATTCGTCTAACACCCACTGCCCAATTGGTAAAATAAGACCCGTTTCTTCCGCTACAGGAATAAACTCAACCGGAGATATAAAGCCTTTTTCAGGATGTTGCCAGCGCAATAACACTTCTGCACCAAAAAGATTACCATACTGGTCTACTTGAGGCTGGTATACCAAATGGAAGCCATTTTCTTGGATACACAAGCGTAAGTCTCTAGCAAGGGTTGCGAGTTCAGTTACTTTTACCTGCATTGCTGGATCAAAGAAGCGGTAGGTATTTCGTCCAGCAGCTTTGGCTTGGTACATAGCAAGGTCTGCTTGCTTTAGTAGTTCATCAATACCTTCTTCTCTGCCAATAAATAACGCAATACCAATACTGAGTGTGCTGAAATGTTCGATGGAATCAAACTTATAGGGTTTGCACAGGCTGTCTAATATCTTTTGACAAAGTTTTTCAACAAGAACACCTGCTTGTTCTCGGTCGTCTCCCATATCTTCAAGAAGGATAATGAACTCATCGCCACCTAGTCTAGCTACGGTATCTACACGTCGGACACAGGATGATAGACGCTCTGAAACCTGTTTAAGTAAAAGATCTCCAATATGATGTCCTCGGGTATCGTTTAAAGTTTTGAAATCATCCAAATCCAAATAGAGAATTGCCCCAAGCTTTTTACTACGTTGACTTCTTTCTAAAGCATGCTCTAGACGTTCCATTAACAACTGTCGATTGGGAAGCATTGTCAGTTGATCATAGAATGCTAGTTGACGTATTCTAATTTCAGCTTCTTTGCGATCAGTGACATCTAGTAATGTCACAACATAGTTAACGATGGTGTTGTCTTGCTCATTAAATACGGCAGATATACTGGTCCATTGTAAAAAACGATCGCCTGATTTTCGTTTACTCCATATTTCATCCTGCCAAACACCTTGATGTAATAGAGTTTTTTGAATCACATCAAAATCAATCTTGTCGTCTTTAATTTTAATGCTGTTTAGGTGTTTGCGGGTGATCTCTTCAGCTTCATATCCGGTAATACGAGTAAATGCTTGGTTGACGCGCAGGATGGTGCAATGAACGTCAGCAACGATCATGCCTTCACCAGACTCAAAAACCGTTGCTGCAACATTTAAATCATCGACCATGTGTTGCATTGCCTTGCCTACACGGTTGTATTCTGTAATGCCAGTGCCTTCAAATTTACTACCTTTCATTCCTTTCTGCGTTTCATCGATAAACTTCAATAAACGTGAAATAGCATGGCTGTGGCTAAGATGTAAAAGCCATCCTGCAAAAACAAGTAATCCCAAAAAGATCCCTGATAGAAATAGAAAGGATCGAACAAATTGTCCCGCTTGACTTAAAAATCGATCAGATCTCAGGCTAATTGATACAGATAATTCGCTAGGTTGGCCAAATAAATTTAACGTTTGATAGAGTCGATGTACCTCAGCAGCATCCAAGTCAGAAAAGTTTAATATAGCAACATCATCATTGTTATCAGCTTTAGTCGCGCTAAGTAATACTTCTCCATTATGATTATGTATCGCTATGTGGTCTACATCTGCTGAGCGAAGTAAATGTTGGATGAAATACCGATTCTGCCCAATGGCAAGCCCTGCAACCATATATCCCTGAAGTTGAATAGTTGCAGGATCAAAGATGGGCGTTGCCCGAATCAAAGCGGCACGTCTGTCAAAACCTATTTGTCGCCAGTTTGTTGTAAAAAGAATAGGTGAGTCAATCTGGGTTAAGGCATACTGAGAATCATATAATGGCATTCCCCCGTCAAAGAGCATTGTTCCATCTGGAGAAAGTAAAAAAAACAGATCCAGCATGGCTGCACTTTCAGAGTCTTGAAACATCAAGCTCATATCAGTTGAGAAGCGTCTAATTTCAGTTTCGTTAGATATCAGTGAAGCGAAAGAGTGATTGAAAGAAGCAACATCAAGATAGGTGTTTAGGATATCTAATCGATTTTCTATTAAACTTTGTACCGCTCTATGTCGTTGTTCAAGAGTATTCTGAATCTCTGCATTTAATTGAATTTGACTCGTACGAGCGGCATAAACAGAAGCAACTAAAAGTGCGAGTAAGCCAAGAGCACCAAATATAAGTGTTATTCGGGTGGTAAAGGTTAATGCCCATGGCTTACCTAAACGCATATTAATTCTCGTTTTCTATCGTAGTGATTAGTTCAAGATATTGGGAGCGATTATCTCTGATGAATCGATGTAATTCACTTTCATCCATAAACATCACAGGATGACGAATAACATCACGAATAACTTGAATAAGCCTTGGGTCAGCCACTGCTTGTTTGAGAGCATTCGCTAGGATTGTAAAATGATCTTCGGGTATGTTTTTAGGTACAGCTACGATTCTAAGAGATTGTGAACCTATGCCATAGCCTAGCTCTTGTAAGGTCGGTGTATCTGGGTGTTCGGAAAGCCTATTAACACTGACGGAAGCGATTACTTTCATTTGCTCGCTGTCAACGTAGCGGTTATGAGTTCCGCCGCTAAACGCCAGATCAACATCTTTTCCAAGAACTAAAGGAGCCATTCCTGCCCCTCCGGATACAGGGATGATCCTAATATTGAGACCTTCTTGTTCAGCGATCACGTTAATAAAATGTCGGTCTGTTAAGTTTTGTGAAGCGTAAAGAATTTCATCTTTTTGTTTGGCGTATTCTAGAAACTCAGTCCAACTAGAAAAAGGAGCATCACTGTATGTGACTAATGCATTCTGATCTTCTGAGATGGCACCCAAATAGCGAAAGTCATCAACTTCAAAAGCAGGTTGCGTATGAGGCGAATTAGTAATGGAAAGAGACGGAGTGAATAGCATGATGTAGCTTTCACTTTGACTTTGAGCAACCATTGCAGCAGCTATGCCGCCCCCTAGTCCTGATCTAACCTGAACCGTCACAGGTTGATTCAGTATATCAGTTAATACTTCAGCTAATGCTTCTGCTTGGGTAAACACAGTTCCACCACGATCAAAACCAATAAGCAACGTTAGAGGCTTACTGGGGAAGTCTTTGGCGGTAGCACATGCTGAATATAAAAGTATCTGTAATAACAGAAGAATCGCTACCTTTTTCATGCATTTAAACCTGTAGTTTTAGTATCAATTAACCCTTAAAAGCACTACAAAATAAAGGTGTATGTTAAAGCTATGTTTAAATATGATCTTAGCTGTATTTATTTCATTTTGCTAACGCTTCTTTTTAATTTCATGCAATTATCCATTAGTCATTGTTCATGTGATTGGACATCAAGCGCATAATATTTAGCTGTTGAAGTTGTAACGAAGCACGGAGTTCTTCACCTTTAATAAACAAACGAGGTTGTCGAATAACATTCTCAGTTACATCAATGAATCGAGGGTCATCTATCATCGCTTCAAGTGCGATAGTTAATTTTTCAATTTGGTAATCGGGGGTGTTCTTTGGGGCTGCTATTAAGCTTACTGATTGAATCCTCAATATATACCCAAGTTCTTGAAGCGTTGGTACGTTAGGGTAGTGTATTAGTCTTTCGCTTCCTGTAGTCGCTAGTACACGCATTTCTCCTGAATCTGTAAAGCGTGCATGTGTACCACCGCTGAAAGCAAGATCAACATCGCCAGATAAAACAAGAGGTGTCATTCCAGCGCCTCCCGACACAGGAATAATGCGGACACTGAAACCCTCTTGCTTTGCTATCTCTTGGATTATTAAACGATCAGTTAAGTTTTGAGAGGCATAGCGTATCTCGCCTTTTTCTTGTGCGAAGCTAATAAACTCATCCCAAGTACTGTAAGTCGCATGATGACTGGTAATAAGTGCATGTTGATCAGCTAACACAGAGCCAATAAAAATAAAGTCATCGATTTCATAGGATGCTTGGAGCCTGATAGGATAGTCAGTAATAGCAAAGGAAGGTGTTAAAAGCAGTATGTAACCTTTACTATTACTATTTGCAAGCATTGCTGCTGCTGTTCCTCCACCATGTCCAGATCGAGCTTCAATATTAACAGGTTGGCCCAGTTTGTCAGAAAGGACTTCTGCAACCGTTTCTGCAAGCGTGTACATGGTGCCGCCTTTTTCAAAACCGAGTAAGAGTGTTACCGGGCGACTTGGGAAGTCGTTCGCAATTGCTGGAACAGACAAAATGTAGAGGCTAATTATTACAAAAACTAATACCTTCATTGATGGTAATCTCAAGAGTTTGTCAGTAATTGGAAATAACAACTTTAATGATTAGACCTTAGATAAAAATGTATATTTCCACAATGTATATTTTTAATCTTGAGAATTTTGTTTGGTTATTAAGCGCAGTAATTGCTGTTCTTGGGAGTGTAGAAATAACTTTAAGTCATTGTCTTTAAATGTTAATAGTGGTTGTCTAATGACATTTTCTGTTACATGTATAAAACGATCGTCATTGATTACTTGTTTAACTTTTTTGGATAAAATATCTATTTGATATTGAGGAGTGTTTTGTGGTGCAGCAATTAGCCTGACAGATTGCATGCCTAGATCGTATCCAAGCTCATGCAGACTTGGAACCTCAGGGTAATGTTTTAGTCGATCTACTCCAGTTGCTGCGAGGACTCGCATTTCGCCTGAATCAGTATAGCGACTATGTGTACCACCGCTGAAGGCGAGTTCTACGTCACCAGAAAGAATTAAGGGTGCCATTCCGGCGCCACCTGATACAGGAATTACTCTAACTTTAAATCCCTCTTTTTCGGCGATTTCCTGAATAATTAAACGGTCAGTGAGGTTCTGAGAGGCATAGCGAATTTCAGTTTGTTGACGTGCATAGTCTAAGAAGCCAGCCCAGTCGTCAAATGGTGTCCATTGACTGGTAACAAACGCGTGTTGATCGGCAGATATAGCTGCTATATAACTAAAATCATCGATTTTATAGGAGACCTGAAGACGAGCAGGATAATCAGTCAAAGGAAAAGAAGGGGTGAACAATAATATGTACCCTTCGCTTTTACTACTGGCGATCATTGCCGCAGCCGTGCCACCGCCATGCCCTGCTCTAGTCTCAAGAGTGACTGGTTGGCCAAGTTTTTCGGATAAAATTTCAGCTAGAGTGACTGCTTGTGTAAATAATGTGCCGCCTTGTTCAAAGCCAATCAGGAGAGTAACAGGACGGCTAGGGAAATCGCTTTCTGAAAAACTAGCTCCTGAAAGTATTAGCATCAGAATAAATGTTATAAGGCGTTTCAGCACTAGGAGCCTCATGAATAGGTTTGAGTAGGGTTAATTATTAATAGTCTGGTACAGAAATGACTTGCTTTCAACTCAACCTATTTTGAGACAGTTTTGGAACCATTTGCCTATCTGTTTGATCTGTTCAAGACAAACAGAATGCGGCATGGGATAGCTCACATAATCCACTTTATAGTTTAGCCCGGTTAAATGGATTTTGGCCTTGGTGCCTAAGCTTTCAGGAACAATATCGTCATGACTGCCATGCATGATTAAGATAGGTATGTTTTGATTCGCTGGATGCTTACGAATGGTTTTCTCAGTGGCAAAGTAGGTTGATAGCGCTAATAGACCGCCTAGAGCCTCAGGAAAGCTGAGAGCTACCTGATATGCCACCGCTCCTCCTTGGGAAAATCCTGCGACGATGATTCGCTCCGCAGGAATCCCTAGATCAATTTGCTGATTAATGATTTTTACGATTTCATCAGCGGATGAGTTTAGTTGTTCAATATCAATTTTGCGTTCCAATTGCATTTCTAAAATGTCATACCAAGCAGGCATCACCATGCCACCATTGATGGTCACAGGAATTTCCGGGGCGTGAGGAAAGATAAATCGGGTTGCGAGTGATACAGGTAGGTTTAGTTCTGGAACAACCGGTGCAAAATCATGCCCATCTGCTCCTAACCCGTGTAACCAGATGACGCAGCTATCGGCAGGTTGTTTCGGCTCAAGGGTTAGGTTAGGTAGCATGATGGAACTCCAAATGTTGAAATATATACTTAATCAATGATGTAGTTATTTTTACCAGCAGCTTTTGCTCGGTACATGGCTTGATCAACTTGGTTCAGTAATGATTGATGATCATGTTGAGTATCTGGGTTGTTCAACCTTGCCCCAATACTAGCCGAAATTTGAATGGAGAGTTGGTCAATTAAAATTGGCATAGCAACAGACTTCAATAGTCTTTGTGCAACGAACTCTAGCTCCTGTTTATTTATGTTTTGCATCAATACAACGAACTCATCACCACCTATTCTCGATAAAGTATCGATTTCTCGTAACTCTTTCCGCATTCGTTTTGAGACAGCTTTAAGTAATTCGTCTCCAACACCATGACCAAACTGGTCATTTACTTGTTTAAATCCATCAAGATCAATGAATAACAGTGCAAAGGTGGATTGATGTCGACGACTGTAGGCTAACGTTTGCTGAAGTCGGTCTAGAAGTAAGCTTCTATTAGGTAGCCCAGTCAGTGCATCATAATTAGCCATTTGATTAAGTGCCAAAATACTGTTGTGTAACTGTTGTTCTACCTCTCTACGTTCAGCTAAAAAGGCATTTAATAACAGTGCAGTAATCGACAAAATGACCATGAACCCCCAGTAACTTATTAAGCTAGCACTCAAGTCTTCTGCATGAAAAGCTCCTAGGCCTTGATAGGCGCCCATGATCGCTATCCCTCCAATCATGATAATCAGTATTGACACCATGCGTTGATGAAATCGCAGCGATGACCAGATTACCAGTGGGAATAGCCAATAAGGTTCAGCAACCAGGTCTAGCCAAAGTTGTTTTGGGGCATCTAGTTGTAAGCGTCCAAGATCAAAAAAAATGATACAAGAAATCAAAAATGTAAGGCTAAATAGACTGACTAGTTCAAATAATCTTTCTTCGAAAATCGAGCTGTTACTCATCAAGGTGCGGCGTGTTTTGATGAAGTCCGCCCATAGAAGTATTGCTGGAGTTAAAAGTACAACACCTAGCACATCCCCTAGCCACCAGGTTGCCATTGTAGGAACAATGTCATTGGCTTCAATAATACCTCTAATCAATAGCATACTTGTACCAGCTAGTGGCGAAATAACGCAACCAATTAGTCCGCCGTACACAAAAATATGTAATGTATCTTTGAGCCGAGTTAAGCGCTTATCGAAGTTGTTAATATTTCCAATGAGTTTGCTGCCCAGCCATGCACTGCCTGCTGAACCGCATGCCCCAATCAGGCTACTAAACAGCGGGTCTCCCAAAATAAGGTTGGCCGTAAGAGAGCCTATTAAGACCGATAGTAAAAATACCCTGCCACCTAGTAGAACGATAGCGAGTGCGTAACCGGTTGTTAAGTAAAATAGAGTAGCTCCGCGATCTGGAGAAAACAGGGTTAAAATAATCCACGTTAAAAGCAGGTAAAGAAAGGTCGCTAGAAAAATCTTGATAAGCACTAAATTAGTAACGGCAAATGAGGGCCGGCTTGCTTCATGCATATTTATTTACCAATTGAGGTGTATGCGTTTGAGTGTAGTGCCGAGTGATCCGGAATTAAACGCTTAGAGCGTAAAACAATGTGACGAGATTGTTTGATATCGTGTTTCATAAACAAAAAAAGCCTGCATTTGAGTGCAAGCTTTTAAAGTAATGGTGCCCGGAGGCGGAATCGAACCACCGACACGAGGATTTTCAATCCTCTGCTCTACCGACTGAGCTATCCGGGCTAACCGAGGCGCGTATTAAAATAAATTTAAGCGCTTACGTCAACACCTTTATCAATTTTCTGCAAATATTTTCAATATTGATCACTAACTAAGCAGTTTTCGACAGCCAGTTGTCGATAGGCTGTTGTTGAGTGATGCAATGGATATTTCCACCGCCCAGAAGAATCTCTCGTCCCGGCACTTGAATCACTCGATGATCCGGGCAAAGTGATTGGATTATCTCTTTAGCCACACTATCCATTGGGTCATCAAATGCAGGCATGACGATTCCACCATTACAGAACAAGAAGTTGATGTAGCTGCCAGCTAGGCGATTACCTTCCCTTCTAGGTTGGGTGGCATCAATAGGGTCGACTCCAGCGGCCTCTTCTGCAGTCATGTATAAGGGACCTGGCACAGGCAGCTTATGCACCTTGATTGGCCGCCCTTGCGCGTCTGTTTGCTGGCTTAAGTATTCTAATGCTGCCACTGAGTGAGCATATTGAGGGTCGCTTGAGTCATCCGTCCAAGCAAGTAGTACTTCACCGGGGGCAATAAAGCAGGCAACGTTGTCGATATGTTCGTCGGTTTCATCGTCTACTATGCCGCGCGGTAACCAAAGTACTTTTTCGATGCCGAGATATTCCCGCATCCGCTCTTCAATCTGCTCTTTAGTGAGTTCAGGATTACGGTTTGAATTGAGTAAGCAGTATTCGGTGGTCAGTAGAGTCCCTTCTCCATCGACATGAATGGCTCCTCCTTCCAATATGATATCAGCACGGTAGCGATCGATACCCTCAATTTGCAGCACTTTACGAGCGACTAAATCATCCTGGTCCCAAGGGAAGTACAAGCCACCTTGCAAGCCTCCCCAGGCATTGAACACCCAATCGATGCCTCTGACTTTACCCGCTGCATTGCGAACAAAGGTAGGGCCAGTGTCACGCATCCAAGCATCATTGTTACTGATCTCGACAATCCGTATGGCGGGATATTCAGCTAAGTGTGCGGCTGCATTTTCATATTGTCGAGCGGAGACTCCTATCGTGACCGGTTCAAACTCGGCAATAGCCTTTGCCACGTTGCAGAACGCGTTCTGTGCCAGTTTTGCACCTAAACGCCAGTTATCAGTGCGCTCAGGCCAAATCATCCAGGTTTGCTTGTGTGGCTGCCATTCCGCTGGCATGCTAAAACCATCGGCTTGCGGAGTACTGCTAAGAGTGACACTTGCCATTACCAAGTTTCTCCATCTTTGCTCAACAGCACAGGGAAAAGGTCGGTACGACGATCACGGTAGACCCCCCAGCTATGGCGTTTATGAGCAATGGCATCTAAATCAAAGTTGTGAACTAAAACGCCTGTATCGTTGCGATCAAATTCTTGTACACGTTTTCCGGTTTCATCGGCAATAAATGAAGATCCATAAAAAGTGATGGAAGAGTCACCTTCGGTTTCACGCCCTGTTCGGTTACTGGCAATTAACGGAACCAAATTCGCACCCGCATGCCCGCATTGAACGGTTTGCCAATGGTCACGAGAATCTAATCCAGTGTCATGGGGTTCACTGCCAATTGCCGTTGGATAAAACAGCAGTTCTGCACCCATTAATGCCATGGCACGAGCACACTCTGGATACCATTGATCCCAGCAGATACCAACACCGATACGAGCGTAAGCAGTGTCCCAAACCTCAAATCCAGTATCGCCTGGGGTGAAGTAAAATTTCTCCGAATAGCCCGGGCCATCTGGTATGTGGCTTTTACGATAGATGCCTAGAATGCTTCCATCAGCGTCAATAATGGCAATACTGTTGTAAAACGCATTATTACAACGTTCATAGAAGCTGATAGGTAATACCACTTGAAGTTCAGCTGCAAGCGCACTGAAATGAGCGATAGCAGGATTCTCTTCAATAGTTGTGGCAAATTTCAGATAATCATAAATCTGTTTTTGACAGAAATAGCAGCGTTCGAATAGTTCTTGTAACAGGATAATCTGAGCACCTTGTGCATGTGCTTCTCTTACCAATGCTTCAGCGTGACTAATATTTTCTTCTACATCCCAACCACAAGCCATTTGTGTGGCGGCAACTGTGACATTACGCATAAATAAACTCCTGATCAGATCCCTAACTTATCTCTAAGGGTGTAGTAGGTTGCCCCCAAAGCGGTAAAGGGAATACGGAATAATCGACCACCTGGGAAAGGATAATGCGGTAGGCTGGCAAAGGCATCCAGACGCTCTGCTTGACCTTGAATCGCGAGTGCCAAAGCTTTTCCAGCGACATGGGTAAAGGTGACACCATGGCCTGAGCAGCCTTGGGAGTAATAGACATTGCTACCAATTCTGCCCATTTGCGGTAAACGAGACAGGGTTAACAAAAAATTACCTGTCCAAGTATATTCAATTTTAACCTTCTCTAACTCTGGGAAGGTTTTTAACATTTTAGGGCGAATAATGCGTTCAATATCATCGGGGTCGCGTGCGCCATAAATCACGCCGCCGCCATAGATAAGGCGCTTGTCACCTGACAGTCGATAGTAATCCAGCAGGTAGTTACAGTCTTCTACACAATAATCTTGTGGAAGCAGACGAGCAGCCACCTCTTCACTCAAGGGTTCAGTGGTAATCACTTGTGTGCCGCATGGCATCGATTTTGAGGCGAGTTGAGGCAGCAGGTCACCTAAGTAAGCATTACCAGCAACCACGGCAAAGCGGGCTTTCACAGAGCCGTTAGCGGTAACCAGTTGAACGGGTTCACCCTGTTTTATGTCAGTAACCGCAGAGTGTTCGTAAATAACACCACCCAGTGATTCCAGTGCAGCTGCTTCACCGAGTGCTAGATTTAATGGATGAATATGTCCACCTCGATGGTCCAGTGCTCCGCCGACATAACGATCGGTATCGACGACAGAGCGAATACCATTAGCATCCAGAATTTCTAATTGGTCATAGCCAAAGCGCTTCCATAAAGCTTGTTGTGCTTCAAGGTGCTTGATCTGTTGACCGGTAATGGCGGCAAAGACTCCGCCATCTTTTAAGTCGCACTGAATGTCATATTGCTGAACACGATCACGAATGATCTGTCCGCCCTCAAAGGCCATCTCAGCTAAAAGTTTTAGATTACCCGCAGAGGTTTGTTTTTCAATGGTGTCTAAGTCGCGGCTATAACTATTTACAATTTGTCCACCGTTACGACCAGACGCTCCCCAGCCAACAGTGGCGGCTTCAAGTACGACAACTTTAAAACCTGCCTCAGCTAAAAAGAGCGCCGTCGAAAGCCCTGTATAACCTGCACCAATGATGCAGACATCTGCTTCAATATGCTCTCGAAGTGCTGGGCGTTCGGGAACGGGATTGGCAGAAGCGGCATAGTAGGATGGAACCGGTTCAAATGCTGTCATTACAACCTCTCTTTACAAATAATATTCAGTCTATGCTAGAAAAACGTTTCTTTAAAGCGGGTTACAGTTGGAATTTACCTGCTATGATATTGCTATATCTTCAGCTGATGAGGTTCTTATGTCCACAATAAAAACACGTGACGCTTGGGAAGCCATGGCGGCGTCTCTTTCAATTAATGGTCAAGCCTTTATTAATGGCCAATATTGCGATGCTGTTTCAGGTGAAACCTTTGCATCCATCAGTCCTTTGGACGGTAAGGTTCTTGCGCAGGTCGCTTCTTGCGATCAAGCCGATGTTGATTTGGCCGTGCAAGTAGCGCGTAAAAGTTTTGAATCCGGTGTTTGGCGTGATGCCGCCCCCACACGTCGTAAAAAAGTGTTGCTACGCTTTGCAGAGCTTATTCTAGAGCATAAAGAAGAGCTGGCATTGCTTGAAACCCTAGATATGGGTAAGCCCATTAATCACTCATTGAAAGGTGATGTCCCAGCTACCGCTCGTGCGATGAGTTGGACCGCTGAAGCGATCGATAAAGTTTATGATGAGTTAGCGCCTACTCCGGCTAATCAGATTGGTATGGTTACTCGTGAGCCTATCGGTGTCGTCGGTGCTATCGTGCCTTGGAATTTCCCATTGATCATGGCGTCATGGAAGTTGGCGCCCGCATTAGCAACCGGTAACTCAGTTATTTTAAAACCTTCTGAAAAGTCTCCGTTGACGGCGATTCGTCTTGCGGCATTAGCAAAAGAAGCCGGTATTCCTGATGGGGTTTTTAATGTCTTACCGGGTTATGGTCATACTGCAGGTAAGGCACTTGCGCTGCATATGGATGTTGATTGTTTGGTATTCACTGGATCCACGGGTATTGCTAAGCAATTAATGATCTATGCAGGCGAATCCAATATGAAGCGTGTTTGGCTGGAAGCGGGTGGTAAAAGCCCTAATATTGTTTTTGCTGATGCCCCAGACTTGGATCGTGCCGCTGCAGAGGCTGCTTCAGCGATTGCTTATAACCAGGGTGAAGTCTGTACTGCCGGTACACGTCTGCTAGTCGAAGATAGCATTAAAGATGTTTTTGTAGCAAAAGTGGTCGAAGCCCTGAAAAAGTGGCAACCCGGTCATCCGCTGGATCCGAAAACCACCTGTGGCGCTATCGTCGATAAAGCTCAACTTGAGCGGATTATTCATTATATTGAAGCCGGTAAGAATGAAGGCGCTGACTTAGCAACCGGCGGTCATCAAGTCATGCAAGAAACCGGTGGTTGTTTTGTTCAGCCAACGGTTTTTAATAATGTGCATAACAAAATGACGATTGCTGCGGAAGAAATTTTTGGCCCCGTGCTATCTGTTATCCCATTCACTAGTGTTGAAGAAGCCATCGCTATTGCCAATGATAGTATTTATGGTTTGGCAGCCGGTGTATGGACAGCTGACATCAACAAAGCACACAAAACTGCTAAAGCGCTTCGTGCTGGCAGTGTGTGGATTAACCATTATGATGGTGGCGATATGACCGCGCCTTTCGGTGGCTTTAAGCAATCGGGGAATGGTCGTGATAAGTCATTGCACGCATTCGATAAGTACACTGAGTTAAAAGCTACTTGGATTGAACTTTACTGATTGTAAGTACTTACTTCTTTCAAGGGGCAGTTAAATTAACTTGCCCCTTTTTACCAAGGTTGGCTTAACGCCTAGCCAAACTGCTTGTTTAGCCACGCAATAATATCGTTAGACTCGTACATCCATGTTACCTGTCCTTGATCATCGGTGATTTGCAAACAGGGTACAGTCACTTTTCCACCACCCGCTTGAAGTGCTTGTCGATGCGCAGGATCATGTTGTGTATCACGAATTTCAATATTAAGCCCTAAGCGAGCAATCTCTTTGCGTACTTTGATACAAAAAGGACAGGCTTGGAATTGATAGAGTGCGAGTTTATCAGTGGCAGTATCGACGATTGCTTGTTGTTCAGGAGAACGTGAGATGGCTACTTTAGGTGTGGTTAGCTTTTCCATTAGCAACATAATCGGCGTTAGGATGATACGAAGAAGGCGAAAGAAAGTTCGGATAACAATGCGCATGGTAAACCTGTTTTGTTTGGGAACGCTTTGGTTCCATCAATATGAATAGGTTGAGACTGATAACAATCAGGGGCGAAAGGATAGCATGTTATCACTCTTTTTTCTGCGTTGTGTCTTGCTCTTCATTTAGGTCATTTGGCGTTCAAATCTGCTAGAATTTACCCTTAATTCTATTGAGTATCTTTTACATTATGTCTTTCTCTGCATTAGGCCTCTCCGGGTTTTTTCAACACACACTGGATGAGCTGGGCTATACAGCGCCAACGAAGGTTCAAGAACAAGCGATACCCGCTGTATTGGAAGGGCGTGATGTATTAGCAGCCGCGGAAACAGGTTCTGGAAAAACGGCTGCTTTTGTCCTGCCGTTATTGGAAAAATTACGCGATCATACTAGACCGCACAGTCATCAGGTGACCGCATTAATATTAGTGCCTACCCGTGAGCTGGCTGTCCAAGTCAAACAAGCCGTTCAAGAATACTCACTGGATTATCCTCGACGCTTAAAAACCCTTGCCGTGTATGGTGGTGTATCGATCAATACGCAGATGCAGGCGATGCTCGCGGGTTGCGATGTGATGGTGGCAACACCGGGTCGTCTGTTGGATTTGATCGAGAAAAACGCGATTCGTTTGGATCAGGTGGAGTATCTGGTTTTAGATGAAGCGGACCGTATGCTGGATTTGGGTTTTGCTGATGAATTAGAGCGCATAATGAACCTTTTGCCTGCTCAACGTCAAAATCTACTGTTTTCGGCTACCTTTCCTCAAGAGCTGGATGTGTTAATCGATCGTTTGCTGTTTAATCCAGTCTGTATAGAGATTGAACGGCAGAATAAGCTCCCCGATAGCTTAATTCAGCGCCCCATTGAGGTCGATAAAGCGCAACGAACGACTCTATTAAGATATTTATTGGCAGAAAATCGTGGTGCACAGTTTTTGGTATTTGTCGCCAGTAAACGCACGGCAGAAAATGTGGCAGATAAGCTCTACAAGTATGACTTTAATGTGGATACCTTGCATGGCGATAAGCCACAAACTGAACGAAATGCGACGCTAGCAGCTTTCAAAGCAGGCAAGATTCGTGTTTTAGTCGCAACCGATCTAGCGGCGCGAGGTTTAGATATCCCTTTGTTGCCCTTTGTGGTGAATTACGATTTACCCCGCTCACCCGCTGACTATGTCCACCGCATAGGCCGTACGGCAAGGGCTGGAGAAGCAGGAACCGCCTTCACTTTTGTTGACCCGGACAATGATGCTCATTTCAAACTGATCGTTAAACGGAACCAGTTGAACGTTTCGCTTGAACAGATTGCAGGCTTTGAACGAACAACGATTTCAGAGTCAACGCCAGCTAAAGGTCAGCTTCCCGTTAAAGGGAAGCGAAAAAGTAAAAAAGATAAACTACGAGAAGCAGCTGCCCGTTAAAACGAGTTTACGTGCAGTGCATCGGCTTACGGAAATTTAGATCCAGCGGCAACGGTAAAGGCTATTTCAACAAGATAATCAGGGTTGGCCAGTTCCGCTTTCACACACGCACGACTCGGTGCCGTACCCTCTGGAAACCAAGCATCCCAGACTTCGTTCAGTGCGGCGACATTGGCAAAATCTGTAATATAAATCGTAGCAGATAAAATACGGCTTTTATCACTATCAATCTTTGCTAACGCAGCTTCTGCCTGATCAAAAATCTGGGCGAGCTGACCCTGAATATCCGCACTTAAATCTGACTCCGGTACTTCTACAAAATAAGCCGTACCATTAAATACGGTAATATCAGACCAACGTTTGCAGGGATTAATGCGATGAATTGTCATGAAAAGGACCTCTCTCGGATAAAACGGGGTAGTTACCTTACCAGATTTACGCTGACCTGAGCAGAGGTACTCATCCAGTCCTGAGTACCTCTGCTCTTTTTAGTGCAGGTTAGTGCTAGAGCTTAAGAGTGTGCATTTAACCCTTAGCAGCGTGAATTAAGCAAAGCTTGGCAGCAGTCCTTCGGGAATCAAGCTGTTAAGTTGGTTAGATTCCAATAGGTCGATAGCCGACTGTATGTCAGGTGCAAAGAAGCGGTCCTTGTCATAGTAGGCGACTTTATTTCTGAGCAGTACACGTGCTTTTTCAAGTGTTGCAGTGGTTTTAAGCCCTTTTCTGAAGTCTAAACCCTGGCACGCCGCCAGCCATTCAATGGCAATAACACCGCGGGTGTTTTCAGCCATTTCCCACAGACGTTTGCCAGCATTAGGGGCCATGGAAACATGGTCTTCTTGGTTTGCCGACGTAGGTAAGCTATCAACGCTATGTGGGTGTGCAAGCGCTTTGTTATCGCTGGCTAAGGCGGCTGCCGTGACCTGTGCGATCATAAACCCTGAATTCACCCCACCATTTTCCACTAAAAATGGAGGCAGCTGAGACATGTGCTTGTCCATCATCAAAGAGACACGACGCTCAGTTAATGAACCAATTTCGGCAATGGCTAATGCGAGGTTGTCGGCAGCCATGGCCACCGGTTCTGCATGGAAGTTGCCGCCAGAGATAATGTCGCCAGAATCCGAAAACACCAGTGGATTATCTGACACAGCATTGGATTCAACCAAAAGAACAGCCGCCGCTTGGCGAATCTGTGTTAAGCAAGCGCCCATGACCTGCGGTTGGCAACGCAGCGAGTAAGGGTCTTGCACTTTATCGCAATCACTATGAGAGTCACTGACATCGCTACGATCTTGAAGTAGGAAGCGATAGGCTTCAGCAGCATCAATCTGTCCCTGTTGCCCACGAATAGCGTGTATGCGCGCATCAAAAGGACTGCGTGAACTGAGAGTCGCTTCCACGGTTAACGAACCACACAAGGTTGCAGCGGCATACAGGTCTTCCGCTTCAAAAAGCCCACGCAATGCATAAGCAGTCGACACCTGCGTCCCATTTAACAGCGCCAAGCCCTCTTTCGGTGCCAAGGATAGTGTGGGTAGGCCAGCGATTTTCAGCGCTTCGCTGGCACTGATCCACTGTCCTTGGTAGCGGGCTTGCCCTTCACCCAGTAACACTGCACTCATATGGGCCAACGGTGCCAAGTCTCCCGATGCACCAACAGAGCCGCGTAAAGGAATACGAGGATAGATCTCTTTATTGATCAGCGTGATCAGTGCATCAAGTACAGATCGACGAATGCCGGAGAAGCCACGCGCCAAGCTATTGACCTTTAATACCATGATCAGACGCACGAGTTTGTCTGAAATGGGCTCACCTAATCCGGTGGCATGAGACAAGACCAAAGAGCGCTGTAAGCTCTCTAAATCCTCTTTTTTAATGCGAGTCTGTGCCAGTAAGCCAAAGCCAGTATTGATTCCGTAGACTGTGCGGTTTTCTTCAACCACTTGATTCACGCAGTTTACTGAAGCTTCAATCGCCTTGTTGGCGCTTTCAGGCAGTTGAATGTGAACGGGTTCATTGTAGACTTGACGCAATTGAGTCAGTGTCAGTTTTCCAGGCTGGATCGATAATGAAATCATTTAGACACTCCTTCAGCATCAATCATGGGTAGGTCTAAACCATTTTCGTGGGCACAGTTTTGTGCAATCTCGTAGCCTGCATCCGCATGTCGCATAACACCCGTACCTGGATCGTTCCGCAGTACACGACCTAAACGCGCATGTGCTGCATCGGTACCATCGGCAACAATGACGACACCTGAGTGTTGCGAGAAGCCCATGCCAACACCGCCACCATGATGCAAAGATACCCAGGTTGCACCCCCAGCGGTATTGAGAAGCGCATTTAATAACGGCCAATCTGACACAGCATCTGATCCATCCATCATACTTTCTGTTTCACGGTTGGGGCTAGAAACCGATCCGGAGTCTAAATGATCACGTCCAATCACGATGGGCGCTTTAAGTTCACCATTGCGTACCATCTCATTGAACGCCTGACCTAAGCGAACACGGTCTTTCAAACCGACCCAGCAGATGCGCGCTGGAAGGCCTTGGAAACTGATACGCTCTCGCGCCATATCCAACCAATTATGCAGATGCTTATCGTCAGGAAGCAGTTCTTTAACCTTAGCATCGGTTTTATAGATATCTTCTGGATCACCGGATAACGCCACCCAGCGAAAAGGTCCAATACCTTGGCAGAATAATGGACGAATATAGGCAGGAACGAAGCCTGGAAAATCGAAAGCGTTGCTGACACCCTCTTCCTGAGCCATTTGACGAATATTGTTGCCATAGTCAAAGGTTGGAATGCCTTGTGCTTGGAAGTCTAACATCGCCTTAACGTGAACCGCCATGGACTGTTTTGCCGCCTTAACGACAACGTCTGGTTCGGTTTTTCCACGTGAAACATATTCTTCCCATGTCCAGCCTGCTGGCAAATAGCCATGTAACGGGTCGTGCGCACTGGTTTGATCGGTAACCATATCGGGACGAATTCCACGGCGAACCAGTTCAGGCAGCACATCAGCAGCGTTGGCACATAAACCAATAGATACGGCCTCACCTGCCTCTGTGTAGCGTTTTATGCGTGCTAAGGCATCGTCTAAGTCTGTGGCTTGTTCATCCAAATAACGAGTACGTAGACGGAAATCGAGACTGCTTTGCTGACACTCAATATTTAAAGAGCAAGCGCCAGCAAGGGTGGCTGCCAGTGGTTGAGCGCCACCCATTCCACCTAAGCCAGCGGTTAAAATCCAACGACCTTTCAAGTTACCGTCATAATGCTGGCGCCCTGCTTCAACAAAGGTTTCGTAAGTCCCTTGAACAATGCCTTGTGAGCCGATATAGATCCACGATCCAGCAGTCATCTGGCCATACATCATTAAACCTTTACGATCCAATTCGTTGAAGTGTTCCCAGGTTGCCCAATGAGGTACCAAGTTTGAATTGGCAATTAACACGCGGGGTGCATCGGCATGTGTTTTGAAAACGCCAACAGGCTTCCCTGATTGCACTAACAAGGTTTCATCATTTTCTAAACGCTTGAGTACTTCAACAATTTTATCGAAGCAAGGCCAGTTACGTGCAGCACGACCAATGCCACCATAAACCACCAGATCTTCAGGACGTTCAGCAACGTCTGGGTGCAAGTTGTTCATCAACATGCGCATGGCCGCTTCGGTTAACCAGCTTTTGCAGCTCAGTGTCGTACCCGTCGGTGCTTTAATGACACGGCTAGCATCATGACGTAAATCATTCAGTGTGTGTGGGGCATTCATATTGGAAACCTCTTATTTCTTGTTAGTTGATGGCTTAAATTAGCGATTAAGCGTGATTTGATGAACAAGGCGCGCGGCTAGGCGTGCTGTATGCGCGTCTTGATCAAATTCAGGGTTAAGTTCAGCTAGATCCATTAAGCGTAGTTTGCCGCTATCACGAATCTGCATCAGTAAGGGTTCGATCACTTCTAGACTGACCCCTCGGGCAGCCGGGGCGCTTACGCCTGGTGCCTGTGCAGCCGGGAAAACATCTAAATCAATGGTTAGGTATAGGTGGTCGCATTGATTCATAAATCGCTCAAGCTGCGCTTGTAAATTAGGAAGGTCCTTTGATGTCATCTGTAAGTCTTCTTGATACCAAACCTTTAACCTATCTGCGCGCTCAAAAAGCGCTGGTGTGTTACTCATACGACTGACACCAAGACACGCATATTCGAATTTCCAGTGATGGTGAGCACATACTTCGGCTATTTGAGCAAAGGGAGTGCCTGAAGAGGTTAGCTGACAGTTTGGATCGCGAAGGTCAAAATGAGCATCAAAGTTGATAATGCCAATACGAGGTTTAGCTTCACTTTTTTTAATGTGATTAGACAATCCTGACCAGCTAGCAAAGGCGATTTCATGACCACCTCCTAAGCCAATAGGAAAGTGTCCCTGATCAAGAAGATGGGTAATATTTTCAGCAAAGTCGACTTGAGCCTGTTCTAAGGCGTCCTCTACGCACACAATATCACCGCATTCATAGAGTGGATTGCTTTGTAGCCAAGGAAGATTAATCAACTGTTGTCGAAGTGCATGAGGGCCCACAGCAGCACCAATACGACCTTGGTTTCGACGTACGCCTGCATCGCAAGCGAAACCAAGCAATGCCACACCCGCTGGCTTATCCAGAGAGATAGCTTGGATCATCTGATGCCAGCGTGTGCTGTTAGGTTCAGGGTCCTGTCGCCCTTTCCATAAAGACATCATGTCGGTAGCAGTGATATGACTCATCGATTGATCTCCCCTTGAAAAACACGCTGTTTCAGCCTGCCTGGCTGTATCGAATAGGCGAGTTCTGCTGGATTGTTAATATTCCAAAGGCAAAAGTTAGCCTTACGTCCTACCGTGACGCTGCCTTCTTGATGCTTTAAGCCAAGGGCTTTTGCTGCATGGTAAGTGACACCTTGTAACGCTTCTGTTGGGGTTAAACGAAACAGTGTGCAGGCCATATTGAGCATCAGTGTCAGTTGAAAGATAGGTGATGACCCTGGGTTACCGTCAGTGGCGAGTGCCATGGGTACTTGATACTGCCGCAGTAGTTCAATCGGAGGTACTTGGGTATCACGAAGCGTATAGAAGGCTCCCGGTAACAGCGTTGCAACGGTTCCTGAAGCTGCCATTGCGCGCACTGCTGCTTCGTCTAACCATTCTATATGGTCTGCGGATAAGCCCTGATACTTAGCTGTCAGTGCGGCACCGCCTAGGTTGGACAGCTGCTCGGCATGTGATTTAACGAGTAAACCGTAGGCTTGAGCTGCTCTAAAAAGCCGCTCTGATTGAGCGACACTAAAGCCGATGCCTTCACAAAAGACATCCACCGCATCGACAAGGTTTTCAGTCACTGCCGCAGGTAAAATGTCGTTACAGATGAGTTCGATATAGCCATCTGCATTATCCGCATACTCTGGCGGCAACGCATGTGCCGCTAATAGTGTGGTCACAACCTGTATCGGAAGTTCTTGCCCCAGCCGCCTAGCTACACGCAGCATTTTTAGTTCGTCGACTCGATTTAAGCCATAGCCAGACTTGATTTCAACCGTTGTAACGCCATCATTAATCAGTGCCTGGATACGCGGTAGCGCTGCTTCAAATAGTGCTTGTTCTGATGCTGCACGTGTGGCGCGCACCGTGCTTAAGATACCGCCGCCGTTACGTGCAATCTCTTCATAGCTGGCGCCTTCAAGGCGTAGCTCAAATTCATCGGCTCTTGAACCACCAAAAATCAGGTGGGTATGGCAGTCAATCAAACCCGGAGTGATGACACCGCCGCTATAAACTTCGTCAGCAGACTCTGAAACGTCAGGGGTAAGGTCGGACATAGGGCTGATCATCGCAATACGGTCATTCTCGACCAGTAGCGCCATTTTTTGGTCATGCGTCATCTGACCATCAAATAGGGTGATCTCAGTCCAGAGTGTGCGCTTTATCTCTTCGTCTGACATGTCGAGGCCCTCGTTGGTAACGATTCTTATGATTTATTGTATATACAATTAATCATTTCGGTATGGGTGTCAAGTGATTTTGGTAAGAGTTCTAATGGCTAACTGCGCTTAAATATTGCGTTGTGCGGTAATTTATTAATGTATATACATTAATCTTTATTAGAATTTGAGGACGAGCGTAGTTTGTATCGATCCCCAGGATGAAGCAGTCTTGCATAGCTGATCAGATGATCGCCCGACCAAGTACGGCGAATCATGCTGAGACAGGGCTGATTTTCAGAGATGTTAAGCCATTGAGCTGATTGTCTATCGGGTAAAACCGCTTCTACGACATGCTCTAAGTCTGTAATTGGGCAGGCGTTAACCAGTATTTCGTTGGGTGTTTGCACCGAGAAGTCAGAGCTTAAGTAATCCGGCACCCAGCGTGGATTGACGTAGCGATTTTCCAATTGAATAGGAAGTTGGTTCTCGAGATGAACAATAACGCTGTGGAAAACACGACTATTGACGCGAACACCTAGGCGAAGTGCGATTTCATCATCTGCACTCACTTCTTCACATAAAATCACTGTATTGCTGTATTGGTGTCCTCTTGAGCGGACTTCTTCGGCGATATTGTTGATTTCCGCCAGTGGTGACTCTGATTTACGGTCGGTGACAAAAGTGCCTAAGCCGGCTTGACGCACTAAATAGCCTTCTTGCACAAGATCACGAATCGCTTTGTTGGCTGTCATGCGGCTAACATTAAAATCTCTTGCTAACTGCTCTTCAGCCGGAATTTTATGGTGTACAGCATAGTGCCCAGAATGTATGGCATCTAAAAGGTGCTGCTTGATTTGTAAATAGCGTGGTGATGAGGTCACTGCAATACCTGCAATTATCGGCTTTAGGCTTAAAAAAGCTGTTAAAACAGTTCTTTAATACGATGCCACAGCATGCCTGTAGCCAGCAAGGGCGCTCTTAGATGCCGTCCGCCAGGAAAGGTCATATGATTTACTTTGGCAAACAAGGCATAGCGCTGATCATTTTCAGTACTGATTTTTTCAGCCAATACTTTGGCAGCCAGGTGCGTTGCGTTGACGCCGTGCCCTGCATAAGCCTGAGCAAAGTAAATCGCTGGACAGTCCGGTAGCTGGCCTATCTGAGGTAAACGGTTAGCGCCTATGCCCAGCATTCCTCCCCATTGATAGTCTATTTTTACCTTGTCTAATTGAGGAAATACTTTCTCAATGTTAGGAAGAAGAGCTGCCGCAATATTTTTGGGGTCTCTGCCAGTGTAGGTGCAAAGACCTCCAAAAATTAAACGATTATCTTGGCTGATACGGTAATAGTCCAAGGTGGTCCGCATATCTGCTACTGCCTTTCGCCCCGGCATGAGTTGTGAGCAAAGAGCATCGGGCAGTGGTTCGGTGGCTACGACATAGCTTCCAGCGGGTAATACTTTACCACCCAGCCAAGGCTCAAGATCAGGGTTCAGATAGCCATTACATGCCAGAATGACACGATCACAGTGAATGCTTCCTTGCGCTGTTTTTACCAAGGGTCGGTCACCTTTGATCAGTTCAATAACGGCGGACTGTTCGAAGATTTTAACCCCCAGTTGCTCTGCAACCTGCACCTCACCTAATAAGAGGTTCAATGGGTGAAGATGTCCACTGCCCTCGTCGACAAGGGCACCGGTATAAAAATCAGAGTCTACGACCTGTTGCTTAAGCTCCGAGGGTTCTAAAATGCGAAGCGGGTGTGGATAATTGATCGCATGAAGGGATTCGAGCTCTTCATCTAAGGCTTTGCGATGTTTAGCATTGGTGCCTAAATCGGCATAGCCAAGCACTAAATCACAATCAATCTGATGAGTTTGAATGCGCTCTTTAACGATTTCGAGTGCTTCGGTGCCCATTTTTTTGAGTGCCATAACACCCTCTTCACCGAGGGTATTATGAAACTGATCCAAATCGTGACCGATACCGCGTATCAGTTCACCGCCATTTCGTCCAGAGGCTCCCCAGCCGACTCTTCTAGCTTCAAGTAATGCAACTTTAAAGCCTCGTTGAGCGAGTTCGATAGCACTATTAACGCCTGTAAATCCTGCACCAACGATACAGATATCAGCCTCCAAGGCCTCCTGTAACGGAGGCCAGGTGCGTTCTATCTTTCGAGTCGCTGCGTACCAAGAGGAAGTATGCTCTGTTGCGCTGCTCATCACAGAAGTCGCCTTGTTAGATCATTAAACCGTGTGTAGATACCAGAGATATTCTAAGTCTGAGATGGTGTGTTCAAACTCGGTTAATTCGTGCTCTTTACAGGCCACAAAGATCTTTAAGAATTTATAGCCTAAGTATTCCAGCATCACGGGCGAGTCTTCCAGTTCTCTTAACGCATCACGAAGGTTATTGATCAGTGAGGTCTCATGTTGCTCATGCGCATTGCCCACAGTCATATCAGGTGGTTCAATTTTGTGAGTAATACCAAAATGTATGCCAGATAATACCGCAGCCATTAGTAAGTAGGGGTTAGCGTCAGCACCGGCTATGCGATGTTCAATACGCAGAGCTTCAGGATCGCCGCCAGGTAAGCGTAATGCCGTGGTACGGTTATCTACACCCCAAGTCGGCGCGCTCGGTACGTAGTATTCTGGGCTAAAGCGACGATAGGAGTTGATGTTTGGACAAAGCAATGCCATAGCGTCATTCATGGTGGCTAAGAGTCCGCCAACGGCCCAGCGCAGCATGTCGTTGGGTTCTTCAGGATCTCCCGCAAATATATTCTTGCCATTCTCATCGATTAAGCTGATATGTAAGTGCATACCGCTGCCTGATTGATCATGATAAGGCTTGGCCATGAAGGTGGTGTCCATCTCATGGTCATAGGCCATGTTCTTGATCAGACGCTTCAGTAAGGTTGCATGATCACAGGATTTTAGTGGATCGTCGACGTGATGTAAGTTCACTTCAAATTGACCTGGAGCAGACTCGGCAACCAAGGCATCAGCAGGAATATCTTGCTCATGTGCAGCATCTAAAACATCTGCTAGGAACTCTGCGTATTCATCTAAATCATCAATGGAGTAAACCTGCACACTGGCGGGACGTTTGCCAGAGATAGGGGATTTAGGTGGTTGCGGTCTTCCTGAGAGGTTTTCTTGGTCAATTAGATAAAATTCTAGCTCGAAAGCAGTAACAGGTTTTAAGCCAAGCTCACTAAAACGGTCGACAACTTTCTGTAAAACGACGCGTGGATCAGCAAAAAAAGGTGTCTCACGATCCAGTTCGTACATGCTCATTAATAGCTGTGCCGTGGGTCGCTTTTGCCAAGGTTCCATATTTAGGGTGCCGGGGATAGGAAGGCAAACTCTATCAGCCTCGCCTATTTCAAGCCCCAAGCCAGTTTCTTCAACGGTTGTACCTTGGATGTTCAGAGCAAATATCGAGGCGGGAAGTGCAACACCTTTTTCGAAAACCTTTAGAAGCGATCCAGGGTCGACTCGCTTGCCTCGTACGATGCCATTCATATCGGCAATTAAAAGATCAACAAATTGCAGTTCTGGATGATCCTGCAAGAAACGCTTGGCGTGTTTAATACCCGAGCCCATAAGGGAAACCTTTGTTTGTCTATTCTAGTTATATGATGACATTGAATCTTGTTATGTCAGCAGTAGGAGTGGACTCTTATGTCGTAAACCATAAGTTTGTGGCATTAAGAATCCATTAAGGAGTAAATTCTATAAATCAAACCTTGTCAATATCATTCTCAGGCATAAAGGGTAGCATTAATGTGAATTGTTTACATTTGAAAAAAAATTTAGCTAATCTTGTGGTAGCCACTTGATAAGCGCTCTGAGTCGCGCTACAAGTTTATACGTTAGTGTAATGAATTTTACTTTCCATTGTCTCAAACAGGAAATTTATGACAGCCGTTCAACCAAAGCATTCCCTTTCTCTTCCTCTGATCGGTGTGAATGCTTGTAGTCAACGTTTACCGGAAAAGCATCCATTTTTTATTGTGGGTGAAAAGTATGTTCGCTCTGTCGCAGAAGGAGCGGGTGGCCTACCTCTGGTTATTCCAGCGCTAGGTGATCAGATTCCAATCGATCAGTTAGTATCTCAGCTTGATGGATTGTTACTGACGGGTTCACCATCAAATATTGAACCTCACCATTACCAAGGTGAGCCCAGTGATCTTGGCTCGGAGCATGATCCCAGCCGTGATGCGACCACTTTGCCATTAGTGAGAGCAGCCGTGGCTGCAGGTGTACCAATCTTAGGTATTTGCCGCGGTTTTCAAGAAATGAACGTGGCATTGGGTGGAACATTGCACCAAAAAGTACACGAAGTAGATGGCTATCATGATCATCGTGAAGACAAAACTACCTCAATCACGGAACAGTACAATGCACTGACACATTCAATAACTATTCAACAAGGGGGTGTTTTAGCCAATATCTGGTCTACTTCTACTGAGGTCATGGTTAATTCATTACATGGACAAGGTATCAAAGACCTTGCGCCAGGGCTTGAGGTGGAAGCGCGTGCAGATGATGGTTTAATAGAAGCCTTCTCAGTTAAACATGCTCGTCAATTTGCGTTAGCGGTGCAATGGCATCCAGAGTGGCAATGGCACCCGGGTGAGGGTGTTGGTGAGTTCCCTTTCTATCGGGCAATTCTGAAAGCCTTCGGTGATGCATGTCGTCAACGTCAGCAACAGCGCTTAGCCAATCAACAAACTGCATAATAAGTACGGCTGAATAGTTATGAAAAATCTAGAAAATTGGATGAAAGAGAATCAGATCACTGAGATCGAATGCGTAGTCAGTGATATCAATGGTATTGCGCGTGGAAAGATTACCCCCACGAAGAAATTTATAGCAGAAAAAGGGATGCGTCTACCTGAAAGTATTTTGCTGCAAACGGTCACGGGTGATTACGTCGAAGATGAAATATACTACGATCTGTTAGACCCAGCAGATATTGATATGATCTGCCACCCAGATCCTGATGCGGTTTTTATTATTCCTTGGGCTTTAGAACCGACAGCTCAGGTTATTCACGATTGTTATGATCGTAATGGTTTGCCGATTCATCTGTCGCCTCGAAATTTACTTAAAAAAATACTGCGTCTTTATGAAGAGCAAGGCTGGCAACCGATTGTGTCTCCAGAAATGGAGTTTTACCTGACTAAACGCTGTGAAGATCCAGATTTACCGTTGCAACCACCCATTGGTCGTTCGGGTCGTCAAGAAACGGGTCGTCAATCCTTCTCCATAGATGCGGCAAATGAGTTTGATCCTTTATTCGAAGATATGTATGACTGGTGCGAGATTCAAGGTTTGGATATCGATACCTTGATTCATGAAGAAGGTACTGCACAGATGGAAATCAACTTCCGTCACGGCGATCCTTTAGCCCTAGCTGATCAGGTGTTTGTGTTTAAGCGTACCATGCGTGAAGCTGCACTAAAACATGATGTAACGGCCACCTTTATGGCCAAGCCGGTCAGTAATGAACCGGGCAGTGCGATGCATATGCATCAAAGTGTTGTCGACATTAATACCGGTAAATCTATTTTCTCTGATGAAAATGGCAAAATGAGTGAGTTGTTTTTGCATCATATCGGTGGATTACAGAAATATATTCCTGAAATTCTGCCGTTGTTGGCGCCCAACGTTAACTCATTCCGTCGCTTCTTGCCGGATACCTCTGCTCCAGTGAACGTTGAATGGGGTCTAGAAAATAGAACTTGTGGTCTAAGAGTTCCTGATTCGGATCCACAAAATCGACGAGTAGAAAACCGATTGCCTGGTGCTGATGCCAACGTCTACCTTGCGATTGCAGGAAGTTTGCTGTGTGGCTACCTTGGCATGATGAAGAAAATTAATCCATCAGCACCGGTTCAAGGGCGCGCCTACGAGCGAAGAAATCTGCGTCTGCCTTTAACACTTGAAGCGGCATTGGAGCGCATGGAACATTCAAAAGTCATTCGTGAATATTTGAGTCCTGAATTTGTCAAAGGGTACATTGCAGTAAAACGTGTTGAGCATGAAAACTTTAAGCAGGTTATTAGTTCTTGGGAGCGAGAATTTCTGCTGTTGTCTGTCTGATTGAGATATAAAAAAGCAAAAATTTTAAGTTTTTTTTCATTCGGACTATGTTATTTATGTTGAGAAGTGTTGAAAATGCGTCGCCTTTTTCAGCCTTATTTTTTGAATCAAAAGAGGTGTAACAATGACGGTCAAATACAAAAAAACATTGCTAGCCGCATCTGTCGCTTTAGCATTTTCAGCTTCTGTAGCCAATGCTAACGAAGTCAGAATGTATAACTGGTCAGATTACATAGCTGAAGATACGTTTGATAAGTTTACCGCTGAAACCGGTATTCGAGTTATTTACGATGTGTTCGATAGTAATGAAGTGCTTGAAGCTGCATTGCTTTCCGGGCGCTCTGGTTATGATCTAGTGGTGCCATCTAACCACTATTTAACCAAGCAGATTAGCGCTGGTGCTTTCGTTGAGCTGGATCACAGTAAACTAACCAATCTTGGTAATTTAAACCCTGATCTAATGAAAACTCTTGAGGATGTAGATCCGGGTAGTCGCTACTCTGTACCTTACCTTTGGGGAACCAACGGTATGGGTTATAACGAGGGTCGCGTTTTAGCAATTTTGGGTGACGATGCCCCTGTAGATTCTTGGGCGCTGATGTTTGACCCTGAAGTGACAGCAAAGCTTGCAGCCGGTGGCTGTGGTATCAGTATGCTCGACTCGGGTGATGAAATGTTGCCTGCTGCGATGGCTTATTTAGGTCTAAACCCAAATAGCAACGAAGCCGACGATTTTGCTGCTGCCGCCGCAGTGATCAGTTCGGTTCAGCCACATGTGACTTATTTCCACTCTTCTCGTTATATCTCTGACTTAGCCAATGGCGATATCTGTGTAGCGGCAGGCTATTCAGGCGATATTTTGCAAGCAGCTGAGCGTGCAGAAGAAGCGGGTAATGGTAATGTCATCATGTACACTATCCCGAAAGAAGGTGCTGCACTCTGGTTTGATATGTTAGCGATTCCAGAAGGCGCGCCAAACGTTGAGAATGCACATACGCTTATTAACTTCTTATTGCGTCCTGAAATTATTGCCGACATTACCAATTACGTTTGGTACGCAAACCCTAACTCTGCAGCAGATGAATTCGTTGATCCAGATATCCTAAGCGACGAATCTATCTATCCAACAGCGGAAGTTAAAGAAAACCTATACTTAGCCAAAGAACGTCCTCTTGATACACAACGTATCATTACACGTACTTGGAACCGAGTGAAATCGGGTCGTTAACAGCTATGCAGGACCGCCAGACCTCTGGCGGTCTTTTCAATTCTGTCACCACAGGAGGTTTGGCGGATGCCGGGTGTCTCTGAAGCTTTAAAAACTGAACCTATACAGCAAGTAGCAAAATCCAAAGAAGTACTATTACGTATAGAAGGTGTCAGCAAACTCTTTGATGATGTATTAGCCGTTGATAATGTCAGTGTTGATATTCATCGTGGTGAGATCTTTGCTTTACTGGGTGGCTCTGGTTCAGGTAAATCAACTTTGCTTAGAATGTTGGCTGGCTTTGAGAAGCCTAGTGAAGGAAAAATCCTTCTCGATGGCAAAGATATCACTGATATGCCGCCCTACGAGCGACCTATCAATATGATGTTTCAGTCCTATGCGCTATTTCCTCATATGACCGTGGAACAAAATATTGCCTTTGGACTCAAGCAAGACAAAATCCCCAAAGCAGAAATTCAACAGCGTGTTGCTGAAATGCTCCGTTTGGTGAAGATGGAAAAGTACGCTAAACGACGCCCAATGCAACTCTCGGGCGGTCAGCGTCAACGTGTCGCTCTAGCACGCTCTTTAGCAAAAAGGCCAAAACTACTTTTACTCGATGAGCCTATGGGGGCGTTGGATAAAAAGTTACGAACTGAAATGCAACTCGAAGTCGTCGATATTCTTGAAAAAGTAGGAGTGACCTGCGTTCTTGTAACGCATGATCAAGAAGAAGCCATGACGATGGCCAGTCGTATTGCCATCATGTCTGAGGGTTGGATTGCTCAAATAGGTTCACCTATTGATATATACGAGAGCCCTAACAGCCGCATGATTGCTGAGTTTATTGGTTCGGTTAATATCTTTGAATGCCAAATTCAAGAAGATGAAGCGGATAGCTTAACACTGCATTCACCTGAACTTGATGCGCCTGTGTACATCGGTCATGGGGTAAGTACCCGTGCAGAAAGCGAATCAGCCATGGTTGCTCTTCGTCCTGAAAAGACCTTAATGACCCGTGATAAGCCTGATTCAGATGTTAACTGGTCTTCTGGTAAAGTGCATGATATTGCTTATTTAGGAGGAACCTCTGTTTACTACGTTAAGCTAAGTTCTGGTCGTATTGTGCAGGCTAGCATCGCAAATACAGAAAGACGGGGTGATCGACCAACATGGGATGATCCTGTTTACATCAGCTGGGATGATTACGCCCCAGTGGTTCTGTGGGACTAAATTATGATTAGCCAACAAAAAATAGTAGAAAGGCTACGACGACTAATTCCAAGTGGTCGAATGATAGTATTTAGTATTCCATTTATTTGGTTACTACTGTTTTTCTTGATGCCATTTGCATTGGTTTTAAAGATTAGTTTTTCTAATGCTGTTATTGCGATACCTCCCTATCAACCAGTGTTTACCTATATTAATGACACCATCACCTTAGTGTTGAATCTAGGTAACTACTTGTTTTTGGCCTCAGATAGCTTGTATGTAGAAGCCTATTGGGGCTCTATCAAGATCGCAACGATGGCTACTATACTCTGCCTTTTGATAGGCTATCCGATGGCTTACGCAATGGCGCGAGCGCCGTTGCAACTGCAATTAGTGTTGTTGTTATTGATCATGTTGCCGTCATGGACCTCTTTCCTTATCCGTGTTTATGCCTGGATGGGGATTTTGAGTAACCAAGGATTATTGAATAACTTTTTACTTTGGTTAGGGGTAATCAAAGAACCTTTGCGCATTATGAATACCAATATTGCCGTTATCATTGGTATTGTTTATGCCTATCTACCCTTTATGATTCTGCCTCTATACGCCAACTTAACCAAAATGGATATGAGTTTGATTGAGGCGGCATCCGATCTAGGATCTCGAAAAATTAATACTTTTTGGCGCATTACGTTGCCGCTGTCTAAAGGTGGGATAATCGCAGGTTCAATGTTGGTATTTATTCCAGCCGTGGGTGAGTTCGTTATACCCGAACTGCTGGGTGGCCCAAATACCTTGATGATCGGTAAAGTTCTTTGGGAGGAGTTCTTCAATAATCGTGATTGGCCGGTTGCTTCGGCATTGGCAGTAGTGATGCTGGGATTGTTGATCATACCAATCATTTTCTTCCATCGTGCTCAGGCAAAGGAGTTGGAAAAGAATGGCTAGATTACGCAATGTTAGCTTTTCCACGGTGATGCTAGTAATTGGGTTGTTATTTCTCTACATCCCGATGGTTATCCTAATCATTTACTCGTTCAACTCATCAAGATTGGTGACCGTGTGGGCGGGATTTTCGACACGCTGGTATTTAGAGCTTCTTAGAGATCAACAGCTTCTTTCTGCGGTTTGGATGAGTTTGCGTATCGCATTTTACTCAGCAACCATGGCAGTGTGCATTGGAACACTGGCGGCCTTTGTGATGACTCGTTTCAGTCGTTTCCGTGGGCGTACCATGCTCTCTAGCATGATTACAGCACCACTGGTTATGCCTGAAGTGATCACCGGTTTGTCCTTGCTGTTGCTATTTGTACATATGGCGCAAATTATTGGCTGGCCAGCGGATCGCGGTATGGTCACCATCTGGATAGCTCATACTACCTTCTGTAGTGCTTACGTAGCTGTAGTGGTTTCATCGAGGCTACGAGAGTTAGATATGTCGATTGAAGAAGCGGCGTTGGACTTAGGGGCAACGCCTTTTAAAACCTTCTTCTTAATCACCATTCCTGTGATTACCCCAGCATTGATTGCTGGTTGGTTGTTGGCGTTTACCTTGTCACTTGATGATCTCGTTATTGCCAGCTTCGTCTCGGGACCGGGAGCATCGACCCTGCCTATGGTGGTGTTTTCTTCGGTTCGCTTAGGGGTATCACCCAAGATCAACGCCCTTGCGACACTGATTATCTTAGCAGTCTCTCTAGTGGCCTTTATCGCTTGGTACATGATGCGGCGTGCAGAAGAAAAAAGGCGAAAACCTTTGCCTGATGGTGAATAGAAGTTGAAGGCTTAAAAACCCCGAACATCAAGATGACGTTCGGGGTTTTTTGTTTTTATGGTGTAGAGTTTGATTATTGTTTACTTCTCTGAAGGTGGAACGTAGCCTTCAGCTTGTTCGAACGATTCATTCGATAAAAACTTTTGCATCTGCTCCTGCAAAAATTTACGGCTAGCAGGGTCCATCATATTCAGATGTTTTTCATTAATGAGCATGGTTTGATGGTCCGTCCATTCTTGCCAGGCTTTTTTGGATACGGTGTCAAAAATTTTTTGACCTAGAGGACCTGGATAAGGAGGTTTATCAAGCCCTTCTAGCGTTTCTTGGTACTTCTGACAGAATACGGTACGGGTCATGGAGTCTCCTGATTTATGTCTTTATTGGCGAATTGATCTAACAGTTTCTTTATCGGTGCCGCTAGACCTAAAGCTTGTTTGGGTTGGGCAATGTTATACCAGACTGCGTCAGTTGCTTCCATGATTCCAGAGCTATCTTGAAACTCATGCTGCTGCAAGTCATCAAGGAAGTAGACCTCAGGGGTAATCTGCAATCGAAAATGGCTAAACGTATGAATGAAGCTAGGCATCACTAGGTTGGGTTGTTCAGGGAGCAATATCCCCTCCTGATTTAAGCTTTGTTGTTCAGGTAGGCTCCAAAGCCCACCCCAAATTCCGCTAGGGGGTCTTTTTTGTAAATACACCTCCCCTGCTGAATTGCACAGAATCGTCAGTGTGACCGATTTTAAAGGAGCTGTTTTTTTCGGCTTAGGTGAGGGTATTTTATCGGTCAACCCTTTTGCTAACGCTTGGCAACTTTCCTCTAGAGGGCATAACAGACAGGATGGCTTACTGCGCCGACATATCGTAGCGCCGAGATCCATAATGGCTTGAGTGTAATCCCCTGCTCGCTTTTCAGGCGTGTGATATTCAGCTAATTCCCAGAGTTGTTTTTGCGTTGCCGTTTCACCAGTCCACGTTTCGATGGCATGATATCTGGCCAGTACACGTTTAACGTTACCGTCTAAGATAGCCGTCGGTTGTTGATGACAAATAGATAAAATGGCAGCCGCTGTGGAGCGTCCAATGCCAGGTAAGGTTTGAAGCGCTTCTAAGGTTTCAGGAAAAATACCTTGGTACACCTCAACAACCTGTTGAGCGGCTTTATGCAGATTACGAGCTCTTGCGTAGTAACCTAAGCCAGTCCATAGGTGAAGGACTTCATCAATAGGTGCCGCTGCAAGCGATTCAACACAGGGGAATGTACTGATAAACCGCTGGTAATAAGGAATAACGGTGGTTACCTGAGTTTGTTGTAGCATGATCTCAGATATCCACACGGGATAAGGAGACTTATCAACTTGCCAGGGTAGATCATGCCTGCCGTGCTGATCATACCAACTCAGCAAGGCAGAATGTATCGGTTTAACTAAGACTGGATTCATAGAGGTCATTAACGCAGCAATCCTCTGATCAAGCTGCGAGCACCCTCTTCTCCGCCAATACGCTCACGAATCTGATCCTCGACACTGCCACCAATACGCTCTTCAACTTGGCGTTGTACTTCACGTTGAACTTCACGACGAAGCAATTGAGTAAATACGCTCGTATCTGGACGACACATCTGAGCAGGTGGCGTGTCGAATTGACCTTTACAGTTAATCGGCAACTCAAGCCCTTCTAAGCGATTATTCACAGAGCAGGTTTGCTGAAATAGGTTATCGGTAATGGTAAATCCAAGGCGATAATCTATCGATTGCGTGGGTAGATTCACCTGTCCTTGTGCGCGAAGCCTCATGGCATCCAGCATCGCGGTGAGGTCATTATTCTCGACAACACCGTTACGAATTCTGAAGTTGCCAGAGAGATCTGCAAATGGCGTTGATCTATCCACCTGTTGAGGGTTAATTCCCAAAGCTGTGACTGTTTGAATACCTTGGCACAGGGTTTGTGCCATATTAATACCTTGAAGTACACCTTCCTTCATCTGAATACTGGCTTGCCCGTTAAGGGTATTGATCATTGAATGAATGGACTGGCCTGAAGTGGAAATATCCGCATTAGCACTGAATTGACCACTAAAAACGTCAGTTTCGGCCATTTCTTCTAATAATTGCCCAATTTGAATGCTGTTTAATTGTGCTTTGAGTTGAGTCTTAGCCGTGTCGCTTCGAGAATCAAGGTTACCAGAGGCACTGACACTGCCTGAATAAATCTGAGTTGTTAAGCGTTCTATGTTGAGCAGACCGTCTTTTGCAACCAGAGTGATGCCGGGTTGTCCTAAGTTTCGTTTAGCAATCGTAATACCTTCCATATCTAATGTAAGAGATAGGTTTAGGCTACGAAGTGTTTCTAGCGGTATTATCTCATCGCGAGGCCATTCCGATGTTGTGGTATTGCTAGAAGACGAGGAAGTATTAGAACTAGAATTTGAGCCTGAGCTTGAGTCAGAGGTATCTACAGGCATATATCGATCAGCGTTAAGGCGATTGCCCTTGAGAGCTAGCGTAATATGCCCTGAACTTGAGTTGAAACCTGCGTTACCTATCAGATGTGTATCGTCAAGCGTAATAGATAGTTGATTAAGTAAAATATTTTCAAGGTTGCCTTTAATCTCTGTATTGAATGCAACGGAAGTTAAAACACTGTCGTCCTGAAATCTAGGTAAGGGCTGCTCCAGTTGGCTCATTAAGGCTTTTAAGTTAAATGCTGCAACATTCACAGCACCATCGATGTTAAAAGCAGTGAAATCGTCAACCTGAATTGCTCCTGCTGCCTTAAGTGAACCAAACGAGAGTTGCAGAGCATCTGAGGTGACCTGCTGATTTGATAAATCCACGGTAAGTTGTGTGGTTGCAGTTAATTCAGGCAAGTTCGCTGGAACTTGGCTGCCACTGATTAATGACTTGATTTGTAAGTCAGCCAGCGAAAGTTGTTGAAAATCATTAGAAAGATTTAGTTTGGTTGTTAACTGGTTACGGACTTCGATGATTGTCTCAGCCCCTTCGAATTGACGAAAATTGAAGGTTAAATCAATGGGTAGCATTGTACCTAATGCTACTCGCCCTGTTGTTAACTCAATATCGCTAAGCTCTAGGCGGCTATTGTCACTAAGGTCTGTATACTCAAGTCGTGCATTACGAACATTGATCGATGCAATATCTAGGTCTGGAAAACTTGCCTGTTTCGATGAAGTGTCGATTGGCGTTCCTCTTGCGGTGTCATTTGAAGCGGAAATATCTTGAGCTACCTCTGCGGAAAGCTTTTCATGGCTTTGCCAGTTAACATTACCTTCAGAATCTTTAATTAAACTAATAGCTAAGCCGTCAAGTATGACATCACTCATTTCAACTCGACCAGAAAACAGTGGCATCAGTTGGAGTGATACTTGAGCTGATTCTAGCCGAGCAAGTTCCGGTTTGTCGTGATAGGCAATCCGAATGCTACCTGTTTCCATGCCTAGCCAAGGGTATAAAGACCAGCTAATATCACCCTCGATATTTAACACGACGCCAGCTTGCTCTAAAGCAAGTTGTTCTATTCGAGGCTTGTAATCATTAGGATCCATTACAGAGGTAATGTAAAAAACACCTACTGCAATTAGTAAAATTAACAGTCCCAATACTGCGGCTGTGATTTTGACGAGGCTTTTCATCAGCGTCTCTCTTATGAGTCAAATTGAAAATAGAAATGGGCTTTGCAGTTAATTTCAATCGATTGAGTAGCGTCTGCCCTGCCGTTGTCGACATCTATACCGTATAATAGCAGTATTTACTGAATTGTTTGCGGAGAAAATCATGACGCAACGTACTGCCAGAGTTACTAGAAATACTCTGGAAACTCAAATCACTGTTGCCATTAATCTTGATGGTAAAGGCCAATTTGAATCTGATACTGGCGTACCCTTCCTAGATCATATGATGGAACAGATAGCCCGCCATGGTTTAATCGATATTGAAGTACATGCGGTTGGCGATCTTCACATCGATGATCATCATACGGTTGAAGATATTGGTATCACGCTGGGACAGGCTTTTGCTGAAGCGGTAGGTGATAAAACCGGTATTCGCCGATATGGACACGCGTATGTACCTTTAGATGAAGCACTATCTCGCGTGGTGATAGATTTCTCTGGTCGTCCAGGTTTAGAAATGCACGTTGACTTTACGCGAGGAAGAATCGGTAGCTTTGATGTTGATTTATTTAGCGAGTTTTTCCACGGCTTTGTTAATCACGCCAAAGTGACATTACACATCGATAACCTTCGTGGTAAAAACAGCCATCATCAAGCGGAAACCGTCTTTAAAGCCTTTGGCCGTGCACTGCGAATGGCGCTAGAAGAAGATCCTCGTGCCAAAGGAATCATGCCATCAACTAAGGGATGCTTATAAAGATGAGCAGCATCGCGGTTATTGACTATGGCATGGGCAATTTACACTCGGTGGCAAAAGCACTAGAACATGTTCAACCTGGTGTGGAAGTGCTTGTTACCGCGGACCCTCAACAAGTACGCAATGCAGACCGTGTTCTTCTCCCTGGCGTAGGTGCTATTCGAGACTGTATGGCTGAAATTCGTCGCTTGGGGGTCGATGTGGAAGTGGCTGAGGCGATTGCATCAGGCAAGCCTTTCTTGGGCATTTGTGTCGGTTTTCAAGCGCTTATGGACTTTTCTGAAGAAAATGGCGGTGTTGATTGTTTGTCAGAGTTTTCTGGAAAGGTTAAGTTTTTCGGCAATGATTTAAAAGATCCATCAGGGCAAGACCTGAAAGTACCGCACATGGGTTGGAATCAGGTAAAACAAGCCATTGATCATCCTTTATGGCAAGGTATTGATGACCTGAGTCGTTTCTATTTTGTTCATAGCTACTACGTAAAGCTTGCAGAGCAAAGTTTGGTCGCTGGAACCTGTGATTATGGTCTTCCTTTCGATGTTGCACTGGCGCATAAAAATGTTTTTGCTGTGCAGTTTCATCCTGAAAAAAGTCAGCAAGCGGGTCTGCAACTGTTACAAAATTTTCTTAACTGGGATGGCTCGCTGTAAAGCTTTCTGTAGTTAAAATTCTTAGCTAAAACCCTTAGTTACCAACGATTAGATTAACTGGAAATTGATATGCTAATTATCCCTGCGATTGACCTTAAAGATGGAAAATGTGTGCGTCTTCGCCAAGGTAGAATGGATGATTCAACCGTCTTCTCTGATAACCCTGTCGACATGGCTGCAAAGTGGGTTGAAGCGGGATGCCGTCGATTGCATCTTGTTGATCTAAACGGTGCCTTTGCTGGTGAGCCGGTTAATGGAGAGATCGTAAAAGAAATTGCCAAAGCCTTCCCTGATCTTCCTATTCAGATCGGTGGCGGTATTCGTTCTGCTGAAATTATCGAAGCCTACCTAGCAGCAGGTGTGGATTATGTCATTATCGGCACCAAGGCAGTTAAAGAACCGCAGTTTGTCACTGAGATGTGTCAGCGTTTCCCCGGTCATATTATTGTTGGTTTAGATGCTCAAGATGGATTTGTAGCAACGGATGGTTGGGCTGAAGTATCCAGTGTCAAAGCCACTGATTTAGCCATACGTTTCCGTAACGATGGTGTTTCATCTATCGTCTATACTGATATCAGTCGCGATGGCATGATGCAAGGTGTTAATGTAGAGGCGACAGTTGCACTTGCTCAAGACGCAGGTATACCGGTCATAGCTTCAGGTGGTGTCACCGATATAGAAGATATTAGACGTTTAGCGGCGGTAGCCGATAAAGGAATTCTAGGAGCTATTACTGGCAGAGCTATTTATGAGGGAACACTTGATGTCGCTGAAGCTCAGGCGCTTAGTGATCAGCTTTGTAAGTCTTGAGGGTAAGTCATGGGTTTAGCTAAGCGTATTATTCCTTGTTTGGACGTTGAAAATGGTCGCGTTGTTAAGGGAGTTAAATTTCTTGATATTCGTGATGCTGGTGATCCGGTAGAAATTGCTCAACGCTACGAGCAACAGGGTGCGGACGAGATTACTTTCTTGGATATTACCGCCAGCCATGAAGGACGTGAAACAACCGTTCACACGGTTGAGCGAATGGCGTCAGAGGTATTTATTCCATTGACAGTCGGTGGCGGTATTCGTACCTGTGAGGATATTCGCAGAATGCTTAACGCGGGCGCTGATAAAGTGTCCATTAACACAGCAGCTGTGTTTAATCCTGAATTTGTTCAACAGGCGGCAGAGCGCTTTGGATCACAGTGTATTGTCGTTGCTATTGATGCTAAAAAAGTATCCTTACCGGGAGAAACTGATCGTTGGGAAATCTTTACCCATGGCGGTCGTAAACCCACTGGCTTTGATGCAGTGGAGTGGGCGAAAAAAATGGTTGAGCTTGGCGCAGGCGAGATTCTTCTCACTTCTATGGATCAAGATGGCATGAAGTCAGGGTTTGATTTGGGTGTCACTCGTGCAATCAGTGAAGCTGTGAAAGTGCCCGTAATCGCTTCTGGTGGTGTGGGTAATCTTGACCACCTAGTCGATGGAGTTTTACAGGGTAAAGCTGATGCCGTGTTAGCCGCGTCCATCTTTCATTTTAATGAATACACCATACCTGAAGCTAAGCGATATATGCAGGCACGGGGAATTGAAGTAAGGCTTTGAGATAAGAGTAGGACTTTAACTCCGCCACCAGTGTATGGGAGGCAGAATAATGTTTAACCTAATTAAAACGTTAGCTGTCATGTTGTTTCTAATGGCGGCAGTTAAGCTTAATGCAACTCCCTTAATTGTGGCCACTGAAGGGGATTACCCTCCCTTCAGTTATTTTGATGAAGCTGGAAACCTAAGTGGTTTTGATGTTGATATCGCCCATGCGTTGTGTGAGGCAATGCAACGTGAATGTGAAGTCATAGCCGTTCCTTGGGTTGATCTGTTAGATCGATTAGAGGCGGGTGATTTTCAAATGATCGTTGCCAGCATGGCCGAAACGACTGAGCGTAAAAAACGCGCTCTTTTTACAGACTATTATTATCGCAGTCAGACCTCTTTTGTGGGTGACTCCCGTCGTTTTATAGCTGTTTCCCCTGATGCTTTAGTGGGGCGAATACTCTCTGCAGGAAGAGATTCTATTCAGGCTGATTTCTTGATGGAGCGCTACAGCTCATCTACCATTCTATTAACAGATAATCTCATTGAGTCTTTCGATTTGCTTGTTGCCGGTGAAGTTGATCTTGTCTTAACCGACAGTATTAACAGTTTGGATTTTCTTCGATCTACAGAAGGCGCTCACTTTGACTTTATTTCAGAGCCCCTAATCGACCCTATACTGAAAAGTGAAGCTCATATCGCTGTTACTCTAGGCGATATTGAGTTGGTCAAGGCGATAAATAATGCGATCATCGATATACGGCTTAGCGGTATATATGATCAAATTAATCGTCGCTACGTTCCTTTCAGTATCTATTAAATGATGGGTACTCTAAAACGCTCACAGTTGAAAATGTCGATAACACTCGTTATTGCTGTTGTGGGTATTTTGATCGTGTTCACGATTGCGCTACTACTTACTTCAAGTTTACTCAGGGACATCTCTACAAACTCTCGCATGACGGCAGATCGATACCTGCCGGAATTGGTCCGATCTCAGCAAGGTGCGTTAAAGGTTGAGAAAATTCATACCTACCTTGATGCAGCCTATCGTGTACAGGATGCTTCAGAAGAACGCCGTTTAAGGCTGTTACTTCAAATCTTAGTACATAGTTTTATGTTGGATGACGATGATTACTTAGTGACAGAAGCAAACAATATTATGTTTGATATTCGTGAGTTGCTGTACATTCGTCACACTCAAAGGCAATTGCATAATGAAATAATTAATATTTTAGATGCTTCAGATAAAGATATTGATTATGCCAAGGGTTTCTTTTCTGCTGTTTCGCTAATGAGCATACAAGAACGATTTATTCAGTTGCCAATGACAATACTTGAGACTCAGCTTCCGGATGAGAGCTTTAGTGAAGTGTTGTATCGTATTCGTTTCATTATTGATCTTAATGAGCAGTTAAATAATCTGGTGGACGACGCCAATCAGCGTATCGCTGGATTATCTAACTACTTGAACACAGATGCAGCACTAAGAACGCATCAAATTAGTAATGAAGTAGGAAATGATGCTGAGAAAGTGAGAGATTACTTCTCTATGCTGATTGGTATTTTAGTGATTTTTTCAGTAATGATCTTGTATGCATTTCAGCGATTGATTCTGCGTCCAGTGCAAGAGTTAGTTGAGGGGTTGCGCTCGATTGAAAAGCAAGGTGATAAAACGGTTCGTTTGCGCCCTATGTATTTTCGTGAGCTAGATGTGATTCGTCATGCTATAGAAGAATACTCTGGTCTAATGCATCGATTACAGCTTGCCAATACTGAGTTAGAGCGTTTATCTCAAATTGATGGTTTAACCGGTTTAGCAAACCGTCGATCACTTGATCAGGCCTTAGACTTGGAAGTACGACGATCACAGCGTTATCAGCATCCCTTGGCCCTTATGATGATTGATATCGATCATTTTAAAAATATTAACGATCAGTTTGGTCATCAAGTGGGTGATGAGGGATTAAAATTACTTGCCAGTATTCTCATGCAATTTTCTCAGCGACCTGGCGAGTTGGCTGCGCGTTATGGCGGTGAAGAGTTTGTGCTCGTATTGCCCGAGGCAAGCCTTTCCGATGCTATTGAAATCGCTGAAAAACTGTTAGACGAATGCCGTAAGGCGGCATTTCCATTCAATCCAAATCTTCATTTTACGATTAGTATCGGTATCTCTTGTTATCGAAATACAACATCAAATACTAAAGAGTTACTAATTAATCATGCAGATCAAGCCCTCTATCAAGCGAAAACAGCAGGGCGTGATTGCTTTAGAATCTATGATTGAAAATAGATCTACAGAGCTGGGATTTTAATTCTGATAGTAATCGGTAATAATTCTGCTGTATCAATAAATTTAACAGTGAGTCTTCTGTGCTTAAGTATCGAGTAATTCCAGTCACTCCTTTCCAGCAAAATGCAACGCTCATCTGGTGTAGTGAAACACTGGAAGCAGCAGTGATTGATCCGGGCGGTGATTTGCATAAAATCATGTCAGTGATTGAGCAAGAAGGTATCACGTTGACACAAATCTTGTTAACGCATGGTCACATAGATCACGTTGGAGGAACCGCAGAGTTGGCCGAAACGTTGGAGTTGCCAATCATTGGTCCTCATATTGATGATCAATTCTGGATAGATGGCTTAGTTCAACAAAGTAGTATGTTTGGTTTTCCAGGCGTTAAAAGCTTTAAACCGTCAGTGTGGTTGCAAGAAGGCGATCAGGTTAAGGTGGGTAATGAAGTACTGGATGTGCTGCATTGCCCAGGGCATACACCCGGTCATGTGGTGTTTTATCATGCTGATTCTGAACTTGCACAAGTCGGTGATGTGCTTTTTAACGGATCTATTGGGCGCACTGATTTTCCAAAGGGTAATCACGCCGATTTGATTAACTCAATTCGCAACAAACTCTTCCCCTTAGGTGACAGCGTCAGTTTTATTCCTGGGCATGGGCCTATGTCAACCTTTGGGGAAGAGCGTCGAAGTAACCCTTTTGTGTCTGATCATCGAGGTTAAACTGTTATTTTTTAAACGGTAATCATTTATGTAGTTGCAGCGCGATTTTTAGCAACTCTGGGTCGAGTCCCTTGCGATAGCGAATTAAGTCATCAAGGGGGACATCAACAACTGAGCCGTCACTGACGCCTACCATGATATCGCTATAACCAGCCAATAAATAGTCGATTGATATTGAGCCCAAGCACGAGGCCAGCACTCTGTCGTGCCCGCTGGGGCGCCCGCCACGTTGGATGTGACCAAGAATAGAGATATGTGGAGTTAATCCATGTTGTTCAAGTTGTTGAGCGATGCCATGGGTTAAATTGGGTTTGTTTCCTTCAGCTACCACTATAATTCCACTGGAGCCCATGCCAGATCTTCTACTGGTGGCAAGTTGTAATGCAACTTCTTCAATGTTGATAGCATATTCAGGAACCAAAATCATTTCCGCTCCTGCTGCAATTCCAACATGGGTTGCAAGAAATCCAGAGTTACGTCCCATTACCTCAACCAAAAAATGTCTTTCGTGTGAGTCGGCGGTATCTCTAATTCTATCAATGGCATCCAGTGCAGTATTCATGGCGGTATCAAAACCAATGGTATCTTCGGTACCAAAAATATCGTTATCTATGGTACCGGGTAAGCCAATAACCGGAATGCCTGTTTCTTCTTCAAAAAGATGAGCTCCTGTTAGAGACCCATCCCCGCCTATAACAATTAAGGCTTCAATTCCACGCTGTGACAAGATCTTAGCTGCACGATGTCTATTGTTTGAGTCGTGAAACTCGGGACAGCGAGCGCTTTTTAAAAAAGTCCCTCCTCTCTGAACAATATTTGAAACTGATGAGGAGTTGAGAAGATGCATATCATCCTGTAACAGGCCACTAAAGCCTCTTTGAATTCCAAACACAGAGATATTCTGACTTAAAGCAGAGCGTACAACGCCACGAATGGCTGCATTCATCCCAGGAGCATCTCCTCCGCTTGTCAAAACAGCGACGGTTGAGATGGAGCATATCGGTTCTAGTGACGGAAGGGTGTACATGGGTTTAATCTCCATGATCGATAGGTACTGATCTACGTTGACTATACGCTTTACCGCTATTGACTGACTAGAGGTTGTTTTAAGTTGATGTTTTTGCAGAAGGGAAACCTGAGTTATTCAGAGTCGGTTCACATAAAATATTGAAAAATACCGATTACTAGTCTATTTTTAGACTTTAGTTATATCTCTGAACTTGTAAGGGATAAAATTTTTAGATCAATGCTGGTTAAGCAATCGCTGAGAGCGTTTGTTGAATTGATCTGTATAAAAAGTACAAAAGAAGTACAAAAACTATAAATTTGATGAGGTAAGTTATATGAAACGTCTCTCGCTAGCAGCAGCTGTGTCCGGTATCGTTTTAGGCGCGTCTGTATTTTCAACTCAGGCAGTTGCAGACCAAACATTTATCACGATAGGTACTGGTGGACAGACTGGTGTTTATTTTGTGGTAGGACAGTCAGTATGCCGCATGGTTAACCGTAATAGTGATGAGCATGGTGTTCGTTGTAACGCTCCTTCTACTGGTGGTTCTGTAGCCAACGTCAATGGTATGAAAAGTGCTGAGTTAGACATGGGCGTTGTCCAGTCTGATGTACATTATCGTGCTTTCAATGGTGTAGGTAACTTCGAAGAAGATGGCGCTTGGGGTGAAATGCGTTCACTCTTTACCATGCACGGTGAGCCGTTAACCGTTGTTGCGCGCGCAAATTCAGGTATCAATGAATTCGCCGATCTAAAAGGTAAGCGTGTCAACATTGGTAACCCAGGTTCTGGTCAGCGCAATACCATGGATGTTGTCATGAACGCGATGGGTTGGACGGTAAGTGATTTCTCACTAGCCTCTCAGTTAGATGCTGCAGAGCAAGCAGCTGCGCTATCAGATAATAATATTGATGCGATGATCTACGTGGTAGGTCATCCAAATGGCTCTATTCAAGAAGCTACTACCACGATTGATGCACGTCTAGTTCCAGTCACTGGTCCAGAAATTGATGAGTTGGTAGAAACCTATTCTTACTATACTCACTCTGTCATACCTGGTGGCTTATACCGTGGCAACGATGAAGATGTTAACACTTTTGGTGTGGCTGCAACTTTCGTTAGTCATGCGGGTGTTGATGACGATACTGTTTATCATACTGTTAAAGCAGTATTTGATAACTTTGATCGCTTCAAGCGTCTACATCCAGCCTTTGCTACCCTTACTGAAGAAAGCATGATTTCTGATGGTTTAACCGCTCCATTGCACCCAGGTGCTAAGCGTTACTACATGGAACGCGGATGGATTCAGGAGTAATCCCGGTCAACAAGCCTAAAAAATGCGCGTCTTAGCCGTCGCGCATTTTTTTGTTTAAGGATGCGCGTGCGCGAAAATCCGACAGGGATATACTAATTATAATAATGTTTTAATATCACAGGCTAAGCTGATGACTACAGAAACACAAAAACCTGCTTCGTCAAATGTCGATCTCGATGAGATGGTGGCCGCAGCTGACACCGGCGCTAGATCACCGTTTGGCTTTCAGGGAAAATTGTTAGTATCAATTGCGGCTGCATGGTCTTTATTTCAACTTTGGATTGCATCACCACTCCCCTTTGTATTTGGGTTTGGTGTGTTCAATGCAGCTGAAGCTAGATCTATTCACTTAACCTTTGCTCTGGTTTTGGCTTTCATGGCCTACCCCGCATTTAAAAGTTCACCTAGAACTAGAATTCCCATACCGGATTGGATCATAGGTTTGGGCGCAGCTATCTGTGCATCCTATTTATATTTCTTTTATGCACAACTGGCGCAAAGACCGGGAGCGCCAATTACTCAAGACGTAGTGATAGGTGTTCTAGGTTTGATTTTGCTGTTAGAGGCAGCGCGTAGAGCGTTAGGTCCACCCTTAGTTATTATTGCTTCTATTTTCATCGCCTATAGTTTATTAGGTCCACATATGCCGGGTCTGCTGGCGCATCGCGGCGTCAGTGTCAACGGATTAATCAATCATCAGTGGCTCACTTCACAAGGCGTATTTGGTATTGCGTTAGGGGTATCAACTAGCTTTGTATTTCTTTTTGTTTTGTTTGGTGCGTTGCTCGATAAAGCAGGCGCAGGTAACTACTTCATCAAAGTAGCCTTTTCGATGCTAGGACATATGCGCGGTGGTCCAGCAAAAGCAGCCGTTGTCGCATCAGGTATGACGGGACTTATTTCGGGTTCATCTATCGCAAATACGGTAACAACCGGTACCTTTACCATCCCAATGATGAAACGGGTTGGTTTTAGTGCTGAAAAAGCAGGTGCGGTAGAAGTATCTTCATCGGTTAACGGACAGATTATGCCCCCAGTCATGGGCGCTGCGGCGTTCTTGATGGTGGAATATGTAGGCATTTCTTACGTTGAAGTCATCAAGCATGCTTTTCTACCAGCAGTGATTTCCTATATCGCCCTGATCTACATTGTTCACCTTGAAGCACTTAAGGCAAACATGAAAGGTTTGCCATCTAATAACCCAGTTCGTCCTTTGTTGAATAAAGTAATCGGTTTTATGACCGGTATTATCTTGCTGATGGTGCTGTCATTTGCTGTTTATTATGGGCTTGGTTGGATAAAGCCCATATTGGGTGATGCTACGCCTTGGTTCGTTGCGGTTGTTCTTGCTGTGGTCTATGTCGCTCTATTAAAAATAGGTTCCAACTATCCGGAGCTGGAGTTAGACGATCCAAACTCTGATGTGATTACATTGCCACAAACACGTCCAACAGTGATGGTCGGTTTACACTATATCCTGCCTGTTGTTGTGCTGGTTTGGTGCTTGATGGTTGAGCGTTTGTCACCTGGCCTATCAGCTTTTTGGGCAACGGTCTTCATGATATTTACTATGCTTACCCAGCGCCCGATTATTGCTTACTTTAGAGGTCGTAGTAAGCCAGCTGACGACTTAAAAGAAGGCGTTTACGATCTATGGAATGGATTGGTAGCAGGTGCGCGTAACATGATTGGTATCGGTATTGCGACAGCCACTGCGGGTATTGTTGTAGGTGCGGTATCACAAACCGGTGTAGGTCTTGTTCTAGCTGATGTTGTTGAAGTGCTTGCAATGGGTAACTTGATGTTAATCCTATTACTAACAGCTCTTCTCAGCTTGGTGTTAGGGATGGGTCTTCCAACCACGGCAAACTATATTGTTGTATCTGCGTTAATGGCACCCGTTGTGGTAATGCTAGGTCAGCAAAATGGACTGTTGGTACCGCTGATTGCAGTTCACTTGTTTGTATTTTATTTCGGCATTATGGCAGATGTTACGCCTCCGGTAGGTTTAGCTTCCTTTGCTGCGGCAGCGGTCTCAGGAGGTGACCCTCTTCGTACCGGCTTCCAAGCGTTCTATTATAGTTTGCGAACGGCGGCATTACCCTTCCTGTTCATTTTCAATACAGATCTACTATTGATTGATGTGACGTTTGGGCAGGGTATCGTCATATTTATAGTCGCTACTATTGCCATGCTGATATTTGCCGCTGCAACTCAAGGTTATATGCTAACGCGTAACCGCTGGTATGAGACTATCCTGTTGCTGCTAATTGCATTTACCCTATTCCGTCCAGGATATTGGATGGACAAAATCCACGATCCATATCAGTCTGTACCTCCTTCGCAATTCAGTGAAGCACTAGGTAAAGTTGATCCGGGTAGTTATTTGCGAGTGCAAATAGCCGGTGAAGATGATTTTGGTGATCCCATGACAACTTTCCGCCTAATCCCTGTTCCAGGTGGAGACACTGGAGAGGAGAGAATGGAAAACTTAGGGCTTGAGCTTTTTGTTGATGGTGATCGCGCATTTGTTGATATGGTGACATTCGGAAGTTTAGCTGCAGATATTGGCTTCGACTTTGATCAAGAGATCATTGAAATTAGCGCACCTGTCGATCGTTGGGCGAAAGAATGGATGTGGATTCCTGGTTTCTTGCTCTTTGGATTGATTTACATGATGCAAAAGCGCCGTCGCGAGAAGCAAGAGCAATCTTTGCAGTCAGCAACCGCTTAGGAGTCAAAAATGTATAATAAGATACTAATGCCCGTTGTATTAAGTGAGCCCAACTCTTGGAAAAGAGCTTTGCCCGTGGCACTTAATCTGTGCAAAACCTACAACGCCTCCCTGCATGTGTTGACAGTTTTGCCTGATTTTTCCATGCCAATGGTGGGCTCGTTTTTCCCTAAAGACTTTTCAGCTAAGGCACACTCCGCATTAAAAGAAGAGTTGAAAAAGTTTGTAAAGGAAAACATTACCGAAGATATTAAAGTTCAGAGGATTGTTGCAGATGGCTCCCCATGGGAAACCATCATCAATATCTCTAAAGAAATTAATGCAGATTTAATCGTCATGGCTGCGCACAATAAGCGAAAGCTCGCTGACTATGTTCTGGGACCTAATTCGGCTCATGTTGTGAAGCATAGTAAGATCTCAGTAATGGTGGTGCGTTAGAAATAAGGCTAGATAAAATAGATTGAGTGAGTATTCAACAGATGAGTCAGCTCAGAATCCTGTTGCCGGTCGATATCCAAGATCGACAAGCGGCATTTAGAGAGATCACCAAAGCAATGATCTATCTGGGTGATAGGTCTGTGGATATGAACTTTATTTCTATATTACCAGGCAAACCGGTTCCTTTGCTGGGCAGCTTAATGCCCAGCGAGGAGCTTCTCAGTGCACTGGCCGTACTAGAGGAAGATTTAGTTGAATTAATTAATGAAGCCCTGCCTTTTCTAGAAAACTACACGACCAAAGCAGTTGAAGGTAGCGTACACAAAGAAATCCTCAAATATGCAGATGAATTAAAGCCTGATCTTATTATTCTGCCTAGTCATAGCCACTCAAAAGTAGAAAATATCCTTATCGGATCGGTAACATCAAAGGTCGTTGAAAAAGCTAACTGTTCTGTTTTAGTCCTTAGGTAAAATTTTTACAAAAACCCGTTGACCTTCCTGATTTTGATCTATACTATACGCACCTCGCTTGAGACAACAGCCCAACACATCGGGTTGCACAGAGATCTCAAGCCGCTCTTTAACAAATTAATCAGGTAATGCGTGTGGGCGCTTGTTCAGGTTAGGCATTAAAGCTTAATCGAGAATAAGCAACCTATATGTGAATTCATTTAGATGTAGATGTAAGTTCTTGAGCATGAATTAGATGGCGCTTGTTGGCTTAGGCTGATGAGATGTTATCGACAGTTTTTTAAACTGAAGAGTTTGATCATGGCTCAGATTGAACGCTGGCGGCAGGCCTAACACATGCAAGTCGAGCGGTAGAAAGTAGCTTGC